>JBMOIP010000006.1:0-136105 GCA_049317265.1 Bacteroidales bacterium
CCACCAGCGGATCAGGAACGTTTGCCAGTGCAACGGTTCTGAACCCTGTCTATACGCCAAGTACAGCCGACATCACCGCCGGATCAGTAACCCTGACCCTGACAGCAACGTCAGCAAGTCCTTGTGTCAATTCAACCGATGCGATGGTTCTGAACATTAAACGCCAGGCCATTGTAAGTGCAGGCACCGATGCGACGATCTGTGAAACAGGCACCTATGAACTGAGCACCCCGACAGCTGTTTATACCACCAGCTTAACCTGGACCACCTCAGGAACAGGCACGTTCAGCAACTTTGAGACACTTCACCCGGTCTATACACCAAGTGCAGCCGACATTACGGCTGGAACAGTGACCCTGACTTTGACAGGAACGTCAGCCTCACCATGTGTCAATTCAACGGATGCGATGGTACTGACCATCCACGGTCAGCCTATAGCAGATGCAGGCATTGATGCCACAATCTGCCAGGGTACATCCTACACGGTAATCACTGCCAGTGCAAGCAGCTACACCTCGCTGCTCTGGACAGCTACCGGCGCAGGAGAACTTACCGGAGAAACAACACTGAGCCCGACCTACACCCCGACAGCACTTCAAACCGGCACGGTTACGATGACCCTGACGGCCAGCGCAGCCAGTGGATGTACGGCAGCAGTGAGCACGATGACCATCACGATCAACGGATCAGCCACGGCTAGTGCCGGATCTGACGCCACGATCTGTGAGACCGCAGCTTCCTACACCTTAACAGGCTCGGCCACTAACTATGCATCCTACCTGTGGACCACCAATGGTACCGGAGTGTTCAGCAACACGTCAACAACGCTGACGCCGGTTTATACGCCAAGTACAGCCGATATCACATCAGGATCAGTGATCCTTACGCTGAATGTAACTGGCAACACGCCATGCAGCAACACCAGTGATGCGATGACCCTGACGATCAAGCGCCAGGCCATTGTAAGTGCAGGCACCGATGCAACGATCTGTGAAACAGCAGGCACTTATACCATTTCAGCAGCCACTGCCCAGCATGCAGTAACTTACCTGTGGACCACCAGCGGATCAGGAACGTTTGCCAGTGCAACGGTTCTGAACCCTGTCTATACCCCAAGTACAGCCGACATCACCGCCGGATCAGTGACCCTGACCCTGACAGCAACGTCAGCCAGTCCTTGTGTAAGTTCCACAGATGCGATGGTTTTGAACATTAAACGCCAGGCTATTGTAAGTGCAGGCACCGATGCCACGATCTGTGAAACCGGAACCTACACCCTGAGCACTCCGACCGCGGTTTATACCAACAGTTTAACCTGGACCACCTCAGGCACTGGCACGTTCAGCAACTTTGAGACCCTACACCCGGTCTATACGCCTGGAGCAGCCGATATAACCGCCGGAACAGTGACCCTGACTTTGACGGGAACCTCAGCAAGTCCGTGTATAAATTCCACGGATGCGATGACTTTGATTATTCATCGTCAACCCATTGTATATGCGGGTTCTGATGTTACCATTTGCGCAATGACTGCACCGTACTATACTTTAACCGGATCAACTTCAATGTATCAGGTCAGTCTGTTATGGACCAGTTCAGGTACTGGAACATTTACTGATGCCACTGCCCTTCATCCGAATTACATGCCAAGTTTAGCAGATATTAATGCTGGAGCAGTCACATTGACCATTACTGCAAGTGCTGCACCAGGATGTATCAATGCAGTGAGTTCAATGGTTCTTACAATCAAGACTTCACCGACAGCTAACATTGGTGTTGCAAGTGCAACCATATGTGAAACAATGGATTATTCTCTTAGTTTGGCGACCGTGACCAATAGCAGTTCACTGCTTTGGACCACATCGGGCACAGGAACTTTCAATAATCCTGAAGCAATCCATCCTGTTTATACACCAGGCGAGGCAGATATAAATGCCGGCAGCGTGATTTTAACACTGACTTCTTATGGCAACCTGCCTTGCGGCAATGTCACAAGTTCCATGACGCTGAATATCAACAAGGCCCCAATTGCCAATGCAGGATCCAATGTTACGGTTTGCCAGGCGACAGCCCATACGATCAGTGGAGCCACGGCCAGCAACTACCAGACCATTCACTGGACAGAAAACGGCCCAGGTTCATTGAGCAATGCTTCAACGCTCACACCGACCTACACACCGTTGACAGGAGAAACCGGGGTCGTCGTTCTGACGCTAACCGCAAGTCCTAAAACAGGCTGTTTAGTGGCGTCTGTTTCCACCATGACTATCACAATCAACGGATCAGCCACGGCCAGTGCCGGACCTGACGCCACGATCTGTGAGACCACTGCTTCCTACACGTTGGCAGGAACGGCAACCAACTATTCATCATACCTGTGGACTACTAGTGGTACAGGAACGTTCAGCAATACGCCGA
Organism: Bacteroidales bacterium; assembly: GCA_049317265.1. Classification (GTDB taxonomy): domain Bacteria; phylum Bacteroidota; class Bacteroidia; order Bacteroidales; family FEN-979; genus CAIVAT01. The sequence continues at coordinate 2,419 of JBMOIP010000006.1, forward strand.
CAACTTTAACACCGGTCTATACGCCGAGTTTAGCCGATATCACGGCAGGCACAGTAATCCTGACGCTGAATGTAACTGGCTTCTCACCATGCAGCAATACCAGTGATGCAATGACCCTGACGATCAAGCGCCAGGCGGTTGCAGATGCAGGTGCTGATGCCACGATTTGCGAAACCGCAGGTACTTATACCATTGCTGGCGCTACGGCCCGGCATGCAGTAACTTACCTGTGGACAACCAGCGGATCAGGCACATTTGCCGATGCAACGGTTCTGAACCCGGTCTATACACCAGGAGCAGCTGATATCACTTCAGGAGCAGTGACACTGACCCTGACGGCAACGTCAGCCAGTCCTTGTGCAAGTTCCACCGATGCGATGGTTCTGAACATTAAACGCCAGGCCATTGTAAGTGCAGGCACCGATGCAACGATATGCCAGGCAGGCTCCTATATGCTGAGCACGTCAACTTCAATCTACACCTTAAATGTAGCCTGGACCACATCAGGTACAGGGACCTTCAGCAACTTTGAGACACTGCATCCGGTTTATACGCCAAGTGCTGCCGACATTACCGCCGGAACAGTGACCCTGACTTTGACGGGAACCTCAGCCAGTCCTTGTGCCAATTCAACGGATGCAATGGTACTGAGCATCACCCCGCAGTCAACGGGAGATGCAGGCCCGGATGCAACGATCTGTGAAACAGCAGGTACTTATACGATCAGCGGCTCAACAGCGTCAAATGCCGGATCTTACAGCTGGGTAACCAGCGGAACGGGTACGTTTGTAAGCTCAACGATCCTGCACCCTGTTTATACACCGAGTTCAGCCGATATCAGTGCCGGATCAGTCACCCTGACCCTGACAGCCACCTCGCCCAGCCCGTGCGTAAGTGCGACGGATGCAATGATCCTGAACATCAGCCGTCAGGCTATTGTTGACGCAGGAATCAATTCTACAATCTGCGAAACAGGAACCTATACGCTGAGCACGTCAACATCAAGCTACACCTCAAGTGTAACCTGGACGACCAACGGAACAGGTACCTTCAGCAACTTCGAAGAATTGCACCCCGTCTATACTCCAAGTGCAGCCGATATCAGCGCAGGCACAGTAATCCTGACCCTGACTGGCAACTCAGCTTCACCGTGTATCAATGCTACAGACAAGATGACGCTGACAATCCATCGCCAGGCGCTTGCAGATGCAGGAGTGGATGCCACGGTTTGCCAGGGATCAACTTATACGGTAAGCACTGCCACAGCAATTAACTATACTTCACTTGCATGGACCGAGAACGGTACCGGATCACTGTCAGCATCTTCAACGCTTACTCCGATTTATACCCCGGGCTCAGGTGAAACTGGTGTTGTCACACTGACCCTGACGGCTGTTGCAGCCAGTGGATGCAGCAATGCAGTAAGCACAATGACCATTACGATCAACGGTTCAGCCACGGCAAGTGCCGGTGTTGATGCGACGATCTGCGAGACTGCAGGTTCCTACACTTTATCAGGAACGGCAACCAACTATGCATCATACTTATGGACCACCAGCGGTACAGGCACGTTCAGCAATACGCCTACAACCTTAACTCCGGTTTATACTCCAAGTGCAGCCGATATCACGGCAGGATCAGTCATTCTGACCCTGAATGTAACCGGCAATACTTCCTGCAGCAACACCAGTGATGCGATGGTTTTAACGATCACTCCGCAGTCAACGGTAGATGCAGGATCTGATGCAACGATCTGCGAAACAGCAGGTACTTATACTATCTCAGGCGCCAGTGCTCAGTATGCAGCCGGTTACCTGTGGACCACCAGCGGAACAGGCACGTTTGCCGATGAAACAGTTCTGAACCCGGTCTATACCCCAGGAGCAGCCGACATCACCATAGGAGCAGTGACCCTGACCCTGACGGCAACGTCAGCAAGCCCTTGTGTAAGTTCCACCGATGCGATGGTACTGAACATTAAACGCCAGGCCATTGTAAGTGCAGGCACCGATGCAACAATATGCCAGGCAGGTTCCTATACGCTGAGCACCTCAACTTCAATTTACACCTCAAGTGTAACCTGGACCACCAGCGGTACAGGCACGTTCAGCAACTTTGAAATACTGCACCCGGTCTATACGCCAGGTGCAGCAGATATCACCGCCGGAACAGTGACCCTGACCCTGACGGGAACCTCAGCAAATCCGTGTGTGAATTCATCGGATGTGATGGTCCTTAGCATCACCCCGCAGTCAACAGCAGATGCAGGCGCAGATGCAACCATCTGCGAAACAGCAGGTACTTATACTATTTCAGGCGCCACTGCTCAGTATGCAACCGGTTACCTGTGGACCACCAGCGGAACAGGCTCGTTTACCAATGCAATGGATCTGAACCCAACCTATACACCGGGCGCAGAAGACATCGCCGCAGGCAATGTTCTTCTTACATTGGTTGCCGGCTCAGCATCCCCGTGTGCTGGTTCCTCCGATGCGATGGTACTGAACATTAAACGCCAGGCCATTGTAAGTGCAGGCACCGATGCCACAATCTGTGAAACCGGAACCTACGCATTAAGCACCCCGACAGCGGTTTATACCACCGGCTTAACCTGGAGCACATCAGGTACAGGAACGTTCAGCAACTTTGAGACCCTGCACCCGATCTATACGCCAGGTGCAGCTGATATCACCGCCGGAACAGTGACTCTGACCCTGACGGGAACCTCGGCAAGTCCGTGTGTGAATTCATCGGATGCGATGGTGCTTAGTATCGTTCCAATTCCTTTAGCCAATGCAGGTCAGGATGCGACCATTTGTGAGACCTCAACCAGTTTTATCTGCAATGCAACTGCTTCAAACTATACATCTTTCTACTGGGAAACAACCGGAACAGGATTGTTCAGTAATAATTACATCCTGAACCCGGTCTATATTCCAAGCCAGGCTGATGTTAACGCAGGTTGTATTTCCCTGGTACTTCATCTGATGGGCAATTCTCCATGTGAAGAGGTGACAGATACGATGAAACTTTGCATAAGCCGTATTCCGGTGGCCAATGCAGGACCGGATGACATGATATGCAAGGGAACAGAATATGTGTTAAGTGGTACATCAGCAATGTATTATGGAAACATAATCTGGACGACTTCCGGTACTGGCGCGTTTAACAACTGCAATATCCTTCATCCGGTGTATACTCCGAGTGTTGGAGATATAAATAGTGGCAGTGTTATCCTGACAATGAGTCTTATCGCTAATTCACCTTGTCAGAACTCAAGTGACGCCATGGTTCTTAATTTCTATCCGAATCCGGTGGCGACTGCCTATCTTGTGTCAAATGTGAAGTGCAATGGATTCAGCGATGGAATCCTGTCAGTAAGTGTCACCAATGGTACTCCGGCCTATTCTTACCTGTGGAGCGATGGACAAACTACCGCTACAGCGGTTGGTCTGGCTGCCGGCACCTATACGGTAACCGTAACTGATGCTCATGGCTGCAAGGAAACAGCAGTTGCCACTGTTGGAATCAACCCACTTCCGGTGCTGGTCATCACGAACCCGGCTGCTGTTTGTGCCCCCAATACGGTTAACATTTCTGATCCTTCCATTACAAGTGGCAGCATCCTTTATGGAGGCGTACTCAGCTATTGGATGGATGCAGGTGCTACGATCCCGATGATTACTTATACAGCTGCAGGAATGGGTGTTTATTACATTAAAGCGACAACCTTCCCCGGATGTTACGATATCAAGCCTGTAACGGTAACAGTGAACCCATTGCCAATTGCTGCAGCGGGATCAAACAGGGGAATATGTATGAACCAGACCACCCAGCTTGGTGACGCGCCTGTTCAGGGCAATATCTACATCTGGACCTCCGTTCCTGCAGGATTTAACTCAACAACCGCCAATCCTTACGTGACGCCTTTGACAACTACCACCTATACATTAACAGAGACCGTCACGGCCACCGGATGTACCAATACCCATAGCGTGGTGGTCACAGTTAATCCGTTGCCACTTGCAACAGCTGGTGCTGACAGGACTATTTGCTTAAGTGACGGAACTACAATTGGCGCAGCTGCTGTTGCCGGTAATACCTATAGCTGGACATCAATACCTGCAGGATTCATATCTACAGTTGCTAATCCGGCTGTTTATCCGCAAACTGCCACTTTCTACTACTTAACAGAGACCGTAACAGCGACTGGTTGTACCAATTCACACAGTGTTCATGTATTGGTTAATCCAAAACCTGTACTGGTTATCACGAACCCCGCGGCAGTTTGTTCTCCAAATAAAGTTAATCTGTCTGACCCCTCTGTCACAGCAGGTAGCACCCTTGAGGGTGGACTTTTAACCTATTGGATGGATGCAGGTGCCTTGATACCGATGATAAATTACACAGCGGCCTCTGCGGGCACCTACTACATCAAGGCTACAACTGCATCGGGATGTTATGATATAAAACCGGTTAAGGCCACCGTAAATCCATTGCCTTCCTTGTTCGTAGGTACCGGAAGTGGATATTATTGCCCGGGTGGTCCAGGACTGATTTTAGGCATCAGTGGCTCACAAACAGGTGTTAACTATACCCTGTGGAAAGGCGTTGTGTGCATGAGCAGTATCATTCCAGGCACAGGAGGCCCCATCTTCTTTGGTCCGCAAACGGCCATCGGTAGTTACTATGTTATTGCTGAAAATGTAACAACCCATTGTATCAATACCATGGATAATTGTGTGGAGATCATCCTTCAGGCTCAGTTACCTGTAAGTGTATCAGTTGTTCCTTCGGCAAACCCGGTTTCAACCGGCACTGCCGTGACATTCACAGCCACCCCTGTGAATGGTGGATCTTCCCCATTGTATCAATGGAAAGTGAACGGGTATAATGTTGGGTCAAATGCTGCCAGCAATATTTATACATATAATCCGGCCAATGGCGACATTGTAACTTGTGTGCTTACCTCAAACGCATCTTGTGTCTCAGGTAACCCTGCTTCATCAAATGCTGTCACTATGGATGTAACCGGAGTTCCTGTAGCAGTTACCATAACAGGGGAAGTCCTTAACGGACAAACCAATTGTTACAACGCAACCCAAACACTCACCATCGCGGGCAATGGGACATCCTTTACTGTAAATAATGGTGGCAGTGCAACCATGATTGCGGGACAGAATATCCGTTATCTGCCTGGAACTTCTGTACATGCAGGGGGGTATATGCGTGGCTACATTACAACCAATAACCAATACTGCGGACAAGCACCGTCTATGGTAACTGTTATTGCCGGGGAAGGGGAGAATCCCATAATTCCGGAGCAAACTTTCTTCACGATCTATCCGAATCCCACAAGCGGGAACTTTACCCTGGAGCAAAAGGGCGGAATAGCATACGAGATAGTGAAGGTTGAAGTTTATGGTATGAGAGGGGAAAGATTGATCAACCAGGAACTGATAGGAGAGAAGAAGCACGAATTCTGGTTCTCAGACCTTCCCCCGGGACTCTATATCGTTAAGGTATTTGCCAATGAACATATGGAAACCTTTAAACTTGTAAAAACCAGGTAACGAAAAGATGAGGCTGTCTCATCATTACGGGACAGCCTCAAAAAACGTTATCCTTGATCAGCCTTCGCCTGAAGAATCTGACAACTTCATTTTGTAAAAAGCAAACGCAGGGTTTCAATGGAAGAAACCCTGCGTTTGCTTTTATGATCTACTAGCAAAAAATCACTTCATTATCTCTTGCATAATCACTGTATTCACCTTCAGTTTGTTTTCAGTAAAAAATCAGCTTTGTCAATATTGTATATGGCAAATAATACGAAATATTAGAGTAACAGAGACAATTTAACACCATAAAAAGATTTGAACAGACTAACCTGAATTCAGTCTGTTAAATATCAATTACCACGAGCTTCGCCCATGGTAATTGGTGATGCACTTTCAGGGCACATGACTGAATTTACACGAACCACACGAAAATTATTACTCGTTGTAAAGATTGTGATGAATCAAATAATTTTTGCCAGTAAGGGGATTAGGTTAACTGTTCATACCTTTGAACTTCCCCTCCGGGAACAATCATTTCACGCTTGATGATTTTACAAACAAAACAAACCCCGCCTCCCCGGCCTTCAAAAGATAGGATACTTTACGGGTAGCGCTCTTGTGTCCCTTCACCGGAAAACTTCGGATAAGTGTGTTCCCTTCGATCGCGAAGGTATCATGCCCTTCGTAACCCTCGAAATTTCCTCCCGGTTTCATATCGTTTTCCTCCACCGGAGGAACTAAAATCTGTAGCAGGGACTTGTCCTTATTTGAGGCAATACCGAGGATGTTTCCGTAACTTCCAGATCCTGCTGAAACGGTTGTGATGTAAAGTTCATCAAAGCCATTACCATCAAGATCACCCATCAGTACTTTATTCACGGGCTCTGCGTCTTTGAATTTGAGATCGGCTTTGGGAACGCCTGAAAGTGTTACGCTGATGTCGCTCAGGCTTTGCCCCTGGGGATGGGATTCCTGCACACTGAAGGTTTTACCGGTTTTGGTTTTAAAAGTCTTCACGGGAATTCCGCCTCCGGCAGATTGTCCATATGCCCCCGATAATAAACCGGCTACAACAAATGCTGTCATAGCAGAAAAGATCTTTTTTTTCATAAGTTTAAGTTTTAGTGAAGCCGTTTGTGAATTCAGCATAATTATTCCCTTATACTTTTCATTAGCAACGACTAATATACGATCAAATTTAATAAATTACTCGTTTTTCCAGTATTAATATGTAAGGATTTTAGATTGGACGATTTACGATTTACGATTGAATTTTTTGATTTACGATTGATAGTTGCTAATCGTAACTCTACAATCCATCAATCTAATCTGCAATCGTAAATCGTCCAATCGTAAATCTGAATAGGAGAACACAATATCAACCTCCAATTTATAATGGGTCAAAATATCAATAACCCCATCACGTGTAATTTATGCAGCAAATTCCGCTGCTTATCTTATTTTTGTTTGGATAATGCCTAAGTATCAATGATTTTGATCTGGGGGTTGCATTAAATTTAACGAGGCTAATTCACTGTGTCATCTTGTAATAATCTACAGATGAACTAAATAACCATAACCACTTAAACTTTTTCCTATGAAAAAAATTAACTTTTTTGCAATTTTCATGACGGTCATCCTGCTGGGATTTCAGAGCATCAGCCTGGGTCAGGCGCTTTTAGATGAAAACTTTGCCTATCCCGCCGGCGACCTGATCACCGCTCATGGTTGGGCTTCTCATTCAGGCGCTGGCACACAGGCTATTACTGTGGCTGCTTCCGGACTCACCTTTCCGGGTTATATAGATTCAGGCATTGGCAATGCCGCGCTCGTTGATAACAACGGTGAAGACGATAACAAGACCTTCACAACCCAGACGTCAGGTGTTGTTTACTCCTCGTTCATGGTGAATGTTACCACTTCGGCACTCGGTTATTTTTATCACTTCAGTGTAAACCCTATCAACACTACCTTCAGGGGAAGAGTATACATGAATACGACCAACCATTTTGGCCTGGGCGTTGGTAGTAACGCAGCCACCTATGCAGCTGCTACCTTTACACCTGGTACAACCTACCTTCTGGTGCTGAAATATGAAATTGTGCCTGGCACGATCAATGATAAAGTGAGCCTTTTTGTATTTGACGGACCATTGCCTGTTGTAGAACCAGCTATACCTACCATTGGGCCGCTCACCGATATAACCCAGGCGGATATCAATCCCGGATCAGTGGCTTTGCGCCAGTTTATCAATACTCAAAATCTCACCATCGATGGGATCAGGGTGGCTACAACTTGGAACGATGTGCTCGGCAATGCTCCACAACAAATCCCCACGGTTTCTGAATGGGGCCTTATATTCCTGGTGGTTGCCCTGATGGGTATCGGCGTCTTTTATATCGTGAGAAGAAGGAATTCAGCATTATCGGTGTAAACCGGTTTTTAATAGACGATTATTTTCCGGGTGGTTTCTCCACTTGCCCAGGCCAGCTTCAGCAGATAAATGCCCGATGGCAGGCCACTGAGGTCAATGGAGGAACTTCCCGGGGAATATTCCCTGGAAAATAGACCTGAAATATCTGTTAGGTGTATAGATTGGAGAAATATTGTTCCAGGAAGTTCGAATTTCAGCCGGGCATGGGCGGGATTCGGATAGACAAAAATTGCGGAGGATTTCTGTTCAGGAACACCGCTGATTAAATCACAGGAGTTAAAGTCTGGATTCATATAGGTTAGCTGCCCGGGTTCCGATAAACAGAGAAACCAGTACCACCCGCCAACCACCACCGCCGACCCGCTGTAGATAATGCCCCTGCTGCTTCCGACTCCTTCAGTCCAGGTCTCTTTGTAACCCGGCACTACTTTGCAGGAAAGCCAGAATTTTTGCCGGGATGTTCCGTTGATGGTAACCTGTGTTACAGAGTCCACATACATATATACCTGTGATATTCCCGCTACAATGCTGTCACCAGGTTGAACTGAATAGTCATACATCAGCTGATCAGGCTCTGCTGAACTTCGTTTCATCCAGACTTTGTGGCTGGCATCCTCACGCATAAAACAGTAGAGGTTCCTTCCCGGAAGAGCTCCCTGTGAGGAGAATATTTTTTGATAGGTCCCGGTGCTGAAGACGGTATCACCCGACATATTATAACTGATTGTGCTGTATGTTGAATCGAATGGCACACAGGATACCACGCAAAGCACATTCCAGTTCTTATCATTCCCAACAGTGGGAATGTACCCCTGCCCAAACCCTGAGGCATAAATGTAAATTCCCAGGAAAATAAGGGTGATTGTTTTCATCGGTTGATGAATTTAACGGTTCTTGAAAATTCATTGCTTTTAAGGGTAACCAGGTAGAGTCCTTGCGGGAAGCGGCCCAGGTCGTATTCCCGTTCCATGATTCCATCCCTGGAAAATTCAATTTTGTCAGTCAATACTGTTTCACCTACAATGGTGGTGATGGTCAGTTCAAGGTCCTGGCCGGGATAACTGACCTCGATATGCAACTTTGAATTGCCGGGGTTGGGGTAGATCCTGATTGTCCCCCGTGACCCCACCTCTTCGATGGCAGCGCAGACCGAAAAGGAAAAACTTACCTTGGATGCAGCGGAATCGATGCACCCATACTCATTGATCACCCGAACCTTGTAGGATTGTTCGTCGTAGCCGAGCCCGGTGGTCGAGACTACAATGCTTTGGGTTGTCGCCCCGTTCGACCAATAATAGGTTGATCCCGGATTTCCGGCATCGAGAACGACTTCTTCATAGATGCAGGCCGTGGTGTCGGTGGGCCAGTTCTGAATAACAGGGACAGGCTTTACATGGACATTCACCTGGCCGGTGGTGGTGTTGAAACCATCGTTCACGGTGAGGATGTAATTTGTAGTCTCCTCAGGATAGACAATGGGTTCAGGAACCTGGGAAGAGAAGCCGGGGGGAGTGGAGGTCCATGAATAGGTATAGTTTCCCGATCCCCCGCCCACCATCGGGCGTAATGTTGATCGTTCTCCTTTACAAAGGGTAAAGGGGTTTGCTACCGGGTTGCAGGCCAGGGGACTTCCTGTAACCGACACCATCACCTGGGCCGGTTCACTCACGCATCCTGTGGCATTATCAGTAACGACCAGCGAAAAGATAGTACTGACAGAGAGGTTGGTGACTGTAGGTGTCATGAGCTGTGAGGAAAATCCAGGGGGAGTGGATGTCCAGTAATAACTGTAGTTTCCCGAACCTCCCGATGCTGAACCGTTGAGAATGGCATTGGTTCCATATGGTATGCTGGTATTGGATCCTGCTCCGGCAATGGGTTTGGGGTTGACCACTGCAACGGTTGATCCTGAGATGGTACTGAATCCATCATTGACCTGTACGGAATAGGTGGTAGTTGAAACCGGGTAAACTGTGGGATTGTGGAGGTTGGAGTTAAAACCCGGCGGATTCGAAGTCCAGGAGAAGTTGTAATTCCCGCTTCCGCCGGATACCATGGCATCCAGCAGTGTGGAGGCTCCGGCACAGATGGTTCCCGGTGTGGCAGTAGCAGCCACTCCCAAGGGTCCGCCCACAACGGTGACCAGCACATCAGCCGTACCATGGCATCCTGCCTGGTCGGTTACATTCAGAATGAAGTTCACGGAAGCGCCCAGATTAATGGTAACAGGTTGCATCACATTGGGATTTGCCAGGAAACCGGCTGGTTCCCAATGACATGAGTAAGGATTGACACCTCCTGAAACCAGTCCATGCAGGGTGATGATGACCCCGTTGGCAACACTCGTATCGTTTCCGGCAGAGACGATTGGCGCATTCAGTTCAGTCAGCTGGAAAGGGTAGTCGAGGTATTCACAAACGTTATCGCAAAGGTCACGGATGTCGCCGGCGATGTGAAGTGTATAGCTGCCTGCAGTCAGTTTTGGGGTGACCCCGAGGGTACAGCTTCTTCCATTGCTGGCGCCGGTGATGCAATCCACAGAAGTTGAACTGGTAATGGTGTAATTTCCGGCGGGCCCGGTCAGACTGAATTTTTCAGGTTTGTGAAAAATGTCCGAACACTTTACATTTTCCGAAAAACGGACAAACAGTGTGTCGGAACCTGCACAGGAGATCGTTTGCTGGATGGAGTCGATAGTGGCAGGGGTAATATCAAAAATGGAAGCGGTCGATCCGCTGAAATCGAGGGTATATCCCGACTGGTTTGTGGCCGACCAGTTGCTTACATTGAGCAGGTAAGTTTGTCCTGCATTTACGCTGAGATCCTTATTGAATTTCGTTCCGGAGGCGCCCGGCCCGTTGCAGTTCAGGTTATTTCCAAGAAGGGTGTTGATGCCGGTCGGCCCATTTGTTCCGGTTGCGCCGTAAGAATTGCAACTGACCTGAAGGGAGGAGGCATTGGTATAAAGCTGGTCGCAACCTGCACGGGTCATGTTGAAAAGTGACCAGTCATAATCATTGGCAGGATTATTGGGCGTTAATGTGAACCGGAGAACCCCGTTCGTCTGTACCGTGATGATGTAGAACACATCGTTTTTTTCACCATCCATGCAGAGCGGGCAAAGGCTGTTATTTCTGATCTCGGGATACACATTGCCATGGCCTGTATAGGAGGTTGTTGTTGTGTATACAGGCTGACAAACGGGGATGGCTCCAAGGCAATCCTGAACCGTTGGTGTTCCTGAGTAGGATTGTGCAAAGGAGGAAACGTTTATCAAAACCAGCAGCCATAGAATGACCAGCCGGCAGGTCTTCTTTCCGATTTTCTTTGCTTTTATCATTTCTATCATTGGATATCAAGCAAATATACAAATAAATTAGCTTTTATCCGCCTTAAGCTGAAACAACCTGTCACCATTGGGAAAATGCAATATTTACAGCAAACGGATGAACTTTGAAGTGAAGAGATGTAACAAGTATCAGAAGGTGTACCCTACCTGTGCATTCACCGAAAAAGCATGAATGTCAATTTGATGGGTAGCGCCTGTAATTGCTTTGTAGTCAACAAGTTTATTGATATTCCAGAAGTAGTCAAATACCAGTCCCACTTTAAATTTACTCAACCTGAAGTCAACGCCACCTCCGCCAATCACACCGTACATGGTTTTATTAAGTTCGTCAACTTCGGTAAACTGGCTGAAGAGTTGCACGTTATCGGAATAGGAGATGAGGTAGTCAAGCCTTGGACCAACGTGGATAAAAGGAATCACCATTTCCATCACCGGAATTTTTGCTTCAAAAACCGTATTCACCGTGATGTAATTCAGCTTGGTGTGAATTTCGGATTCGGCATATGGCTCAGGGCTGATATTGCCTTTATTTACCGACGATCCTGAACCACCTTTCTGAATATACCCGAGGTTGGTACTCAGGTTGAAATACTTGAAATCGAGGTAGTCAAGGCCGAGGATGAAGTTGATCCCAATGTTGTTCTTATCATATATATTGCCAATCACGGTGGTATTATGCCAGTCCATGGTAGAAATGCAAGGGCCGAATCTTAAATTTAAAGTCTGACTGAAACCAAAAACAGTCAGCAACCAGAAGCAGATAAGGAGGATTCCTGATTTCATAAAACAACTTTTAATTAACATATGACCTGGATGACAAAAATAATAAAATCTTCTATCCTATAAAAAACAGGAAAGCCGGTCATGAATCAGGGATAGCAGTAACTGATCTTAAAAAGTTATAACAGTTTTGGAAAATATCATAAGTGTTCCGGCAGGAAGACAGGTTACTTTTGGCCTCTCAATTAAAAACTCCGACTCATGAAGACAACGACACTGCTATTGATCATGCTGACATTTTTCGGGACATCCCGCGCCCAGATCTACCTCGAAAAAACATACACATCCTCCGCTGAACTCACTGAACTGGCAGTGTCGGGGTTCAAATATTATGAAATGGTTGTCTCCAATAACCTCTGCCGGCTTTACAATATGGACCATACTGCATGGAAAACCATCAGCCTCAATGTTCCTTCAGGGATGTACCTGTATGATATCAAATTCGTTTCTGAAACGCTGTTCAATACCGATAGCAAGGTGGAACTTGCTTATATATATTATTCTTACGATACCACTTTGCTTTACTACACTTACTTTACCAAGGTTGTAAATGAAGATGGAATGGAACTGCTTTCCATTCCGGGTTGCGCCTACATGGAAATAGAGAAACCAGGAACAAATGGGACAAAATTGCTGGCATTCGTTTACGATTATTCCATTGTTTTATGGACGGTGAGTACACTAGTCTATTCCTTGCCCGGTGATTTACCCATCGGCGGAATTCCTTTAACCTGCAAAGAAAACCTGAAACACTCCTATCCCAATCCTGCAAATGATATGGTGACCATACCTTACATGCTGCCCGACGGAGTTAAAGACGGGGAGGTGTATCTTTATAACGGGATAGGCCTGCTGTTGGGGAGATACCCGGTTGGCAGTTCGTTGCATGAATTGCAAATTCAAATATCAGACTTCCCGCGGGGAATATACAGGTACCAGATAAAGACTGTTAATGGTGTAGCCAGCACCGGAAATTTCATCCATGAATGAAACTTCACGTCAACGGGGTTTGCGTGATGGCTCGGCAGACCTGCTAAAGGGGTTTGCCGTGCTTTTCATGGTTCAGGTTCATATCATGGAACAGTTAGCGTCGCCTGACACCTTCAACAGCCTGGCTGGTAAAATATCGATGTTCCTGGGAGGTCCGCCGTGTGCGCCTGTTTTCCTTGGTGTGATGGGATATTTTCTGGCCACTTCTCCAAAACCGGTGAGTTACTTTCTGAAGCGTGGGCTCCTTCTCTTCATTGGCGGAATTGTGCTGAATAGTGCCCGATCGGCGAATTTGCTCATAAGGATTGCCACCGGAGAGGTTGATCTTGATCCTTTGTTCTTTATCATGGGTGCGGATATTCTGACCCTTGCCGGAGTGAGCATGGCTTTGATGGGTGTTATCCGGCTGGTATTCAGGAACAACGGCTTCTTGTATTTGTTTTCAGCCGTTGTGTTCGTGGTTCTCAGTCCGCTGATGAGCCGGATTGTCATCACCGGGGCACCTGGATTCATAACAGCCTTCCTCTGGGGAAATCAGCCATGGGCTTACTTTCCGCTCTTTCCCTGGTTTGCCTATGTTCTGGTTGGATATGCATTCAGGTTGATTCAGCAGAGTACTTTATCAGGAAAGATTAATATCCAAAACCAAATCATCTATTTTATTCCGCTATGGCTGTGGGTATTCTTCACCTTACCCTATGCCGGACGGATAACCCACAACCTTGAAGGGGGTGGTGGGTATTATCATCACGGAGCGCTTTTTTTCGGATGGGTGCTTCTCTTTATGGTTTCCTATGCTGCCCTGATGAAGCTGGTTGACCAGTTTTATGGCGAACAGAGGATAATACAGCTCATTAAGTGGATGGGTAAAAAAGTTACGACGCTTTACGTGATCCAATGGCTGATCATCGGTAACCTGGCAACCTGGTTGTATAAAAGCCAGGACCTGTTGCAGTATATCGCCTGGTTTACTGGTGTAACCCTGGTTACCTTGCTGACAGGTATGTTCGTGGAAAAGATCCGGGAAAAAGTGTCATCCCGAAAGGTACGTACATCGGGATAGCCTATGGCCTCGTTCATTTCACGGAGTTGGTTCCTGTTTTTTCAATGGAACAGGGGCGAGTTCATCATTACAGGGAGCAAATATAAAATCCGCTTCAATCGCTTTTTCCCGGCGGGTTGAATACATCTCCTCCATGAATACCTCCACCGTGATGAACAATTTGTAATTCCCGGCTTTGCTGATCTTTCCGGTAATTTCAACGATGGTGTTGGGGAAAATGGGTTTCAGGAACCGGACTTGGTCGATTTTCACGGTGACCATCCGCTGGCGCGTGTAGCGGGTTGCCGTGATGAATGCCACTTCGTCGAGCCATTGCATTGCCTCGCCGCCAAAAAATGTCCCGTTTGAATTCAGGTATTTTGGAAAGACCACCCTGAATTGTTGTACTGACATATTCCTGTTTCCGATGGGATTTTCCATGGGTCAAATTTATGGAAATTTCGAAATATGCTACCAGATTTTAACCCTTAAATTGTCGGAGCGCCACATGGCATCTCCCTGTTTGATGCCAAATGCAGCATGGAATTCGGGAATATTGGCCAACGGACCCAGTACCCTGAATTTCGCAGGGGAGTGTACATCGCTCTTCACCTGGCTGGCAATGGCTTCAGGGCGGTCGTTGATCATCCAGGCCATGGCATAGCCTAAATAATAACGCTGATCTGGCGTCAAACCGGCAATCTTTTCACCACCTTTATATTGCGCTGTCTTTTTAAATGCTTCATACCCCATCACGGTACCGGCAAGGTCAGCAATATTTTCTCCCTGGGTTTGTTCCCCATGGATGTGAAGGCTGTCAACTGTCATGAATTCGTCAAACTGCTTTACGATCATTTTGGTCTTGGCATAGAAGCGGATACTGTCTTCGGCAGTCCACCAGTTGAAAAGATTTCCGTTTTCATCATATTTGCTCCCCTGGTCATCGAATCCATGGGTGATCTCGTGACCGAAGGTTGAGCCTCCGATAATGGAGTAGAGGATGGCATCATCGGCCAGTTTTCGTTCAAACCCCGGTACGATGATGTTGCAGCCAGGTACCACGATCTCATTGTTCGACGGGTTGTAGTATGCATTATAGGTTTGAGGCTGCATGTTCCATTCAGTGCGGTCAACGGGTTTTCCGTATTTGGAGACCATGTAGCCAAACCACCATTTGTTGGCATTCATCACATTCTGAACAAACGATGAGCGGTCGATATGCAGTGCACTCAAGTCTTTCCATTTATCGGGATACCCAACCTTGAAGATCACGGCATCAAGCTTTTTCAGCGCTTTGGTCTTGGTGGTTTCACTCATCCAGTCAAGGGACTTGATCCGTTCAGCATAAACAATTTTAATGGCCTGGCCGATTTCAACCAGTTTCTCTTTGGTGCCTTTGGGCAGGTATTCATCCACATAGATCTGGCCGATCAACTCTCCCAGCGAGCTGTTTGTTTCCTGGACAACCCTTTTCCATCTTGGTTTTGGTTCAGGAACCCCCCGAAGCGTGGTGGAGTAAAAGCTGAACGATTCACGGTATGTTTTATCATCGAGGTTATGCGCAAGACCGTTGAGAAGGTGGAACTTCAGGTAACTTTTCCAGACATCGAGCGGAACCGATCTCAGCTGGACATTGAGGGAGCTTAAAAACTCTGGCTGACCAATCACAACGGTATCTACCGCCGGCAATCCTGCTCCTGCGAAAAACCCTGACCAGTCAAAATCCGGTGTGATTTGTTTTAACTTGTTGGTGGCGAATTTGTTGTAGTTTTTCAGGGGATCGCGGGTGTCTGCCAGTTTGCGCGAGCCGCCAGCAAGTGCGGTTTCCAGTTTCATGATCTTTTCAGCAGCAGATTTGGCATCCACCTCTGCATACCCGGCAATTTTGAACATGTTGGCAAGGTATTCTACAAATTTGCCACGGATCATCACGGCACGTGCATCTTTATCGAAATAGAAGTCGCGGTTTGGCAGGCTTAACCCGCCCTGAGAGATGAACACGGCGTGCTTACTGCTGAGCCGGTCGTCCTGGGCAACGTAGAAACCGAACAATGGCGAACCTGCAGCAGTGTGAATATAGGCTGCCTCTGCGGCAACTCCTTTCAGGTCCTTAATGGCATCAATCCTGTCAAAGTCGGCCTTTAAACCGGTCAGCCCGTTTTTATTGAGGGATAAGCTATCCATCCCTGTGAAGAAAAAGTCGCCGATCTTTTGTTTGTTGCTTCCCGGAGTCTCGTTGGTATTGGCTGCGGCGGAAACACAAATGTTCTTTACCTGGCTGTTGATCGTATCCTGGATCAGCTGCCACAACCCGTTGCTCTGCTCGCTGGCAGGGATTGGATGATCTTTAAACCATTTCCCGTTGGCAAACAGGAAAAAATCGTCGCCCGGTTTTACGGTGCTGTCTATGTTTGCTGCGAGCGGATCAGGTGTCTGATCGGCAGAATTTCCCGGCCGGGAGTTGCAGGAGGTTAAAACCGCCAGGGTGGCGATCCACAGGATGAAGGATAATGGGTTGTTCATGGGGAATTTTTTTTAAAGTATTTTATTTTGGCCGGGAAATCAGTGTCTCAGCGCCACAAGCAACGCCCCGGTAATATAAGCCGCAATCCACCAGATGTATGCCCCAAGCGAATACCAGTGAACACCTTTGGATACCCTTGTTCCGGAATCATTATTCCTGTAAAACTTCCATGCAAGGATGGCATCGATGAGCATGCCGGCGAGGGAGGAATAGCCCAGGAGTCCATGCAAAGTGAACGGACCATGGCTTGATCCGAGGATCATAAAGGTTGTAGCGGTGATGTCAAGGATAACACCGAGGGTGAGGAAGGTGAGAACCGTTCGGTTTATGAGTCGTTTGCGCTGCTCCGTAATGATGGCAATGCTGTAGCTGAGCAAAGCTGTTTGAACGATGATAATGCCGGCAAGGGAAAATGGATTCATGACAATGGTTCTGAACGATCTATTTTTACAAGTGAATTAAACAATGCCTGGTCGGAGGTGAGCCTTTCGGTGCTGCCATATACACAAAGCGCATCCTGAGCCAGCACCTCTGCCACCAGCTTTGAAAAACCGCGGATGTCTGACGGGGTTGTTGATAAAACATCATCGCGGTCCTTCTGAACTTCGTCAAAGGTTCTCTGGGACAGGAACATGCTTACGGCCTGGTCCCCTTTTTGGGAAGGTGTGAGTGGCGAATCAAGTTCTGAAATCGTGCCGATGATATACCGGGTCATGCTTTGAACATCGGCATCAAATGAGGAGAGGTATTCAGTAGTGTTGTCATAGTTTTCGATGGTGCTGCCAAGGTTCGGATCGCGGTATGAATTGAAGGTGAAATTACCTCCGGGGGCGATGCTGCTGAATCCGCCATAAGCGCCACCGATCACCCGGATTCGGGTTTGAAGCCAGTCGGTCGAAAGGATCTGGTTGAGTACGCGCATCCTGCCACTCCATTGATATCCCAATTTCTTGTAATTAAATCCTTTGATCACATACTGCACATTGGTTGCTGCCATAAGCCCTTCATTCTGCACACTGGGATTCAGGTTCCATGTTTGTGGAACAGGGTTTCCGTGCGGGAGCCGGCGGGCCAGGAAATCGAGTCCGTTGGCAAAAACCACCTGGTCTTTCTTTGCGCTGGTTACAGAGACAACCAGGTTGTTCCAGGTAAGCAGCATAGAAGCAACTCTTTCAAGGTTTGAGATGATTTCCCCGGAATTTGAATCGAATGTCCTCAAAAGATCGGAGATAAACCAATAGTATGAGACGCCGCCCGTGAGTTCATTGAACATCCCCTGGTTGCTGATGTAGGATGAGAGGCGACGGCTGGCTACATGGTATCCGTTCCCCTTCATTTGGGCATCCAGCTGCGACTGGTGACGGGAAAGGACTGTCTTCAGCCGTTCAGCATCGTTGTACCGTGTATGACCAAGGATCTCCTCTGCAAGTTCAAACAGTTTACCAGCCTTGTAATTCATGGCTTTTGAAGTGACTGTGAATTTAGGGAGCAGTTTTTCGTCATCCGATTTGACCAGGAAGGTGCGGAGGGAGGTGAAGAACCCCCCGGTGTGGATGTTCAGCGTTTTATTCAGGTCGCCAAATGAATAGTTTTCGGTATTCATGCTGCCAATCACATTGGTGAGGAGCGAGGCATAGGGAATCAGCTCCTGGGGCAATGTTTGAAGGTCGAACATGAGGTTGACATAGACCACATCGTTGGTGAATTGTTCATGTGCGAGCACAGGGATTCCTGCAATATTTTGTTCGATAACTTCGTAGAAGGTCGCTTTAGGGTCGATGTCGCCGATTGCAAGCATGGGAACGGATGCCAGCGCTTCCGGTGAATCTTCCCGTTGCTGGTATGCAATGAGTTCTTCGGTTTCCCTGATCAGGGTATTCACTGATTCTTCATCCAGGGTTGATTTCCGGGCAGATAGTTCAGCCTGTACAAGGGCGTTTCGCTCTTTTTCAAGTCCGGCGGAAGGCTCCAGGACGAGGAGGAGGGTATGTGGATTATCGAGGAAGCAGGTGCGGATAATGTTTTCGAGATAATCAGTAGTAAGCGCTTTTTTAACCTCAGCCAGGACGGTGTCGTATTCAAGTCCGGTGATGGGGTCGTTGGCAAAGAACCATCGTGGGAGCGCCATATTCAGGTAGATGAGCCCTCTTTGGGCATCGTCACCCTCGCGGAGGCGGAATTCGATACGGTTGATGACTCCTTCGATCTCTTCTTTATTGAGGCCTTCATTTGCAGCTTTCCGCAATGAGTCCGTAACGATCTCAAGAAATTTCTGTTTGTCGCCGGGATTGGCGTTGATTGCGGCAATTTGTACGGCATGCTGCTGGAAATTGGAGGATGATCCGGAGACATCCTGCCCGATCCCGGCTTCGAGTAATGCGAGGCGGATGGGAGCTGACTCCTGGTTTACCAGCACCTCGCAAAGGATATCGAGTGCAAGGGTAAGTGCAAGGTCGGTGTTGTGACCAGCCATAAAGTTATAGGTCAGGAATGTCTGGTTTGCGGTCTCCGACTCTTCCATCACAGGGTAATATTCCGTAACGTCCTTCATGGCCGTGAAGGGAGGCTGGTCCTTGATGGTTACCTGGTTCCCGGTTTTTTTGTATTTCGAAAGATAGGCAGAATCTATGAACTCCAGCTCTTTGTCCAGGTCGGCATTGCCGTAAAGAAAGATGTAGCTGTTCTCGGGATGGTAATATTTCTGATGAAAGGCCATGAAAGCCTCCCTGGTAAGTGTAGGAATGGCTGCGGGTGTTCCGCCCGACTCGTACCCGTAGGCATTGTCGGGAAAGAGGTGCCTGAATACATGGTACCACAGCTCCCGCTGCGGATTGGAAAATGAGCCTTTCATCTCGTTGTAAACCACGCCGGTGTAGTTGAGTGGCTCATTTTTATCGGCAAGTTCATAATGCCATCCCTCCTGTTTTAAAATTCGGGGATCCTCGTAAATGAGGGGGTTAAAAACCGCATCGAGGTAGACATGCATGAGGTTGAAATAGTCCTTGTCGTTCATGCTGGCAACAGGATACATGGTGTAATCCTTGGATGTGAAGGCATTCAGGAATGTGCTCAGCGAACCCTTCAACAGCACATCGAACGGACTTTTCACAGGAAAACCCTTTGACCCGTTGAGCACTGAATGTTCCATGATGTGCGGGGCGCCGTTGTCCGATTCAGGAAATGTTTTAAAGCCGATGCTGAAAGTTTTGTTTGTATCGTCGTTGATGATTTTCAGAAGGCCTGCTCCGCTTGCCTCGTGAATAAAATGGAGGCAGTCGGCATTCAATTCACGCACAAAACGTTGTTCTGCCAGGCGAAAACCATGTGAAACATTGTTCGAAGTATATGTTGTGGACATAGGGAGTTTCAATTTGTCGACAAAGATAACGCAACAATATTTAAACAATTTCAGCGAATGGTAAGCTTTTTTTGCAGGGTGGGATGATCGGGAAGTTTTTTTATATTTACAGGACCCAACCTGTCAACTAAAAAAGTTATCATGCGAACGATCCTGTTTTTTTTATTGCTGCTTCCACTGATGTTGGCGGCACAACCAACCGTGCCAGTTTCCCCGGAAAAATTTCCGGATGCAATTGTTGGTGCTGCGGTTTTTTATAACCTGGAGAGCCTTCCGGAATATAACGAAGGGGCCGACCTGTTTATGGAGGCAGGGTTTCAGTCGCTGATGGTCCAGGAGATTACCTGGGAGAAGGCAAAACTGAAGGTTGAAGTCTACCAGATGAACACCCCGGAGGCTGCCTTCGGAGTTTATTCGTTGTCCATTGTCAAGTGCCTTCACCGTGACACGCTTGTGTCGGCCGATTGCAGCTCCCTCTACCAGTACCAGGCTGCGTATGGCAATCTTTATATCTCCCTCACAAGTGAATCCGGGACCGCCACAGCCCGTGCGCTCTATTTGCCGGTTGCCAATGCGGTTATGCAAAAAAATCCCCGGGCGGAGTTTAACCTGCCTGAGCCGTTCACATTGCCATTGCTCGAAAAAGGCAGAAAGAGCCTTGTTTACATCCAGGGGCCGGTGGGATTGCAGGACTGCCCTTTCCCATGGCAGGAGTTATTCCTGGCCGTACGGTTTGGCATGTATGCCATTTCACTGCCGAATCCCGATTTCGAAATATATTTTGCCCGGATCCGTTTTGAGACTCCGGCCGACATGCTGCGCTTTCTCACACTTGCAGGGCTGACTCAGAATGGCGTACCGGTACCAAATACCAACACCAATGATGGGTTGTACCGGGAATACCAGCAGCTTGATGATTTAAACATCTACTTTCTCCAAAGCCAGGAGCCCTGGCCGATCAGTGCCGTGATCAACCCACGAAAATAAATATCATAGAACCGGTTTACCTTTCCGGATTTTTCCGATTAAGCCATAAAATCTTATGGCGTTATTTCGCAACAAATTTCGGGTGGAATCTTCCCGGTGGAAATGGCAAGATTATTCCTCCTCCGGAAATTATTTTGTGACGATCTGTACAAAGTCCAGATGTCATTTTTTTGGCCGGATAACCAACAGGATGATGGTGTTATCAAAACAAGGTATAATTGTGGAAAAATGTTGGCGTTTGATCCCGGCCCATTACCCCAATTTGAAATTGGGGGTTTACGCCATCATGCCTGACCATTTTCATGGGATTGTTACGATTGTAGATACGGGGCGCGACGTCGGGACGGGGCGCGACGTAGAGACGGGGCATGCCCCGTCTCTACCCCTGGGCAATATCATCGGATCATTCAAATCCGCCGTAACCCGCGAAATCAACCAAACGGGTTTCAGGGGATTCGGATGGCAGGAACGGTATCACGACAGGGTCATTCGGAACGAACAGGAATTCCGCAGAATCGAAAAATATATCCGTGATAATCCCAAAAATTGGAAATGATGGTGGATACGGGGCATGCACTGTATCTTGTCGGCAATAATACGGATACTGGGCATGAATGTGGATACGGGGCATGCACCGTATCTACGGGTTATTTAATCAACCCCAAACCTTCCAGCGCCGACGCATCTGTTGGTTTGTTCAACAACACCTTGTTGAACATTACCTGGGCCTCACGCAGTTTCCCAAGTTTGAAACTTGTCCAGGCATAGAGGATCATGCTGTCATAATCAAAGGGGTAAAGGTTGATGACCTTTTCCAGGTATTTCTCGGCTTTGGCATAGTCCTTTCGGCCATAGTAGATCGAGCCCATCCGGTAATTCGCTACAGAGTTCTGTGGATCAATTGCCAGGATCTCATTGTATTGGGTAATAACCTGATCCCAGTTTCCCAGAGCAGATGCCGGGTTTGCCAGTCCGTATTTTGCCTCAATTGAGTATGGTTTGAGTTTAATGGTTTTTTGATAGTAGGCCGATGATTCTGTAAAAAGACCGGCAAGATAGGTGACCCATCCAAGGCGAAGATTGGTTTCATACGAGTCCTCCTGGTAGGCTGCCTTCAGCACGGAGATGGCATCATTGAAATTCCCCTTCGACTCATATTGTTGACTTTTACTGAACGCTTGTTGCAGTGTGGCGTAATTTGTCTGGCTGAATATGGCAGAACAGGAAAAAACGAGCAGTGTGGTAATGAACAATGAAACAAGTGGCAATGGTTGATGTTGAATCTTTGATTTCTTCATTCTGTTTACAGTTTCCATGTTATTCCTCCGATTATGGTGTGTGTATTATATGGATTATTTTTCGTTTGCGGAATTTCCGTGATTTTATGCGTGTCAGGATCTTCAGTTTTATTATAGTAATATTGCGTGCTCTCCTTACGGAAAAACTGGTAGATGAGCGACATCCGCAGATGCTTTCCAGCCAGGAAAACCAGTGTGGCTCCACCCCGGTAATCAATGATATCACTGTTGTTGTAAACGACAGCTCCATTGAAAATATTGGCGTTGGTATAATCTCCGTAGTAGAAATTCGCTTCGCCCCACATCCATGGAGTGATTTTCACTCCGAGTACCTGGCTGAGTAACACCCGTTTATCGTTTTTCTGAAAAAAACCGGTTACTGAAGTGGTGCCGTAAAAATCGAGATTGCCGAAAGGATACCAGGTCAGCGACAACCCGGCCTGCTTCTGTTTTTTATTGTTGAGATTCGACCAGCTTCCGCATAGTTCGATATTAAATCTGCCGAAATCCCTGGAAAGTGCCAGTGATACCAACCAGTTGTTGAACGAACTGTCGTTTTTGCTGAAGGTGTATCTCACCGATGGATAGGTGAACATATGGTAGGTGTTGTCAGCATAGGAGTAGAAAGCCGTATCACTTACACTGTCTGTTATCTGCGGGGTGATCACAGGATAGCCGACGCGGATAAAGTGAACTGCCGGCGTGATTTTAACACCCCAGGGGCCCAGAACCGTTGCGCTTATATAACCTTCCTGCTGAACGACGTTGTAACTGAAAGAGGTATCACGGACTTTCCATGGAAAGGAGTAAAAATAGTTTTTGCTCAGTGTGTCCGGAAAAAAAATCGTGTAATTGATAGAATCGCGCAGCCCTTCAGCCCTGCCAAACTGGTAGTATTTCGTTTTGTTGAAATTGAGGTAGTTGTAGGCAAGGGTAAGCCCGACCCGTTTTGAAATCCGCAGTTTCAGCGCAACATTACTGTAGAAACTGTTGCCGTAGAGGTCCCGTTCTCCATAAATGCGGTCGGTGCCGGTGAGTGAATCAAGGTTTTCAGGGGACCTGTCACTGCTCAGGGTGTAACCCGATTCAACATGAACCTGGTCAACAAACCTTTGGATAGAGGAGGGTCCTGCTTCGCCTCCCGGGGGCATAGTTGACCTTAGAATTTGTGCACTTTCGTTGGGATTGCTGTAATGATAGGCCAGGTTCAGATAATCTTTCACATAAGGTTCTGATGAATTGAACTGCCGGGCCTTGTTCAGATGGGTGATGGCCGGGAAATACTCCTTCTTTTCATAGTAGGCAATACCCATCCTGACCCTTAGATAGTAATAATCGATATTCAGCCTGAGGGCTTGTTTCCCGACAGTAATAACGCTGTCCCACTTTTTGTCGAGATAGCAATTGTAAGTGAGCCTGTCAATGGTTGCAAAATCAAGGTTGGCGGCAGTCACTGATGGCGCCCTCCATAGCGATGCTGAAATTATCACAATGAAAATCAGAAAATATCTCATCTTCCGCTGACCCTTTTAACTTCGGTTTCTTTTTCATTTTCGCGGATGATGAATCGATCAAGTCCCTGGGGCCCGACAAACATTTCACACTCCATGTTTTTAATTTCATGCCTGCCAGCAATGGCCGAAACTTCCGATTTCAGCCGGATATTGGTTTGCATCAGCGCATCATCCATTGCAAGGTATTTTAAACTGTATTCAGACCGGGTGAATAGGAAAAATGGCGCCACAAAATCCTGGATGATCCCGATAAACCTGTTGTTAAACGTATTTACCGGATAGAGGTCCTTCACCAGCAAATTCCTGTAATATCCCATCATCACCTTATAAGCTCCCAGGAAAAATTTATAGAGAACCGATGATTTTTCTCCCTCAAAATGGGTGAAGTAATGGATCTCCCCGTCGTTTCTGAACCATGCCTTTGCTTTTGTTTGCCTGCAATAAAGAAAGGTGAGGTTTATCGCATCAACCCTTACCTCCCAGTCAATTTCGTACTCATTGATCCCGGTTCCTGTAACCACAAATTTAAACTCCTGGCCGGGGATGAAGTGAAAAGCTTTTTCAAGGGAAAGGTTTTTGCTGATATTCGAAACCATCACGTTATTCTCTGGCGATTCATACGATTTCAATTCGAAAACACCGTTTTTATGCCTGATATAATGGCTGATGGGGTAGTCAAGCGTGCGGGACCCGATATAGGGTGTTCCCTGGAGCTGGAAATGAATATGCGGTACCGGCGAACGTCCTGAATTACCGCACGATGCCAGCATCTCTCCCTTTTTGACAAAGTCACCTGCAGCGACTTTGAAACTCCCTTTTTTCAGGTGGGAGAGTTTTGAATAGAGATGGTCAACATGCCGGAGGATGATGGTATTCCCCCAGTTGTGTTCCAGGTCTACATTGCCGATATTGTTTTCATCTACCTCATCCACGATCTCCTCCACATATCCGTCGGCAGGGGCAACAACCGGCTTGTTGTAGGCGTAGTAGTCTTCGCGGCTATTGCCGTCACCGGTGAATGTAAGGCCGTCATCATCCATAATTTCAAAATCCCAGGCATGACGCCAGTCACCCTGGTGGGTGAACTTCCCGTTGTGACTTTGTGTTACTTTCCACTCTCCCCAGAATGGAAGGACAAACGGGAAGAAAAGTGATTTTCCGAAACGCACCTTGTAGTTGATATGTGAATAGAGGTTCTTCTCAGGAGAAAATTGCTGGTAAGCAACCAGTTCCGGCTTGGTGAAAAACCGTTCACGGAATTTCAGTGAATAGAGAAAGAGGAGGACCACCATGTTGAACGGCAGTGAATAGACAGACAACTGAAAAATGGAAAAAATTGACTGTGTGCTGGTAAGGATGATGGAAATCAGGGGAGTCAGCAAAATCACCCACAGAAAGGACCACCACGACGGAACAATGAAAAATCCGCCGATGGCGATTGAAGTGAGAATGAAGTTGAAACCAATATAACCATAGCTGAGTTCCCTGATATCCGCCCCGATAAAATGGTAGTAACCATAGGCGGAAAAGAATCCCACCAGTGAAAGGATGAAGGAGATACGAGAATAGATCAACAGTCCCAATGCAATCAACACCCCTGCCAGCAGGTGATACTGGAAAAAGATCGCCCCCAGTGAGGTGAAATAGAGCCGCACCGGCTCAGGCAATCCAAGATCGGCAAACCAGTTATAGGAAGAAACCATTCCCTGGCCGCCAATCATGAACATTTCATTGGTCATGTATATGCCGCGTTCACTTACATGAAGCGCGGTAAACTGTCGTGTGGCAAGGCTTACCAGCCATGTTCCCAGTAAGAAGGAGAGACTCAGAAAGGGCAGTCCGTATTTTCCCACCACACCTTCCAGGAAAAGCGTCAGAAAAAGGGTGAGCAGGGAGGCAAATGCCAGAACGATAAAATACTCAGTTCCCGGCTGATAATAAACGCCCAGTCCTAACCCTACCAGCAGGCTGTTAAATCCATAATAGCCCTTTTTTATGTTATCCCGGTTAAACCCGATAAGATAGGACAAAATATTGGTGACCATCACGGCGATAACACCACTTACCCCGGCCCAGAAGTCGAAAAACGACACTGCGATCAGGATCAGTGAAAATATCCTGTTGTTCGAAAAGAATATCTGGGTGTAACTGTTCAGAATACTCGAAAGGAACGATGGGAATATATTTGTGAGGGTTTTATAGTTCAGGGGAACAGGATTATTGATGGATGGTTAGTATTTATGCTTTCAGATTGAAACTTGCGAGGTGTGCCGGCAGCTGTTCCATGTTGTTCATGTTGTCAAGCGATTCCTTGTTGCGGATAAGGTGGGGTTTTTCGTCGAGATCGATCAGCAGCACATTTGGCCTCAGGGTAATAAACTGCATCCACTGGGTCATATTGTATGCGCCAACATTATGGATCACCACATGGTCGCCTTTGTTGAGCAGGGGCAGATTCGTGCTTTCACGGATAACGTCGATGTTCATGCAGAGAGGACCGTAAAGGCAGGTATCTTCCGAATATTGCGTAAACGACTGTGCAGGAGTGATTTTATGGTCATACCAGAAAGCAGTGAACAGAATGTTAACGCCAATGTCGAGAATGGTATTCCTGCGACCTGTACTGGAACGCTTGTTAGAGATCACGGAACCCAGGAGAAAACCTGCTTCGTCGATCATTGCACGCCCGGTTTCCAGGATGAGCATGGGCAGATGGTCTTTCTTAAAGTTACTGTTGATGAGCGCCGAGGAGATCGCCTCCGCAAAGTCATCAAAGGAGGGGTTGGTGTCGCTTCCAGGTAGAAACGAGCCTTTAAGCGTGTTTTTTGAGGCAAAACCACCCCCCATGTCAATGTATTTTATTTCATGTTTAAACTTCGTTTCAACTGCCAGCGCCAGTTCAGCCAGTTTAGATGCAGCTATGCCATAAGCAAAAGGCGACAACATGAATGTGCCTATATGGCAATGAAGGCCAACGAGTTCCATTTTTCCTGACTGCATGATTTTGTTGAGGGCGTCCCACGCCTGCCCGTTTTCATAGTTGAAGCCGAAACGGTCCCACATGGGATATACACCCGTATCCATGTTTACCCTGATGGCAACCCTTGGAATTTTCTTCAACTGGCCGGCAATCTCAGTGATGGAATAGAGTTCGTCGAGATGGTCGATATGGATCAGTGAATCGTTGTTGATCGCTTTGATCAGGTCGGTTTCACTTTTGTCAGGACCATTGAAGATGATCTTCCGGCCATCTACGCCCAGGCTGATCGCCTTGTCATATTCAAAACCCGACACCACCTCGGCCCACGATCCCTCCTGGTGAAAGATGCTGCATACGGCGTTCAGGTAGTTGGTCTTGTAGGACCATGCAAACTGAACTTTTGGATAGCGTGTCTCAAATGCTTTCCTGGCTTTTTTAATGGTGTTTCGGATCGTTCTTTCCGAAATGACAAACAAGGGCGAACCATACTCCTTTATCAGGTCACTTACAGAATTTCCGTCGATATGGGTCATTGGCTCATATTCAGTTCTTGTTCCAAATTTGTTCGGCATGCCAGTCTCAAGTTTCTTGATTACCGGCCTCTCATATCTAATCTTAGTCATATTGTAAATCCTTTGCTATCCTTATTTCAAATTTCAAAATTCGTTGTTCAATATTCAATATTCCTTTTACAGCTCCCCAAAGATGCTGATCTGCTCAAACTCTTCCCTGTCAACGATCATATCCCAGGAGTAGCGGATGAACATCTTTCCGACATCATATGAGGTAAATGGTAAGACTTTTTCTCCCATGGCAAGGTTGACGAGCGCTTCGGGAATATTCTGCCCTACACCCACCGCCAGGTAGATCCAGGCAGGCAGCCTTGGGTTGATCTCCAGCAGGTAGAGTTCGCCATCCTTGTTCTTCATCAGCTCAAGTTCGAAACCGCCGCGCCACTTGGTGTTTTTCAGGAATTTACGGGTCATGTCAAGCATCTTCTCATCCGAGATGGTGATGCCTCCCCATGCCTTGCCTTTGTCAGTGATGTATTGCTTGCGCATTGGAACGGCACCGATGGTGTTTCCCTTCCCGTCGCCCAGCCCGGTCACATTGAACTCAGTGCCATGGATAAACTCCTGGATGATGATGGGAAGTCCCCACTTGGCGCTGATCTTGTTGAAGAAACTTTTCACCTGTTCGATGCTGTAGGCGATGGAAGCGTCATAGAATTTTCCCTTCACGATCATCGGAAATGAAAACTCGGATGGCAGACTGTGAACGG
This sequence comes from Bacteroidales bacterium, assembly GCA_049317265.1. Classification (GTDB taxonomy): domain Bacteria; phylum Bacteroidota; class Bacteroidia; order Bacteroidales; family FEN-979; genus CAIVAT01. The sequence goes on from JBMOIP010000006.1 coordinate 30,515, forward strand.
TATTCAAGTCATAAATTACCTTGCTTTTCGGAACACTGATGTTGTATTTCTTTCCGAAATCGTTGAGGTTCACCTTGTGCCGTTCTTCAAACTGGTGGAGGGTGGGAAGAAACATATGAATTCCCATGGTCTTCAGCTTTGGCTCCAGTTTGATGAAGGGGTATAGTTCAGCATCAAAATTCGGGATGATGACATCGAGACTCTCCTTCTCCTGGATGTATTCCAACCTCGCAAGGAGGGTGTCTGTTCCGGCCGCAGGATATGGAATTGAGTAGGTACGGTCGACGATGTCGTGCATGTAAATACCCGGCTCCAGCGATTCGTATGATAACCCGATGATCTTCACATCAAATGAAGCAGCCTCCCGCAGTGCCCTGATCACCGAGACCCCCGGTCCGGGAGAGTCGATGGCATTCAGCCCTGTAACTGCTATGTTAAGCTTTCGTTTCTTCATGGCTTTCAAGTAGGTAGTGATGTTCAAGGATTCCGATGAAGTCGTGGTAGTCCTTTTCAAAGGTGGCCTGGTCAATCGCATATTTCTCGAGAATGACCCTGCTGATTTCATCGGAAGTTTTATCTTCACGGATAAGATTCAGGATCTCCGTTCCGATTGGATTTACCGAAAAGGATTCACCGGATACCGGGTTGAAAAGCAATCCCGCCTCACTGACGGCAACATTTTTTCGTAGTTTCATGGTTTTGTTTTTTTGGATACGGGGGTGTGCCCCGTACGTAGAGACGAGGCATGCCTCGTCTCCACACGATGCAATATTACACCCATCCATCATCCGGGATGTTACGAAATTATTATTATGATGTATAAAATTTTATAATGATCATTTCCTGTCAATCTGAAGATAACAGTGTATCAAGGCCTCTTCTGCTGTTCGAAGGGGTCACACGGTACTCCGTAACTGAAATGCCGGTAATTGTTTTAAACTGTGTCGACAGGTACTGAACACTGCTGTATCCCATCATGTAGGCGATTTCGCTGAGAGTGAGCTCTCCGTATTCGATGAGCTCCTTCACTTTCTCAATTTTATTCTGGATGGTGAACTTTTCCAGTGTGGTGTTTTCATGCTTTGAGAAGAGTGACGAAATGTAGGGGTATGACATTCCGAACCGCTCAACCAGGTAGTCAGAGTTACGTACCATCGCGTTGTAGGTGGAGTTATGCACCAGGTCGATCACTGCCTGCTTAATCTGTTCGACAAGGATGTGCTCCTTGTCGACAATGATCTCAAAACCATATAGAGCCAGCATGGTTTCAATCTTTTTCCAGGTGATTTTCTTCGGGTCAATGGAGAGGACGAGCATCCCGAGTTTGATGTCCTGGATATCGATTCCATCCACGGAAAGTTCCTTTCGCAACAGGTGAACACAGCAACTGCAGGTCATGTTTTTCACATGAATGATCCGAACCGGCGATGCTGACTTTTTCTTTACGGGCATGGGCTACACGAGGTCATATCTGTAGGAGTCCTGGCGGATAAAGATAAACAATAAAATGGTGAAGGCCCACAAAGAGGATCCTCCATAACTCACATATGGCAATGGAATCCCGATTACAGGTACCAGCCCCAGGGTCATCCCGATGTTGATGGCAAAGTGAAAAAAAAGGATGGAAGCCACGCCGTACCCATAGAACCTGCTGAACCGCGATCGCTGTCGTTCAGCCATCAGGATGATCCTGATAAACAAACTCATGTAAAGAATCATCAATATGGATGACCCAAGGAAACCCCACTCTTCGCCCACCGTGCAAAAAATAAAGTCGGTGCTTTGCTCCGGTACGAAATTGTATTTTGTTTGAGTTCCCTGTAAAAAACCTTTTCCGAAAAACCTTCCTGAACCGATGGCAATAAGCGATTGATTTACATTGTATCCCGCTCCCTTTAAATCGACATCCTGACCGAGGAGGACATGGATACGGTTTCTCTGATGGGGCTCAAGGATATGGTTTACAGCGAAATCCACAGAAAAAACAAATCCCACCGATCCAAGGAATATCCCGCTGATCAGCAGGATGGAGCGTAACCTCCTGTTGCTGAAAAAATAACCCACACCTGCAACAAACAGTAAAATGGCTGCCAGGATGAGCTTGGGAACCACCAGTGCTAAAACACCAAGGATAGGTAAAACAATGAAAGACAATGGGATAAATCCAGTCAAACCTGCGCGGTACAACACGATAACGAGCGCCAGGAATACGATGGCTGATCCGGTATCATGCTGAAGCAGTACGATCACGGCAGGTACGAGGATAATGGCAGACGCAATCACAAGACTGCGGAATCTGGCAAGGCTGACATCCAGGGTGCCAAGGTACTTTGCAAGTGCAAGCACGGTAGCCATTTTGGCAAACTCTGCAGGCTGGATGCCGAACCCACCAATGGCAAACCACCCTTTCGACCCTGCAACTTCCCGGCCCGAAAAAATCACCACTACCAGCATGAGGAGGAAAAATCCGTAGATGAACCATGCAAACTGGGAAAAAAACTTCGGGTCAATGATGAGAATGCTTATGGCGAGCAGGACAGAGGCGATGATAAAGAGCATCTGCTTGCCATATTTCTGCGTCAGATCAACAATGTGATTGTGGTTTTCGTTGTACACGGCCGCATAGATGTTCAGCCAGCCAATAAAGACCAGCGAAAGGTAGAGTCCCACTACTACCCAATCAATCCGGTAAAATATTCCCTTGTCCTCTCTCACTTTCAGGTTGTTTTCCGTTTATCAGGTTACCGCTGACCATGCGTTCCTCCAGGTCTTTGCGTTTGACAGTTCTGTTCAGGTACTTTTCAATCATCAGGCTGGCGATGGGGGCAGCCCACAAGGCGCCGGTACCGGCATTTTCCACCACCACTGAAATGGCGATCTTCGTATTCTGCCGGGGAGCAAAAGCAATAAATAGTGAATGGTTCTTCCCATGTGGATTCTGTGCCGTACCCGTTTTACCGCAAATGACGATGCTGTCCATCTTTGCAACCCTCCCTGTGCCACCCGTTACCACATTGGCCATACCTTCAATCACCACTTCAAAAAAACGCTGGTCGACCATTACCACGTGCTTTGTGCTGTATGCCTTGTTCAGGCTGTCTTTTCGTCCAATGGCCCGGATAATGTGCGGGGTGTAGAACCATCCGTGGTTCGAAATAAGAGCCGCCTGGTTGGCCAGCTGCATCGGGGTGATGCCAATCTCCCCCTGTCCAATCGCCAGCGATATGATGGTCATCGACCGCCAGCGGTTTTTGCCATGATACCTGTCATAGTAGGAGGGGGTGGGGATGTTGCCATTCAGTTCTCCGGGAATGTCGATGCCCAGCTTTTTCCCGAAACCCAGGCTCATCACCTCCTTACGCCAGTTCTCATATGCCTGGCGCGTATTCAGGTAGGACTTTTTGTCGATGATCGATTTGAAGACCCGGCAGAAGTAGGCATTGCACGATATCTGGATGGCTCCGATCAGGTCGAGGGGCGAAGGATGGGGATGACAGCCCACCTTTTTGCCATTGCCCAGCGGGAAACCGCCGCCGCAACTATAGCGTGTATCTGGAAAAAGGACTCCTTCCTGTTGCCCGACCAGCGCATCAACCAGCTTAAAGGTTGATCCCGGGGGATAACTCGCCATCAAGGCACGGTTGAAGAGAGGAACGTACACAGAATCCTGTAAAAGCTTGGTATAGTTCTTCTTCCGGATGTTGCCGGCGAGAAGGTTGGGGTCGTACGATGGACTGGTGACAACGCATAGGATTTCACCGGTTTGCGGTTCAATGGCCACGATGCTCCCTTTTTTGTTGGTCATGAGCAATTCGCCATACTCCTGCAATTCCGCATCCAGCGATGAGTAGAGGTCGGTACCGGCAACTGAAGTGGTATCGTATTTCCCGTCGCGGAAACTGCCCTTGTCACGGTTCAGAACATCGAATACACGGATTTTCATCCCCTTTTTTCCGCGCAGAACCTCTTCATAAGACTTTTCGATGCCATTGATTCCGATGTAGTCGCCCGACCTGTAGTAGCTGTTCTTCTCAATCACGTCGGGACCGGCTTCGCCAATGTAGCCGAAGGCGTGAGCGGCAATGGGGTAGGTATATTTCCGCAGTGTGCGCGGCTGAACATAAAAACCCGGGAAAAGGAAGAGTTTCTCTTCCAGGAACCCGTAACTGTCCCTCGTAATCTGTGCTTCAAAGATGGAAGGGCGGTACGGTGAGTAATTGCGGGCCTTTTGCAGCCTGTTGACAAACTCAGCCTTGTCGATGCCGATCAGGTGGCAAAGCGCCATGGTATCGGGGTTTTTTACCTGCCGGGGGATGACCATCAGGTCATAAGCTGCTTCATTATAGACAAGGAGTTTTCCGCTGCGGTCAAAAACAAGTCCGCGGGCCGGGTATTGGGTCACATACCTCAATACGTTGTTGTTGGCAGAAAGGATGTATTTGTCCACCAGGATCTGCACATAAAAAAGGCGTGCCATATAGCAAAGCCCGATCAGCAGGAAAAATCCGATAATTATATATTTCCGGTCGGCGTAAATTCGCTCCATCTGCCCTTTATCGCCTCCTCAGAATGATGGGTGGCGTCGAATCCACATTGCTTTTGTTCAGTGCACGGTCATAAATGTAAAACTTGAATTTCACGGTATCGTACACTGGGAAAGGGTTTAAAAGCAAAGTGTCAACGATGAATCCTTTGATGGCTTTGTTGGGATCGTTGGGAGTGAGATAGGGGATTCTTGCGTTATAGGTTTGGTCAAGGTCGATTTTTACAAAAGTGCCGTTCTGCCTTTCGTAATAGTCGATGATGTAGTTGTAATAATAGATGCTCCCGGTATCAAAGGGCGGTTCCGTCTGGTTGATCCGCAATCCAATGTCGCCGTCACCATCCTTGAACGAAATGGTGAGAAACCCGCGTGTGGGACGTTGTCCCGTATCGAACTCCATGGTGAAATTCTGGTAGGCAATTGCAGGTATAACAGGGTATACCTCCTTTTTCATGCATGATGAAAGCAGCAGCGCTCCGATAGCCAGCACGGCAAAACAATAATTGTGAATTCCGGAATGATGGCGATAAAACTTCATGAAAGGGTCGGCGTTAATTCTGTACCTTTGGAGGCTGTAAAATTACGAAAAAAAGTTGAAAGGAAAACAGGGGGACGAGCGGACAAGTGGACAAGTGGACAGGTGGACAGGTGGACAAGTGGACAGGCGGACTAAAAGTTGTTGGTTGATAAAAATAATCGTATGGAATTGAAGGATAAAGTTTTTGAGATAGCTTCTGAGCGTGAGTTTACGATTTGTGCCCTGGAGTTGTTTCATTACCAGTATAAGCATAATGATGTTTACCGCGCTTTTGTGATTGCACGGAACGTCAATCCGGAGGCTGTGGCCAGGGTGGAGGATATTCCCTTTCTGCCCATTGAATTTTTCAAAACGCATGATGTCGTGTGCGATCATGTGCCACCCCAGGCGACCTTCCGGAGCAGCGGAACCACTGGCATGGTGCGCTCACGTCACCTGGTGACCGACCTGGCAGTATACCGGCGCTCGTTTGTAAAGGGTTTTACGCACTATTATGGCAACCCGGAGGATGTTCAGTTTCTGGCCCTTACGCCCACACCCGAACAGGCTCCGGACTCTTCCCTTGTATACATGATTCAGAAACTGATGGACCTGAGCAGCAGTCCCGAAAATGGTTTTTTCCTGGCCAGCCACTCAGGCCTGAGCGCCCGCCTGAGGCAACGCCGTGCCCGGAATAAAAAAGTTGTTCTGATTGGTCTTACTTATGCCCTTGTTGATTTTGCAATCAACTATCCCGGTGATTATACGCCGCTGATCGTGATCGAAACCGGAGGAATGAAAGGGCATCGCACCGAAATAACCCGTGAAGAACTTCATTCATTGCTTTGCCCGGCCTTTGGCGTGGAACAGATCCATTCGGAATATGGGATGACCGAACTGCTTTCGCAAGCCTGGTCACAGGGTGAAGGCCGGTTCAACTCACCTCCCTGGATGAAAGTGCTGATGCGCGACCCCAACGATCCGCTGAGTTACGTGGGTCCCGGAGAAACCGGAGGTCTCAATATCATCGACCTTGCAAACCAGGATTCTTGCTGCTTCATCGCTACCCAGGATCTCGGCCGGATGCATTATGACGGCCTTTTTGAAGTGCTGGGCAGGTTTGAAGCGTCGGATGTGAGGGGGTGCAGCCAGTTGATTTAACCTGTAAAAACAAAAAACAGTTATGGACAATACAACACCAAAGGTCACCGGTATAGGTGGAATATTCTTTCGCTCGAAAGACCCTGTCAGTACAAGGGAGTGGTATGGCAAAAACCTTGGATTGGAGATCAATGATTACGGTTCCACCTTCGAATCCAGGAATGCGAACCGGCCCGAGGAGATCAATTATCTCCAGTGGAGCCCGTTTGATGAGAAGACAGACTACTTCAACCCTTCTGAAAAAGAGTTTATGATTAATTACAGGGTTCAGAATATGGAAGGGCTGGTGAAAAAACTCAGGGATAATGGCGTTACAATTGTAGACGAAATCGAGGAGTTTGAATATGGTAAATTTATTCATATCCTGGATATTGAAGGAAATAAAATTGAATTGTGGGAGCCGATCGACAGCGTATTCACACAAACGGGCGAAGAAACAGCCTAGAAATAACCTGATGGCAACACAGCCCAACAATCCCCTTCACGGCATATCCCTGGAGATGATCCTGGTTCATCTTTTAACACTTTACAGGTGGGAAGATCTCTATAAGCTCATTAAAATAAACTGTTTTCTCGAAAATCCGAGCATAAAGTCAAGCCTGAAATTTTTACGTAAAACGCCCTGGGCCCGAAAGAAGGTGGAAGATCTTTATCTTGCAAGTATTATTTCCTAATTTTGTATAGACGCAAAATCGGAGTTTTACTTCAAGTGATCAGCCATGAAAACACGTTCTTACTTTCGGAGAATCATCCTTGTTTTATTGATGGGTCTGTTCAGGATCTTTGATCTTGGAGCCCAAACCAATATTGGTGTATCGCCAACAGATACAGCCAGCTATCCCTATTGGATCCGGATGATGCAGGACCCCCGGGCCAACTTCCATTCAACCATCAGCGCATTTGAAAAATACTGGCAAAACAGGCCTATAACCAGGGGTTGTGGCTGGAAAGTTTTTAAAAGATGGCAATATATCATGAGCGGCAGGGTGTTGCCCGATGGTACGAAACCTGCTCCGGATGATGTTTACAGGGAGTGGAACAAGTTCAGCCAGTCAAACCGCTCAGCCACGGGTACCTGGCTCTCCATGGGCCCTTCCTCCATTCCGGCGCCCGGTCCGGCCGGGTACCTGGGCCTTGGAAGGCTGAACGTTGTCGCCTTTCATCCAGCCAACGAAAACAAACTCTATGCAGGGTCACCATCCGGCGGGTTCTGGCTCTCCAATGACAAAGGAGCAACGTGGAGCACCACCACCGACAACATGCCTACCATCGGAGTCTCCGCCATCGTTGTTGATGTTTCAAATCCTTTGAATATACTGATGGGTACGGGCGACCGCGACCATGGCGATGCACCCGGGATGGGAGTGTTTAAAAGTTCCGACGGCGGCTCCAACTGGCTTCCGTCAAATTCGGGAATGGGGAATACGACCGTTTGCAAGCTGATCCAGCACCCGGGAAATGCCCTTGTCTTTCTTGCAGCGACCACAGATGGGATCTTCAGGTCAATTAATGGTGGAACTTCCTGGACCTTAACATATTCCGGGTATTTCAAGGATATCTGTTTTAATCCGGGAGATCCGAACGTGGTGTATGCAGAGTATTCCTCCAATTTTTACAGGTCGTCAAACAATGGATTGAGTTTCACCCAGATTACCTCCGGACTTACGTCGGGACAGCGGGGAGCCATCGCTGTATCGGCAGCCAACCCGAATTATGTCTATTTCCTGCAATCAAACAACTCAAGTGGTTATAAAGGGGTGTATCGATCTACCGATGCCGGTCTGACCTTTTCAACTCAGTCGACTACCCCGAATATTCTCGATTGGTCGTGCGATGGAAGTGATACCGGCGGACAGGGATGGTATGACCTTGTGATCGCCGCCGACCCTGCCAATGCCGAAACAATTTATGTAGGAGGAGTCGATGTGTGGAAATCCACAGACGGAGGGGCATCCTGGGCGATAAATTCTCACTGGTATGGTGGCTGCGGCGTACCTGCCGTGCATGCCGACTGTCACTACCTTGGCTTCTCCCCTGTGAATGGCAGGCTCTATGCCGGGAACGACGGAGGGATCTGGTTTACTCCAGACGGGGGGACATCCTGGACCGACTGTACCGTGGGAATGACCATTGGTCAGATATACAAAATCGGCCAGAGCCAGACGGATGCCTCAAAAACCATCAATGGGTTCCAGGACAATGGAACCTATACAAACACCTCTGCGGGATGGGTGGCAACAGGCGGGGGCGACGGGATGGAGTGTGCCGTTGACTGGCTCAACTCGTCCTATACTTACCACACGATCTATTATGGCTCGATTTACCGGAAATTCAATAACTCCGGTGAAGTTCAGATTGCCGGTGGCGGTGTGAACGGCATCGATGAATCAGGAGGATGGGTTACACCCTTCATCCTGGGAGAAACCGATCCGAAAATTATGTTCGTGGGTTATAAAAACGTGTGGAGGTGCGCTGATGTTACGGCAAATCCGCCGGTTTGGACGAAAATATCGTCTGATGAAACCACTGATTGTTCCGTGCTGGAACAATCCCCGGCCAACCCCGGCCTGCTGTATGTTGTGAGAGATGGAACCCTTTTCCGGACAGAAAATGCAAATGCTGCGACGCCCGTCTGGATCGCCTGCACGCTGCCGGGTGGATTTACCCCCTCCGACCTGGAGGCACATCCCATTGAGGCCAATACGCTCTATGCCACAGCTCAGTACCGTGTATACAAATCCCTGGATAAAGGAGCCACATGGAACCTTGTCCCCGGCACCCTTCCCAACATTCCCGTGAATACGATCGTATATGAAAAAAACAGCAATGAGGGATTGTACATCGGTACCCAAACCGGTGTGCTCTACCGGAATGCAACCCTGCCGGGCTGGGTCAATTTCAGCAGCGGTTTTCCCGTGGTGGATGTGAGAGAACTCGAGATCTATTACAATGCCAACCCTGCCAACAACAGGATTTATGCAGCAACATTCGGACGGGGATTGTGGAGATCCGACCTCTACACTCCCCCAAATTCACCGCCCCTTGCCAGTTTCTCCTTCACCCCGGCCTCTCCATGTGCCTTGCAAACGGTTCTGATGACCGATCTATCGCTGAATGTCCCAACCTCCTGGCTCTGGTCATTCTCCCCGAACACAGTTACGTTTGTAAATTCAACCAACGCTTCCAGCAGGAACCCCCAGGTCCAATTCAACGAAAACAGACCTTACACCGTGATGCTCACAGCAACAAACGCCTTTGGTTCCAACGCTTCCGATACGGTTATCGGAGTGGGTGGTGCTGAAATCCCGTTTACAGCTGGCTTTGAATCGGGCAATATTCCCGGGGGATGGGCCATCACCAACCCCGACAATGGCATAACCTGGGGTGTGACTGCCGCCGGGGGCAATCCTCCCGGAACCAGGTCGGCCTTTATCGACTTTTATGACTATTCAGATGCCGGGCAACTGGATGATCTGATCCTGCCCCCTGTAAACCTCCAGGGGGCCCTCAATCCATGGTTGAAATTCAGGGTTGCTTACCGAAGGTGGAGTGCGGGCTACAGCGATGGGTTGAAGATTTTTGTCTCCACCGATTGCGGCACCTCCTGGGAATCAACCCCTGTGTATGACAAATCGGGTACCACCCTTGCCACCGGGCCGGATCAGACCAACGCCTTTGCCCCCTCACTCTCCTCCGACTGGCGGTTGGATTCGGTTGACCTCAGGCCATACCTGAATACCTCGGTGAAACTCAATTTCCGGGCGGTAAACGGCTGGGGAAACAATTTGTACATTGATGACATAACCATAACTGAGGAACCAATAGTCACACTGCAGAATGTGACCCTTGGCAGTGGACAGACCAGTTGTTTCAATGCAACACAAACAATCCTTGTGGCCGGTAATGGAACCGTCTTTGCAGTTCAATTAGGTGGCAGTGCTACGTTGATTGCCGGAAACAACATCATTTTTTACCAGGGAACAACTGTGAATAGCGGAGGTTACCTTCATGGGTATATAACGCCAACCGGCCCGTTCTGCGGGCAGTTGAATGCCTCGATGGTCAGTACCTCAACCCTGGAGGAGGAGGATGATGCGAAATTGAAACAGGATGGACCTGTAACGGCTTATCCCAACCCGAATAACGGGAATTTCACTGTTGGTTGGGCTGGTTCGGGGCTGGAGGTACCTTTGGATGTGGAGATCTATGGGATTCTTGGTGAGCAGATCATGAAAGAACGTGTCATGTCGGGCGACAGGCAAAGCTTTTCACTTGGACAATTACCCCGTGGAATATATCTGATCCGTATAACCGGTGATTCAGGCTCAACCATCCTGAGAATTATAAAGCAATAGTCTGCAGGTTTGCGCGCCTGCAGAGAAATCAACAAAATCTGAAACATGGGAAACCCCGACAAATGGTCCTGGGACCACATTAAACCGGCCTTTAACTTCACCGTTCTGGTTGCCTCACTGGGCTATTTTGTCGATATGTACGACCTTGTATTATATGGCATTGTCCGCATTCCCAGTTTAAAAGCCCTGGGAATTACCGGTGATGAGCTGGTAACCAAAGGGGTGTTCCTACTGAATATGCAAATGATCGGAATGTTGCTGGGAGGCATTGTCTGGGGAATCCTTGGGGATAAAAAAGGAAGGCTTTCGGTTCTGTTTGGTTCTATTGCACTCTATTCAGTGGCCAATATTGCGAATGCATTTGTAACCACTGTGCCGGAATATGCTATTGCTCGTTTCTTTGCCGGGGTGGGGCTGGCTGGTGAACTTGGGGCTGCAATCACCCTTGTGAGTGAAATCATGAAAAAAGAGTCGCGCGGATACGGAACCACCATCGTTGCTTCGGTTGGGATCATGGGCTCTGTGACAGCCGGCCTCGTGGGAGACTATTTTACCTGGCAATGGGCCTATATTTTTGGAGGCCTTCTCGGATTGGTGCTCCTGGCGCTCAGGGCAAAAATGCTTGAATCTGGGATGTTCGCATCGGTACGATCAAACAAGGCCGTCAGGAAAGGAGATTTCCTCAGCCTGTTTTCCAACCGAAAGCGGCTGTTTAAATATCTTCAGTGCATCATGATCGGACTTCCCATGTGGTTTGTGGTGGGAATCCTGGTGATGCTTTCGCCGGAATTTGCCGTTAAACTCGGGGTTGCAGGGAGTGTCTCTGCGGGTAAATCGATCATGTACTGTTATGCCGGGCTGGTGCTGGGCGACCTGGTCAGCGGTTTTTCCAGCCAGGTTTTCCATTCCAGGAAGCGTGTTGTGCTTGTATTTCTTTTCCTTGCCTCCGCCCTGATCGCCATCTATCTTAATGTGCACAACATCCCGCTCAACCTGTTCTTTGCACTGGTATTCGTGATGGGGATCAGTATTGGTTACTGGGCCGTATTCGTGACCATTGCATCCGAGCAGTTCGGTACAAACCTCCGGGCAACGGTCACCACCACCGTGCCCAACTTTGTTCGCGGAGGCGTTGTGCTCATCACCCTCTCATTCGAGGCATTAAAAGACTCATTCGGACTTGAAGGTGCGGCAGCCATCGTGGGCGCTGTGACCATCATACTGGCTGTTGCATCGCTTTGGTTCATGGAAGAGACGTATGGCAAGGACCTGGATTATCTGGAACCATCCTGAGATTGTAAATTTCCGTGGTTCGATTGGCTTATTCACAATTAAATGGCCAGTTCCATCTCTGATTTTTATCTCAATTCCGGTGAATCGAATTATATTTGTCAGAAGAAAACCGTGACAACATGGAAAGCAAAGGAGAACCTGTTCACTGTCCGAACTGCCTGGCTGATCTGCCGGAAGATGCAGGCTATTGTCCTCATTGCGGACAAAAAAAGCTTCACTCCCATGACCAGTCGGTCTGGCACCTGGTTGTTGAATCGGTGGGTGATTTTTTTCACCTCGATTCAAAGTTTTTCGCAACGGTTGTCCCACTTGCATTCAGGCCCGGATTTCTCACTTCAGAATTCCTGGCGGGCAGGAGGGCGAAGTATTTTCAGCCTATAAAGCTGTTTCTTTTTATCAGTTTCCTCTATTTTCTTACCTCCGGGCTGATACATCATAAATCGCAGGAATTTGAATTTGAAAAAACAGGGTTGCATGGCAAAACGGCAGATAGTCTAACCAACAACAAGAGAGGAACCTACCAGGTGCATCTGAACAAGGCGTATGAGAAAATTGCGAAAATCCCTGACGATTCACTCCGTAGAATGATAAGAAAGTATGGGTTAAATGTGTTTATATACCTCTATTATCCCCATGAATCAGCATACGGTCAATACGTCATAAAGCAAGTTGTGAAAAACCGGTTAACCGGTTCATCCAGCCTGGATGAAAATATGGGAAAAACCCTTCCGAAACTGGTTTTCATCCTGATTCCCTTCCTTGCATTTTTGCTGAAACTGGTCTATTACAAAAAGAGAATTCTCTACTTTGACCATGTGATTTTTTCCATGCACTTTCTCTCTTTCTACTTTTTCCTGTTTTGGATCAAAGAGATGCTGTCTTCACACCTTGCATGGGTGAACCTCCTCTTTTTTATATTGCTTTTGGTCTATCTTTTTATTGCCCTGGAACGGGTTTATCAGCAAGGGAAATGGCTTACCCTTGGGAAGTTCTGCCTGCTATTGTCAGGTACGTTGATCATCCTTGGGATCTTTTTCATCCTTGCAGCGTTGATATCGTTTGTTATGATTTAACTTTTTGGTTTAAAAAAGCTGTCCCGGCATAGGACCCTCTGGTAAATGCTCCAGGATTTCAGGTCCATCGTTAACGACGGTATTGACCAGTTTTGAAACCGGCCAGGCCTCCATCTCCTCCTCCGGGTAGGGCTGCAGGAGTTCGACCAGGGTTGGGTCAGGTTGCGGTGCAATCCAGCGCTGTTCATCTTCCCTGCGTAGGATCACGGGCATTCGGTCATGGATTTGAATCATCAATTTATTTGGACGGGTCGTGATGATGGTGAAAGAATGAATGATTTCCCCATCGGGGGAGACCCATTTGTCCCATAACCCGGCAAAACAGAACGGATCCCCGTTTTTCAACCCGATGACCCACGGGGTGCGTTTCCATTCAAAAAAACCCGTTGCCGGAACCAAACAACGCCGGTTGCGGAACGCATTTTTAAACGATGGTTTTTCCAACACCGTTTCTGCCCGGGCGTTGATTCGCGGTAGATACGGGTCATGACCCGTATCTACCCCCATATCCCCGATATGCCACGACGGAATCAATCCCCATCGGAAAAATTGCATCGTATCAGGTGCCTCATTGGCAATGACGGCCAGGTTTTGTGTAGGGGCACAATTATAGCGGGCCTTGTATATGGCCGTCCTTACCCTTATACCGAACCGTTCCAGGATCAGGGCATCTTCAACAGCAAAGGAGTAACGTCCGCACATGGGGTATGACAATATGGAAAGATCAGACTTTTCCGGCGATCACAATGACAATTTCGCCTTTCACCGGTTTCTTTTCAAAATAGGCAACGAGCTCTTTCAGCGATCCGCGGATGTTCTCCTCGAACATCTTGGTCAGTTCCCGGGAAACGCTGGCATAGCGGTCTTCCCCGAAATATTCAGCAAACTGGGCCAGGGCTTTAACGAGGCGGTGGGGCGATTCGTAAAAGATCATCGTCCGCTCCTCTTCAGCCAGCATGGTCAGTCGCGTATGCCGCCCTTTTTTATGGGGAAGAAACCCTTCAAAAATGAAATGATCGGCGGCAATGCCTGAGTTCACCAGGGCTGGAACAAAGGCTGTTGGACCAGGAAGGCACTCCACACGAAGCCCCGCCTGGATGCACGACCGTACCAGCAGGTACCCGGGATCGGAGATGGCAGGTGTGCCGGCATCACTGATCAGTGCACAGGTGGCGCCCTCTTTCAGCCGGTCCAGGATATTTTCGATGGTTTTATGTTCGTTGAAAAGATGGTGGGGCACCAGCTTTTTCTCGATTCCATAGTGTTTGAGAAGGTTTCCCGAGGTGCGGGTGTCTTCAGCCAGGATAAAATCCACCTCTTTTAAAATACGAAGGGCGCGAAGGGTGATGTCTTCAAGATTCCCGATGGGGGTGGGAACGACATAAATCTGGGCAGGAGTTCTCATCGGCTTCCTCCCGTTCAGGTGTTCGTCACAAGTTTGAACCCTACGCCATGAACGTTGAGCAGTTCCACATGCGGGTCATCCTTCAGATATTTCCGCAACTTCACGATGTACACATCCATGCTTCGGGCGTTGAAATAGCTGTCGGCATTCCATATCTCTTTCAGTGCCGTGTGGCGGTCAAGCACGTTGTTGGCATGAATGCACAGCAATTTAAGCAATCCCGCCTCCTTCGAAGTCAGTTTCTGCTCCTTTTCACCGATGATGAGGGTTTGCCGGTTGAAGTCGAAAGTATAATTGCCGATCGTGTAGAGGTTGTCGGATCCTGCCGGTTTGAAATTGTCATCGGTCCGCCGCAAAATTGCCTGCATCCGGAGCAGCAACTCTTCCATCGAGAACGGCTTGGTAATGTAATCGTCAGCGCCTATCTCAAAACCCTTCAGCTTATCATCCTGCAACGATTTGGCAGTAAGAAAAAGGATCGGGATCTTCTTGTTCAGAGCCCGGATCTCGGATGCGGCCGCAAACCCGTCCTTGACTGGCATCATGATATCAAGAATGCAGATATCAAACTCTTTACGTGAAAAAGTGTCGGTAGCTTCCTGTCCGTTGACACAAAGGGTGGTTGCATACCCCTTTGCATCCAGGTAATTTTTCAGGATATTTCCCAGGTTACGGTCATCTTCTGCGAGCAGTAATCGGGTCTGATTTTTATCCATCGGTTTTTCTGTATTAAACGGCCAAGTTACAATTTTATTCTTTGATTACAAAAGGAAGGAATACCCTGAACTTGCTGCCTTTGTTCGCTTCACTTTCGAGACTGATCTTGCCGTGATGTTCCTCTACAATGGCCTTGACATAGCTGAGACCTAATCCGAACCCCCTTACTTCGTGGATGTTTCCTGTGGGGACCCGGTATAGTTTATCGAAGATCTTCTTCTGCTCCATCTTGCTGATCCCGATGCCCTTATCTTCGATGGTCATGACGATGCCATTGCCGGCATTTTCAGTGCTGATGCGGATCATCGGTTTCTTTGGGGAGTATTTGTTGGCATTGTCGAGCAGGTTGTAAACCAGGTTTGTTACATGCACCTTGTCACCTTCGATTTTCGATTTGGGCGCTTTCAGCCTTCGGCTAACCTCACCGTCCTTTATCTCCACCTGGATCCTCAGGTTCTTGATTACATCGATGATGATTTCATGGAGATCGATGATCTCTTTGTTCATCTTCAGCTGCCCTTTGTCGATCACAGCGGTCTGGAGAATCTTTTCCGCCATCCCTGCCAGCCTCTTGTTCTCCTCCAGGATCATGGAAAGATAGCTGTCGAGGAACTCCCCTGAACCACGGAGCTCCTTGTCGCTCAGCGCTTCACAGGCCAGCGAAATGGTGGAAATCGGGGTCTTGAACTCGTGGGTCATGTTGTTGATGAAGTCGTTCTTCATCTCCGAAAGCCTCTTTTGACGGAAAATTGTTGCAATCGTATAGGTAAAGGAGTAAACGATCACGATGATCAGGATGATCGAGATCAGCAGCATGCCCCAAAGTTCTGTCAGCAGGAACTGCTTCTCCCGCGGAAAATAGATCAGCAGGTACTCCGGGCTGGTATAAATGTCGGCCTGGAAAAGGATAAAGGCATTCCCTTTTTCGATCAGCTCCTTTCGGAAGTTCGGCGACCGTTCCATCAGGAACTCCTGCCGCTCAGGCTTGTAGATGCAGAACTCGTAACGCGTATCGACCCCGCGGATATTGAGCTGCAGGCGGATGAGAGAATCGAGGTCCTTGATGGTCAGCACGCTGTCGTATGGCAGATGCCGGTTGAAATTGAGCATCGATTCATACTGGTTGAACAGCAGCGCTTTGCTCCGCTCCATCCGCTCAACCTTCTGAACCACCTTCACCATGGCCTCATTCACGCTGCGGCGAAAATTCGCCTCCTTGATAGCCGATGCGCTCTGTATCCAGTAGATCTGAATGCCCATAAGGCCCACCAGGGCAATGGTCATGGCAATGATCGTAAAGATAATGATGCGCCTGTTCATTCATGCAAAGGTATCTAAAAATGAAGATTTCCTTTTAACAATTTTTAACGTATATTAATATTCATTAACAGTTTCAGGTGATTGAAAGGTCTAATTTTGCATTGCAAGTTCGTTCAGAAAAATATTTTAGGCAAATGGGTTTAAGCAGACAACAGATGCCATACAGTTAATTGGATTTTGTTTATTGGTTTAAAAAGTGTGTTCCAGGCAAGTGAACACACTTTTTTTTTGCCCATGTCATTCTTCTCATTAATTTCGTTTCGTAAAAACGCACCCATGACACAACTACACATCGACATCACCAAACTGAAAACCTTTGTCGCCGACCAGGCCTGGTCTCCCATGCAGGAGGAGATGAACATTGCCCACCGCCAGTTGGCAGGACGTACCGGAAAAGGAGATGATTTCCTTGGCTGGATTGACCTCCCTGTTCAACTGGATACAGCCCTGCTTGCGCGGATCAACGAGGATGCCTCCAGGATCAGGAAGATGGCCGAAATTTTTGTGGTAATAGGCATCGGCGGCTCATACCTCGGTTCCAAAGCCGTGATCGAAGCCCTCGGGAATCCCTTTGAAGATTTAAAAGCTGGATCGGGCAGTCCGTATGTTATTTTTGCTGGGGAAAATCTCAGCGAGGATTATCATGCCCACCTGCTGGAATTGCTGGATAGAAAAGAGTATGCTGTAGCAGTGATCTCAAAGTCGGGTACCACCACCGAACTTGCCATCGCCTTCCGGCTGATCAGGCAGCACATTGAACATAAATATGGAAAAGAGGAGGCAGGAAAGCGGATTTTTGCCATTACCGATGCTTCCCGCGGGGCACTGAAAAAGCTGGCAGATGCTGAAGGGTATGCCAGCTATGTGATCCCCGATGATGTTGGCGGACGTTATTCAGTGCTTACACCGGTTGGACTGCTTCCTATCGCAGTAGCCGGTTTTGATATCATGGAACTGGTGAATGGTGCTGTGAAAATGCGTGAAATAGCCCTGAAATCAGCCGATTTTGAGCAGAATCCGTGTGCCTGCTACGCGGCAGCCAGGAATATCCTGCTTCGGAAGGGAAAATTTGTCGAAATTCTTGTGGCTTATGAGCCAAACATGCTTTATGTGATTGAATGGTGGAAACAGCTTTACGGCGAAAGCGAAGGAAAGGAGCACAAGGGTATCTTCCCGGCCGGGGTGACTTTCACCAGCGACCTCCACTCGATGGGCCAATACATCCAGGATGGAATGCGCATGCTGTTTGAGACAGTTGTCTCTGTTGGTGAACCGGCTTCAAAACTGGTGGTTCCAAACGATCCCGAAAACCTCGACGGGCTGAACTTCCTCTCCGGGATGAGGTTGTCGGAAGTCAATCGACAGGCAGAACTAGGGACCATGCTGGCACATGTCGACGGCGGCGTTCCAAATATAAGGATCACCCTCCCTGCCATCAATGAACACTATCTTGGTCAGTTGATCTACTTCTTTGAATTCGCCTGCGCCCTCAGCGGATATACACTGGGTGTTAATCCGTTTGATCAGCCGGGAGTGGAAGCCTACAAGAAAAACATGTTTGCCCTGCTCGGAAAGCCAGGATTTGAGAAGGAAACGGCCGAACTCAGGGCCAGGTTGGTGTAACTATTTTGATACTGCTGAATTCCCCAATACGATTTTCTCAATTACTTCGGGGTAGTACCGGTATTCCAGATCGTGAATTTTAGCCGCCAGCATATCTGGCGTATCTCCTTTGTCAACAGGGCATTTTGCCTGATAAATGACCCTTCCCTCGTCATAATGCGCATCCACATGGTGTATCGTGATGCCTGACTCATGATCACCGGAAGCAATTACCGCTTCATGCACCTTCATCCCATACATGCCTTTTCCTCCATACTTCGGGAGAAGCGCCGGGTGAATGTTGATGATTCTTCCTGGATAGGCTGCCAGCAAACTTTGAGGGACAAGCCACAGAAATCCCGCAAGGATGATGTAATCAATGGCAAACGATCTCAGCGTCTTCTCAACGAACCCTGTATCATAAAGCGATGTACGGTTGAAAACAACAGAGGGAACGCCAAGCAACTCGGCCCTTTTCAGCACAAATGCATCGGGCTTATTGCATAGGATGACGGGTATGGCAACCGTCGGGTGAAGCGAAAAATATTCGATGATCCGCTGGGCATTGGAACCACTTCCCGAGGCAAAAACAGCTAGTCTTGGCATAATGAAGTTGTTGAGAATTCACAAAAGTACAAAACCGTTGTGATAACTGGGAAAACCTAACTTGTTTTAGAGCTAAAATGCTGATTGGAAATGAAAAAGTCTTTGAAGTGTTAAAATCGTCACCCTTACAAATTTGTTAAGTGATACATAATCAGCAATGTGGGTTTTTCAATTGTTAAAAATTCTTAAATTATGTTGGAGGGAAGGAAGAATATTCTTTTCTTTGCAGTCGTTTAACCAAAAAAAAATTAACATGTCTGACATTGCAGCAAAAGTAAAAGCTATCATTGTTGATAAGCTTGGTGTTGATGAAAGTGAAGTGACCATTGAAGCAAGCTTCACCAATGACCTTGGCGCTGACTCCCTTGATACCGTAGAACTGATCATGGAATTCGAAAAGGAATTCGATATCGCCATCCCTGACGATCAGGCCGAAAAAATCAGCACGGTTGGAGAAGCCATTGCCTACATCGAGAATAACGCCAAATAATTAAGCCAACTTTTTGGCGAAGTCTTCTTTGGATGTTTATCCCGGAAAAATTTTAATGCAATTAACCCCGCACTTTGCGGGGTTATCCATTAACCAATGAACCTAAAATTGTAAAACGTGGAATTAAGGCGAGTTGTAATAACTGGTCTTGGAGCGCTTACACCCATCGGAAATTCCGTTACCGAGTACTGGAATAATCTGATTGGCGGAGTAAGTGGTGCAGGACCTATCACCCGTTTCGATGCTTCCAAATTCAAAACAAAGGTTGCCTGCGAATTGAAAGATTTCAATGCAGACAATTACTTTGATCGCAAAGAGGTCAGGAAATTTGACCGCTGTTCGCATTACGGAATCGTCTGTGCCGATCAGGCAGTTACCGATGCCGGATTTGACATGGCTGCCCTCGATCTCGACAGGGTGGGTGTCATCTGGGCTTCCGGAATTGGCGGATTGGAGACTTTCGCTGCCGAGGTAACAGCATTTGCACTTGGAGATGGTACGCCCCGGTTCAACCCATTTTTCATCCCCAAGATGATCTCCGATATTACGGCAGGTCATATTTCGATGAAGTATGGTTTTCATGGTCCTAACTTTGCAACGGTTTCCGCCTGCGCCTCCTCAGCTAACGCGCTGGTGGATGCCTTCAACTACATTCGTCTCGGAAAGGCAGATATTTTTGTTGCAGGCGGCTCGGAAGCAGCCATCACCATGGTTGGTATGGGAGGATTCAATGCGATGCATGCACTCTCTACCAGGAATGATGATCCTGCCACAGCATCCAGGCCTTTCGACAAGGACCGGGATGGATTTGTGATGGGCGAAGGCGCCGGTGCCCTGATTTTCGAAGAACTAGGCCATGCATTGGCCCGTGGTGCGAAAATATATGGGGAAATTATCGGTGGCGGACTCTCTGCCGATGCCTACCACATCACTTCACCGCATCCCGAAGGCCTTGGCGCAATCTTATCCATGCGCACCGCCCTGGCTGATGCAGGAATCACAAAAGAGGATATCGACCATATCAATACCCACGGAACCTCTACCCCTGCAGGCGATATAGCAGAGCCTAAGGCCATTGTGAGTCTGTTTGGTGAGCACGCCTTCAAGGTTAATATCAATTCAACCAAGTCGATGACTGGCCACCTGCTGGGAGCAGCAGGTGCTATTGAATCCATTGCAACCCTCCTGGCTGTGAAGAACGATATTATTCCACCAACGATCAACCACTTTACCGATGATCCCGAAATTGCACAGCTGAATTTTACATTCAACAAGGCTCAGCCCCGGGTGGTAAATTATGCACTAAGTAATACTTTCGGTTTTGGCGGCCACAATGCCACCGTTATCTTCACGAAATATAAGGGATAACTGACCTTGAGGTTCAAACCTTATAACCCGGCAGGCGCTGAGTTCTCTTCCGATAAACAACTTAAACAGGCTATAAAGAGTATTCTTGGGTACAAACCCGGGAATATTCATTTATATCACCTTGCATTCCTGCATAAATCTGCCACCCAGGAGACCAACAACGGCATCAGGATCAACAACGAACGACTTGAATTTCTCGGTGATGCCATCCTCGACGCAGTGGCCGCTGACTTCCTGTTTAAAACATTCCCCACCCGGGACGAAGGTTTCCTGACGGAGATGAGGTCTAAAATTGTCAGTCGAGCCATGCTCAACAAATTGTCCCAGAAAATGGGCATAGACCAGTTTATCCAGCTTGACAATTCATCGCAGGGAGCCTTCCGGTCCTGTAAGGGCGATGCCTTTGAAGCACTCATCGGAGCCATGTACCTCGACAAAGGCTACGATTTTACCCGGAAGACCATCCTCGACCGGATCATCAGCAGGTACTTCGACATGGATGACCTCGTAAACCAGGAGGTCAATTTTAAAAGCAAGATCATCGAATGGAGCCAGCGTGAAAAGAAGCAGGCCAGGTTCAGTGTGGTTGATGAGATCGGAACAGGATATAAAAAACAGTACATCGTCGAACTCCTCATCGATGATGCCCCCATTGCACGTGGACAGGACTACTCTATCAAGGGAGCGGAACAGAATGCAGCCGAAAAATCGTGGCAAAAAATAAATGGCGAAACTGTTGACCTTTGACCTTAGAATGGTTATCTTTGTTTTTAACTTACAAAGAGCCTTACAATGGCCAAAAAAGTTTTTCTTGAAACGCGGTCAGAACCTACCCTCTTTACACTTTTAGGCATTTCCTGCCACCTGAAAGATTTCAGGTTATCCTACCTCCTGAATAAAAACCTTGAGCTGGAATTCGTTAAAATGGATGATTTCCAGGGATATTCCTTCTATTTCTGCCGTGATGAAGACAGGTTCAATGCCTATTATTTACTTGGTAACCGCGGGCCGGAATCATTTTTACTCCCTGACTTCAAAACGGTTGATTTTTTCCTGCTGCTGGAAGGACCGGTGAAAAAGGTTCAGAAGGATCTGCTGCTGGAAAAAATCCGCGGTATTCAACAGGTTCTGACTGCCTTTGAGATGCGACTGAGTACCGTGAAGAATTATGAGCTCCTGCTCACCGATCTTGAACTCCATTTCATGAACATCCTTAAGGTTGCAAAAATAAAATATTCACCTTTGAAAAAATAGGAGACAGCACCATGTTCGAAGATTTAAAAAAGTCAATAGACAAAGGCATTGATTTTGCCTTTATGAATGCAGAAAAACTTGCCAAGGCTGCAACAGATATGGCCAAAGAGAACAAGCTTACAAAGGAGGAGGCAAAAAAGCTGTATGAACACCTTGTGAAAAAATCGGAAGAGGCAAGAAAATCGATTGAAGATGATCTGCAGCTGGCTGTTAAAAACACCTTGAAAAAAATGAATATCCCTACCAGGGATGATATAAAAAAGCTGGAAGACCGGATTAAGAAGCTGGAATCAGTTAAAAAAGCTCCCGCAAAAGTAAAACCTGCTCCCAAAGTGGTTAAAAGTACAAAAACCAAAGAGAAAAAATAACCGGAACCGTCGTTAATACAACCCCGATGTGAGACTCTCCAGGATTGGATTGGCCGTGCATGAGTTGGGCCGTGCACGCGAGATCATAGGCATTGTTGTTAAATACGGGCTGAGTGAATGGGTCACAAGCTCCGGGCTTGGCAAGTTGCTGGTCTCAAAAAAGCGGCTGGCACGGATCGAACGCTTCAACCAATGGGAGCGGATACGGATGGCGGTGGAAGAGCTTGGCCCTACGTTCATCAAATTCGGCCAAATCCTTGCCGACCGCCCTGATATTGTCCCCGAGGAGTTGCGCACCGAGCTGAAGAAGCTCCAGGATGAGGCCCAGCCCATGCCCGACGACCTGGCGATCAGGGAGATTGAGAAGGAGCTTGGACGCCCTGTCGGGGAGATATTCCGTGAATTTGACACAACAAGGCTTGCCTCAGCCTCCATGGCACAAACCTACCGGGCAATCATGCTCAACGGCGAGGAGGTTTGCATTAAAATCCAGCGGCCGGGGATCGATAAGAAAATCGAACTCGATCTCAACCTGATGAATTTTTTTGCCGCCCGGATGCAGCGGAATAACCCCGAGATGGAGGCAATCAACCTCACCGGAGTGGTTAAAGAGTTTGGGAAAACCCTGAAAAACGAACTCGATTTCCATCATGAGGCGGCCAATGTTATCAGGTTCAGCCACTGTTTCAAAGGCGATCCCGATATCAGGGTTCCCAAGGTTTATGCAGAGTTTACAACCCGCCGGATTCTCATTGAAGAGTTTATCAGGGGGGTTAAAGTCAGCGATCTTGAGAATCTTCTAAAGTCAGGACATGATCTTAAGGTATTGTCCCGTAAGGCAATGCGCCTGGTTTTCGATCAGATTTTCACCCATGGCTTTTTTCATGCCGATCCTCATCCGGGCAATATTTTCGTGATGGAAGGGGAGGTCATCTCCTTTATCGATTTTGGCATGATGGGCTCTTTACGGCCGGAACACCTTCAGTTCCTTGGAAAATATGTGATCGGTTACCTCGACCGCGATGCACATGCTATGGCAGAAGCACTTCTGATGGTATCGGGGAAACGAAATTTTGCACGTTTCAGGGAGCTTGAATTCCAGATTGCCGATATGCTGGCCCACTACAAATACCTCAGCATTGAGGAGATGGACTTCAGTAAGGTGATGAATGAGTCGGTGGATATTTTAATTCATTACGGACTTCGTATCCCGGCCGGAATCTACCTGCTTGTGAAATCACTGATGGCCATTGAAAGGGTAGCGGTGGTTCTCTACCCCGGAATCGATTTTGCCCATGAGATGCAACCTTATGCCATTGAACTCATAGCACGTCAATACAGTCCGAAACAGATTGCCGGTGAGGTCTTCGATTCGCTGAAGGAGTATTACAAACTGCTGAAAGAGTTTCCTGCCGATTTAAACGAGATCATCTTTAAAATCAAGGAAGGAAGGTTTAAAACCCAGATTGAAGTGCGGGGACTGGAGCCGCTCTCAGAACATCTTGACATCTCCAGCACGCGTGTTTCCATCGCCATTGTGCTGGCAGCGCTTATCATCGGGGCATCCATCATATCACAATGGGAGCAGACCCGGTGGATCGGCGCCATTGTGTTTTGTATTGCAGGATTATTCGGTTTCTGGCTATTGGTCAAGTTGTTCCGGCGAAATAAATTCTGAACAAGGCCGGTCAGCCATTTCGTGGCAGGAATTACTCCTGCTCTGTAATCGTAATGGTCATCTTAACGTCGGTGGTCGGTCTGTCCGACCTGTCCTTTTCAACTGCAGCAATCTGGTCGATAACCGTGAGTCCTTCGGTAATTTTCCCAAATACAGTGTATTCATTGTCAAGAAAATGGGCGCCGCTTTCAGGATGAACAATATAAAATTGTGAGCCTGAGGAGGCTTTCATCGGGTTTGACGGGCCGCCGGTTCTGGCTGAAGCCAGGGCTCCGCGTTCATGCTGCAGTTCACGGTTGAATTCAGCGGGAACGGTATAACCAGGGCCACCCATACCCAATTGTTGTCCGGGAGCCGCATTCTTAGAGTTCGGATCGCCACCCTGGATCATAAAATCGCTGATGACACGGTGAAAGAGCGTTCCATCATAATAACCTGATTTCACTAATTTAACGAAATTATCGCGGTGCTGGGGAGTCTCATTGTAGAGTACTCCGTTCATGTCACCAAAATCGGTATGTATGGAGAATTTTATCACTTTTATCTTTTATTTGAGTAGTTATGGTATATTAAACTGATTTTTTAAAAGGTTGTTCAAGCTAAAAAGCGCCCGAAAACTGCTGCAGGAACCTTAGATCATTCTCATAGAAAAGCCGCAGGTCCCTGATCTGGTATTTCAGCATGGTGATTCGTTCGATTCCCATACCAAAGGCAAACCCGGTATAGGTCTGGCTGTCGATACCGCAATTTTCCAGCGCATTCGGGTCGACCATGCCGCATCCGAGGATCTCAACCCAGCCGGTATATTTGCAGATGTTGCAACCAACCCCGCCACAAATGTTGCAGCTCACATCCATTTCACCAGAAGGTTCTGTGAAAGGAAAATAGGAGGGACGCAACCTGATCTTGGTATTCTCCCCGAACATCTCTTTTGCAAAGTACATCAGGGTTTGTTTCAGGTCGGCAAACGAGACATGCTTGTCGATATAGAGCCCTTCCACCTGGTGAAAGATGCAATGGGCCCGGGCTGAAATGGCTTCATTCCTGAAGACACGCCCCGGAAAAATCATCCGGATGGGTGGTTTTGTGGTCTCCATGGTCCGGATCTGGACTGAGGAGGTGTGGGTGCGCAGCAGGATGTCTGGATTGGTGGCAATAAAAAATGTATCCTGCATATCCCTGGCAGGGTGATCGGCTGTAAAATTGAGTGCCGAAAAATTGTGCCAGTCATCCTCTATTTCAGGACCGTCGGCTACCGTAAAGCCTATTCTGCCAAAAATATCAATGATCTGGTTTCGTACGATCGACAAAGGATGCCGGGAACCGGACTGGAAAATATCAGCAGGCCGGGTAAGGTCGGTGTTCAGGGATGCAGCAGTTTCTGTTTGGTCGAAGCCTGCTTTCAGTGCATCGATTTTACCGATGGCAACATTTTTCAACTCGTTCAGAAGCTGGCCAACCTCCCGTTTCATCTCCGCCGGAACGCTCTTGAAATCATCAAATAGCGCAGATACCAGCCCTTTTTTGCTCAGATACCTGATACGAAGCTGTTCCACCTCGTCAGCGCTGGCCGCCTTCAATAAATCAATCTCAGCGACTAACCTTTCAATCCTGTCTTTCATAACTCAATCCTTTCAATTCCTTCACTTGTCCACTTGTCCACTTGTCCACTTGTCCACTTGTCCACTTGTCCACTTGTCCGCCCGTCCGCCCGTCTACTTAACCATCTTAATCGTCATCTTCACATCCTTTACCGGGCGATCACCTGCATCTTTCTGAACGGAAGCTATTTTTGTGATCACATCGAAACCTTCGGTAATTTCTCCGAAAACGGTGTAGTCATTGTCAAGCTGATGGGTTCCGGATTCAGGCTGAACAATATAAAACTGGGATCCAGATGAAGCTTTTTGCGGATTGGATGGACCGCCGATCCTCGCTGCTGCAAGGGCGCCTCGTTTATGAACGATGGTAGGCTTGATTTCAGCAGGAACCGTGTAGCCCGGGCCGCCCATGCCTAATGCCTGGCCGGGTTTGGCAGTTTTAGAAGCAGGATCGCCTCCCTGGATCATGAATCCAAGGATGACACGATGAAACAACGTACCATTATAAAATCCGGCTCTGACCAATGAGT
Source organism: Bacteroidales bacterium (assembly GCA_049317265.1). GTDB lineage: Bacteria > Bacteroidota > Bacteroidia > Bacteroidales > FEN-979 > CAIVAT01. The sequence continues at coordinate 56,396 of JBMOIP010000006.1, forward strand.
CAAAGTTTTTGCGATGCAGCGGGGTCTCATTATAGAGCATGCCCTTCATGTCACCGTAATCTGTGTGGATGACAAATTTCAAAATTTTCATTTTTGAAGGGGCTTTTGCAGGGGCCTTCGCGGTGGATTTAGCCGGTGCTTTTACCTGAGGGTTCGTCTGAGCAATGGCCGACAAACCAAATACTAATACAATTGCCATAATGGCGAAGAAGATTCTTTTCATAAGTCTAAGTTTTTGGGGGACAAAAATACAAAAATTGTGAGGATCTGAAGAGATGAAAATTCCCATCCTCAAATCCTGGTATTTTCGAGATAACACCGTCGGCAGAGTGGTTCGTAGGAGTCCATCTCGCCCAACATCACCAGGTGGTCATCTTTTACCATCCGGTGGGTATAATGGGCAAGGTCACCGCAGTTCATGCAGATGGCATGAACCTTGGTAACATCCTCTGCAATGGCAATCAATTCGGGCATAGGGCCAAATGGTTTACCAAGATAATCCATGTCAAGCCCTGCAATGATCACGCGGATACCGCTGTTGGCAAGTTTGTTGCATACAGCAGGCAATTCGCTGTCGAAAAACTGGGCTTCATCAATGCCTACCACATTCACATCGTTGGTAAGTAAAAGGATTTGCGAGGCTGATTGCACCGGGGTTGACATGATGGCATTCTCATCATGTGAAACCACGTTGACCTCATCATATCGCTTGTCAATCTCAGGCTTAAATATCTCCACCTTCTGGCGGGCGATCCTCGCCCGTTTAAGCCTGCGGATCAGTTCTTCGGTTTTGCCCGAAAACATTGATCCGCAGATCACTTCAATCCATCCAAGGCGATTCAGTGGATTATTTTTTTCGATCTGCATTCAGGAGGTTAATATTTTGTATTTTTATAGCTGATTTTGTTACAAAAGTAAGCATTTCCTGCAACCTTGGAAAAATTAATCATGAACGCAGAGATCATTAAAGATGAGATAAAGTGGCTGCTTGAAGCCATCAATGAACAATATGAGGCGATACACCGTCATGGGGGAAGAATTCCGCAAATCGAATTTGATATCCTCATGGAGAATGTCCGGAAATTTTATGAAAGCATGCAACTGCTTCAAAGGGTCAATAATCCGCTGCTCTATCCTGAAAGAACCAGCAAACCTGCCACTGTGCCGGAACCGGTCCAGGTGACAAGAAATATTGAACCCAAGGCAGAGAACACCAATCCGCCGCCAGCTCCGGTTACGGTGCAGTTTAAACCTTCTCAGCCACCGGCCGCCAGGCAGGAGGCTGCGTCTGCTTCAAAAAAAGCGGCCAAAGTTCAGGAAATCGATCTCTTTGCAATGGAGGAGCCTGCCTTCAGCATAAAATTAAAAGATGCCCGGGAAAGAACCCTTGGCCCGAAGATCCCCTCGGAACGCATCGAGAACCTTAAGACGGCCATCAGCATCAATGAGAAGTTCATTCTCATCAATGAACTTTTTGATGGCAACCTTCGCGAATACAACGAAACCATAGAAACCCTCAATGGCTTTAAAACACTTGAACAGGCAGCCGATTACCTCGACCTGATGCGCAAGAAGAATTTCTGGAATACAGGATCCAACCCGTTTAAAAAGCTGAAAGAACTTGTTGAACGACGCTTTTAAACGGCATCATCATTTTCTGCTTTGATACTCTAAATATGAAAAAAGTCCTTAAAATAGCCGGAGTTATCATTGTAACTCTTCTGTTGGTGTTAATTCTTGCGCCCTTTCTGTTCCAGGACCGGTTAAAGCAGGAGGTGAAAAACCTGGCCAACCACACCCTGAAGAGCGAGCTGAATTTCAAGGAGATGAATGTCTCCTTTTTCAGCCACTTTCCAAATCTGACACTCACCCTCACCCAATTTTCCCTGAAATCATCACCTCCATTTGATAAGGATACCCTGATCAGCGCAAATGAAATTGCATTTGGCGTGAATGTAAAAAGCCTTTTCGGGAAAACCATCCGGATCACGAGGATCTATTTTGACAATGCCCGGATAAACATTCTCTACAACGAAAAAGGAGCCGCAAATTTTGATGTGTATCAGTCCGGCGATACCATTGCAACCCCAAAAGACACCACATCCTCCGGGGCCGACCTCAATATCGAGCACATCATTCTGAAAAATTGCAAGGTTATATACGCGGATCCGACAATACCCGTGCAGGTTATTGCAAATGGCGTAAACTACACCGGCGCCAGCAGCATCACAAGCGACTTCATTAACCTGAAATCCGAGGTGAAAATCGATGGGCTCGACCTGTTCTACGATCATGTTAAATACCTGGATTCAAAGCCCGTTACAGCGAAATTGGCTACCAGGGTCAACAGCAAGGATTTATCAGTGAATTTTGAAAAGAACGACCTGAAAATAAAGGATATCCCTTTGCAGTTCAGCGGTAAATTCAATTTTGAAAAGGATGGGTACCAGGTCAACCTGAACTTTTTGTCGGTCATGGAAAAAGAGTTCCTAAGCGCGAGATTCAAGGTTCGGCAATCTTCAACACTTTGGGTATATGCCAGGGTTAATGCAAGTGTCGACCTTGAAAAATGGGCCAAGGCACTCGATGTAAAATCGGTTAGTGTGAAAGGGCTCTATGAACTTAACCTCAATGCAGAGGGAACCTACCTGACCGGACCCGTTAAAACTGGTATCAGGAATGAGGTTGACACCGTGATCCTCAGCATTCCGAAGTTCAGTTTAATGACCAAACTGTCAAACGGATACATGAAATACGCCGGGCTGCCACAAGCACTGAACAATATAAATTTCACATTGAATGCCTCCTGCCCGGATAATAACTACAAAAATACCAGCCTCCAGCTGGAGAACCTGCAGGCCTCCTTCCTGAAGAACCAGGTAAAAGGATTTTTCAGGATTAAAAGCCTGAAGGATGTTCCGATCGAGGCCAGCCTTACAGGCAGTTGCAACCTGGCTGAATTAAAATCGGTTGTTCCTGTAGACAGCCTGGCACTGGCCGGAATCCTGTTCATGGATGTTAAGGTTAAAGGCAACTATGCTCCCGATAAAAAGCTTTTCCCCGTAACTAGCGCTGTCATCAGTCTGCATGATGGTTCGGTGCAGACAAAATACTATCCTCATCCGCTGGAGAAGATAGAGATGGTAACTGAAGTGAAAAATAACACCGGAACCCTCAAAGGCACACTGGTGAGGATAGTGCCGCTCTCATTCCAGTTCGAAGGAAAGCCATTCTCCTTGACAGCCGCCCTGGAGAATTTTGATGACATGCACTATGATGTGCAATCGAAAGGGATCATCGACCTTGGAAAGGTATACAAGGTCTTTTCTCAGAAAGGAGTCGACCTTGACGGGTATATCGAGACCAACCTCTCCCTGAAAGGAGTTCAAAGTGATGCGGTGGCCGGCCGGTACGAAAAACTAAGCAACCATGGAACGCTCATACTCCGGGATATCGCAATGACCTCCGTGGATTACCCGAAGCCATTCATTATTAAATCTGGAAATTTCAGGTTTGACCAGGACAAAGTCTGGTTCGACAATTTCCTGGCCACCTATGGCGCTTCCGATTTCCGGTTGAAAGGTTTCATGAAAAACACTATCAACTATGCCCTTTCGCAGGGAGGAAAGCTCACCGGTGATTTCCAGTTGACCTCGAACCTCATCAATGTGGATGAATTCATGGCCTTTGCATCCACAGATACAGCGAAGACGGTGGCTGCTCCGGCATCCGCAGGAGTGGTTATTATTCCGGGGGATCTCGATATCGACTTCCGGGCTGAAGTGAAAAAGACCTTGTTAAAAGGTTTACAAGTCAATGATATCAAAGGTGAGATCAATATTAAGGAGGGGATCCTGGTGCTCCGCGATGCCTCACTCAATGTGATCGACTGCAAGATGAAAATGGATGCCACCTATGGAAGTGTGACACCCGGGAAAGGTTTTTTTGATTTTCACATCAAAGCCGATGATTTTGACATCAAACGTGCATACAACGAAATTGGCATGATCCGCGAAATGGCCCCTTCGGCAGGGAAAGCTGAAGGAACCGTATCACTGGATTACAATGTGAAAGGGATGCTCAATGCCGACATGTTCCCCATTCTGCCGTCCCTCGAAGGGGGAGGGGTCTTTTCGATCAGGAAGATCAGGGTTTATGGCCTTAAACTATTCAACGACATCAGCAAGGGAACGGAGAAAGAGGGCCTAAGCAACCCGGATATGTCGAAGGTTGACATCAAATCGACGATCAAAAACAACACGGTTACCCTTGAACAATTCAAATTCAAGGTAAAGGGAATCCGTGTCAGAATTTCAGGAACCACCACCTTCGACAGCAAGTTGAACCTGAAGGTAAGACTTGGCATGGGACCTCTCGGTATTATCGGCATCCCCATGAAGATTACAGGAAATATGGACAATCTCAAAATCAAATATGGAAAGGGCAAAGACTCCGATGACCTCAAGGAGTCTGACTACACTGACGAATTGCCAAAAGAGATGCTTCAACGCATTAAAAATGCCAAAGAAGACGACGCCGGTGATGATGATCCGGAACCTGTGAAGTAAGTAACTGTTGAGGAGGATGAGATTTAGTGGATTTCGTCAAATCCGGAAGCTTCAATTTTAAATAATATTTCTAATACGGCTTGGGTAGACGAGGCTGTCACCATTTGCATACGCCACGACTTGAAATTCGGAATACCCCGGAAATAACCGCTGTAAAGCTTGCGGATCTCAAATAACGTTGCCCGTTCGCCTTTGTAGGGGATTGAGGTTTCAAGGTGCTGGCGCACCACTTCGACTCTTTCGGTAATCGATGGAGGAGGGAGAACGGAATGGTCCTTCAGCCACGATTTAATCTCCCGGAAAATCCAGGGATTCCCCGTGGCTGCCCTGCCAATGAGGATTCCATCGACACCAAACCTGTTTTTCATCTCTTCGGCTTTAGGACCTGAATCGATATCCCCGTTCCCGAAAACCGGGATATTCATATAAGGATTGTTTTTTACTTCACCGATGAGTGTCCAGTCGGCTTCGCCCCCATACAACTGCGCCCGTGTGCGCCCGTGGATGGCGATGGCGCTGATGCCAACGTCCTGAAGACGCTCAGCGATGCTGACAATATCTTTGTGTCCTTCATCCCAGCCCAGGCGGGTTTTAACAGTCACCGGCAACCTGGTTGACCTGACCACCGCCTCGGTCATCCGGATCATCTTCGGGATGTCCTGCAACAGCGCGGCGCCCCCGCCTTTCATCACGATTTTTCGCACAGGGCATCCGAAGTTAAGATCGATGTAATCGGGTCCTGCTGCCTCGGCCACCTCTGCAGCTTTCATCATCGATTCAACATTGTCGCCAAAGATCTGGATGCCGAGCGGTCGCTCCATGGTTTCAAACCTCATCTTGTTGTTGCTCTTCTCCGCATCCCTGATCAATCCCTCTGCCGCGATAAATTCAGTAACCAGCACATCGGCGCCGTGCTGCTTGCAAATCACCCTGAAGGGGGAGTCGGTGACATCCTCCATGGGGGCAAGGATGAGCGGGAAGTCACCCAAATCAATATTTCCGATCTTTGGCAAATTGTGCTAATTTAGCGGCAAAAATAGCCATAATAGATGGATTTCCGCAAACCGCCGATCCTGGAGAGCCTGACGCCCTTCACCCGTATTTTATTCTCAATTTTGCTGGTCATCTCCTGCTTTGCCATGATATTTTTTCTTGGCCTGCTGCTGGCGGGCCCGTTGTTTGGGGTCGGCATGAAAGACCTGATCTCAGCGATGTCAGACTTCAGCGATGAAAAAACGATCAGACTGCTGCAATATTTCCAGGTGATCCAATCCATCGGGCTCTTTATTATTCCGGCGTTGCTTGCAGGTTTCTTTTTTGAGGGAAGCAGTACAGGGTATCTCTGCCTTGATAAATTTTCAGGATGGAAAATTTACCTTCTCACCCTGGCGATGATGTTTGCTGCCCTGCCCTTCATCAACTGGATGGTAACCATGAATGAAGCGATGAAACTTCCCGAATTCCTTGGCGGATTGGAAGCCTGGATGAAAACCACCGAAGAGGAGGCCGCAAAACTTACCGATGCCTTCATGAAGATGCCCACCTTTGGCGCATTTCTTTTCAACATGTTGATGATCGGGGTGCTTCCGGCCATAGGAGAAGAGTTCCTTTTCCGCGGATTGCTTCAGCGCTTGCTTCGCGAATGGCTGGGTAACATCCATATCGCCATTTTCATCTCTGCCTTTCTCTTTTCCGCCATGCACATGCAGTTTTACGGATTTTTCCCCCGGATGATGCTGGGAGTGATGTTTGGATATCTTTTTTACTGGACCGGCTCCCTTTGGGCTCCCATCTTTGGCCATTTTATCAACAATGGTTCGGCGGTTCTCGTTGCATACCTCAGCCAGCTTGGCGTTCTGAATGGCGATTATGAAAGTTTTGGCGCCACGGAAAATATCTTTGTTATCGTGTTGAGCGGGTTGGCCATTCTGGTGACATTTTTCATCATTTATCGTTTAAAACCCGGGGGGCGGCCTTTGGCAATCGAAAATCGTAACTCGTCCAATCAAAAATCAGATTTTGATGTTTAACACTGCTTTTCTGTTCACCGATCTCCCCGGAAGCAGGCTTTGCCCCTTCGACATCGTATTACTGACCCTTTATGCGCTCACCTGTCTGGGAATCGGCCTCTATGCATCGCGACGAAAGACAGATTCCGATTTCATGATCGCCGGTAGAAAGATCGGTATCGTCGGGTTCGTAACTTCAGTGGTGGCAAGCTATATTGGCGGTGCAGCCCTGGTTGCCTATACTGCCTACGTATATCGTTTCGGGATCTCCGCCATTGCCGTATTCCTTGGAACAGCCATCGGGTTCGTCGTTTTCATCCCTTATGCATTGAAACTTCGCAAATTCAGCGGGGAGAAGGAGTTTTACACCCTGAGCGACTGGCTTAACTTCAAGATGGGAAAAACCGTCGGCCTCACCTCGGCGGTAATCCTCATGGTTGTCTATTCTGGGATGTTGCTCAACCAGTTTATCGCAGGCAGCAGCATCCTTGCCAACATCAGCGGATGGTCGTACGAAACCGGGCTCCTGATCAGCAGTTGCATCATCGCAACCTACCTCCTGGCGGGAGGATTCCGAAGCGTGATCCGCACCGACATTTTTCAGTACATGGTAATGGTGGTGATGTTGTTGCTGCTAGGGGTGGTGATGATGGGCGACAGGCGCTCCTTCGTGATGGAGCTGGCCGATTTTTCACGCATGAACATCGGCATGACCATCGCCTTTACCGCGTTTGGAATCCTCATCATCTTCCAGTCGGCCGAATACTGGCAGCGTGTTTATGGCGCAAAATCTGACAAAGTGGTAAAGTCGGGGCTGATCGGATCGGCGATTTTTACTGTCCTGACAGGTATTGCCATTACCATGGTGGGATTGTCTGCACATGTTCATATCCAGGGGATAGATGCCAAGGACGCATTCGCCGAAGGACTTACACTGCTCATGCCGGATAAGCTTCTGGGCGCCGCGCTGATCCTCATCTTTGCCGCCATCATGAGTTCGGCCGATACCCAGATATTCGTCCTGGCTTCATCGGTGGCTGTTGATTGGGTGGATAAGCTTTCCGGGAAAAAGTCGGACAGCAGGCGGCGAATGCAGATCACAAGGCTTGGAATCATCGGGTTTACCGGGCTGAGTTTCCTGGGGGCCTGGTTTCTCCGCGACCTGGTTGCAGTGATCGTTTTTATTACCGGCATCGGTTTTTCCATTATCCCTGCTGCTGTCGCCTCCTTTCACTGGAAAATCAAAAGCAGGGCCGCCATGGCAAGCTTTATCAGCGGGCCTGTGTATGTATTTATCCTCCTGGGTGTTGCAGCTGTACAGCCTCAGCCTTTTGAGTTTTTCAAGAATAATGCCGACCTGGCCATTCTCTCCATCGTGATATCCACTATTTTTCTCATCCTTTTCCAGGTTTTCGGGAAAAAAGAATAATGAACCCCATGCGAACGCTGCTTCTTTCATCGGTAATATTCCTTTTTTCACTGAATATGAACGCGTTAAGTCCTGCTGATTCAGCATCTCGTCCGGCAAAGGAGAAAAAGAAGACCGGATGGACATGGGCAGGTTTGCCGGTGGTGGCCTATGATGCCGACATGGGGTTGCAGCTGGGGGTGCTTGGACAGGTTTTCTATTATGGAGATGGTTCAACCTACCCCGAGTACAAGCATACCATTTATGCAGAATGTTCCTGGTTTACCAAGGGAAGCGCAGTATATCAGCTTTTCTACGATTCAAAATACCTCATTCCCGGCGGGATACGGGTTACTGCCGACCTCGACTACCTTCCCGAAAGGGCGCTCGATTTTTATGGGTTCAACGGGTATGAGGCTAACTACAATGCATCGGTAACTAAACAGGGTTCTGACGACTACCTGTCGCGGGTTTTTTATAAGCAGGAACGGAAAATGTACCGGATCATGGCCGATTTCCAGGGGCCGTTAGCAGGGCAGAAATTACGGTGGCTGGCCGGGATCAATATCCTTGGAATAGAGACAGGAACCGTCGATATCACCCGCATCAACAAGGGGAAGTCTGATGCCAATAAATTACCGGATACTGCGCTCCTATATGATCAGTATGTTGATTATCAATTGATCCGCCCTGACGAAAAGAACGGAGGCACCACCATCTACCTGAAGACAGGGTTGGTGTACGACACCCGAGACAATGAGGCTGCACCAAACAAAGGGATATGGTCAGAAGCCATGCTGCTTTCTGCACCGACTTTCCTGGGAAATAATCCGTATGCCTTTGTAAAACTGGCTGTTACACACAGGCAATATGTCTCATTGGTGAAAAAGAAATTGGTAGCAGCCTGCCAGCTGAGTTACCAGGGTACGGTTGGGGGCACCACACCCTACTACATCATGCCCTATATGTACAGCTCCTATTCCCTTACGACAAAACCTGACGGGCTTGGCGGGTCACGCACCATCCGCGGGGTTTTGCGAAACAGAATCACGGGTGATGGCGTGGCATTCGGAAATGTTGAGTTAAGGTGGAAGTTCCTGAAATCAGTGGTGATGAAACAAAACCTCTATCTTGGACTTACCGCATTCCTTGATGGAGGGATGGTGGTGCAGAAACATAAAATCTATACCAATGTGATCCCCGATGACAGAAAATCCTTTTTCTTCAATGAAAAAAGTGACAGGCTCCACCTGGCCACCGGGCTGGGCCTCCGCATCGCCATCAACGACAATTTCATCATCTCGGTCGATTACGGAATGGCCATGAACAAACAGGATGGTACCAGCGGATTATACATCGGCATTGGAAACATCTTTTAAAAACTTTGTGTCCTTTGTGCCTCCTTTGTGCCTTTGTGGTTAATTTTGTTACTTTAACCACATTATTTGCCATCCTGTTTTTTAACTGCCACCCGTTTTAAGAAAACATATTGAAAGACAGCATTAACAAATATTTGAGACCCCCGGGAAAGTTCAAACAGGTATGGCACATCCTGCTCCTTGGATTCGTATTGTTAGTCCTCATCTCATTTATATTCCGGTCTCCTGCAGCTTCCTGGTATCTCCATAAACGCATCGATCGTTTTAACAAGGTAAATCGCGCCACGTTGAAAATTTCCGGGGTGAAGATCCAGGGACTTGCTTCCATCCTTGTTACCGGGATAACCCTGAAACCTGATCATGGGGATACCCTGTTAAAAGTCGATTCTGCTTACGCATCAGTTGGCATTCTGAAACTTCTTGCAGGCCGGCTGGCGCTGCATAATGTTAAGTTGATCAACACTTCCATCTTGCTTGAAAGCCATGACAGCATAACCAACTACAGGTTTTTGCTGCAGGGCAGGCAAACATCGGGCGATTCATTGACAAGCCCGATAAATTATGCATCAGCCGGAAATCGCATGATGCGGTTCATCTTTGATAAAATTCCGATCTCGCTGAATATCAGAAATTTCAGGATAACCAGCATCACCAATGGTCACAGGCTGGGTCTTCAGTTAAATGAGATGATATTGAAGGACCACTTCTTCCGTTCGATGGTGGAGGTGAGTGAAAATAACGGCGTTGCCCGCTGGATGGTGGCCGGGAAAATGGATAACGGGAACCGAAGGGCTGAATTCAGGCTCTATTCTGCCGATACCGGGAAAATTTCCATTCCGTTGATCAACTATTCCTGGAATGCGGGGGTGGAATTCGACACCCTGGCCTTCAGTATTGCCGGGCAGGATGGAGACGATGACCTGGCGCAAATCAGCGGATTTGCATCGGTTTCCGGGCTGAGGGTCGACCACCGCAGGATTGCTGCAGCAGCTGTGGAATTTGAAAAAACCGGGATCAACTACCTTCTCAACATTGGTCCCGATTATGCCGAACTTGACAGCACTTCCAGGATAACCTTTAACAAGATCGACTTCCACCCGTACATCAGGTACCGGGCGAAACCAACTAAACAGATCACCTTGCAGATCCATAAACCCCAGTTCCCTGCACAGGATCTCTTTTCGTCCTTCCCGGAAGGGCTCTTTACCAATCTCGATGGCATCCACGTGAAAGGGAACCTGTCGTGGTACCTTGATTTCTATGTCGACCTGGCCAACCCCGATTCTCTCAGGTTTGCCACATCTCTTGACCGCCACCAGTTCAGTGTATTGTCTTACGGAAATGCCGATCTAACAAAGATAAACGGGTCATTTTCTTATACGGCGTATGAACATGACCTTCCCGTCAGGACTTTTACAATCGGCCCGGAAAACCCGGAATTCCGTCCATTGGATCGTATCTCACACTTTCTTCAAGTGGCCGTTCTTACCAGTGAAGACGGCGGATTTTACCTCCACAGGGGTTTTCTTCCTGATGCCTTCCGCGAATCGATCATCACCAACATCAAGGAGCGCCGCTTTGCACGGGGAGGAAGCACCATCAGCATGCAGCTGGTCAAAAATGTCTTTCTCAGCAGGAATAAAACCGTCGCCCGTAAGCTGGAAGAGGCGCTCATTGTCTGGCTGATCGAAAACCAGGGATTAAGTACCAAGGCACGGATGTATGAAGCCTACCTCAACCTCATTGAATGGGGGCCGATGATCTACGGCGCCAATGAGGCTTCACATTACTATTTTAACAAAGATGTTTCGAGGCTTACCCTTGCCGAAGCGATCTTCATGGCCTCCATTATCCCCAGGCCCAAATGGTTTAAATACTCTTTTAATGAAACCGGGCACCTGCGCGAATCCAATGCCGGTTTCTACAGCCTGATGGCCGGAAAAATGCTCGGCAAAGGCTGGATCACTGCCCAGGATGCAGAAAAACTGGTCCCCGATGTGGAACTGAAAGGCCCGGCGAAACTTCTGCTCAAACAGGTTGATATCAATCCTGCAGATACGGTGCAGGATTGAAGAAATGCGAAAGCATCGGTTTCCTTAGGAAAAAAATCTAATTTTGTAACAGTCATTCGCTAACCATTAATCTATACCCCTTGCGCACTTTAATAATTATTATAACAGCCATTATCATCGCCACCGGCCCTGCACCCGCCCAGGAGAAGATGTCCAGCTCCAAACAAAAGGAGAAAAGTAAAACCCAGAAACATGGGATGAAGGATAAAGAGGAGGAGGAGAACCTTCTTCCCATGTATAAGGTGGATTTTGGACTCAATTTCGGTGCCTACTTTGCCAATAAATATTCGGCGAATTTTTATAATGGAAGTCCTGGAAATGTGAACAACATTAATTATCTGTTTAGTGATCCCAATAGGTTCCGGGAATTAAGACAGGCTTTGGGAATTGGGGAAACTGACACGAGAACGACTGTTACAGTGGATGGGTACCCAACAAATATGCATTACAATGTATCTATCATGGGAGGATTGTTTGCCAGAATTAACCTGGATCGGAAAAACGGGCTCATTTTTCAGGCAAACTACACCCAATTGAAGGCAGCCGATGTTGTGACACTTCTAATAGATCCCAATATCCCATATTATGATTCTTTGCCAAATCTCGTTTCTTATCCTATTATCGGGAAGGAAGGACGGGTAATGATTGACCTTGGCTATCACCGGTCGTTTCCCCTTAAATCGAGAATTAATATTTTTTTACAGGGTGGACTCACCATGTGTTACACGCAGGTCAAGCAATCGATTTTTGTGGTAAACGGAAGGGAGTTTAATCTTGTTAATATTTATGGCAGCCAGGGATACCAGCCCAACACCAACCAGCAAACACTGACGGTGAACCAAAATGCATTTGGTTTTGGAGGTTTTCTGGGTGTAGGCGCCGGCATCCCTCTCAACGACCTATTCGGCATTGAACCCGGGTTTTACGCCCACTACTACCCCACGAACCTCGAGGGCTATCCCGATTTTAAACCCTCCTTCGGTCTCTATTTGCGGATTTTACTGCACTTCGTTTCATCCGAAGATTAACTGGGACTTGCACTCCACCATTTTCTCCTCAGCCACAATGCTACATTCACCAATCCGATCAGCACCGGTACCTCCACCAGCGGCCCGATGACTGCTGCAAAAGCCTCCCCCGAGTTGATGCCGAAAACGGCAATGGCTACGGCAATGGCCAGTTCGAAATTGTTGCTGGCCGCCGTAAACGACAGCGTAGCCGATTGTTCATAGGTGGCGCCCGCCTTTTTGCTCATGTAAAAAGAGAGCATGAACATAATCAGGAAATAGATGGTCAGCGGGATGGCGATCCTGATCACATCCAGCGGGATTTTAACGATAATTTCTCCCTTCAGTGAAAACATCACCAGGATGGTGAACAGCAGGGCAACCAGTGTCAACGGACTGATCTTCGGCACAAATTTCGTATGATACCACTCCTTGCTTTTCACCCGGATCAGGATGAAACGTGTCAGAAACCCTGCCAGGAAGGGAATGCCAAGATAGATAAATTCACTTTCGGCAATTTGCTTGATGGTGATGGCTGCCACCGCACTGTTGGTCGGGAGTCCGAACCAGGCAGGGAAGACCGCTATAAATAAATAGGCATAAACCGAAAACAGCAGCACCTGGAATATTGAGTTGAACGCTACCAGCCCGGCACAATATTCGGTGTCGCCTTTGGCCAGTTCATTCCAGACGATCACCATGGCGATGCACCGGGCCAGCCCGATGAGGATCAAACCGTACATGTAATCGATGTTGAACTGCAGGAAAATGATGGCTAGGAGGAACATCAGCACCGGTCCTATCAGCCAGTTCTGAACCAGCGACAATCCAAGGATCCGGGTGTTCTTAAACACATCGCCAAGCTCTTCATATTTTACTTTTGCCAGCGGGGGGTACATCATCACAATAAGTCCGATGGCAATGGGAATATTGGTGGTTCCGGATGACATCGAATTCCAGAATCCGGCAATGCCGGGGAAGAGCCAGCCCCAGAATACCCCGATGGCCATGGCAAGAAATATCCACAAAGTAAGGAATCGGTCAAGAAATTTCAGTCGTGTCTTCATGTTTTTCAAAGGTTTAATGATCAACTCAGCAACATTGCCCGCCCGACCCGCAATCACAGGTAGGTTCAGTCCCACGGATAAGCCCGTTGAGGATGCCGGCAGCACATCCGACACCCGATTTTACGGTGATTGCTCCTTCGGGGCAATTTTTCGCACATGCGCCGCATTCCATGCAGGAGTCCTTGTGCCGGATCGCAGCTCGTTTGTTTTCCAATTCAAATACAGCGTGCGGACAAACCGTCATGCACATCCTGCAGCCAGTGCACTTTTCAACGTCGAGACTTAATGACACAACGTCTGGGAGATAGACTAATCCGTTCATATGGCAAAAAATCTTGTAATGATCCATCCTGCCAGGCCCAGTGCCGCCATTGAAATCTGGACAGGTAATGCTGTCTTCATCTCCTTTTGTACCCCGGAGAGTGAGGTAAATGTGGAAGATCCTGTGAAATTCATAGCCATAAATGAAGATATTGCGCCGATCATCAGGTACCAGGAGATCACTTCGGAAACACTGCTTCCAAGCATGTGAAAACGTGCAAGAAGTGTGGCCGTCAATATTCCTGTAAACAAACCTTTCAATGAAAACCTGCGGAAGGGGATCCAGGGTAAAAGAACAGGTGCAAGTATGCATCCGGACAGGTAACCGGCCAGCAGGTTTATCGCAGCCTTCCATCCCGAACTTACAGCATGGTCAATGGAATAACCATGACGGCTTAACCCCGAAAGGATCAGGAACACAGCCGGAACCAGGAGCATGTAATACCCGGCGTAAAAAACATCGACAGGAATTAGTTTAAGCCGTTCAACCAGGGGAAAGGTAACCCGGCGCATGGCATCCGTGGCCTTCAGCCCGGCATCAAGAAAGGGTTTGAGGTCATCGGCTTTAACAGGCCCGTAAATGACCGAAAAACCGGTCATTTTCTTCACCTCATGTGCAGCAACACCGGTAGCGCTGAGTTGGGGCAGAATGATTTTCCGGTGGTCAACCACCTGGTCCAGATGATGGGTCCTGATGCGCTGCACCACCTCTTTTGTACTGAAATGTCCCTTCCCCGCAGCACACCAAACATTTATTCCCTTGGTATCAATCACCAGGATCCAGCCGTCGATCCCGTCGAGTGACCGCCTCAGATGGTCAAAACTGAGTTTGTAGTTTCCTGTGACGAAGATACTGGAATCCTTACCAGGACGTCCAACCGCATACAAACCTGGAAGAACTCGGTAGTTCATTCTCCCGACCGACCAGCGCACTTTCAGGGTGCTCAGCCGGTCAGAGATGCTCCATGTGGTCGATATTTGCGGAACCAGCCCAACAACAGTCTCAAGAAAACCAATGTTAAACGTCGATGCCATTGCAACTATATTGTCAGCAGAAAGTAAAAACCTAGCAGTACAAGGGAGATTCCCCCCACATATTTTACAATCGTTCCAACAGTGGTAAGGGTTTTTGAAACTTTTCCGATCCCGAGGCTCAAACCTACCATCATTGAAGCAAGTGGCAATCCATAGCCCAGCGAAAACGAAGTGAGCATCATCAGCCCCCACAATGCGCTTCCCTTGACAAAAGATGCTGCCAGGATCACCGGAAACAATGGGTTGCAACACGAACTCAGGGCTGTTGACAACCCCCCGACTGCCAGCCCAAAGAGAATGGCGGAAAAGATGTTTTGCCCGGATTGACTCGGTTTAAGTGTCAGTCCAGGGAGTTTAAAGGGTACCAGGTCCATGGAATAAAGTCCGAAAAATATAGCGATCACACCAGCCGCAATTCTCCAGTAATTGCCGAAAGAGTCGCTGATCCACTGTCCCGCATATCCAAACAAGGTGCCGATCACACCCATGGAGATCACTCCTCCTATCAGAAAAGCCAACCCCCTGAAGATGACGGTGCGGGTCCTGGTCTCCTGTGAACTTGCACCCGAATACCCTGCCACCACCCCGATGACCGCGAAATTGCATGCACAGGTCACCACGCTTACCATGCCCATCACAAAGACAGCGACCAACACCATGGCCGAGGGATGCTCACTGCTTAATAGCTCATTTATCCAGGTCGTCATTTTTTTATTTTTTAGGGCAACAGGATGATCCTTTGGTGGTATCGCACTTAGCTGTGGTGTCACAGGTCGATGAACTTCCCTGGGGACAGCAGGATGCTTTTTCTTCCTTAGGAGCAGGTGGTTGGATCAGTTTTACGGTAATAATGCCAATTGCCGCCAGCAGGATAACTGCAAAAATAATTTTCGCAAATTTATTGTTCTTCTTTGGAGGACAGCAACCATCCTCGCATCCGCAGTCGGCATCGTTTTGATTTCTGCCTGTCTCCGATTTGATCTTTTCTTGTTCTTCCATAGGATTAATAGTTAGCAAGGTTGATATTGTAGGATTAGATTGGTTTTTTACCGGAAACAGTAATGCTGAATATTCCCGTGCCTCCCCGGTTGAATTCGCTGAGGGCTGATGGTGTAAGGTAATTTAAGAGGATTTCATCAGGGATGGTGATTGCCTTTTGTTTATGGACTGTGACAGGTTGAAACCCCTGTTTTTCGATGATCCCAAGATAAGTGTCCATTTGAATGGCGCCGGAAACACATCCGGCATACATTTCAGCATCCTGCTTCAGGCTGGCGGGAAGATCGCCTTTGATCACCACATCGGAGACACAAAAATGTCCCCCGGGTTTTAATACCCGATAGATCTCTGAAAAGGCTTTTTTCTTGTCCGGAACCAGGTTCAGCACACAGTTTGAAACCACCACATCAACCTTACCATTCTCAATGGGCATCTCTTCTATATCGCCCCTGATAAACTCAACATTGGTAAAGCCAAGTTTGTCGTTATTGGCCCTTGCCTTTGCCAGCATTTCATCGGTAAAATCAAGGCCTGTTATGAATCCGGTTTCTCCTGCTATGGCCCGCGCAACAAAGCAGTCGTTTCCGGCTCCGCTGCCAAGATCAAGCACATGATCACCCTTTTTAATGCCTGCGAAATCAGTGGGGATGCCACACCCGAGTCCCAGGTCGGCATCAGGATTATACCCGGCACTTGCCGTGTAATCTTCGCTGAAGATGGTGTAATCCACATCACAGCAAGAAGTCGTGGTTCCGCAACAGGATGTTTGGTTTTGCTCTTTGCTTTGATCCGCAATCTGACCGTACTTCTCTTTTACAATCTCCTTTAACTTGTCACTTTCAGTATCGGTCTCCGGTTTGATCCGGTCACGATAGAATTTATCAAAAGTGCTCCTGATCTCATCGCGAACCCTCCGGTATATGCCAATCACTTCATCAGGAGAACCAACGGCATCTGCAGGGTCATCAAAGCCGATATGCAGCCGGTTCTTTACTATTCCTGTAAATGCCGGGCAAACCTCCTTTGCCCCGCCACATACCGTGATAACATAGTCAAAGGGTTCGGCCACAAACAAGTCAACACTCTTCGGTTTATTATTAGAAATGTCAATTTCCACCTCTTTCATCACCGCCACTGCCATGGGATTTGCAAGTGGTGCCGGGTGTGTCCCGGCCGAAAAAACCTCCAGCCTCGAATCAAAAGATTTCAAAAATCCCTCCGCCATCTGGCTCCGGCATGAATTACCTGTACAAAGAATCAAAACACGCATATCTTTTTTTTAAAGTTGTAAATACCTGAAAACCCCGTCCACTCGTCCACTTGTCCACTCGTCCACTTGTCCACTTGTCCACTTGTCCACTCGTCCACTTGTCCATTTGTCCACTCGTCCACTTGTCCACTTGTCCACTTGTCCACCCGTCCCCCCGTTCACCCACACTCAAACTCTCCCCCACATTCAATCTCACCGAAAAAACCATTAGCGATCGTCACCAAATCACTGATCCGCCCCGGATTCAGGCAGTAATTCACCTTCACTCCATCCACAGTACCCTGGATCAACCCGGCATTTTTAAGCTCTTTCAAATGTTGGTTGACAGTAGTTCTGCTCAATGGCAACTCTCCCGAGATGTCCCCGGTAATGCAAACCCTGGTTTCAGCCAGGTACTTAAGGATGGCCAGCCGTGCCGGATGTGCCAGGGCTTTGAATAGCACTGCTGTTGAAGTCAGTTTTGGATCGAAAAGATCGGTTTTCGCGGAGGCCATGTTGATCGGGGTTGATGAATTTATGGCGCAAATATACGTCATATTTTATAATAACGTAATAATACGTCAAATTTTTTTTTCAACAAGATTTCATTATTTTTGTGGGATATCTACTTTAACGTAAAAAGATGAAAAACGAAAACTCCTTCTCCAGGCTTCTTCCCGTACTGTTCGGTTTTTTTATCATGGGTTTTGTCGATGTAGTCGGCATTGCTACAAATTATGTCAAACAGGATTTCAATCTAAGCGACACGCTTGCCAACCTTCTTCCCATGATGGTATTCCTTTGGTTTGCAGTTTTTTCAGTCCCGACGGGCTTGCTGATGAATTCCATTGGACGGAAGAAGACGGTTGTGTTGAGCATGGCCATTACTTTCATCGCCATGCTGGTCCCATTGATGGCCTATCGCTTCGAGGTGGTGTTGGTAGCATTTGCACTCCTGGGAATAGGTAATACCATTCTGCAGGTTTCACTTAACCCATTGCTCTCTAACGTGGTACGAGGCGATCGTTTGACGAGCAGCCTTACCTGGGGGCAGTTCATCAAGGCCATCGCCTCCTTCCTTGGTCCGATTATCGCTGGCTTCGCCGCTGCAGGCCTGGGCAACTGGAAGATGCTCTTTCCGATCTTTGCCGGAGTTACCCTTTTATCAACCCTTTGGCTCCTCTTCACACCGATCGATGAAAAACCGGTGGAGGGGAAAACTTCCTCCTTCGCTGAGTGTTTCGGCTTGCTGAAAGACCGGACCATCCTGATGTTTTTTCTTGGAATTCTTGCCGTGGTCGGCATTGATGTAGGTTTGAACATTACTGTTCCAAAATTTTTAATGGAGCGCTGCCATATACTGCTGGATCAGGCAGGTTTGGGGACAAGCCTGTACTTCATCGCCCGGACAACCGGCACTTTCATGGGCGCCATCCTCCTGGTGAAATTTTCTGCCCGAAAATTCTTCATCATCAGTATGATAGCGGCAATTGCAGGTATGGTTTCCTTGCTGATGCTGAACGATCTCTGGTCCATCCTGTTCCTGGTTTTCGTGATCGGTTTTGCTGTCGCCAATGTCTTCTCCATCATTTTCTCCGCTGCCCTGCTGAAAAAGCCTGAACGTGCCAACGAAATCTCAGGTTTGATGATCATGGGGGTTGCTGGTGGCGCAGTAATACCTCCTTTGATGGGTGTCGTCTCCGATTCCATGGGACAAACCGGCGGAATGGCTGTCTTGCTCATCGCCATGGTTTACCTCCTGGCAACGGCTTTCAGTATGAAAAAGGCTTGATCTACCTGGCCTGCCTGATCATGTCATGATTATCGCAACCCTCAAATTCTATCTGCAGGGTGGTATGAGAAATATGATAGTTCTCCTTTAATTGTCGTTCGATCTCACCCATCAGTTGGCACGATTCACTTAGCAACAGGTCCTTTCTGGTCTCTACATGTGCTTCAAACAAAATGTCTGAATCCTGGAGCTGCCAGCAATGCACGTGATGAATGTTTTTAATCAACGGGTGTTTTTCGAGATGGGCCTTGATTTCCGACAGGTTTAAATCGTTTGGTGTGCTTTGCATCAGGATCTCAACGGATTCACGAAGGATTCCATAAGCCTGGACCATGATCACAATGCTGATGATCATGGTTAAAAGCGGGTCAATCCAAAGGATTTGGGCAAAGGTAAGAAGCACAGCGCCTGCCACTACAGCTACCGAAGAAAGTGTATCTCCCAGTAGGTGGAGATAGGCTGCTTTCACGTTGAGGCTGCTCTTAGCGTCGCGGTGCAGGAACAACATGGAGGCAAGATTGGCCAACAGTCCGATTGACGCTACAACAAGCATCAGGTTAGACTTCACGGGTTCGGGGTGCAAAAACCGTTGTATTGCCTCATAAATAAGGTAGATAGAAATGGCAGTGAGGATGGATGCATTGATAAACGCTGATAAAATCTCAAACCGCTTGTATCCGAATGTGCGTTTTTGATCTGGTTTCCTGGAGCCAATTTTACTTGCCACCCATGCAAGGATCAATGCCATGGTGTCGCTGAGGTTATGAACCGCATCGGATAGCAATGCCAGGCTGTTGGAGAATATTCCGCCTGCGATCTCCAGAACCGTGATCAATCCATTCAAAACAATAGCCGCCATGAGCCTTGGACCTTGGCCAGGATGAGAATGTTCGTGCCTTTCCATCCTTCAAAATTACCGTTTTATTATATAGGTATGAGTTCTGTCATGCATGAAAAGTTCTTTTATCTTTGCATTTAATTCTGTTTCATTTCATTCAATTCCGCTTTATTACACAATATCCCTATGAGCCGGATACTAAAATATTTGTCTGTTTTGGCACTTTTGTGCCAGGTTCAGGCAGTTTTTGCACAGAACCCCACAACTGTGCAAACCACCCCTAAATTAGTGATCTGCTATTTTCACCCCAACGAACGATGCCCCATCGACCAGTCCATCGAAGAGGCGACAAGAAAGCTGATGAGAACAGATTTTGCAAAGGAGATCAAAAACGGCGTGATCAAACTCCAGGTGCTCAACACCGATGACAAAGCAAATGCGAAGACTGTTGCAAAATTTGAGATGAACGCGCAAGCCTTGTACCTTGTAACGAACGTTAAAGGCAAAGAGGTCAAAAACGACCTCACCGAATTCGCCTTTTCCAACAGCCTGAATAACCCAGCCAAATTCAAAGCCGGCCTCAGAGAGGAAATCCTTCGGGCCATCAAGTAACCTGTCCGCCTGTCCGCCTGTCCGCCTGTCCACCTGTCCACTCGTCCACCTGTCCACTCGTCCACCAAACAATTATACCCCCCCACCCATGATCCTAACCACCGGCGGCACCGGACTCCTTGGCTCCCACCTTCTGCTCGATCTTGTCAAAGCTGGCCGAAAGGTCAGGGCGATAAGGCGAACGGCCGGTAAAACTGAAATGGTCCGTAAAGTCTTTTCCTATTATGTTACAAACCCCGATGAACTCTTTGCCAAAATAGAATGGGTAGATGCCGACCTGATGGACTTTGGTTCCATAGAAGATGCCATGAAGGGCGTTACCGAAGTCTATCACGCGGGGGCTGTTGTCTCCTTTTTCCCTAAGGATCACAAAGCAATGCTCAGGGTGAACATCGAAGGTACAGCCAACCTGGTCAACCAGGCCATTCATGAAAAAGTAGACAAATTCTGCTACGTAAGTTCGGTTGCGACCCTTGGAAGAGCAGAGAACAATGGTGTCTCAACCGAAGAGACCTATTGGGTTCCGTCAAAAAAGAACTCTGTCTACAGCATTAGCAAATACGGCGCTGAGAGGGAAATCTGGCGTGGGATGGAAGAGGGCCTTAATGCCGTGATCATCAACCCGTCAGTCATCATGGGGCCCGGATTCTGGCAGGATAATTCCGGCTTGTTCCGTTTGGTTTACGAAGGATTGAAATATTATACGCGGGGAGTAAACGGGTATGTCGATGCCAGGGATATCAGCAAAGCCATGATTGGCCTTATGGATGGCAACCATTTTGGCGAGCGCTATATCTGTTCCGCAGGCAATCTAACCTATCAGGAATTTTTTAGTCTCATTGCAAAACATCTCGGCAAACCAGCCCCTGCTGTAAACGTACCTCCAGCCATGACCGACATTGCATGGCGTGTGGAGGCAGTTCGTGCATTCCTAACGGGGTCGAAACCCGAAGTAACCAGGGAAATGGCTACCACCACTTCACAGATTTACACCTATTCAAGCGCAAAGCTTTGTAAGGCCCTAAACTTCAGTTTTCATGATGTGGAAGATTCCATAAGGGAGATCTGTCAGTGTTATCTTGCTGATATAGAACTTAAAGGATGAATAGTAAGGCGACCGGGCCGTGGTTATTTTACTGATTTCCGTATTAATTTTTACTGCTTTCCGCCATTGACATGGCATTTAATTACCTGTACCTTTATGCTCAATTTATAAAAGTAAATGTGATTGTTTTTTATTTAATGGTATCATTCTATTTTCACCTTTTTAAACAAACCAGTGCCAGTGTAACCCTGGCACCATCCTGAACGTATAACCAAAAAAAAATTCAGGCACCGGCAATTAAAAAAAACACCCTATTCGTTATTTCCTAAAATATAATTTGTATATTTGTTGCGATATAAACCCAAGACTATGAAAAAAAATCGATATATTTCATTTAAAAGATTGTCCCATACAGGTTTTTTAATGGTAACTGCAATACTCCTTTCCGGTTTGACAGGTTATTCCCAGGTAACAGTGGTGAGCGGGACGACAGTTAAAATTAATCCTGCATCGACAATGAACAGTTCTGTGAACGTTGTCCTGAATACGGGCGGCACCCTGGATGTTCAGGGAACGCTTGTACTCAAAAAGGATTTGATCAATCAGAACGCCTCAGCCAATTCACTTGGTACAGGCTCGATTGTATTTTCCGGTACTGTAAACCAATCGATCAGCGGACAGAACGTGATCCAGAACATGGAGCTCGCCAATGCGGCCGGTCTGACAGTGGCAGGCAATACACGGGTAAACGGCACTTTGACATTAACCAACGGGCTGGTAACACTTGGCACCTATAACCTTCTTTTGGGGCCCAGTGCCACCGTATCAGGAACCCCTGCAGCAAGCAAGATGGTTGTTCCAACCCTTACAGGCCAGCTTCAGAAAGAGTATCCCCCCGCCGGAGGCAGTTTTACCTTCCCGGTTGGCGATGCTGACGGCACTGCCGAGTACTCCCCGGTTACCCTTGCTTTCAACAGCGGCACCTTTGGCGCCGGAAACTTTGCCGGAGTAACCCTTACCGATGCACAATATGCCGGCACAGGAACAAGTTACCTGACCCGCTACTGGAATGTAACACAGTCTGGTATTACCGGGTTTTCCTGCAATTCAACCTTCCAGTATGTTGATGCTGATGTTGTGGGAACAGAGAGCGATATTTTCTGCACAAGGGTGGTTGCTGCACCATTTACTGCCTTTAATGCAGCCAACACGGGTACCAACCAAATTACGGCGCATGGCCTTTCATCCTTTGGCACCTTCACGGGTAACCTTGGCAATGCTTCCGTTCCACCTGCAGTTCGTTCACTCCAGGATAAAACGATCACCACAGGTCCTGAATGTGCCGATGCCACCACTACCTTGCTGATCGCAGGCAATGGCACAACATACCAGGTAACGAGCACTGGAAGTGTAAATCATATTGCCGGCACCAACATTATTTATTACCCCGGAACCAAAGTTGATCTTGGTGGCTACATGCATGGCTATATCTCCACTGTTTTCTGTAACCCTTATATTCATCCAGGCGCCACGGCTCCTGTTGCAGAAGGCCTGGGCAATCCCGGCATTGGGAACCCGAACAACTCATTTTTCAAGATCTATCCCAATCCAACTCCTGGCAAATTCACCCTGGAGCTGAATGGTGACGTCACCAGCACCCAGGTGCATGTAGATATCTTCGGCGTATTGGGTGAAAGAATCCTTTCAAAGGATATGCAGATCGACCGCAAACAGGAGTTTTCACTTTCTGAAAAACCGGTGGGTGTCTATGTGGTGCATGTTACCTCAGGTGTGAACTCGGAAACCGAAAAAATTATCAAGAGGTAAGTTAAATATTTGTAAATATTTTACTTTTTTCTTGACATCGATTGATTTTAATGTTAGATTTGTCAGGTCAAATATTGAATAATTAAGCAAATGAAGTATTTCTATAGGTTTAAAGGTCTCGTTTTTATTGCCTTAGCCTGCTCTGTAAGTGCACAGGGAAGTACTTTTCATTATGCTGATTCAGGCAACGCTCCTCAAAACAATGATCCTGCACCAGGTTATTCCATTACGGTATCTGCTGGTCAGGTTCAAAATGTTCAGGCTGCTGCCAATCTGACGATCTCCGGTGAAAACAGTAAAGTAAGCATCGAAAAGAAGGGCACCATTACCCTTGTGGCCGGAAAATCAATCGTACTTCATCCCGGAACAACAATTTCAAGCGGCGGATTCTTGTATGCATCCATTGAAATAAAAGGGAAGAATGGGAAGCACCAGAAAAAAGAAGTTTCCGTTGTAACCATTGAAGAAAAGGAAAAACTCGACGAACAGGCAGGCTTATCCATTGCCGTTGCCCGTTTCAGTCCATTTCCAACACGTTCTAAAGGGATTCTGCATGCCGGTGATGCCGAGCAGGGAAGTTTTTACAGTTCAAATAACGAATTATCCGGGGTAGCTCCCGAGCAGCAAAGAAAAGTGGCTGTTGACAGTCGCCTGCTGCCCGAAGTTGTCCGGAGTAAATTTTCTGTCAATTATTCATTTGTTCCGGTTGCATATGCTTACCGGCCAGAAACAATGCTGGTGCTCCGGTTGTGACAGTTGCCCCATCATCGTGCCTATTTTAACACTTGAAAAAAACATATAAAATTTTAAAAACATATAAAAATATAATATTATGAAAAAGATTTTAGCAGTATTAGTTCTCGTTCTCTTCGTTGGTACTTTCTCCTATGCACAGTGGGTTGGTGGACCAGGCAACATTTACATGATGGGTGGCAATTGCGGTGTTGGAACAACAAACCCAACTCAGGCTTTCTCAGCTTACGGCGCAACCAAAGCCAATTTAATCCTGGAATCTGGCTATACCGCAGTTCCTGCAGTTGCTCAGACCTTAGGTAGTGTTAACATGAAAGCTGCTGATGGTGAGCAGTTCTTAATGGCATTCAGAAAAGCCAACGGTGGATATCATGATATTCTCCAGTCTTGCTACATCAATTCATTAGGAGTATTTGCTGAATATCAGTATTTCAGGTTTGATAACCAGAAATGGGAAATGCGTCAGGGTGTTGCTGATGCCGAATTCAAGAACAACGGTAAAGTTTTCTTTAACAATAACGTTGCTGGTGGTGTATTTGGTCCTACTGCTGGTGCAGTTGGTATCGGTGTTACCTCCATGCCTGCCGGTTCTAAACTGGCTGTTGCTGGCAAAGTAGTTTGCAAAGAAGTTGAAGTAACATTAGCCGCTTTCCCTGATTATGTATTCAGCAGCGACTATAAATTAAGGTCACTTTATGATGTTGAAAACTTCATCAATGCTAACAAACATTTACCAGAAGTTCCTAGTGCAGCTGAAGTTACCTCAAACGGTTTGAACCTTGGTGACATGAATGCTACCCTCCTCCAGAAGGTTGAAGAACTCACCCTCTATATGATCCAGTTACAGAAAGAAAACGATGCTCTGAAAGCACGCGTTAGCAACCTGGAAAAATAGTCTATCCCATTTTCTGATTTTTAAGAACAAGCCCGGATACTTTTGTATTCGGGCTTGTTTTTTTTTGCAATTTTGTGAGGTGATTATCCAAAACCGGCTTACCGTTGTTTTCAGACAATATTGGAGTGTTAAGATTATTGGGGGTTAGGGAAGTGCTTATTAAAATAGATCATTAATTCTAATTTGAAAGGATTGAAATTGATTACATCCTATTTGAGACCACTGCCTGATTTTCTCATCATTGGTGCACAGAAGGGAGGCACTTCTTCATTGTTTAATTACTTGAACCAGCATCCGGGAGTTAGATTGCCAAAACAAAAAGAGATCCATTTTTTTGATTATAATTATAATAAGGGTTTGCAATGGTATCGTAATTGGTTTCCTTTTCTTACCTTTTCAGGAAAGGTAACTGGTGAGGCTTCTCCCTATTATCTGTTCCACCCGGTTGTTCCTCGAAGGGTGTTCTGTAACTGCCCCAATGTGAAAATCATTGTTTTATTAAGGAATCCCATTGACCGTGCATATTCTCACTATATAATGGAAGTGACAAAAGGGTTTGAGCTCTCTGCCACATTTGAAGAGGCCATAGATATGGAAGAAGTAAGATTAGCGGGTGAGTATGAACGGTTGATTGGGGAGGCGAATGATTATAGTTTTAACCATCAGCATTTTTCCTACTTAAGTCGTGGTTTGTATTTTGAGCAAATTAAAGAATGGATGAAGTACTTTCCGCCGCACCAGTTTTTATTTATTAGAAGTGAGTCATTTTTCGCCAATACAATTTCAGAGCTTAATAAGGTGTTTGAGTTTTTGAATTTGCCAATAATTAGCAATGTTGATTTGACCCCGGAAAACTCAGGTTCATATGCTGCAATGAAGGAGAGCACAAGAGGTTTTCTTGAAAAACATTTTAACGAACCAAATAATGACTTAAAGAACTTACTGGGGGAGGATATGAGCTGGTAGATTTGCAGATTCAATTATCTGAAGTTATGAGCGTGCTGGTTTCTTTTGGTTTAAGAAATCTGTCTTTATTAATTATTCAATTGTTTATGAAGAATAAGTGTGTCTTTGTAATTGGCCCCGAGAGTTCAGGAAGTAAGTTGATTGCCAGAATTTGTTCGCATGCGTTGGGAATTAAACAGTTTGAGGATTGGAATGGTACGGGGTGGAGTGATAACGGTAACCATAAGGTTCTCCATCGTTCCTTACCCTATGACAATCCTCCTAAATTCCCTGATATAGATGAATGGATCTCGGCGAATGAAAAAGAATATGAGCTTTATCTCATCCTGACTACCCGGGATATCACGGTTTCTGAATTTTCCAGGCTTAAGCGGTGGGGAAAATCTTCGTCACAATCGATTGAGGAGACTGAAAAAGCAAGAATTATAATGACTTCTGTAATGAAAAGGGAAATAGCGTTTTTTATATGGTCATATGAGACTTTTTTATTCTTGGGAAAGGATTATTTGGATTGTCTTTATAAGTTTCTTGGAATCAATTCTGATTTTATTCCAGAGCTTATCGATGGGAACAGAGGAAAATTCCTAAAATAAATTATTCTTTCAACGAAACATACAACATCATTACTTCTA
Organism: Bacteroidales bacterium; assembly: GCA_049317265.1. Classification (GTDB taxonomy): domain Bacteria; phylum Bacteroidota; class Bacteroidia; order Bacteroidales; family FEN-979; genus CAIVAT01. The sequence continues at coordinate 82,870 of JBMOIP010000006.1, forward strand.
TATTATGTGGTATGATCCTAGTGATTTTTGTTCGATTTTATCCTTTGCCAATTTGATATTATATGTCAGGCTTTTCTAAGAAATCAGTAATACAGATAGTATGCGCCCTACCCTTTATGCTTTTTGTGGTCTCCCCACTGACATTTTACTTTGGTAACCGGAATGAGATTGTTTTTAACCTCTGGGTACTTGGAATGACCATTCTTTTCACCACTATTGCCCTTTCTTTGGTTTTTTTTCTACTGTACAATGTTCTAAAAAGCAATATAAGACTTGTTGGGTATTACTCAGGGTTTCTACTTGGATTGTCCTACTTAGTATGGATTCAAAGCCAGTTGTTTGTTTGGAATTTTGGACAATTTAATGGTCGCAATATCGATTGGACCAAGTGGAAGCATATCATGTATTTTGAAGGTGTTGTTTGGTTTCTTGTTATTGTTCTTTTTACTTTTTTTTATTTCAGATTGAAACGTAAATTTCAGACTGTGGTGAATCAGGGAATTTATTTGCTTGGCTTGATTTCGATTATAACCAGCTTTGTAGTTTCTTCTCGCAACGCAGAATCTGGGATCAGCGAATCAGCAACCTGTTCAAATCCTTTTTCTTTTAATAAGAAGAAAAATGTTGTGATTATTCTATTGGATGCTTTTCAATCGGATTATTTTGATAAGGTCCTCAGGGATTTTCCTGAGGATTTGAAGGCATATAACGGGTTCACGTTTTACAGAAATACGATCAGTAAATTTCCAACAACCAAAGGAAGTTTGCCCTCAATTCTAACCGGCGAGGTTTATTATAATGATAAAGTATATGCTACCTATGTTTCGGAGGCGAGAAAGAGATTTGATATTGTTCAGGCATATAATAACATGTCTTATAATACCTGTTATGCCGGACTGAAGGGTACTTATCCCGGGGTAATCCCAATGAAGCAAATCTTAGATAGAGATAATTCGGATAAAACAAGTACAGTGGTTTCTTACTTCGATTATGCTTTATTTCGTGGCTTACCAACCTTCCTAAAACAGGAAATCTTCAATAGGGGAAACTGGCTTTTTTCTTCTATTTTCCGAATGGGATATCCCCCAGAAGAACATGGTACTGACATCCGTTTCCTGGAGTTATTTGAGAAAAAAGCGAACGCAACAACCGCTGGTGCTGGCACGTTTAATATAATGCATTTTTATATTGCGCATCCGCCGTGGAATGTTGATGAGCATCTTAAATTCAATCCCAATTTAAATGGGGAGACAGGTTATATAAGGCAGATTCGGGGAGCAATCAGTTTTGCATCCAGAATAATATCGAAATTGAAAAAAATTGGAGTATATGATAGTTCTGAAATTGTAATAATGTCAGACCATGGAACCTGGGAATTTCTGGTAGCCGATCAGAGGAATGGCTCCAAAGAAAAAAATGAAATAATACCCCAACGAATCTTGAGTTCCTCCCATGCATTATTGTTGTATAAACCAATCAAAGCAGAAGGACATATAAAAATCAGTGATATCCCATTAGAACTTACCGATTTATCTTGCCTGCTTGAATTGAAAAATCCCAACAACTCTTGTGATAGTTTCAAAATCGCTGTAGCTGGAGGCTCCAGGATCAGATCCTTCTATTTTTATGAATGGAGCAAGAAAAACAGGCCCCGCGACGAGCATTTACCAAAGATTACAAAATACATTGTTAATGGACATGCCTATAAGGAGAGCAGTTACCACCTCGTTTACCAGGTTGGTCGCACAATTCTTTTTTCAAGAGAAGGGAACAGCGAGGCAGATCCTTTTTTGTTAAATGGTTGGAGCTGGCAGGAACCTACTCATAGGTGGACAGATGGTGCTTTAGCAGGGCTTAGGGTTCAATTGGAGTCGATGCCCACACATAACCTTATCCTAAGATTGTGGGGTCAGGGATATTATGATCCAATCAGGAAAGAGTATCAAAAGGTGTCTGTTAGGGTTAACGGGAAACTGGTTGCTGAATGGGTTTTGCGCCAAGAGGGCTACTACGACGCACCAATCGAACTGGCCACTGTTTCGGGTGGCTTATTGAACATAGAGTTTATGATGAGTAATCCCCGGGCTCCCAATTCATCCGGGAATTCAAAAGACCAACGCAAATTAGGATTGTTGGTCAAAAAGTTGTGTATTATGAATAAATAACGATTTAATGTTTTATGAATTGTTTCCAATTGATTCAATAAACCCGATGTTGGAAAAGAAACGTGGGTTAAAATCTGTTACTTGTTAAACATTGTTTGTAACAGGTGTTTAACATTAGACAACCGACTCTTATTATGTGGAGGGTGTGTGTCTGTTGTGTGGTTTATATAGTTATATTCCATTCCATACGCCCGCAATTTCTCAAAATCACCATGTTTCAGAGGATGGTTCGCAAAATAGGTTCTATATTCTTTCATTGCAGTACCGTGAGATTCTTCAACGGGAAGGGGTGCCTCTTTTACACCGGTTGCCGACTGTCGTTGTAAAAATAATCTTTGTTGTAATAAGGTTTGATTTCCAACGTGCAGAATGCATATGTGATCACAAACGCCGATTTTCCATCCTTTCTCACGGCAAAGATCAAAAATGACCAATTCCTGCCCCCATCCGTAATAAAGTTCCTCGTCGAACTGACCGATGGCCTCAATAAGCTTCCTGTGATATAATGGGGCCTGATTGTCGGCCCATACAACCTCCCTGGTCGCTCCGTTACCCCAATTTTGCATCTGCTTCCATGGCTGCCCTCTGCCTGCAAGGCTGGGTGAAACGACGGCAAAATCACCCCCGAATAGTTCATTTCGTAAGGAGCGTACAAAGGTCTCTGCCGTTACTTCAATGTCGTTATTGAGGAAAAGCAGGGAGTCATACTGATTATCCTTAAGTACAAGTTTAAAGGCTTCATTGAGCGCACCACCCCAATAAAGGTTTTTTTCAAACCTGATGTGCACCGTTGCTGGCATTAATTCCGGTTTTGAGCCATTGTCCATGACCATTGTGTCGTAGGTCTCATCCTGGAACTCCTTGAGGGCGTTGTAAAGCCAATTCGTATACTCTGGAAGGTTATGATTGAGGATTAGTACAAGCGTTTTTGACATCAGATTCGTTATTTTGCCAAAAGTAAAAATACTTTTAACTTTAGAAAAATTTAATTTTCCAAATCCCAGTTGAATTGAATAGAAAAGCGGTTGTAGTTTTAGGTATGCACCGAAGTGGAACCTCTACTGCTTCCGGAATTCTGAGTGCGATTGGATTCGATTTAGGCCGTGCGGTAATCGGGGCGAATGAGAGTAATCCCAGGGGTTTCTATGAAAATTACCGGATTATGATGTTCAATGAAACCCTTTTCAGGTCAATGAAGGTTGACTGGCACAACACCCAGGGTGTACCGGAAAACTGGTGGAATACGGCCGTGATAAAGAATGAAATACCCGGTTTGAAGGCATTGATACTGGATGATTTCATGCCTGGCAACACTCTTCTTTTCAAAGATCCCCGAATGTGCATCCTGTTACCTGTTTACCTGGAAGCGTTTGCTGAGCTTCAAATCGACCCTGTTTTTGTTATTACGTACCGAAACCCTGATGAGGTTGCCGCATCACTCAAGAAGCGGGATGGTTTTCCTTTAAATAAATCAATCAGGATATGGCTTGACCATATGCTGAAGGCGGAGAGGTATTCCAGAGGTTTTCCAAGGATTTTTGCTGATTATCACAGTATCCTTGCCGATCCGCTGGCAGTCCTGGCGAAAATTGAACAAACTCTTTCACTGGATGTACACCTCCTTGTATCAGAAAGAGAAAAAATAACACAGTTTGTTGAACCGGAACTGAATCATTCTCAGCCACAACCATTGAGTAGCGTAGGGCAAAATCAGTATGAAACATATGTATTCCAACTTTTTAAAAATGCTGCTTCCAGTAGTTTATCCAATATTGACGAAGATGAACTTGACCATTTTGCGGAAGAGTTCTACTTAAATCTTAGCCTTGGGAATTGGCCAAAAATCTCCGTAATTATCAATGGAGGCAAAGATCCTGAATCCCTGGAAACAACCATCAACAGTGTTGTCAGGCAGGATTATCCGAATATGGAAACCATTTTGTACTACCAAAGTTCTGAAAGTGAAACGATAAGGGTTATCGATAAATACCGTTACTTACTGTCATATTGTATTTGTATAGATGAGTCGGCGACGGCTACTCAGGAAAATGGATCGATCGGAATCGCCTCAGGTGAATGGGTAATAATTTTAAACTCCGGTGACACATTAATCTCTTCTGACGCTCTGCGGAAAATGATGAAGAGCGGTTCCCTTGAAGATAATTTAACCTGGCACGAGTTTATTCAATCCGGAGCAGGTCCTCAATGCGTTAAATTAAACTCTTAATGAGTTTTTCCCGGGGTAGATCTGACATTCAAGGGGAGTTGTTTACTAGTCCCCGGAAGGATTATTTTGTCCCGACAGCAAAAATTGACTCATGTTTTCGCTCCAGCGAATCCAATTCAGGATCAAAATCCCGCAATTGTACATTTTGAAACCCATGTATTTTCAATATCTGCACTAAATTCTCCTCATCAAACATATACTTATGATGACCGTCCATGTAAGCGATATAATTAATCAGGTCAATTAAGGAGGAAGTATTGTCATAAGCAGGCATCCAGTGTAAAGGCAGATTATCCCAGTATTGAGTGTCCCGTTTTACATAGGCATCAATAAAAAATCTTGCGCAGGGAACGGATATTGAAATTACACCGCCTTGTTTCAGAACCCTCCTGCACTCGGCCAGTAATCCGGTGATCTCCTTATAGGTAAAGTGTTCAAGAACATGCGATGAATAAATGATGCTGACAGATTCATCTGGAAAAGGAATCCCTGTTATCAGGTTCCAATTGATGTCGCAAGTCTCATTTTGATCAAGGGTAACCCAGCCATTGGTTCCGGCCTTTTCTCCGGCTCCCAGTTCCAGCTTTATTTCTGACATTTCATTCAGAATTTTATCTATTATTTCCATTATTACTAAATCTAAATTGTTTAACTTGCAGTAATTGACCAAAATTACGTGAATACTGATGCTTGATAAAATTGCAGTTCAGTTCTCCCGATTTTTATCCAGGATTTTGTTAAAATATGACGCTAAGATACAGATAATTACAGCTGATCAAGATGAAGAAGCAGTCAGAATTTTTGTTTTAAAGATACATGGTTTTGGTAAAAAGCCTGAATTAATTTATTAATTCCCTCCATTAATAGCTAAAATTATATCCAAATAACTCAAGATCAGTTCCGTATTTTTGTTTTAAAAGATGGATAGTATCCTGGTCATAATAGTCCTGGTATCGCCCTGAGGGGGTTTTATTCGTATGGGGAATTTCGATATCCGGGAGATTCAGCTTGTTGCACAAATATTGGTAGGTGTTGATGAGGTCCTCAAAACGGCCTACGAAATCAAAGTGGAGGATGGACTGTTCAATAGAAAGACCTTCGAGTTTGAATTTCTCGGCATAGGTATGTGAGCCGGGCCTTGTGGCAATGAACTCCTTTAAAGTTACCGGGGGAATGTTTTTAACAACCCTGGTTTGCCACAACCACGCAGAACAGAGCCTGTCAAACGGATTCCGAACGATGGTAAATTTAAAGAATGATTGGAATTCGCCAGGATAATTGGATTTATAGTATTGAAAATCATTGTGTTTTTCAGGAAAATCTGTATTGCCCGTATGCTTTGTCCGTTCATCTTCGGTAAGTTCTATGCCAGTCATTCTTTCAAAGCTTGAACCTCCGGTCCTTCCTGCATGGACAAAAATAAATTGGTACTGGTGCGAGATCATATAAAATCCTGATATTAAAGTTCTCCAAAAATTGAGGTGCTCGATGGCTGGGAAGGTTGCCATGAGGGGATGCTAAATCCTTTGCTGATCAAGCTGGCTAAACAGTTTCCTGTTATAACCCCCTTGAATGAGCTTTCACCAAAAACTGCGCAATTTGAGGCTGTCACGTATAACTTGTGATCAACGGGTTTCTTAAGGCGGTCTTTCATGTCGTCCATTACTTCAGCTCTTTCAATGATATCCGGAAAACTTGTAAAGATAAATCGTAATACCTTAACACGGATAAACTGATGTATCCATATCTGGTGATAGGCTTTGCGTTCGAGTAGCAGTTCGTCGCCCAGTGTTTGCTGTTCAGTGGTCAGATAGTTCGGATCGAGCATCCGGCGAGCCCGGCAAAACAACACACTGCTAATGCGGTCATGAGGGTTGTGGGTGATTGATTGATAAATTGCCTTTATCCGATTCAGTTTCAGTTCAATCGGATATTTATCATCAATGCACCAGTAAACCCATTCTTCATCATCAATATCCTCCAGCAATTTCAGTATTGTTCCCTTTATATCTCCCGGTGTTTGAACATATTCCCGGTTTTCTGAAACAGCATGAATCCCTGAATCCTGGAAGGGTATGCGAAAAGTGAAAGGATGCTCCGGCCACAATTCTTCATAACAGGAGATCATGTGCTCAGCGATTACTGAATTTCTGTCGTATGTTAAAACAATGGCCTTCAATATTTACAGATATTTATTTTAGATGATTTAACCTGTTTTGAAAACAGTAAAGGAGGAGTCAGCTCTTTTTTGTCCAAAACCTGAATCTTGCCAGGGTTGCCATAATATAATTACCAACTTTGTATGGGCGCGACTTATAAATATTGTCCAATTGTTCCTGGGTAGTTTTAAGCGCAACTTCTTTGTCCATAAGGAATTGCTCGAAAGCGACTATTCTGCTCTCCAGCCCGCGTTCTCTTGCGCGCAGGTGTTCGGTAAGTGTTTCGTATTGCCCTATTTTCACAGAACTTTCCTTGTTCTTCTGCACCTGGTCAAGCAGATTTGTTTTTATCTCATGAATTTCAATATTTTTTTCTCTGAGTTCCCGATCCTTATCTAGAATCAACTCTTCTTTGGCCACTACAAACTGATTCAGTGTGGTGATGGTTTCATTATTTTCCCGGACCAGGAGTATTTGTCCCGAAAGTTCCTCCTCCTTTTGCTTAATAATACTCAGGTCGAGCCGGTGACCATGCAGCAAACGGGCAATCTCCAGATCTTTTGACTGTATTGCGGTATTTGATTCCTGAAGCGCTGCATTCTTTTTGTTGAATTCATCCTTCTGAACCTCGATTTCAACATGGCATTGATGTAGTTCATCCTTCAATTGCACGATTTCAACATTGCTCTCATGCAAATTTTTGTTTTTCTGCTGGATTTCCACATTGCTTTTATGCAACGCATCATTCAGACGGAGGATCTCCACATTACTTTTATGGAATGCTTCATTCAATTTTATGATTTCCACCTTACTTTCATGAAGTGCCTCGTTCAACTGCAGGTTCTCCACCCTGGCAAAATGAAGTTCCCCGTTCATTCGCTCTATTTCAACCCTGCCTTGTTCAAGTAATGCTCTCAGTTGAAGAACTTCCACTTGGCCTTGGTGCAACTCTCCGTTCAGGTGCTGAATATTGTCATTATACCTTTCGACATCATTCCTTAATTGCAGGATTTCCACATTATTCGTGTGAGCCTCGGAATTCAGCTGTTCGATTCTGACTTTGCTGATATGATGGTCATTGTTCAGGCACTCAAGTTCTGACAGACTTTTATGAAGCTCGCCATTTAACTTTTCAATTTCAACTTTACTTTTTTCAAAATCGCTGTTCAGCAGTTGAATTTCCACTCTCTTCTCATGAAATGCCCCAGTCAGCCTTTGAATTTCCTCATTACACAAATGGATGTCATGGTTGAGCTGCTGATTTTCAACACTTTTTTCATGCAGCCCATGGGCCAGTCTTTGAATTTCAACGTTTAACCGATGAAGATCGCTGTTCAGTTTTTCAACTTCAACATTTTTTTGGTGGAATCCGATCCTGAGATCGGCGAGGGACTGTTGCCCTGAAATTATATTTTCGTTTAAAAGGTTGATTTCATTGATTTTATTCGTAATGTTTGCCGAGTACAGATAACTGAACTTGCTGATGATGTTAAAGAGATCGCCGGATGGTTTATCGACCGACCTTGAAAGGAACAGGTTGTAATATTCGATTATCTCATCGCGTTTCAGTAAAGAAGCAACTTCTTCCGGGATTCCCAATTCGAATTGCTGCAGCCGTTCTTTAATCGCATTTGTTTCGCTCTCAACGTAATACTCCTTTGGAACTTTATTCAGGTCTTCAGATGATTGCATGCAGATCCAGATATGCCTGTTTTTAGGGTCGATGTCAAATGCCAGCATTTTATTTTTGGTGGTCCATTTCACCAGGTTTGAACACAGGTACCTGTTGGTCAGGGTATTGAGATTGGACTTCTCCAGGTCGGTCATGTTCCTGAAATAACCTGCCGTATTCTGAAAGGCGGTCCTTGACTCATGAGGGATATGTTGCAAGGCATCCAGGTTAAAATCGTGCCTCGTCAGATTCTTCGACTCCAGCCTAAGGTATAAGTCGCTGTCATCCCATCCATAGAACTTGATATATTCATTATAGCCGTTCACCGAAAAAAAGTCGGCCCGCGAGAGGAATACAGATCCGTTCAGGTGTTTTTCATTATCATCTCTGCCCAGCATCCAGTTTCCGGAGAAAAATTCACCCGGTTTCAACACATGCTGATCAAAGAATCCGGGCATAACCTTTACATCAGCATCAACTTTCAATATTTTCTCATGGGAGGTTAACCTGGCTGCAAGGTTATAAGCAAATGACAGAATCCACTTTTCCTGTGACGGGACTACCGCCAGGAAAATTTTTCCATTCTGTAGTTTCTCTACCAAGGGGATCAGTGACTCCCCGGAAGACCAGTCAAGAATGATGATTTCATCGATCTCTTTATGGCTCACCCACGTCTCAAGCGCTTCAGTCAGCGACTCCTTCCGATTTTTCACCGCAGTGATGAGGGAGGTTCCCGGCAAGATCTTTTTATTGATTGGATTCAGGAAACCAGGTTTCATTTTTGGGTCAGGTTTTTGATTTTTTCAATCAAGATTCTGATAATGAATTGAATTGGCGGATACTTGGCGGCTGTTGGGTTGTCGGGGTCCACCGTAAGGTCACCCCAGGGAGAGTGGCTGCCAAATTTCCGGGTTTTCTCGGCTGAATAACCGAAATAGCGTTGAATGTTCCGCATATAATCACGACGGAAAGTGATATCGGTTGCGTTAGTAGAGGTCCCGCCAGCGCTGAAGGAGCAAATGATCCGGTCGAAGTAAAGGAACTCTGCTTTTGCCCAGCACCGCCAGTTCAGGTCCCAGTCGGCATTGATCCGGTAATTGATGTTATACGGTTCAATTTTAGAGAGGATCCGCTTTGGATAGAAGATGGCCTGGTGGCAGATGTTCTGGCTGGTCAGTTTTTTCTGTGAGAACTTGCCATCGTAAATCTGTCCGTCTTTTGCCCAGCCGGTGTCGCCTGCGATTTTGACATTTCCGTAAACAACGCGTTGTTGTGCAAGGAGACCCGACTTCACAAGGTCAGAAAGGACTGACTTATCATAAAACTGATCGTCGGAACCCATAAAGAAGTAAAACTGGCCTTTGCTTGCTGCAATCCCTTTGTTCATGGCATCATACACCCCTTTGTCCTTTTCCCGGATCATGCGGATGTGTTTCCACTTTTGAGCGTACTTCGCGACAATTTCAGGGGTTTCATCCTGTGAAAGTCCATCAACAACGATATGTTCGATATGTTTATACTCCTGATCAATGACGCTGTTAATGGCCAAATTAATGGTTGCAGCGGAGTTGAATGAGGGGGTTATAATTGAAATCAATGGTTGATCCTGCTGATTCATAAGCGTTTTTAATAGGTACCAGTTTTACTTTGCTAAAGGATGACATGTTCCTGAAGAAGAACATCTACTTCCCTTCCGGCTAGTTCATAGATGATAATATCAGGTTTTTCATCATCAATGAGCCGGTAGTTAAAAGAAGAGTATAAAAATACAGATTCTTTGAAGTTCTCTTTCATGAATTTCGAAATGAACTCAAAAAAGGAATCATGAAACACTAGGGCTTTGTAATTTCTATTCAATTTACTGAAACGATGTTCAAATAATTTAGGATTAAGAGTATACCCTTTTGGTATAGTTATCTTGTTTTTTTCAACGCTTGAGATGGATCTGTATTTTGGAGTCAATAAAACCTCCTGGTCAATTCTTTTCAAGGATATCATTCTTGTCAAATCCTCTTCATCCTTTTGAATCGTATCCAAAACAAATTGTTCAATGTTAAGAATTGTGACTTTGGAGAAATCAAATTGTATTTCCTTCATCAAGGATTGGTATCCTATGAACATGCCAAACTGATTCCAGTGTGAATTTGTTTTTAGATAGAGCCTCCGGTCTTTATATTTTCCAAAATCTCTTCCGAGATTAATGATTTTGATTCCACTTTTCGAAAGGCACGAAGTAACTTGGTCAAGTTTGGTTGGCCGATCGGTTTTGAAAATAGGAAGCAAGTTCCCATAGATGTCTGATTTGTCAGGGGCAAATGCCATATAGAATTGTATGTTTCTTTGACGGCAATACTCATTGACATTGAGCATGTTAATTAGTATTTTATTCAGTTCTTTGTCCGTGAAATTGATCAGGCCTTTGGACTCGCTGATAACCTTGGAATTGTCATCACCAAGGAATAGCCACCCCTCACGACCATAAACTACTTTACCTGGATAAGGGGAGACATTAAAGATGTGATTCTTTATGCTCATAAAAACTGGTAGGAGAAACTCTTTAAAGCCAGCCATTTCGGAATAATACAGAGAAATGCTGTCAGATATGGATTTCTCTCCAGTTTTTGCAGTCAGTAAGCGGCTTGGCTTCAAATAAGGGAAAATAATATGTCGTGGTGGTTTTTTTGAACGAGCGGGTTTCGTGAATCCGGCATTATGGAGTATGGTTGGGATTGAAAGAAGTGCAATTCCAACAATGATAAGCAGATTTTTTTTTACAGCTAACTTCATCGTTGTCAGAATTGTTTGTATAAAAATGGTTGATATGAACTTGAGGAAATATAACTCAGTGATACGATAAAAAAAAGAGTCAAAACCACGATCTTGACAGTACTTAATAAACGGGAACAAACCCTGTTTTCAGAATATTTTTTCAGGATAATGGCCTCCAGCCATGGTAAAGCGGGAATGGACAGGATAATGGCCAGTAAGGTCATGAAAAGCGTTTCTGAATTGACCATATAAAAAAGCAATTCACTCGTTCTTGACCGATCCCCTAATGAAAAAGAGAACATCCTTCCTATATAGCTGATTGCACCATCCAGGTTTTCAGAGCGGAAGATGACCCATCCAATAACAACCACTAATAATGTGTAAAGATGCTGGACCGGGATCCAGGAACGTTTCAGCCATCTCTTCATGCCGAATTGCTCGAAGATAAGGAAAGTAGCGAACCAGAGACCCCAGGCAATAAAGTTCCATCCGGCTCCGTGCCAAAAGCCGCAGATGAAAAAGGTGATCAGGATTGAGATAAAATAGATGATCCGATCGGTTCGTATGGCAAAGTAGCGCTCCTTCTTCAACCTGTTTGAGACAACATAGGCGAGGGGAAGAAAAATATAATCCCTCAGCCATGAGGAGAGGGTCATATGCCAGCGTTGCCAAAAATCCTGTATGTTCCGGGCGATATAGGGATAGTTGAAATTCTCGGCAAACCGGAAACCAAGCATGTTGCCAATGCCGATGGCCATGTCGGTATACCCTGCGAAGTCGAAGAAAATTTGGAAAGTGTAGGAGAGGATACCGGCCCAGGCCAGGCCCATCGAGAGTTCTGCAAACGGCACGGTGAATATCCTGTCGGAAATGGCGGCAAAGGTTCCGGCAACCAATACTTTTTTAATTAATCCTAGAATGAATCGTTCCAATCCAGTCAGAAAAAAAGGTAAACTTACAACCCGGTCGGTAAGCTGTTCGTGCAGATCGGTGTATCTGACAATGGGACCGGCTGTTATCAGCGGAAAGAGGGTGAAATAGGCCATGAAAGGAACCAGATCGTCAGCAGGGGTGGTTTTTTGGCGGTAGATATCAATATGGTATGAGATGGCGCGAAAAGTGAAGAAGCTGATTCCAAGCGGAAGTACCAAACCTGGAATTAAACCGGGTATTTGTGCACCCGACAGGCGATTTCCGAAAATATCATGAAAAGAGGTGATGAAGAAATTGTAATATTTGAAGAATCCGAGGAATAGCAGGTTTATAATGATACCTGCAATGAGGACAGTTTTTCTTTTTTTCTGATAGATGAGTTGCCCGAATACAAAATTGATCATTGCGGAGATGACGATTAAGACAACGAGAAGTTCGTCACATAGGGCATAAAAAAGAAGGTTGATCATCAATAAGGCAATATTTTCTGCCTTATTGGGTAAAAGGTGATAAATGCCGATACATAATGGGAGAAAGAACAGAATGAACAGCAGGGAATTAAAAGACATTGTTCACCTTATTTAGGCACTCGTTTTCCGAAGAAAAGCAGGTAGATCTGGTAAAGTAGATCTTTAAAACTTTGCATCACCCCTTCCATCCGGGTCTTTTCAGGGTTGTGTGTTGGGTTAACCGGGTACTCATGGGCGTACCAGTTTTCATAGCAATTGAGGGTGCCATCGTTCACAAATGGATCAGTAAAGGCATTCTGAAGATCTGAGCGCTGACGATATAATTTGTTCATGGCTGGCATGACTTTATTCCCGCTGGAGAAAAATGAATAGCCCCAGGGAGATCGCCCCACGACGGCCTGGCCATTTTCATCCAGCTTTTGAGTATACCAGCTCCACAATTCATGCAATACATGATCCTCATCCACATACCTTACGATTTCATTGATTCCCTGTCCTGAATCGTACCCGCTGAAATGGAAAAAACGGAGAGGTTGGCCATCAATGGTATATTTACCTTCTGCGTTTTTATCCAGGAGGCGTTGGGATAGGTTCCACCGTGCAACATTGCAGCCTGGATCGCGGTACACATGCAATTTATCGAAAAGTGCCGGGGCCAGGTCGCACCAGCGCTGGTCGGTATAGAGTCCCCAGTCAAAGTCAATATAACAGAACTCGAGCAAACGGTCGCGGTACCAGCGGAGAAAATCAAATCCCTGGCCGTCGCATCTGGCGGCAAAGAAGCCAAGATTATAGACCCCGTGTTTTAAAAAGCAAACTTCATTGTTGAGGACGTCCGTGTTATTGTTTTCAGGTTTGAGCTGGTGAGGTGTAAGAAGAATCGGGTGTTCATCCAACTTCGCTGAAATATCCCCGAGGGAGGAAAAAACCGCGATATCCGGATCAAGAAACATGATCTTGTCGGTCCCGGTAGTTTCGGCGATATATACAGCAGCCTGACCTTTAACGGCAGTACAGATCTCCATGATGGTATGCTTGAAAATCCAACTCTTCAGGTTTGGAATATTCAGGTCATGGATGGTAAGGATGAGGTCGAAGGGCTCTTCTGCCGGGATTACCGAGTCATGGACCGGTTCAGAAAGAACGACGGCAAATTTCCAGTCAGGGTGAAATGTTTTTAATGATTGACAAAGGGTTCGTGCCTTGGGTAGGTAATTGTTGGTTATAGAAGTAAATACGTACATCAGGGGTTTGAGTTTAAATGCAAAATTAGAGGTTGGCGATTTAAAAACCTAATTTCGCTGCTTGTAATGTTTTCGAATTGTCAAAAAATTGAAATTGAACATTTTTCAATCACCAATAAAACAAGTAGTTGCATGGTGCTTACAAATGCCGGAAGGATTCGTATGAACCTTAAATGCTCCAGAACAAAGATTTTTTAAAACCGGTATATACGGTCATTCGTGCATTTTTAAAACGTTGGATGCGAAAAATTTCTAATTTTGCCAACAGCTATTGTTTTTAATTAACAAAACGGATGTATTTTCTATGAGAGGATTGTTTCACCAAAAACAACTTCATTACTGGGATACCATATGGATGCTGGCCAAAACTGACCTGAAGATGAGATATCAGGGCTCATGGCTTGGGGCAGTTTGGGTTTTTCTTAAGCCGTTTTGTCTCTTCCTTATTCTGAATTTTGTCTTTTCAAACCTCTTTTTCAAGCATAATCCAAACTATACCATCCGGCTGCTGGTAGGACTGGTCCTCTGGTCATTCTTTTCTGAAGCCACGACGGTGGGAATGAACAGTTTGCTGGATAAAGCACACATCCTGAAGAAAATATACATTCCGTTGTGGCTGATTATCATCTCTTCAACGATCCATAGCGCATTGGCATTTTTCTTTAACCTGGTGATCCTGTTTATCTTTCTTGTAGCTTTTAATGTCTTTCCCGGGGTTGTTCAAATTTTATTCTTCATCGTCTATATTCTTCTCATCTATGGGATTTCGCTGACCTTCTCCTTTTTCGCAGCGCCATTGTATGTCAAATTCCGCGACCTGAACCAGATATGGGAGGTCCTGCTGAGTGTTTTATTCTATGCTAGTCCGATCATCTACCCAATATCTACTTTGCCCCCCAAAGTACAAACCATCCTGTATATCAACCCGATGACTTTGCTTATCGAGCATTCAAAAGTTGCATTAATCGATCATAGCATTGCCCGTGTCGACCATTTACTCATCTTTATTGCCATCTTTATTCCCTTTTTTATTGCCAGCATCTGGCTTTTGAAAAAGTCATCGAGGAACCTGATCGAACGCATGTAGTTTTAACAAAGCAAAATGAACCAGGACATTGCCATAAAGGCAGAACATATTTCGAAAAGCTTTGAGATCCCCCAGGAGCGGAGAAACAGCATCAGGGAGAGGGTGATTGATTTTCGCAAAAAAACGACCTTTGAAAAATACAATGCCCTTGAAGATGTTTCCCTGGAGATCAGAAGGGGTGAGTTTTTTGGGGTCATCGGCAGAAATGGAAGTGGAAAATCGACGCTGCTGAAGATTCTTGCTGGAATCTATTCCGCTGATACCGGATCGGTAACCGTGAACGGACAAATTTCACCATTTCTTGAACTGGGTGTTGGATTTAACCCGGAGTTGTCGGGAAAGGACAACATCTTTTTAAATGGCACCATCCTCGGGCTCACCTTCAAAGAGATTGAGAAAAAGTATCCTAAGATTATTGAATTTTCTGAATTGGAGAGGTTTATTCACCTTAAGGTGAAAAACTACTCTAGCGGAATGCAGGTCAGGCTTGCCTTTTCGGTAGCCATTCACGCAAACAAGGAGATTTTGCTGATGGATGAGGTATTGGCCGTAGGGGATAGCAACTTCCAGTCCAAATGTCTCACAGAATTTATCAATTTCAAGCACCAGAATAAGACAATTGTCCTGGTTACCCACGATTTGGGGGTTGCCCAGAAGTATTGCGACCGGGTAATGCTCCTGAGGGGAGGTAAAGTGGTAATCACTGGAAATTCGAAGGATGTCGCCTCCGAATACCTCAAGCAAAACATGTCGGATGAAGAGTTGAGGATTTATCAAAAGGCTCAAGCCCAGGCAAAAGAGGCAGAAAAAATCGCCATAACCGACCTGAACATCGATCCGATCCTGATTGATAAAAACAAACTTGTTAAGACGGCCACCATTGATAATATTGAGTTCCTGGATGAAAACAGGAATCCGAAAAATATTTTCAAAACCGGAGATGACATGGTGGTAAGAATATGGTTTTCGAAAAACGGAGAGGTTGAACGGCTGAATTTCGGGGTGGCGATCTATTCGTTGGAGGACTATTATATTTTCGGCATCAACACCCTGTTAGATAACCTGGATACACGCAAATACCTGGAGAAAGGGTATTTCGATGTTCACTACCGGAAAATAAACCTGGGAACCAATAAGTATTATATCCGGGCTGGTATTTATGAAGATAAAGTAGAGAAGCTGGTGGATTTTGTGGACCAGTCGAAGGAATATTTCCAGGTCCAGGCATTTAACCTGAACACGGGGATTGTCCACCTGGATTATGAGTGGGTCTGATAACTGCAATTTGCCAAGTCAATAAGCATAGTAACAATTAAAATCAGGAGAAACAGAGATGAAATCGAACAAAAAGCTTGTAACAATCGCAATGATAATAGTCGTTGTTATCGCCCTTGCCGCTGCCGCATTCTATTTTTTCAGCAGAAATTCAAAGGTTGAAGGGGAAGCAACCCTTGTAAAGATGGAGTTGCCGGCCGCTACAGATAACCTCAAGATGTCACTGGATGTGATTAAGGTTGAAAAGATCAAAGGCAAGGATGTGTTAACAATTAAAGGATGGGTTTTCAAGCAAAATGGCACAGAGAAGAAACGTGACGGGTTCATTGTTTTAAAATCACCTGCCAGCACGCTTATTTTTGATATTGAGAAGGATAACGTACCCAGGGCAGATGTTTCCAAGTATTTCCAGATGGATGCCACACTTCAGAACCTGGGTGTTGAAATGGCCATCCCACTGAAGGATCTCGAGGATAACACCTACCAGGTTGGTTTTATCCTGGCCGATGATGCAGGAAAAAACTTCATGATGGGAACCAAGAGCATAGCGTTGGCGAACGGCGCCGTTACCATTACGGATTTGAAGCAAGCTGACAATAAACCAACTACAAACAAGGTAACCATATCGATAAAGCCGCCTACCGCGAAAATCAAGTATGGTTATGACAACATCAACCTGTCGGGGAATATATTAACGATTGCCGGATGGGGATTCATCCAGGGAACCAATACCGATAATCTGAAATCATATATCGTGTTGACCAAGAACGACACTGCAACGATCTTTTCAGTTGAGAAACGGATCAGGAAAGATGTCTCAAACACTTATAAAGACACAAAACTGAACTATGATTCATCAGGGTTCTTTACCACGATTAAGACGGAAGAGATGAAACCAGGGCACTACCGCATAGGTTACTATCTCGTGAAAGGTGATCAGATCGGAATGGTATATCCCGACAAGTTCGTCGATATCGGCAAATAGTAATGACGAAATTTCCCAGGCTTTTTCTCCTGACCGTTGCAAGTACGCTTCCATTTATGCTGTTTGTGGTTGCGCCACTCTCCTTTTTTTTTGGGAATATCAATGAGATTGCCTTCGATCTTGATGAGGTGGCGCTGCCTGTAGCCGGGTTGCTCATTGCTTCTTCCATCTTTTTGTTCCTGGTACTCCTCCTTCTCGGCAGATGGCCCAAGGCCTCGGGTATCGTTTCGGGAGTACTGGTAGGTTTGGCTGCAGCTATTTGGGTTCAAAGCCAACTGCTTGTGATCAAACTTGGACAGTTTAACGGCCGGCAAATCGACTGGAGCAAGTGGACCGGCCGCATGGTAATTGGAGGGATTGTATGGATTATCGTAATCGGGTTAATTATCTTCCTGTTTCATAAGGGAAACAAGAGGAACCTGAAAATGGTCATTACCGCTGTCTTTTCACTTGGAATTCTCTCTGTGTTAAGCAGTTTCATGATTGCGCCCAAGAGTACTCAAAAGCATGCGGGTGGAGAGGATTATAAAGACCTGTTTAATTTTCATCCCGAGAACAATGTACTTGTTCTGATTCTGGATGCTTTTCAGTCGGATTATTTTAATTCAATCATCAAGAACCAGCCTCAGGAGGTTAGTGAACTCGACGGGTTTACCTTTTACCGAAATACAGTCAGCCGTTACCCGAGTACCATGGGAAGCCTTCCTTCGATCATGACGGGTGCAATATATAGAAACCAGATGCCTTTTCCTGAATTCATCGCATCATCGAGGGAGAAGTTCGGACTTGTACGGGCATTTAAAAACAAATCATATACCACCCATTTTGCAGGATTGGAAGGCACCTACCCATTGGCCATGTCGATGCAGCGGATCGTTGACAAGTACAGTTCAGACAGGGTGAGCCCTGTTTATGAGTACCTTGATTATGGGGCCTTTCGTGCATTGCCTACCTTTTTAAAGAGAGCGGTTTATAATAACGGGAATTGGTTTCTCTCAGCAGTTGTAAGGAAAAATTATCCGCCGGGGGACCATGGAACAGACTTGCGTTTTTTGGAGTTGCTGGAACAGCGGGTTTCTGTTAACCCGGTATCAAAAGGTTCGTTTAAAATCCTTCATTTCTGTTTTCCTCATCCGCCCCTGAATGTGGATGAAAACCTCCGGTACGAACCCAGGCTGGCTGGAGAAAACGGATATGCACGGCAGGCACGGGGGGCGATCAAACTGGCATCTGAGATACTAAAGTTGCTTAAGGATAAAGGGATTTATGACAACACTGAGATTGTTATTATGTCGGATCATGGCACCTGGGAATACTTGCCGGCAGAACAGGTGGTGACCGACAGTGTTGCCTTGAGTGAAATTCCAACCAAAGTACAGAGTTCATCTCATGCTTTGCTTTTATATAAGCCAGCCATATCGAAAGGGAACCTGATCGTCAATGATCTCCCCCTGGAAACGACCGACCTTTCCTGTATACTGGGATTAGAGAATAACAACAATGATTGCAGCGGGTTTATTCAGGCCAAATCAGGTGAAAACAGGAGAAGAACTTTTTACTTTTATGAATGGGTGGATGAAGATTACCAGCGGGAATATCTGCCTGACATGAATGAGTATGTTATTGAAGGTCATGCCTATGCGCGAGCCAGTTATCAGCAGGGAGGATCTTTTCCAACACCCAGACACAAGAAGGAGATGGAGGCACGTTCCCTTTATACTGTGCTGAAGGAGATCAGTTTTAGTGCCGAAGGCAACAAAAAAGCTGAAGATTATCTCATCTTTGGCTGGAGCTATCCTGAAGATGGCCACCGGTGGTCGGATGGACAGATGGCCGTGATGTCGGTCGACCTGGGAAAACCTCCCGAAAACGACCTGATGTTGAGGTTATGGGGCGACGGATATTATGACCCTCGGAAAAATGAGTTCCAGAGGGTGAAAGTAGTTATAAATGGTCAAAAAGTTGCCCTCTGGAACATGACACATGAAGGGGTGTATGAGGCACCTTTCAAGGCCACTTCAGCTCCCGACGGCAAACTGCACATCGTTTTCAAAATGAGTAACCATGCCAATGCGCAATTGCCTGAAAATGCTAAGGATCCCAGGGAATTTGGATTGATGGTGAAACGGATGGTGATCCAGGAGAGGAAATAGGGATTCAAAAAATAAAAGATGCAAATCAAAGTACAGCAAAGTTCATTTCGCGATCCGAGCGGATTCCTTTTTCATGAGGACGGGCGACTACTCAGGCAGGTAAATGCCTGTTATAAGGATGACTATGAGTTATTGATGAGTTCCGGGCTCTTCCGGGAACTTGTCGGTAAAAAGCTCCTGATACCGCATACGGAAATTACCGGACACCAGGGTGCTGATGGTAAGGCTTTTAAGGTCTTGGAGCCTGAAAGGGTCGCTTTCATCTCTTATCCCTATGAGTGGTCGTTTAGCCAGTTGAAAGCCGCTGCAGTGGTTACGCTGGAAATTCAAATCATCGCGCTCAGGCATGGAATGACCTTGAAGGACGCAACCGCCTACAATATCCAGTTTCATCATGGAAAGCCCATTTTTATTGACACGCTTTCATTTGACACCTATCGGGAGGGAAAACCCTGGGAGGCCTACAAACAGTTTTGCCAGCACTTTCTGGCGCCGCTTGCATTGATGAGCCATACCGATATCCGGCTGAACCAGCTGTTAAAAGTTTACATGGATGGTATTCCACTCGACCTGGCCAGCAAATTATTACCATTTAAAACTAAAATGAGTTTCTCAACCCTGATGCATGTGCACCTGCATGCAAAAACGCAGACAAAATATGAAAGTAAAGGCAGCGCGGGAAAGAGCATTAAGATAAAACAGTCGAACCTGGAAGCATTGATAGTGAGCCTGCTGGGTGCCGTGAAAAAATTCAAGCTGATAGCACAAAACACGGAATGGGGAGAGTATTACACTTTTACCAATTATACCGACAGGTCATTTACCAGCAAAAAAGAGATCATTGGCAAATATGTAAAGGAGATCAACCCGTTGACTTTATGGGACCTGGGCGCCAACAATGGTGAGTTCACCCGGATTGCTGCTGAACAGGGAGTGAATTGTGTCGCCTTTGACATAGATCCCCTGGCAGTTGATTCAAACTACAGGCATGTAACAAAGGAGCATATCGTCAATATTTTACCACTCGTAATGGATCTGACCAATCCAAGTCCCTCCATCGGGTGGAACAATGAGGAAAGGATGGGGTTCAAAGAGCGCCCATTACCGGATGCCGTGATAGCACTGGCCATCATACATCACCTGGCCATTTCCAATAACCTGCCATTCAATAAAATTGCTGGTTTTTTAAGTGAACTGAGCGAGAATCTGATCATTGAATTTGTGCCAAAATCAGATTCCCAGGTGAAAATACTGCTGGAATCGAGAAAAGACATCTTCGGTGCATATGATGAAGAGCATTTCATCCGTGAATTTGAACTTTTTTTCAACATTCTTGGCAAAGAAAAGGTTATTGATTCGGAAAGGACGGTTTTTCGGATGAAAAGAAAGTAAAGTTTGCTTATTTTTGCATAAAATATCTTTATTATATTTGGAGTTAAATTATTGTTAATTTTATTTTAAATAAATTGAATAAACCGCTTATTACCTTCGTCTTAAACATCCTGGTGTACATTGATCCGGGAACAGGCAGCATTATTTTACAGGCGCTTGTTGCCAGCGTTGTGGGCGCTGCAATCGCTGTTAAATTGTTCTGGCACCGGATTCTTAAGTTTTTAGGATTACGAAAAGGGGTAGAAACTGATATTACAGGTAAACCCGGTGACGACAAAAAGTAAATTCCCTGTGAACTTTAACTCTGGCATGACAAGGCTGCTGTTTTTAACAGTGGTCTTTTTGTTTTTATCAAACCTCCTATCAGCGGGTCCTGTAAGTGAGAATCCCGTGATGTTTTCAGGCATGTGGGAATGGATGAGATGGTTGTGCTTTGGTTTGCTTTACCTGCTGTCATTCATTCACAAGTTAGTGCCGGACTGGGGTACCTCCATCATCGTATTGGCGTTGATTGTGAGAATTGCCCTTTACCCGCTATCAAGGAAAGCCATGATCAGCCAGAAGCGGTTTGTCGATGCCCAAAAGCTGATGTCGCCGGAGTTGAAGGAGATCAAAAACACTTATAAAGGAGGTGAACAGAGTGAGCGAATTCTCCAGTTGTATAAGAAGTATAAGGTCAGTCCCATTGCCGGGCTTAAGCCGTTGGGTATCGTACTGCTGCAGCTTCCTATCCTGATCGCACTATTTCAGGTATTGGGTGAGGCGCCTGAGTTGCAGGGAGCCGGATTTTTATGGATTGAATCCCTTGCTGCACCGGATAAACTTTTTTCTTTTGGCTTCAACATTCCACTGTTGGGAAGTTATTTCAATGTTCTCCCGGTGCTGATGTCGGTCTTTACCCTGTTGTCGTTCAAACTGGCGCCTACTCCAACAGCTGAAAAGAAGGAACAGCGTGTCCAGCTTCTTTTTCTGATCGGTATGACCCTGATGTTTTTCTTCCTCTTCTATTCATTTCCTGCAGGGATGGTGTTGTATTGGACTTTCGCCAACATTTTCCACATTGTTCAATACCGGATCATGGTCAGGGTGAAGAAAGACAAGCAAAATTAACCCGAAAAGAGATGCCAACCTACATTGCCATATTGCGCGGAATCAATGTCAGCGGCCATAAGCTGATAAAAATGAAAGCGTTACAGGAGATGTTTGAGCACCTGGGATTCAGCAGGGTGAGAACGTATATTCAAAGCGGGAATGTGGCGTTTGAAAGTACATTGGAGGAGACAGAAAAACTGGAGAAAATCATATCGGACGGAATCCAGGAGCATTTTAGTTTTGTAGTGCCAGTCATCGTATTAACAGGTATTGAACTAAGACACATTTCGGAAAACAATAAGTTCGTAGCAGACAGGGGAGAAGATCAAACGAAACTTCATGTCACCATCCTTTCTGCAGCACCCCAGGGAAATCTGATAGAAGCCATTCCAGCAAAGGATTTTCTGCCGGATGAATATTATGTAACCGGTAAAACTGTTTACCTGTTCTGCCCTCAAGGCTATGGTAACACCAAACTGAGCAACAATTTTTTCGAAAAGAAATTAAAAGTTCAGGCCACCACACGCAACTGGAAAACCATCCTCGAACTCGTTAAACTCAGTGACTAACCCGTCCGCCCGTCCGCCCGTCCGCCCGTCCACTTGTCCGCTTGTCCGCTTGTCCCCTTGTCCCCTTGTCCCCTTGTCCACTTGTCCACTTTTCTAATAATCGTACCTTTGCCTCAAACAACAATTCCATGAAAATAAAGATTCTGATTCTCCTTCTGCTGGTGTTACTAGGCAACCAGTCATTCAGCCAGATGGGCATGATGCCTGTTTCGGGGCCCGTCTATTTACCTACAAAGCCCGGCCTCCTGTGGAAATTCCGGGTAAATGGTCCCGTGGTTGCCTCCCCGGTGGTTTATGATGGCACCGTGTATGTTGGCAGCCTCGACAGTACACTGTATGCATTTGATCTGTTATCGGGGAAACTGATGTGGAAACTGCCTACTGGCGGCGCCATCCGATCCTCTGCCTGTATCATCCAGCAACGGTTGTTCCTGCTTAGCAGCGATGGGCTGCTTTACAGGATGGATAAGGATTCGGGGAAAGTTGACGGGGTTTTCCAGACCCTGAACGGATATATCGGTGATATTCAGCATGATTTTGCCGACTATTATAATTCGACCCCGGTTATTGTTGATTCAACCATCTATTTTGGTTCGGGAGAGAATATTTATGCCGTTTCAATCAATGACGGGTTTCTTAGATGGACCTATAAAACCTGCGGGGTGGTTCACACAAAGCCTGCGATTAACCGGGGAACCTTGTATGCCGGTTCGTTCGATGGCAACCTCTATGCCATTGACATAAAAACAGGCAACCTCGTTTGGAAGTTCAAAACCACCGGTAAATATGCTTTTCCCAAAGGAGAAGTAATGGGCAATCCTGTTGTTGCCGGGGGAATGGTTTTTGCCGGTGCCAGGGATTATAATCTCTACGCCATCGATGTCAGGGGAGGTTATGCCAACTGGATGAAGCAATACCCTTATGGCTGGGCTTTACCGGTAACGGCCAACGACACTGCAATTTATGTCGGCTCCTCCGACGACCGCACCCTGTTTGCCTACGATCACCGGACGGGGAAAGAGTTGTGGAAAACAGAAGCCGGGTTCAACATACTTGGAGGATGTGCATTTGGTGGTCCCATGGGGTACTTCGGCACATTGGCTGGGAAGGTTCACGCAATAGATCTCACCACCGGCAAAATTGTATGGACCATCGAGAATGAAAGCTATAAGGCAAATCACCTGAAGTGGTTAAACGCGGATGATACCTATCGGAACGACATTGGCAAACTGATTTCAACACCCCTTGACATGCTGAAAATGTATGGCCAGCTGGGCGGAATTTTCGGCGCCCCCGTGCTTGATACGTATAATCTTGTTTTTGCCGGTTATGACGGATGGATCTACTGCTATTCGGGATCTGTCAAAAATAAATAGCCAGGTATTGCCACCGCAATCCTCCCTGCTAATGAACCCTTTGCAATAACATGACAGGACAACTGATCAGGTTGAGGTTTCTCCAGCTTTATCGTGGTTCCGGAAGCCTCGGATTATTCAGGGTTATTTTGGTGGTATTTATATTTGTTCCACTGGTTGCGCTGTTCCTGGTACAGCGAATCAAAGAGCATCCCTGGCAGTTTGCTGTTCCGGCCGTTGCACTCTACATCCTCTGGATGGTTCACAACACCCGTAAAGATTACCATTTCCTTACGGCCATAGGACTGCAACCACAAAAAATCTACCTGGCTGAGTATGTTGTCTTTACCCTACCCCTTACAGTGCTGCTTTTGTGGGCCGGGCTGTATATTCATGCACTTGCATTTTGTGCCATCCTTTTTTTCATAACGTTTGCCATACCTTCAAAGGCTCAGATTTCAAAACGGCCGATCTCTATTGGCATCATTCCGGCAGGGATGTTCGAATGGCAGGGGGGAATCAGGAAAAACCTTGTGGTCATCATTGTTTTTTACATTGCCGGGCTGGCCGGATTTTACCAGGTATGGATTCCGGCGCTCTCCCTGCTTTTTCTTACCCTGGTTTTTATCTCCTTTTATTCCGAATATGAACCACTGAACACGCTTGCAGCTTCTGGATATGGCTCCCGGCAATTTATCCAAACCAAGCTTCTCCGCCATACCGGCTCCTTTACTTTGCTTTTGTTGCCATTATTGCTGAGTGCGCTGGCATATGGTGAATTCCATTGGGAGATTACCGGGTATTTCCTGGCATCGGTAAACATGGTGGTATTCTCCATCCTCCTGAAATACTACCAATACAGACCCGGGGCATACTCAGGTGCACATCAGCTGCTTACCATGCTCGTCTGTTTAATATCGATCATCCTGCCGGTAGCCCTGATCCTGATTTTCTGTAACCTTTTCCTGTTCTTTGGAGCGGATGGAAATCTGAAAAAATACCTGAATGATTGAAATAGAGAATCTTATAGTAGCCTATGGTGATCACCGTGTGCTGAACGGACTATCCGTTGCATGGCATAACAAAGCAATTCACGGACTGGTGGGAATGAATGGCGCCGGGAAGACCACCCTGCTGAACACCATGGCCGGGTTCCTCAAACCAGGCAGCGGGACCATCTTAATGGACGGTGTTTCACTCGGTAGAACTGCACTCTCTTATCTTGAAACGGAGAACTTCTTTTACAGCAATATCACCGGGCGGGAATATCTTGGTTTGTTCAGTGCGCCAGCAGTTTCCCAGGGGATCGATGAGTGGAACCAATTATTCAGGCTTCCGCTTGATGAACTGATAGAGGGTTATTCAAGCGGCATGAAGCGTAAACTTGCCCTGGCAGGCGTACTCAGGCAGGAAAAACCGCTGGTCATCCTGGATGAACCTTTCAATGGCCTCGACCTTGAGGCTTCCCGCTTGCTGAGCCTGATCATTGCCCGGCTGAAAGAGCGGGGTTCCACAGTGCTCGTCACATCGCATATCCTCGGATCCCTTACCGGCATTTGTGACCACATTCACCTGTTGAGCAACGGGAAGATTGTTTTGTCAAGGGACCGGGAGAATTTTGCCAACCTGGAGAAGGAGATATTCAGGGACTCCGACCAGGGGTATTTTGACCTGGTGAACAACATCATGCCGGGCCAAGAAAACGAACCAGGTTCTCAGGGCGATAAGAGGGATCCTGTTTAAACCGTTCCATCACTGAAGGATGCACCTGCTCATTGGTAGGACCGGTGTTTGGGGTTTTTACTCCGATAGGCCGATGAAGCGTTCCATTCAACTTATAATACCATTTCATCGACTCATGTTTCAACCCAAGAGGGTCGGGGTGGAGTACGATTGGATCGAAAGAGAGATGGCAGGTTGCTGCCTTTTCGAGCATCCACTGCAGGGAGATATCCGAGAGGGCTGATTCGGGATATCCTCCGCCCACATCAGAGTGGACACCCGCGAACCACACCTGTTCGAGCGTTTGCCCCTTCGCATCCTTCTGCTGGTGCCAAAGCGTTGCCCCGAATTTCTTCCTTTTCTCATCTATGGCCAATGCATGGAATGCGTTCTCAATTTTTGTGGATAGTTCCGTGTCATGAAACTCATTGCGGCCATTGAAGATGTCGTGGGCCAGCAGCGGATTGCCCAACGCTCCCACTGTATCGAAAACCCCGATGAACTTTATCCTGGTCGACTCTTCCACTGCATACGTTTTTCTGAACAGCGTTGCCTCTTCCGATTTCGGATGATAAGTGGGATGGCGCGACCGGTACAATTCATATGCTTTTTTAACCTGGCCTTCGTTTCGAAGGTCAAGGATGCCGGAGTTACGGATGAGCCCCGATAAACTCCTTACGGTAAACGCGCCCCGGCTGAATCCGAACAGGAAAAGTTCATCTCCGGGTTCATAATTGTTCATGATAAACCGGTAGGCCTGAAGGATATTTTCAGAAATTCCCGTGCCTGTTGCGCCGTCGAACACTTTTTTCAGTTTGTTGCCTTCTGAGCCGATGCCCAGGTCATAATAGAGTTTCTGCACGGTGCCATCAAGTGATTTGGCGCTCAGGGCATTGGCCAGTTTGACGACATTGGTCTGGCAGGGTTTGCCATTTTCCTGTTCATCAGGCGTGTTCCAGGTTCCGTCGCAAAAAATTGCAATTCTTTTCATACCTGAAGTATTTAACTTGAATTATTCGTTTAATTTCCCCGGGAGATTCATTGGTATTTTCTCTATAGTCCTCTGTATTAAAAAATTACACAGAGACTCACGGAGGATACGATGAGAACCACAGAGAAAAAGTGAATTTTAAATTGATCAGGAAAAATCCCAAACCAATCGGTCAAAGTACAGACCAAAAGTAAGAAATTTTATTCATAAACAATGAGGTACAGAAATACCTGAAACAAACAACCCTGAAATTAAAATGGTGTGCTTAACGGATTACAAAAGTTTCTTCCTGATCTCGGTCAGCATCACTTCGGTCATTTTTGCCAGGTCGTACTCGTAATTAAGCCCCCAGTCTCTCTTTGCAACGGAATCATTGATGCAGGCAGGCCATGAGTCGGCGATGGCCTGGCGGAAGTCGGGCTTGTAGGTGATTTCAAAATCGGGGATGTGTTTTTTGATCTCTTCGGCCAGGATTTGCGGCGTAAAACAGATGCCGGCCACATTGTAGCTGGAGCGCAAGGTCAGCCTGGATGCATCGGCCTGCATCACATCGATGGTGGCCTTGATGGCATCGGGCATGAACATCATCGGGAGCGCTGATTGTGGACCCAGGAAGCATTCGTATTTCTTATGTTTGATGGCTTCATAGAAAATCTCTACAGCGTAATCGGTGGTTCCTCCCCCTGCTTCTGTTTTATAGCTGATCAGACCGGGATAGCGCAGACTGCGGGTATCGACGCCATATTTGTTGAAGTAATATTCGATCCAGCGTTCACCGGCGAGTTTACTGATGCCATATACGGTATTGGGCTCCATGATGGTGTACTGCGGCGTGTCCATTCGGGGGGTGGAGGGGCCGAACACGGCAATGGAGGAGGGCCAGAAAATTTTCCGTATTTTTAATTCACGTGCCAGTTCAAGCACATTCATAAGGCTGCGCATGTTGATGTCCCACGATGCCAGCGGGCGTTTCTCGGCATTACCTGAAAGGATGGCGGCCAGGTGGTATACCTGGGTGATTTTTTCGTGTTCAAGGATCAGGTGAAGTTTGGAAGCATCCAGTACATCGAGGATTTCGAACGGACCTGTCCCGGCAACTTCGGCCGGGGCCGGGCGGATATCAGTGGCTATAACCTTTGATTCTCCATAAATTCTGCGAAGTTCGAGGGTGAGTTCCGAACCGATCTGACCGGAGCATCCGATGACGAGTATTTTTTCCATGATAGGGGCTGAGTTTTGAGTTTTTGCAAAAGTAACAAGATTTACTGTGAATTAAATAGCAGTTCGGCTGAACACGCTATTTTTTCAAAGTTTCCAATTTATTCGGTATCTTTGCACCACAATTTTTTGACATTCAAATGGACGACGGACCTGCGCGAAGCATTCGATTCACACCACCCCTGTTCCGGTAGGGTTGCATCCTGATTGATTCATGGTGCATCGCTCTTCCTTTCAGAGGTTAACAAAAGGAGGAGGCGAATATGACATCTCAAATTACCTTCTATTTAAGCCAGATACTCGGAAAAAGTTACATTGCCGATGATGGAGTCGTATTGGGAAGGATCAAGGATTTTTTAATTGACCAGAGTTCTCTCCCCGGTAAGGAGTCTGAACCTGTCCGCCCGCGGGTTGTGGCGATCAGGGTTAAGAAGGGAAATGATTACAGGGTCCTTGATTTTTCATCCTTTGAGATTAAGAAGTTCAAGCGGAAACTCAGGATCACCTGTCTTGAAGTACATGACATTATTCCGGAAGCCTTTACCAATAGCCTGTGGCTCGCCGAGAACATCCTGGATAAGCAGATTGTTGACATCAATGGCCGTAAACTGGTCAGGGTCAATGATATCCGGATGGTGATGATCCCTGCCGGCACATACGCCATTGCGGTAGATGTGGGGATGGAAGGGCTGTTGAGGCGGATCGGGATTGACAAGCCCATCCAGACCATGCTCGATCCGTTCAAGGCGGATATCCCCGGGAAATTCATCCTGTGGGATGATATTGCAGCCGTTGACTTCTCGAATTCCAGCATCAAACTCTCCAAATCCACATCCAAGCTGAATACGCTGCATCCTTCCGACCTGGCGGATATCATCGAAGACCTGGATAAAGCAACCCGGACCTATATTTTTGCCTCCCTCGATGAAGAGCAGGCGGCTGACGTACTTGAAGAGATGGAGCCGCATGCCCAGATACAGCTTGTCGAGAGTTTGCCGGTAGAGAAAGTAGCCGATGTGCTTGAAAAGATGCCGGCCGATGAGGTGGCCGACCTCCTGGATGCACTGGCAGAGGATAAGGCAGAAAAACTCCTTGAAGAGATGGAGAAGGAGTCGTCGGAAGAGGTGAGGGAGTTGCTTGAATACCCTGATAAAGTCGTTGGATCGCTGATGACCACCGACTATTATGCTTTCAATGAGGATCTTACAGTAGCTGAAGCCCTTGATGAACTCCGCCGTCTGCAGCCAGAACCGGCACATATCTATACCATCATTGTTACGGACAAGAGCGAACGTTTTCTCTCTTCCATCCTTTTAGGTGAGCTGGTGGTAGCTGATCCTTCCAGGCACCTGAAAGAGATTATGAACAAACATGCAGTAAGTGTTTTTGATGATGATAAAGTGGATTCCCTGGCAGTCCTGGTATCAAGGTACAATCTTCTGGCTGTTCCGGTGATCAACAAGAACCGGCAGATGGAGGGCATCGTGGTGGTTGAGGATATCGTAGAGGATTTACTGAGCCGCAGGAAAACAAGGTAGGCCGGAAAAATTATATGGCTACCTCCATCAGAAGGAAATCTATAGTGGTTACATTCTTCCTCTTGCCACTGCCTTTTATGTGTGCGAGGCATTTGGCTTTGAGGCTGTTATTGCCACTCTTCAGCTAATCGGAAACTATTTTCCGTTCACCATCTGCAACAAATCGTTTCCTACTGCCATGCCTCGTTCCTGCATGTTCCGGATGACCTGCCTTGATTTTTCCGGGTTACCGTGCTGGAAGTAGAGCAGAACCAAGTTGTTGTTGGCCTGTGGATCATAGGGATTGAGTTCAAGCACTTTTTCGAGATTCACTGCGGCGCTGTCAAACTGCTCTTTTGAAAATGCGATCTGGGCCAGCAGGAAGTAGGCGTCGGGAATCGGGTTCTCCTTCAGTTCCACTCTAAGGTAGTGTTCTGCGGAATCGACCTCCTTTTTGTCAAAGAGCACCTTTCCCAGGTAGTAGTTGAGGTTCTTCAGTTTCGGATCAATCGCCCTGGCTTCCCGGAAGAGTTTTTCCCTTTCGGCCGGATCATCTGTTTTGGTTCCCAGCAGTGTTTTGGCATAGGCAGAATGGGGAGAACCTTCAGCAGCATGGGTCCAGAAAGTTACAGGATCACTAAAGTAACCAATACGGACAGAGCTTTGAATGATAAAAATGAGAGAGATGGCTGCTACGATGGCTGTTTTTGTTTTTGCACTGACCGTATTGCCAAAGGGGACGGCCTGGCTGAGCATGATCAGGATCCCGACCACCGGAAGATAGAGCCTGTGCTCGAAAACCTGGTCGTTGAGCGATTTGGGGACGATGAGCACCGGCACCAGGAAGATGATAAACCAGAAAAGCCCCAGGTAGGTGAGTGGTTTGGTATAGCTTTTTGAATAAACGATCAGGGCAACGAATGCTGCCAGTGCCAGCGCGCCCCAGATGAGGGTGATGTCTTCTGCCATCGGAAATACGGTAAGGTTGACCGGGAAGAAGATTTTTCCAAGGTATTGCAGGATCACTCCCAGTCTTTCAATTCCGGCCTGCATCATGGCCTCCGGGGAGATCCAGTTCTTTGCCAGGGTGGCGGTAGATCTGACGAAAAACCAGATACCCACGGCTGCAAACCAGCTGATCACCGGCAGGACAAGTTTCTTCCAGCCGCATTTCAGGTAAAAGACCAGCAACCCACCCATGATGACCGGGATGATGATGGCAGTTTCCTTGGTGAATAATGCAGCCAGTAAAAAGAGGAAGTGAAGCAGCAGAACTCCCGGGCCAGGTTTATCAAGATACCTGAACAACAGGATAAACGAGGAGAGAAAGAAGATCATCAGCAACATGTCGTTCCTGCCCGGGATCCAGGCTACGGCCTGCGTCAGCACAGGGTGTACGGCGAAAACCAGGGAGAGCAGAAATGCATCCAGCGGGGGGATTTTGATCCTTTTGAAAAAGAGGAACAGCAACACCACCGAAAGAATATGAAAAAGGAGGTTGGTAAAGTGATAGCCGGCCGGTTTCGTTCCGAACAACCGTGATTCAATGATGAAATCGACCAGGAAAAGAGGCCGGTAATAGGCATCCTTGGTAGGGTTGAACAATCCCCGCTGAAAAGAGACACCTATATTCGATGCATCTGCATTATACTGGGCATTCTCCACGATGAAAATCGAATCGTCGAGTTTTGTGTAGTCGAGCAAAAGGGTCCTGGCATAAACCAGGAAGGTAATGGCAACCAGCACAAGGATGGCAAACATCGTATTTGAAAATCGTCCCTCAAGGCCAGCCGGTTTTAGCTTTGCAGCATTTTTGCCACTTTTTTTCGGGGATGCCATGTTAAAGCTGTTGCGATGCTCAATGCTATATTTTCACTGCCCTGATCACCTGCCTTGAAGTGCCTGAAGTGATTCGCAGGAGATAGACCCCTGCAGGGAGGGTGTTGAACTCACTGAGCGTAACGGCAGTAAAAGGCTGAGCCATCATGGTTTTTGAAATCATCAGTTTTCCTGATACGGAAAATGTTTCGATGGTAATTTTTTCGGATGATTTCAGGTTTCCGATGAGAATCGGGTTGGCAGCAAAAGGGATGGGGCCAAGGGTGAATGTTTCAGTTTCGATGGGGCCGGAATCGGTGGTTGCGAGAAACAACCTGGCATTCATCACGTTTGGTATGCCATAGCCATAGAGGGAATCAGGTGTGAAGGCCTTTGAAGCCGTGTTGCGAACGGCAACACGCAGTTGCTCGGCCGAAAAAGCAGGAGTAGATTGCCAGAGGCATGCCAGTGCTCCGGCCATGATGGGTGAGGAGAAGGATGTTCCGCTGCCCTGCCCGACGCTGCCATCCGGAGATACAACCGTTGAACCCTGGCCCTGAGTAACAACATCAGGCTTGATGCGCCGGTCGAAGGTCGGACCCGTTGAACTGAAGTAAGCGTAGGATCCCTGCCAATCAACGGCTCCAAGGGTGAACACACTGTCGCCATCGGCAGGAGCAGAGATGTAGTGCCATGCATTGGCGCCGTCGTTCCCTGCACTGTTTACCACCAGGATGCCGCGGCTGGCCGCGAGGTCGGCTGCCCTTGTGACAGGGGTGGTATTGCCATCCATGCTGGCATAGGTATGACTGTTGGCGGCGGTTCCAAATTCAGTATAGCCCAGTGATGAGTTGATCACATCAGCGCCAAGGCTGTCGGCGAATTCAGCGCCGCCTGCCCAGTTGTACTCTTCAATCAGCTCTTCGTACCATCCCACTTCGGTGCGGATAAGCCAGAACGAGGCATGGGGCGCTGTCCCGACAATTTGCCCGGGGAGGTTGGCTCCCATGGTGGAGAGGACCATGGTCCCATGGTAATGCATCGAGTCGGCATAGACGTTGTTCCCGGGCTGGTTGAAATCGCGGGTGCCGAGAATCCGGTTGTTCAGCCAGAGACTGTCAAAAGCTGAAACCTGGTCAACCCGGTTGAAACCTGCATCCAGGATGGCGATCATCATTCCTTCTCCCTGGTATCCAAGGCTGTGCAGCCCGTCGACCGAGATCATGTGGGCCTGGTTGTACGCCATGCCATAGTTGATCGTACCGGTAGATTTCACAGATGTGACAGGGCCCGCATTGCTGATGGTAAAAGGGGGAATTCCTTCAATTGCTTGAGTTCCGGACTTTATCCCGGTTGCAACCGGCTTGTCTGCCAATACCTGGTCGATATGGTCGACAAACGGTAATGCGGAGATGGCTGCCAGGACTGTTGAACTGTTTGTATTGACCACTACTGCGTTGAACCATTTCAGGGGATAAACAACCGTTGCACCCGTTGCAGCTATTTGTGCAACATAGGATGGTGTTACGGGAAGGTCCTTTAAATCAAGAGCAATGTTTGACTTTGTTCTGCGGTCAATGGATCGCTGGGTTAAAAATGCCAGCGGATTTGACAGGGAGTAGGGGTTGTTGTCTTTGTTTTTCAGGAAGACAACATGCTTCTCCGTCTGGGCAAACAAGCCAAGCGAAAAAACAAAGGTGATGGCTATCAGGAGTATATTTCTCATATCAGATTGGAATAAGTGCCGGTTAATAATACCTTTCCGATTCTTGCCCTGCCGGTTTTTTCCTCTTTGTGAACTTTGTGCATTACTTTGTGTCTTTGTGGTTAATTTTTTTCAACCACAAAGATTGCAATGCCGACACAAAGAACACTAAGAATGTATGACGGAGTCCGAATCTTTTTACAAAGTTACGGTTTTTTGGTTTCAGATGATGGGGCCCGCCCGATTCTATTTCAGGTTGGGCCTGGGGCCCATGTTGAAGATCAGGGTGCCGCCGGCCACCAGGTCGGCATGATCGAGAAATGGCTTGTCAAGGGTTTTCCCGTTAAGGGTCATCGATTGGATATAGATATTTTTTTCACTGAAGCCAATGGCTTTGAATTTGAACACCTTGTTACCGGGAAGAGCGATGGTGGCCGATGGCACACAAGGGGTTCCGATCGCATATTGTGTAGTTCCCGGGCAGACCGGATAAAAACCAAGGACGCTGAAAACATACCATGCGCTCATCTGCCCGCAATCGTCGTTACCGCATAGACCATCGGGCTTGTTGCGATACATGGTATTCACAATGAGGCGAATACGTTCCTGCGTTTTCCACGGCATCGAAGTCCAGTCATAGAGGTAGGCAACATGGTGGCTGGGCTCGTTTCCATGAACATAGTTACCGATAAGTCCGGCACGGGTCACATCCTCGGTTTCGTTAAAATATTTGTCATCCAGGTACATGGTGAAGAGGGAGTCGAGGCGGTTGATAAAGTGATTTTCGCCTCCCATCAGCCCGATATAGTAGGTTACATCATGCGGCACATAGAGTGAATAATTCCATGAATTTCCCTCGATAAATCCCTGCCCGATGGTGGTGAGCGGATCGAATGGGGTTTTCCAGGTTCCATCTGATTTTTTTGCACGGATAAATCGCGTTGACGGATCGAAAAGGTTCCGATAATTAAGGGAACGTTCAGAGAAAATCTGCAGCTGATCTTCGGCAAACTGCTTTTCATGGTCGGTTGGTTCCTTTGCAGCGATCAAAGCCTTTGCAAACTGTGCGATGGTATAGTCATCATAGGCATATTCGAGGGTGATCGAGGCGGAGTTGCCCAATTTGTCGTCAGGGACGAATCCATATTTCATATAATCAGGGATGCCGTCATAGCGTTGGTTGGTTGCAGAGGCAACACAGGCTTGTAATGCTTTACCAGCGTCAAATCCGCGGATTCCCTTCACGTAGGCATCGGCAATAACGGGAACGCTGTGGTACCCGATCATGCACCAGTTCTCATTCCCATGATGCGACCAGACAGGCAGCATATGTTCAGGACTCTGATCAAAATGGGCCAGCATGGAATTTACAATGTCAGATGCGCGTTTTGGGTAGAGCAGGGTGAGGAGGGGATGTTCGGCCCGGTAGGTATCCCAGAGTGAAAATGTAGTGTAATTGGTGAAACTCGCAGCTTTATGAATGTTCTGGTCGATGCCACGGTAGAGACTGTCAACATCGTTGTAAACCACCGGCGACTGCAGCACATGGTAGAGGGCTGTGTAGAAATTGACTTTCCGATCGTCTGATCCTTCAATCCTGATCCGCTGAAACTCCTGTTCCCAGGCATTTTGAGCTTGTTGCCGAACACGGTCAAAATTCCAGTCGGGGATTTCGGTGTCCAGGTTCTCCAGTGCACCTGCCATGCTGACCCCTGAAAGGGCGATTTTAACTTCAATTTGCTCACCATCACCGGTGGAGAAATCAAAATGGGCCCGGATCTTCTTGCCGGCCATCTCCGGGAAGTTATCCTGCTGGTTGAATTTTCGCCAGAAACCACGGTAAACAGGTTGTTCATCGTTCCTGAATCCGTAACTTTTAAAAGGTTTTGAGAAACTCAGGGCAAAATAGATGTAGCGGGTTCTCGCCCATCCGCGGGTGATGCGGTAACCTGTGATGAGGGTATCGTTGTGAACCTGCACCTGGGCCCATAGCACTTTGCCGTCGTAATTATAGATCCCGTGAAGCATATCGAGAATGATATGGGCGCTGTCGCTTTTCGGGAAAGTGTAGCGGTGGAAACCTGCCCGTGTGGTGGCAGTGAGTTCAGCCTCTACATTGGGATCATCGAGGTGCACCCTGTAATAACCGGGTGAAGCTTTTTCTGTCTCCTTGCGGAACCGGGAACGGTAACCCGATTCGGGGTGGCCGGCAGTTCCCGGATTCAACCGGAGTCTGCCGGTGGTCGGCATGATCAGAAAATCGCCCAGGTCGGAGTGCCCTGTGCCGTTGAAATGGGTATGGCTGAAACCGACAATGGTTTTATCAAGATATTGGTATCCGGCACAATAACGATAAACATCCGGGTTGTATTTGCCATTTCTTTCATAAGGAATGGTGTCGGTGTCGGGGCTTAATTGCACAAAACCAAACGGCACACAGGCTCCGGGGAATGTGTGACCCATCTCCTGGGTGCCGACGAATGGATTGACATAACTGCCCAGGGTTGCTGTTTGTGCATTCATGATGGTTGAGAGCATTGCACAAAAAATAAGCAATATCAATCGCTTCATCATCAGGCCTCCTCCTTGAAATATAGTTTGTAGTAGTTCAGTTGTTTCACATCGTCAAACCCTTTTTCAACCATCTGTCGTTCTCCGTGGATGTAGATATGGAAATTTTTATCCAGTTTGATCACGCTCTTCATAAACCGTGACTGGCTTTTCACGGCGCTTTCTGATATCTGGAAATTTTCGGGGATATCCAGGTCGTGTTCATCGCGAAACTGGTTTTTATATTCAGAAAAGGAGCTGATGATGGCGGGTGTACTGAGTACTTGTTCGTTGAACTCCTCCATTTCGAACTCCTCGTTCTCTTTGAGAAATTTCATTGAACGGTTGAGCATGTCGGCCTGGTCGGCCCTGGAGACCTCGAATTCCTGCGGAAGCTTATCGTTGACAAACTTTCTGCAGAGGTCCATCACCGCGCGGGTGTTGTGAAAATTATCGGAACGCGGCTTTACCTGAAGGAAATCGTCACGCCAGTATTGCGCTTCATTACCCTTGTTCAGGTTGTCAATGATGGCGACCGCATAGCCCTCCTCCCGGCCGGTATTGAAAATGAGGCAGCCTTTGTCGAGTTTGTTGATGTTGATCCCGTCGTCGTGCCCGATCTCGTAAAAGCCGCCCAAAGGATAGACTTTCAGGTAGGTTTCCCGGGATTCAGATTTGAAAAGTCCTACAACATCCATCAACTCATCGTTGAACCAGCAGTTTTGCAGGTATGCAACATAAAACTCCCCGGTTTTGATTTTAGGATGGGTTGAATGGCGGTAGAGATGCTGTGCAAAGTGTCCCGACTGTTCCAGGAGGCACTGCGGATTGTCGAAAATGGCGCTGACATAGTGAAAAACCTCGTTCATTTCAAGGTCAGAAGGGTGTGAAAGGTTATAGAGTTCATCGCCTTTGAAGGGGGAGAGGAAATACTGCAGTAACAGAGGTTTTACCACTTCGCTCACTTCAAGCAGCTTACCTGAAAGTTCCACGCCCTCATCGGTTGATTTATTTCCGACTTTATGGAGGGCGAGGGAGGCAAGTGCTGATTCATCAAAACGCATCATTACTATGATTTTTGGAGGATCAAAATTATCATTTTCCGGCGAGGTTAAGGGTAGTTATTAACCACAGTAGGCACAATAGGAATTCTATGTGCCCTATTGTGCCTACAGTGGTTACAATCAGGAATAGAAGATCAGGAAGAGTGCCGGCAGGATAATGCCAATGGCTGTAAGCCAGGCGCCTCTTCCGAGGATTCCGTTTTTACCGCGGAGGACAAACAACCCCGTGATGGCCAGGATGATGAGTCCGGCGGCATAGAGGTCGGAAAACCAGGTGTACCACTTCTTGAGGTTGTTGTAGTGAAGCATGTTCATCTCTTTGATGACATACCGGGTGGTTTTATGTTCCATCTGGGATTCCCCTGTATTCAGATCGATATAGACAAAGCCAGTGGTAAGGAAAATCTGTACATACCCATCGCCGGTGATAAAACTCTTATAGTGGTTTCTCTCTTTTACCTGGTCGAGCACACTGAAAACGTAAGTCTGGTTGACCTGCCCGTCCTTAGGAAGCGGCAGTTTCAGGTCTGTGTAGGTTTTACCATAGTCGGGATGTTGAAAATCACCCGACTTGAAGTGGTTGAGAACGATGCCTGAGATGGCATAGATCAGCGTCATGCCAACACACAGGTAGCCTATGTCGCGGTGAAGCACATTGTTCCACCGGCGGAGTGTTTTGACTTGCATGGTTACTTAATTTCGATGAAGCTGTCTGCCTCGATGGAGAAGAAAGAGAGATGGTCTTTCCCGCTGTTCTTCAGATCGTCGCGCAACGCATTGATCTGTTCCAGTTTCTCGGTAACACCCTGGTCTTCATGTCCTTTTGCGCCTGTATGAATTCCGACACTGTGATTTTCCACTGGTTTTTTCACTTCAGCTTCCCATTCGTTGAGGTACTTGGCGTCGATGCGTTCCTCTTTGAGGGTCCCGATCACACGCACTTTGCTTCCGACGAGCGCGTCGTCAAATTTTGCAATTTTAGGCCCCGTGGTCACTTCCACACGGATGCTGTCGGTGCCGTCGACAAGGAACATCCGTTTTCCACCGTGTTTGCACAGGTGCAGGACTGTACCTTCGATGATGACAGGCTTGTCGATGCAGTTGTCAGCCTGTTTTTCAAATGTAAGGACAGCCAGCAGGGTGGTGTCATTTTTAGGAGCGGTTGCAGCCTCTTTTGTTCCCTGGTTGCAAGCAATCACCGCGAACATGATAACGATCAACAGCGGAAATAGTCTCTTTGTCATGGGTTTGGGTTTGGTTCGTTGCAAAGATCATCATTTTTCTGTTATTTTCAAAACAGGTCAAAATGGCCATACACCCACATGTGACAGGGAGGGGAGTGATGTTTGTCAATTGCTTATTATTTACAATCATACGTGAATCACTGGGTTTATTTGCGTATCTTTGCAGCGGCTTTTGAATATTCAGAGATCCACAAGGCAAGCCATTCAGTCGTTATCATTTCCTCGAAGTTGTATCGCCGCCGGTTCCTTCTCGTGATTGAAGCTTAAAATCACCAGCCATCCACTATTCATTCACTCTGTAATTGCATGAAATACCCATACAAAAGACCCTTAGGCTAACCTTGTATGTGAATTATGGGTATTTGTTGCGACCATTAAAACAAAACAACACACATGAAAAACATTTTTGTATCAAATTTGAGTTTCAGGATCAATGATGAAGATCTGAAACAGGCGTTTGCTGACTATGGCGCCGTAACTTCAGCAAAAGTAATTAAAGACAATTTTTCAGGAAGATCAAGGGGATTTGGTTTCGTGGAAATGACCAATGATGAAGAGGCGACCAAAGCGATTGAAGAGTTGAACAATGCAGAGTTCGATGGCAAGGTCATGACTGTTTCAGAAGCAAGACCCAAAACCGACCGTAAACCAGGTGGTTTCGGCGATTCACGCGGCGGTGGCGGCGGATACAGTGGCGGCAGTGGCGGCGGCGGCGGATACAGCGGCGGTGGCGGTTATGCCGGCGGCGGTTCCCGTGGCGGCAGTGGCGGCGGTGGAAGGGACAGTGGCGGAAGAGACAGCGGAGCACGTGGTGGTTTCAAAAAAAGATTTTAAGAAACGGGTCTCGTTTTTTTTCTACATTCGTAGAGAACTTCAAGATACCTGTCATGAAGAAATATTCTCTCTACTTTATTTTAGCTGGCATCGTGGTTTTCTGCGGTGCCATGCTTGTTTTAGCGCATAAAGGTAAAACACAGTCCGCGCTGACAAAGGTTAATCCCGCCTTCAGGGAATATGTCCAGGGCTTTACGTCGGGAACCCTTTCCACCCGGTCCTCCATCAAGGTGAGGCTCAACGACGATTTTGCCGATACAGGCGACTTCAATGTCGAGGTTAAGGAGAAATTTTTCAGGTTTAATCCTGACATCGCCGGTAAAACTTTCTGGAGCGACAGTCGTACCCTGGAGTTCCTTCCGGATGAAAAGTTACCGCAAAACCAGCTTTATACAGTAGATTTTTTCCTTTCAAAACTGCTCACCCTTCCCGATTCTTTAAAAACAATGACGTTCCAGTTCCGCACGATGGAGCAGGAGTTGAGCGTTGGAGTGGACAATCATAAAGCTTATTCACACAGCGACTTATCCAGGGAGCACCTCAACGGGGTCCTTCAGGTATCTGACCTGGTGGATGGTCCGGGGGTTGAGAAGGTCCTCACTGCCAGCCAGGGTGGAAGAAGTCTGCCGGTGGTATGGATCCATGATCAGAAAAAACGCATGCATCTTTTCCAGGTTGATTCAATCACCCGGGGTAAAGAGGCCAGCGAGGTGAAACTTACCTGGGACGGATCGCCTGTTGACTCAAAATCTTCGGGAAGTACCACAGTCGAAATTCCCGCACTGGGTGATTTCAAAGTTATTTCTGCCATTAGTTACCCGAATGCCCAGCAATGCCTGAGGGTGCAGTTCTCCGACCCGCTCAGGCCCGATCAGAATCTCGATGGA
This sequence comes from Bacteroidales bacterium, assembly GCA_049317265.1. Lineage (GTDB taxonomy): Bacteria > Bacteroidota > Bacteroidia > Bacteroidales > FEN-979 > CAIVAT01. The sequence goes on from JBMOIP010000006.1 coordinate 121,967, forward strand.
CTCTTCAGGGTGGGGAAATTCGACAACGTGCGGTACACCATGGAGGATAACCTTCTATGGATTTTTCTGCAAGAGAGCCGCGATCAGAAAATAAGCCTGACACTGGAACCATCCGTCCGCAACATCAACCAGGTTCCCCTCGGAAAGCGTTTTACCACACAGGTAGTTCTTGAAAATACCAAACCAAACGTGCGGTTTGTGGGCGACGGGGTGATCCTTCCCAGTTCCAACGGGATGTTGCTGCCCTTCGAAGCGGTTAATCTGAATGCCGTTGACGTAAAGGTAATACGCATCTTTGCATCTAACATCCTGCAGTTTTTACAGATCAACGACTTGAATGACAACAGTCAGCTTGCCAGGGTCGGCAGGGTAGTTCTGAAAAAGACGATACCGCTCACCGGGGTATCCGATTACGGAAAGTGGAATCGATACTCTATCGACCTATCCGGGCTCATGCAGACGGAACCGGGTGCTATTTACTCCGTAATCCTCCGGTTCAAAAAAACCTATTCAACATATCCATGTTCCGACACCTCATCGGCGGAAAAAACCGTTAACGACATGGTCATTGAACATGATGCAGACCAGGATAACGAGGAAGGCTGGGACTATTACAGCAGCTACGAAGAAAATGATTATCGCGACGGGGGCTGGCAGAACTACCAGTGGGAGGAGCGTGACAATCCATGCAAGGCATCCTATTTTTTCAATAAGTCGATCTGCCGGAATGTACTGGCATCCGACCTGGGAATGATCGCCAAAGCCGGCAGCGATCATAATTACAATATTTTCGTAACCGACCTGATCTCCGGAAAACCATTGCAGGGGGCCAATATCGAATTTTTTAATTTCCAGTTGCAGGGCATGGGAAAAGCCACCACCGATGGGGATGGAAAGGCGGTTGTCCCCATGAAAAAGCGGCCGTTCATTGTCGTCGCACACAATGGTTCCCAAACGGGATACCTCAAACTCGCCGAAGGAAGTGCCTTGTCACTTAGTATGTTCGATGTCAGTGGTGAGCCTGTTCAGAAGGGCATCAAAGGATTCATCTATGGTGAGCGGGGCGTCTGGCGGCCAGGGGATTCGGTTTACCTCACCTTTGTACTCGAAGATAAATTGCACCAGTTGCCTTTGCACCACCCGGTAACCATGTCGTTATTTAATCCAAACGGCCAGTTGATCAACCGGATGGTAAGAACAACACCGGTGAACGGATTTTACAACTTCAGCACAATTACGGCCAGTGATGCGCCAACCGGAAATTGGCTGGCGAAGGTGAACGTGGGCGGTGTTGAATTTCAAAAAAACCTGAAAATAGAGACGGTAAAGCCTAACAGGTTGAAGATTAACTTCGATTTTAAGACAGACCGGCTGATAAAAGATAAAGTCCCTGCAGCCATGCTCGAAGCAACCTGGCTTACCGGCGCCACGGCGAGAAACCTTAAGGCTAAAGTGATGCTTACTTTGTCGAAGTCGGTCACCGATTTTAAAAGCTACCCCGGATTCGTATTTGATAATCCTACGGCAGGTTTTGCGGCAGAAAACATCACGGTTTTCGACGGGCGCCTTGATGCCAACGGCCATACCCTGGTCTCCCCTAAGATTCATGTCACCAACATTGCTCCCGGGGCGCTCAGGGCAAGTTTTGAGACCATGGTTTTTGAAGACGGGGGCGATTTCAGCGTTGACCGTTTCTCCATTCCCTATTATCCTTATCAATCGTACGCCGGGCTGAGTGTGCCTGAAGGTACAAAGGGCGACCGGGTGCTTTTTACCGACAAATCATACCAGATCAACCTGTTGAATGTGGATGCACAGGGGGTCCTGGTTCCTTCAAACCGGCTGAAGGTAGAGGTTTTCAAGCTCGACTGGCGCTGGTGGTGGGATGATTCTGAAGAGGGATCAGCCGACTTTATCTCCACAACCTATCTCAGGCCATCTGATTCGTCAACCGTTAAAACGGTAAACGGCCGGGCCACTTTTACCTTCCAGGCCGAATACAACAACTGGGGAAGGTACCTGATCAAGGTGACCGACAAAACCTCGGGTCATGCGGCCGGAAAGGTGGTGTATGTCGACTGGCCTGGCTATTTCCGCATGCCGGGCGGTGAAAAGCAGGCAGCTGCCATGCTGAGCCTTACCACGGAGAAGAGCCAGTACAAAGTGGGAGAGAAGGTGAAGCTCACCCTTCCGGCTTCGCCCGACGGTCGTGCACTGGTGACCATCGAAACCGGTTCGGCCATCCTTAAATCATTCTGGGTGCCCACTTCAAAGGGGACTACGGATATCTTCTTCGAGGTAACTGAGGCGATGTCGCCCAACTGTTATGCCTTTGTGACCCTCATCCAGCCCCACTCACAAGCAAAGAACGACCTTCCCATCCGGTTATATGGCGTAATCGCAATACCAGTTGAAAACCCGGCAACGCACCTTAAACCAGTCATCTCCATGCGGAATGACCTTGAGCCGGGGAAAGAGGTTTCTATCAACGTCAAAGAGGCAACCGGCAAGCCGATGACCTATACCCTGGCAATGGTGGATGAAGGCCTGCTCGACCTTACCCGGTTTAAAACCCCGGATGCGTGGAGTGTGTTTTATGCCCGGGAGGCCCTGGGGGTAAAAACTTGGGATCTCTTTGACCAGGTGATGGGTGCTTTTAGTGGTGAATTGCAGCGCATTCTCAGCATCGGGGGTGACCAGGACCTTCTGAACAAAGGCGGTCTGAAAGCCAACAGGTTCAAGCCGATGGTGAAGTTCCTCGGCCCTTTTGAATTAAGGAAGGGGCAGGGGAAAACCCATAAGTTCATCATGCCCGAATATATCGGATCGGTCCGTGTGATGGTGGTGGCAGGCCAGGATGGAGCCTATGGCAAGGATGAAAAGACCGTTGCCGTGAAAAAGCCCCTGATGGTGCTGGGGACCCTGCCAAGGGTTCTCGGACCCGGAGAATCGGTAAAATTGCCGGTGAGTGTCTTTACCATGGAGAAGTCCATCAAAATTGTGAAGGTTGAAATAACGGCAAATGAATTATTCTCCATCTCCGGTGGGAATTCCAGGCAGCTTTCGTTTACCGGTATCGGTGATCAACTGGCTACTTTCGATCTTAAAGTAGCAGAGGGCGTGGGGGTTGGAAAGGTGAAAATCGTGGCCACCAGCGGAAACCTGAGAGCAGAGCATGTCATCGAGATCGGCGTACGTAACCCCAACCCGATGGTGACGGATGTTCAGGAGAAAATCATCACTACCGGAAGTACCTGGAGTGCAGAATTCAGGGCGCCGGGAATTGCCGGAACCAACACAGGCACTGTTGAGATGTCGGCCATCCCGCCGCTCAACCTTGAAAAACGACTCTCATACCTTATCCATTACCCATACGGCTGCATAGAGCAGACCGTCTCCGCGGCTTTCCCGCAACTCTATCTGTCGGGTTTGGTAGAACTTTCTGATGCGTCGAAAAAAGAGATCGATGCAAACATCCGGGCCGCGATTCAGCGGTTGAAATCGTTCCAGGTGCAGAACGGAGGATTCTCCTACTGGCCCGGCGACCGGTATGCCGATGACTGGGGAACCAGCTATGCAGGCCATTTCCTCCTGGAGGCAGAAAAGAAAGGGTACACCCTGCCTGTGAACCTGTTGAATGCATGGAAGGAGTTTCAGCGTCAGAAAGCCGTTTCCTGGTACTTCGATGCCAACTATTACAACAACGACCTGTCGCAGACCTACCGCCTCTATACCCTTGCCATGGCAAAGGTTCCGGAGCTCGGCGCCATGAACAAGATCCTGGAGAACTGGAAGATTTCGGTTCCGGCCAGGTGGCAGCTGGCGGCTGCCTATATGCTGGCCGGCAAGCGCGAAGTTGCGGTGAAGCTGGTCAATACCCTGCCCACTTTTGTCTCAACCTACCGCGAGCTTTGCAACACCTATGGTTCGGATCTCCGCGATAAGGCCATGATCGTTGATGCACTCTGCCTGCTCGATATGAAAGTAAAAGCGGCGCCAATGGTAAAGGAGATTTCCGCCGTATTATGCGGTGAGGATTGGTACAGCACCCAGTCGACCTCCTGCGCTTTGCAGGCCATAGCCAGGTATACGGGTACGAGCAGCGGCAGCGGGATCCATGCCAGCCTGAGGGTGAATTCCGATCCCACAGAAGAAGTAACTACAGGCAAGCCGGTGCTGACCAGGAAAATTGATGTACGCCCGGGAAAAAAGGGAGTTCTGCAGCTCACCAACCAAGGCAGCAACATCCTGTTCGGCCGCATCATCCTAACCGGTATTCCGGCGAGGGGGGATACCACCTCATCGGCCAGCAACCTGAAGATCTCCCTGGTGTTCAAATCGATGACGGGAGAGGTGATCAAGCCCCAGATTCTTGCCCAGGGAACCAACTTCACCGCTGAGGTCTCCATTGCCAACCCGGGGCTGCGAGGCTCATACCAGCAACTCGCTTTGTCGCAGGTCTTCCCCTCGGGATGGGAGGTCATCAATGCGAGAAACAGCGACTTTGCCCAATCTGCCACAACAGCCGACGTTTTCAACTACCAGGATGTACGTGACGACAGGGTCAACACCTTTTTTGATCTCAACCCCGGGAAGACAAAGACTTTCAGGGTTACGTTAATGGCTGCTTACCAGGGAAGTTTTTATCTGCCCGCAACCAGCTGCGAAGCGATGTATGACAATACCATCAGCGCCCGTGTTCCCGGTCGCTGGGTAGAGGTAACTCCGGCATCAAAGTGACCGGATTTGCAGTGACCCTGGTACCATGAAAAACCTGAAACAGCGTTTCACAGGAGTTGGCAGTTTCAGGAAGTATCTTGTTTACACGTTTCTGCTTGTTTTATTGGTGCTGTTTTGGTTTTGCCTTCCAACGCCGTTATTCCATGATCCGCTCTCGACAGTTATACTCGATCGTGACGGTAACCTGGTCGGGGCCAGGATTTCGGCCGACCAGCAGTGGCGTTTTCCTGAAAGTGAAAAAGTTCCCGAAAAGTTCAGGCAAGCCATCATTCATTACGAGGACCGCTACTTTCGGTACCATCCCGGGTTTAATCCGGGGGCGCTCGCCAGGGCTGCATTTCTCAATGTAAAACAAAAGAGGGTCGTAAGTGGCGGAAGCACGATCACCATGCAGGTGATCCGTCTCATGCGGAAAAACAGGGAGCGGACCTACCCGGAGAAATTAGTGGAGATTTTCCTGGCTTTTCGGTTGGAACTGACCCATACCAAAGCCGATATCCTGAGATATTATGCTTCCCACGCACCCTTTGGTGGCAATGTGGTAGGGTTGGATGCAGCTGCATGGCGCTACTTCGGAGTCGATGCCTCACACCTTTCATGGGCGGAATCGGCAACCCTGGCCGTGCTGCCGAACAGCCCTGGGTTGATCTACCCGGGCCGGAATCCAAGGTTTCTTCTGGCCAAACGAAATCACCTGCTGGATATCCTGCTATCCCGGGGTGTTATCGATGCATCAACCTGTATCCTGTCAAAGAGTGAAAAACTTCCCGAAAGACCCTATCCGCTGCCACAACTTGCCCCGCACCTGCTCGACCGTTCTTTCAGGGAGGGGCATAAGGGGACCCGCGTCAACTCCTCACTCGACATAGCACTGCAGCAGCGTGTCAACGATATTCTGGCGAATCACAGCATCCGGCACCGGGCAAATGAAATCTATAATGCATCTGCCCTTGTCCTGGAGGCCAATTCAGGAAAGGTGCTGGCCTATGCAGGAAATCTTCCGGGGAACGAGAGCAGGGAACATGGTAACAGCGTGGATATCATCCGGTCGCCCCGCAGTACAGGCAGTATTTTAAAGCCTTTTCTCTATGCTGCCATGCTGAACGACGGGCTGCTGCTGCCCAATACACTGGTTCCCGATATCCCGATGCAGATCGGGGGCTTTATCCCCGAAAACTACAACCTCACTTACGACGGAGCTGTTCCTGCAAAGATGGCGCTCTCAAGATCGCTGAACATCCCGGCGGTGAAGATGCTGCAGACTTATGGATATGAACCGTTTTACTCACTGCTCAGAAAACTGGGTATGACCACCTTCACCCATCCGGCCGACCATTATGGGTTGTCGATGATTCTCGGCGGTGCGGAAGCCAACCTTTGGGAACTTGCGGGAATATACGCTTCCATGGCCCGGACCTTAAGCCATTTTACAGAGCATAGCGGGAGGTACAGCAAAGCCGATTTTCATCCGCCAGTCTATGTATCCCCTGAAGAGCCGCAAAAACAATCATTTAATGATCAATCTTCCTGGTTCGATGCAGGTTCCATTTGGCTCACCTTCGAAGCGATGGTGGAGGTTTCACGCCCGGATGCGGAACAACAGTGGCAACAATTCACCTCCTCACACAAAATTGCCTGGAAAACCGGGACCAGCTTTGGGAACCGTGATGCCTGGTCGATCGGCGTTACCCCTGAATATGTTGTGGCTGTTTGGGTTGGGAATGCCACAGGGGAGGGAAGGCCAGGTCTGACAGGTGTCAGCGTGGCAGCCCCCATGCTGTTTGATATTTTTAAATCGCTCCCGCCAACAACCTGGTTTAAAATGCCCGCGGAGGCCATGATGCAAATACCTGTTTGCCGCTACAGCGGTTACAGGGCTTCCACTATATGCGAATTCACCGACACGGTCTGGGTGCCGAAATCGGGAGCCAAAACCGCAGCATGCCCCTTCCACCAGCTGGTTCACCTCGACAAGTCGGGATTGTGGCAGGTGAATTCAAGTTGTGAATCGCAGGAGAACATGCAACATGTTCCCTGGTTCGTACTCCCCCCGGTACAGGAGTGGTATTTTCGCAACAAGAACCCTTTTTACAAAGTTTTACCCCCTTTCCGGGCAGATTGTGCCGGGTCGGGTGACCGGAAAAACATGGACTTCATCTATCCGAAAAGCAACAGTAAAATATACATTCCGGTCGATCTTGACGGGAAACCGGGAAGCGTGGTATTCAAGTTAGCCCACCGGAATGCCTCTGCACTCGTATACTGGCACCTCGATGATCACTTCGTTGGAACTACTGTCCAGGTTCACCAGATGGCTCTTTCGCCCGACAGGGGGATACACCGGCTCACCCTTGTCGATCAGGATGGGGAGAGTGTTGCCGTTACGTTTGAGGTGTTAAGGAAATAATTCAAGCGCTCCTGTTTCCGGTTAATCAGTCAATCTTCACAAACGGCAATGCATTGTCAAATCGGTACTGGATGGCCATTTTCCCAGTTATGTCAACATAACCCCAGGTTTTTCCGTCCCTGACAGCGGCAAGCCCGCCACAAAAATCGAACGCTTTGTCAAACTGAGACTGGATGATCATTTTACCTGATTTGTCGATGTATCCCCAGGTTTTCCCCCTGTTCACGGCGGCCATCCCCTCCGAAAAATTGCGGCAGTTGTCATATTCAAAACGAATCACCAGCTTTCCGGTCACATCATAATAGCCCCATTTCCCACTGAAACGGCAACGGCCAAACCCTTCTGCAAAGTTTTCCGCATGTTCATTAACACATGGAACAATCTCTTTCCCGGTCCGGTCGATAAAACCCCATCCCGATTTTCCTTTTGCCGGAGCAACGCCATCTTTCATGTCCCGGATGTTCTCCATGCCTGTTCTAATCGCCCATTCTCCCGAAGGATCAACGAAACCATAAACTTTATCAAGGGCTACCCTGCCTAAACCGTCACTGAAGGTTTCGGCGTGATCATATTTATCGGAAATGACATATTTTCCTGAATTGTCAATATATCCCCACTTGGCAGAAGCTCTCGCAGCGGCTCTCCCTTCCGAAAAGTTCATGCAGTTTTCAAATTGTTCATTGAAAGCCTGTTTTCCTGTTTTATCGATGTATATCCATTTGCTGGTTTTTTTGACAATGACCCGTGCCAGACCTTCAGAAAAATCTTCTGCACGCCGGTAGATCGGTTGAATGACCCACTCTCCCCGGGCATTGATAAATCCCCAGTCCTCCCCTCTTTTTACGCTGGCCAAACCTTCTGAAAAGTTCTGGACTTCATCAAATGAGGGTTTGATGACCCAGCTCCCTTTGGAATCTATAAACCCCCATCTGCCGTTTTCACTTGCACCGGCCAGGTACTGTTGGGCATGAGCGGTTGAAATGTAAAGGCCTGCAAAAACCAGGACCAGGATCACTGCTTTTTTAATTGTTTTCATAAGAGGTGAGTTAAATTTGAAGTTGATTTTCCGGAAGGTTGTTGGTTGATAACGCAAATATATAAAATGGAATAATAGCCTTGTACAGATTGAAAAATTTCCCTGTGAATCGAGACAAGTAAAATTTAACCACAAAGGCACAATGAGTTACACAATGGACACAAAGTTTTCCTCCGTGTTCTTAGTGCATCCTTTGTGTCTTTGTGGTTAAAAAAGGACCTCCCCATGACGAAACCAACTACTAAGATTTGTAAACACCGGGGGAGCTGATGCCTCCCAAATGATCAAAACTGAGTAGCTTTGCAACGAAAACCATAATTCAACTATGAATTGTTTCATTTACCGGTTTAGCGAAAGTATGCTATTATTGCTGCTTGTTACGATGGTTTTTTCCTGTAAAAATGGTGACGAACCGGAGCCGGTCACTCCTTCGGGAAACATTTCATTTGTGGTTGAACACATGGCCGACGGCCTGCCATTGAAACGCAATGAAATGATCTACACCAATGCCGCCGGCAATGAATACATGATTGCTGATCTGATGTACTTTATCTCCGATATCACCCTTTACCGCCATGATGGCAAATTGAAAATGATCGGAGAGACGAAGGATATATTTTACATCGACGAGAATATTCCCGAAACCAAAACCATACGCTTTTCCGATAGAATCCCTGCAGGTACTTATGATTCCATATCTTTTATTTTCGGAATACCTGAGGCAAAGAACAAATCCAACAGGTTCGTGAACCCTCCTGAAGCGATCATGGGATGGCCGGAGGTGCTCGGAGGCGGTTATCACTACCTGATGATGAACGGGAAGTGGAAGGATGGATCAGGGATCATTATGCCATTTAATTTCCACCTGGGGATCGGACAATTATACCATGGAACCAGTTACAATGTCGACTCCATTTATGCGTTTGTAAAGAACTGTTTCAGGGTGAGTTTACCCGGATCATCGTTTCAGATGAAGGATAAGGAAAACCGAATCTTTCACCTAACCATGAATTTAGGGGAGTGGTTTGAAAATCCGCATGTATATGATCACAACTTCTGGGGCGGGGCCATCATGCAGAACCAGCCTGCCCTGCAGATGGCGAAAGAGAATGGGTGGGATGTATTTTCCATTGATACAAATATGAGAAAGTGACATTGGATTTTTTAAGGTATGATATCGCCCTGCTGAACTGGATGCACCATCACCGTATTCCACAGTCGGTGCATTTTCTTCAATTCATCTCCGACACTACAACCATATTAAGTATCGCACTGGTTGTTTTAGTACTGGTTCTGGCGTTGGTATTGCGGTCAAAACCGATGCGGATGAAGTTTTTCATGCTGGTTACTGTTTTGATCCTGGTCCTATTGATTGCCCAGGGATTAAAGAGCATGATCGACAGGGACCGGCCGTTTACCACCTTTCCCGACATCGAAAAACTTTCATCTGGAGGAGATTCCTCTTTCCCTTCGGGACATACCCTCGAAGCCTTCGCTGTTGCTGCAGCAATAGCGAGTCTGTTCAACCGGAGAAGGTTCATCCTGCCGGTTTATACGTGGGCGTTTTTGGTGGCTTATTCCAGGATCGCGTTGGGCGTTCATTATCCAAGCGATGTGCTTGCAGGGATCATCCTCGGGTCGATGACCGGCTGGCTTATTCCATGTCTGTTCATGAGGGTGTTCCGAATGCCGAAGGAGTGATAATCTCTCAGGAGTGTCCCCCGATAATTATTCTCATGATTTTAAGGTTCAGCACAAAGAACCTGACTACCTGCCAGGGGAAGAATTTACGCCAGAATCTTGTTGCACCTGTGGGTGATGGAGGAAAGGTGATCTCCCTGGGTCCGTGATTTGTATGGCTGTTTTGCATGATGTTGATTCGTGATGAGGGTTAATGTCGGTGATTTTTTGGCAATGAAAACAGGCTGAACCTGAAATTCTTTATTCCGGTATTAAAAACCAGAATGGTTTGGCTTTTGCCTTGTAAAGGAAGAGATAATGCAGCAGCAGTTTTACCCAATGTCCGGCCAGACCGGGTTCCCCGACAGTATAATTAAGGTCTCTTCCCCACTCGGGATAACGTTTATAATCAGGGACGATGGGAAAGACTGTCATCGAAGCGGCCATTCCGTCCCTGATGCCATAGCCTGAGGAGATGATGCAGGCAGCGCCCATCCTGGCCATGGAGGCCTTATGAGGTGATCCGGTATGCTTGTTTTTGATCCGGTCGATGATGTTGAGGGCGACAATTTTTCCTATCACCCCCGAAGGCATTCCTGTTCTCGGGGCGGTTGGGAAAATTGGCAAACCATTTTTACTGGTTCTTGGCTGCGAGATCGGATGTGGTACGGCAAAGGCAATTCCTGCAGCAAAAATGTTGGGATAGGCCTGGCATTCATAGGTTGCAGGCCAGTCGGCAGCGCTCCATTCGGCATAAGGGCGGCTGGTGTAATCGGCATCCACCTTCATAAATCCACTGGGGGCAAAAAGTGCTGAGGTGATGTCCACTCCGGCCTTATTGAAAGCCTGCATTCCTGCTCCGGCAAAAGAGGGGATCAGCATGGCAAAATCAAACGGCTGGACATGTTTTTCCCCGTCGAGGGTTTCATAGTGGGCTTTACCTGCTTCCACTTTTACAACGCCTGCCTTGGTAATCCACCGGATGCCGTATTCAGCCAGGATGGATTCTGCAAAAACACGTGTTGAGGTAATGTAACCGCCCCTTTTAATAAAGGCGCCGCCCATACCAAAATCACCCACTTCGTTTTCATTAGTAATCCATATCAATTCGGCTTTGTCATTCAGTTTGCGTTTCGAAATTTCAAACGCAACATTGAGGGCATATTCAAAAGCTGCACCCTGGCACGTGGCAGTAGGATGGCCAGTACCAATAAGGAAGATCTGTTTCTCGCCTCTGGCCATTTTATCAAGAGAAACCTGGAAATTCTGCCAGGCCTCCTCTGCATGCGGGTATGTGCAGACGGAGTTGGTAAATCCTTTTGGTCCCAGTCCTTCGGTGGCTGCAAAGTTTAATTTCGGGCCAGTGGCATTTACGAGGTAATCGTATTCAATGTTTCCGGTTTCACCTTGTTTTTCAGGGGATGAGTGCTCAAAAACGACGAACGGGCCCCCGTTTTTGTAGTCCCCTTCAGGGTGTATGGCAGTGGCTTTGCCCTGGATAAATTCAATCCCCTTTTTCTTATACACCGGGGACAGCGGAAAGGAGACCTGGCTGGCTGTCATCTGGCCGATGCCAACCCAGATGTTCGATGGGATCCATTGATATTTGTCATGTGGACTTACCACAGTTACCTGGTGACTTTTCCCAAGCTTGTGCTTCAGTATCAGTGCTGTAGTGTGGCCGGCAATGCCGGCGCCGAGGACGACGATCTTTTTCATACGAGGCTATTTTCCGGATTTGGTTTTTGCCGGTTTTCCCGGCAAGATAATGTTTTTCACTTTATCGGCAAACCCAAGTTTACAGAGTTCCCTGCGTTTGGTAATAAGGTCGGTTAATTCAATTACAAGGTCTTTGTTCACTTCCCGTGCCATTGGAAGTACATAGTCTTCGGTCTGGTCAAGATATTGCGAAATCTTCTTATTCACATGGGTGTCGAGGTGAAGGTCGGTGAGATTACTGATGCGGTCGGCACACTTCAGTATCTTGGCATTGCGCGATCCGCTGTCCCGGACGCGCATCATGTATTGCAGTTTATCCTCGTCGGTGCGTTTGGTAACCTCCAGTACCAGGTCAACTACTGCGTTTCCATCATGGTCTATTTTCCGGATTTCCTCCACTTCGGTGGATGGAAGGTCTTCGAGTAAATCATGAAGCAAAGAGGCCTTCAGCAACACAGGATCCTGAAAGTACTTGTAATCAAGCAGGATGCCCAGTGTGGCAAAAGAGTGGCGGAACTGGTTTCCGCCAACTTTACGCTTAACGCTGATCAGGGCTGTTGCTTTTAGGATATAGGGTGCAAGAACCAGGTTTCTTAAGATGGCTAAATCGTCCATGAGTAGAAATGCTTGATGAAATACAAAGTTACGGAAACATTGAATGCAATGTTACTTATTGCAGGAAACCTTTATTGCAGATTTGTTAGCTGTACTTTCGGCTTTTGTGCTAAAAGGGTCCTGTTTTTCTCTCCGGGTTGAAAAAATGAAGAATTTAGAAGTAATCTAAACACTCTTGTTTTTCTCACCAGTGATATACACAATATCACATATGTAGAAAGCGTAATGTGATTGTGAATTTAATAACAAATTACCGGGAGGCAACTAATGTATACTTTTATGTCATTATTGATGAAATTGATTAATAAATCTGATTAACCAACAAACCCGCCATGAGAAAAGAGCCCTTACAGTTTTTTGCCAGGATCCTCAGTGTTGTGATTCTTAGTTTTGCTTTTATTACAGGAGCATTTGCTTATCCTTCGGGCGCTCCCGCGGGCTATACCGGCTCGCCCGGCGACGGCCAGCATTGTGTGAGTTGTCATGGCGGATCTGCAGCTACGGTGACAGGCTGGATCACCACCAATGTCCCTGCAGCCGGTTATACAGCCGGAACTGCCTATACCATTACGGTTACCGTAAGCGGTACGGGCAAGAAAGGATTTGAAGTGTCACCGCAGAATGCCTCCGGAACCCAGTTGGGTACGCTTGCCGCAGGCACAGGCAATCACACCACGGGAGGAACCAAATATGTAACACAGAGTTCCTCTGGCAGCACCAATTCAACTGTGACCTGGAACTTTACCTGGACTGCACCTGTATTGGGCACCGGGCCTGTTACCCTGTATGGCGCTTTTTGCGTTGGAAAGTCAAACACAAAACTTTCGACTACCGTGGTCAATGAAAATGCCGTATTGCCGCTGGCTGTTTCTGTAACTGCGAATCCCATGACCATTGTACTAGGAACCACTTCGCAACTGAATGCAACTCCCTCGGGAGGGTCAGGTACCTATACCTACTCCTGGACCTCGGTTCCGGCAGGATTCACCTCCAATATTCAAAATCCTGTTGTATCACCAACGACTACCACGCAGTATAATGTGACGGTCGGTGATGGTTCAGGAACTGTTCAGGGCAGCGCTACGGTAACTGTTACCGCATTGCCATTGTCAGCCATAGCATCAGCCACCCCTTCAACAGTTTGTGCAGGCCAGAGCGTACAGCTCAACGTGGTTCCTGCGGGCGGTAGCGGAACATACACCTTTTCATGGACCTCTGTTCCGGCCGGTTTTACCTCAGCCATCCAGAATCCGGTTGTGACACCAACTGCATCCACACAGTATATTGCGCACGTATCCGATGGTGTTGCTTCAGCTGAGGCATCAACAAGTGTTACCGTTAATCAGCCTGCAACTGCTGCAGCCGGGAACGACACAACGTTTGCCTTTGTCACCACCCAGGTTCCACTGAACGGACAGGCAACCAGTTACTCGGCAGTATTGTGGACCACTTCCGGAACAGGAACCTTCAGTGCGGCAAGTTCACTTACCGGAAATTACCTGCCAAGTGCAGCCGATAAAACCGCAGCAACAGTTACACTCACCCTCACTGCCACTCCCTTGTCACCCTGCGCATCACCGGCAACAGATACCCGGATCATCCATTTCGACGGCCCCATCGGCATTTCAGAAGGTGTTCGTATCGGCATGACGATCGCCCCTAACCCCTCCACGGGAGTGTTTAAGCTGACCGTGTCAGGTCTTGAGAACAGGAATGCAGTTGTCACAATTTCTGAGATAACCGGCAGGATGATCGTAAACCAAATCATGGATTCATCTGTCGGCCAGCAGATGAAATTCGACCTTTCGGGATACCCCAAAGGCCTCTACCTGGTGAAAATCCAGTCGGACAACCAATCACTGGTTCGTAAACTGGTCATTGATTAAAACGTTCCATTGTAACATGAAGGCATTGCCTGGTAAGGCAGCACCCTCATTCTACT
>JBMOIP010000007.1:0-133268 GCA_049317265.1 Bacteroidales bacterium
TAGGCAAAGTTTTTTACAATTTTGTTGTCATAGTAAAATGTCTGATTTTCCATATATTATTGATTTGGTGATTGTTCATTCATCAACTTGACCTGTGAAGCCGGGGGCGCTGCTACCTCTGCCGGTTTGTCATCATCAAATAGGATCCTGACGGAGGAGCTGTAGGTATCATCATATTGCCCGTTGCGAACCGACCAAAAAAACGCTGCCAGGAAGCCTCCTGCAAGCACGACACTGAACGCAACTAAGACAAGGATTACACTCATAATATTTTACCTGAAGGCAAAATAAAGATTAAAGTATCTAATTTCCAAAATACCAACCGTGAATTATGTAACAATTCAGATATTTATATTCAGTCTAAATTTACTATTTCTCAGTAAACTTACTAAAACGGGCTGATACAAAAATAGATAGCGTAACAAATGCAACGATTGTTACGGAGCTGAGCGGCATGAGAATAGCGGAGACAACCGGGGATAAATTGCCGGTAATGGCAAAACTCAACCCCACGACATTGTATAAAAAAGAGAGTCCAATGCTGATAAAGACGATGCGCATGGCGGTGCGGCTGAAACCCAGGAAAACGGGAAGCTGGCGAAACTGGCCCGATTCAAGGATGGCATCACACGCGGGTGAAAAATGGTAGATATCGTCGGCAATGGAGATTCCGCAGTCACTCTCCCGCAGGGCCCCGGCATCATTGAGCCCATCACCGATCATAAGAACCCTTTTCCTGGTGGCTTTCAGATTGCGGACATATTCGAGTTTGTCTTTTGGCGACTGGTTAAAATGGAGATGATCCCGTGAAGGGAAAAAAGCGAGCAGGTTGGCCAGTTCGGCATCATTATCTCCCGAAAGCAGGTGGAGTTCATAACGTTGTGCCAACTCTTCCAGAACCTCCTTCATCCCCTCACGGTATTGGTTACTGATGGAGATGAATCCTGCAACTATTCCATCAATGGAGACAAATACACGGCCGGCAGCAGCGGAAGAGGTGGTATTTCCGGTGATGAATTCCTCTGAACCGATCTTCACGGACACGCCATCGATCGTTCCAAGGATGCCCTTTGAAGCAACCTCGGAAAACCCGGTTACCGGCAGCGCTTCAAACCCCTGCAACTGGCGGTATATGGCCACGCTGGAAGGATGGGTAGAGTGCCTCACCAGGGAAGAGATTTTATGCAATATGTCCTTTGACGCAGTCAATGAGGTGAAATCAGCGCCAAGGCCATCGTTGCGGGTGATCGTCCCGGTTTTATCAAACACGATGGTATCTACTTTTGAGAGGGCTTCCACCACACCGGTCCGTTTGAGGTAGAAGCTGTTCCTGCCGAAAACCCTCATTGCACCACCCATTGAGAAGGGATAGGTCATGGCGAGGGCGCAGGGACATGCAACGATCAGTATGGCGGTGATTACAAGGAACGCCATAGAAGGATCATGATACCACCAAAATATCCCGGAAACAGTTGAAAGAACGAGGATCATGACGGTAAAATAGCGGCTGATCACATCCAGGATGGAGTCCCACCTGGTTTGCTTTTCACCACCGGAAATATCCTGGTTCCATAATTCGGTAAGGTGGCTCTGTGCCACTTCACGCTCAACAATGAGCTCAACGGAAGCGCCCACCTGCCGACCGCCGGCAAAAATGCGCTCTCCCTCCTTTTTGGATACGGGCGCCGATTCACCGCTGACGAAACTGTAGTCGATCGATCCATCTCCTTTCACAAGCAGGGCATCTGCAGGCACAAGTTCCTGGTTTCTCACCAGTATCCTCATCCCCGCTTTCAACTTTTTGATGGGGATGATCGACTCAGCGCCGGCGTCGGAGATCAGCGTAACTGCCACCGGGAAGTAGGAACGATAGTCGCGTTCAAAGGAGAGTGCCTGGTAGGTTTTATCCTGGTACCAGCGGCCAATGGAGAGGAAAAAAACAAGTCCTGCCAGCGAATCCATGAAACCGGGACCTGTCCCTGAAATAATCTCATATGCACTTCTGAAAAAGAGCACCAGTATACCGATGGCAATCGGCACATCGATACTAACAAACCTTTTTTTCAAACCTTTGTATGCAGAAATGATAAAAACCGATCCTGAGTAAAAAGCCACAGGTATGCCAAAAAGGATATTGAGCAAACCGAAATTATGACGTAAAAGATTCTCCACAGAATCGTTTACGCTCAGGTAAGCAGGAAAACTGAAGAGCATGATATTTCCGAAACAAAACCCGGCCACGCCCAACCGGTAATAGATCCCCCGATTCACTTTGCGTTTCACCTTCTGCCCCACATTGTCAAGGGTAAGGTGCGGGATATAGTTAATCGAAGCCAGCATTTCCACCAGTTGCCTCAGCGACAGTTTATCATCGTGAAAGGTGATCATCACCTCCTTTTTTACGAAGTTCACCGATGAGTGCATCACGCCATCATGCAGTCGCTGCAGGTTTTCGAGCAACCAGATACATGAACTGCAGTGGATTGCAGGAATAAAGAGTTTCACCTTGCTTACACCATCTTCGGAAAATTCGAGTAATTCGTTCCTGATCTCTTCGTTATCAAGGTATGCATACCGGCTTCCCACTTCAGAATTGGCAGCCTTCAACCCTGGATGTTCCTCATATTTATAATAATCACAGGCATTGCTCTGACTCAGAATTTCGAAAACCGTTTTACAGCCATTGCAGCAGAATTGTTTTTCCTGCAGGGTAATCGGAACGGTGCCGCAATCTTCGCCACAGTGGTAGCATGCATTTGGATTTGCTGTTTTTTCGGAGGTGAAGGAAGTGTTTGACATAGCATATTATTAGTCCCTCATCGGGGAACGGTAGAAAATCACGGCAAATTTAAACAAAACAGTATTGTATTATCAGAATTCAGTTTCCTCTTAAAAATGAGTTTGGAAATTTATTACTGAATCCCTTACGAGAAGATAAAATCAGTAAAATCGTATTACAATTGAACTATGGTAAAAGTAACTTTAAGGGATGGTTAACAGAATATTCTGAAGTTGGAACATCTGCATTGTATCTTCACCACTTCAGTCAAAATGCAAATCGCAGTAGCCATAATTATACCATAATACCTACATACTTTTTTGCTAATAAATGTTAATTTTTGAATAACAAATGAGAATTCAAATAAATATTATTTTAATTTTGTCTAAATACATATATAATACTTAACATTCAGTATTAGTACTTAGTGTTTTTATATAGTAGGATGTGATTTATACTTTATTATTAACCAACTTATTCATTTAAACTATCTAAATTATGAAATATTTTCTACTCATTATTATTGTGTTCGTTGTGTTCATTGGGAATGCACAAAACTATTCAGGAAGTTTTAATTTCCGAAAACAATTATATTTTGTTAAAAGTGAATGTCTCGCATCAGGTGAATTTAGAATCACTTTAGCAGAATCCGAGGCCAACAAAGTGGATTTTACTATAAAACCATTGAAATATGACCTTTTTAAAACTGCCTTTAACACTAAAATGCTTACACTGCTCGGTTCAGGAGCCCCAGCAATAGCAACTGATGAAGAGTCAACTTCAAAGAGCATCTTTTACAATATTGTCGTTGAGAGTCTAAAGGAATCCATGTCAGACGCTCCCATTTCAGGAAAACTTACAATTGCCTCAAGTGTCAACTTATACAAAGACCCAAATAAATGTGGTCAAAAGGCTGAATCAAATCAAGTCCTGATTAAGGATGTTGAGATCGAATTCAACGAAGGGTATATTGAAACCATTAAAGTTGTTGGTGAAGTTAACATCAATGGCAGTAAGCGGGATATCCTATTTGAAAATATTATTGGGATAGGGTTTTCAACCCGTAAAAACTTTAAAAAATTGGATCAGATGGGTCTTTTCGCGAACTCTTCAGTCGATAAATATCATATAATGGCTGGTGAACTACTGAATTACAATTACAAGGTTCGCCCAATGACAAGGGATTTTAGTCCAGGCAATCAATTAGTAACAAGTTTTGGGGGAGAAAGCTTCGACTTACATAAAGATGAAACATCAAAACTTTTTGAAGCAATTGTATACAGTGACTTTCTAGGAATTGATAAAGATAAACCCAATGGACTGATCCAAATAGAGGTGGCTAAAAGAATAAACCTGAAATCAAGTCGAATTGAAAATGGGATATTCCTTTCATGGCTTACGAAAGGAAGCGGTTGGTTGCAATACATCAAACCAGCAGTAACAATTTCAAAAATTGAAGAAAATAATCGATTTTTACTACCGACAAAGAGCGACTCAATTGTAAAATCCTCAGCAGGGGCTGATTCCCTTGTTATTGGGAACATTGTGAGTCCAATTAAAATCCTGGAATACCAAAATCTTTCACTGGGTCTTGATCTGAATATTTTATTTGAGGAAAATTCGAATCTGAAGTACCATTTCTACCTGAACGGTGGATTCCGGTTTGGTCGCACTGCCATCAGGGATTCACTGAGGACTCTCAATGCGCAAGGAAAAATAGCAAGTTCAGGATTTGTTAACGAGTACAATATCAATTACTTCACATTTTACCCTGAAGCAATTTTGCAGTTTCTACCAGAAGAGAGGTTTAGTATTCTGATTTCCGACCGATTGCAATATTTTCTACCAGCTTTCGGTTTACCGACTCTGAAAACCCTGGATAAAAGTTTAGGTTATGATCCGAAACCCGCCAAATGGATTAACTCCATCGAAATCATGGCTTTCGTAAAAACTGGTCAAAATGGTAAGATTTTCGCAAGATGGAGATTTACAAGCCAACTCGACAACATTCAACAAAACTATAACCAGGTGCAGGTGGGCTACTCATTTTATATTCTTAAAAAGAATTAGAACACTGTATGTTATTTGACACAAATCGATTTATAATCTATTGATTCACAAATCATAATAAACACCGGACGGGTTATAAACAAGATCTTTCCGGTGTTTTTTTTTCTAAAAAACCGGTCGCAGAACCATAGGTTTATTCGGTACCTTTGTCTTCGTTAAAAAATAAACAACAATGGTTCAACATATAGATCCCTCGCTGATTGACTGGTCGAGGGCCCAATTTGCATTAACTGCCATATACCACTGGATTTTCGTGCCGCTCACCCTTGGGCTGGCATTCATCGTCGCCATCATGGAGTCGGTTTATGTTAAAACCGGGGATCCTGAATGGAAAAAGATCACCAAATTCTGGATGACCCTGTTCGGGATTAACTTTGCCATCGGTGTCGCCACCGGGATCATCCTTGAGTTCCAGTTTGGCACCAACTGGTCGAACTACTCCTGGTTTGTGGGCGACATTTTCGGGGCGCCGCTCGCCATTGAAGGGATCATGGCATTTTTCCTCGAGTCGACCTTTATCGCGGTGATGTTTTTCGGGTGGGACAAGGTGAGCAAACGGTACCATCTCGCAGCGACCTGGCTTACCGGGATCGGGGCAAACTTATCAGCCCTTTGGATCCTCGTTGCCAACGCCTGGATGCAGTACCCCGTTGGCATGCAGTTCAACCCCGATACCACCCGCAACGAAATGACAGATTTCTGGGCGGTCCTCTTTTCACCGGTGGCCATCAACAAATTCCTGCACACCATCTCCTCGGGATATGTCACAGCCTCCGTGTTCGTAGTGGGCATCAGCGCCTGGTTCCTGCTAAAAAAGCGGCACACATTGCTGGCCAAACGTAGCATTCTGATCGCCTGTACCTTTGGACTTGCCTCCTCATTATTCCTGGCATTTACCGGTGATGGGTCGGCTTACCAGGTTTCACAAAAACAGCCGATGAAACTTGCTGCGATGGAAGGATTGTACCAGGGTAAAAGCGGGGCGGGACTTGTTGCCTTTGGGATACTCGACCCCTCTAAAACCGCCGGTGATGGGAAAGAAGCCTTTCTTTTTAAAATTGAGTTCCCCAAACTGCTATCCTTCCTTGGATACCGCAACCCCGATGCGTTTGTCCCGGGAATTGACGACATCCTGAAAGGTGGCTATAAACCAGGTTTTAGCCCTGTCAACCCCATTGAGAAAGAGCGTACGTTGTCTGTTGAGGAGAAGATCGCCCGGGGAAAAACAGCCGTCGGGGCGCTTGCTGAATACAGAACGGCCAAAGCTGAAAAGGACACTGTCAAAGCAACATCGGCCCTGGAGGTGCTTAAAATAAACTATGCCTGGTTTGGATATGCCTACCTCAACAGCCCCCAAAGCATCATTCCCAATGTTCCCCTCACCTACTACAGTTTTCACCTGATGGTCTATCTCGGGGTCTATTTTATCCTGTTGTTCACCGTTGTTCTTTACCTTGTCAGAACAGATAAACTCGAAAGCCAGCGATGGTTGTTGTGGATCGCCCTGTTTACAATCCCTTTGGTATACCTTGCCTCTGAAGCGGGTTGGGTAGTGGCTGAAGTCGGCCGTCAGCCATGGGTCATCCAGGATCTGATGCCGGTAATGGCTGCTGTTTCCAAGATCGATGCCACTTCGGTGATCATTACCTTCTGGCTTTTTGCAGCGGTATTTTCAGTCCTGTTGATTGCAGAACTGATGATCATGATCAAACAAATTAAACTCGGACCAAAAGATGGAGGGAAGCACTGATGTTTGAAACAATGCCGATTGAAACGCTGCAAGCCTACTGGTGGATCATCATCTCCCTGCTGGGCAGCCTGCTTGTTTTCCTGATGTTTGTACAGGGCGGGCAAACACTCATCTATACCATCGGAAAAACCGAACCGGAACGGAAAATGCTGGTCAATGCCCTTGGCCGGAAATGGGAATTTACCTTTACTACGCTGGTCACCTTTGGGGGCGCATTCTTCGCCTCCTTCCCCCTCTTTTACTCCACCAGCTTCGGGGGTGCCTACTGGGTTTGGATGGCTATCCTATTCCCGTTCATCATCCAGGCTGTGGCATATGAATTCCGCAGCAAACCGAATAATTTCCTGGGACATAAAACCTACGAATGGTTCCTGATCATCAATGGGTTACTTGGAACCGTACTGATCGGAACAGCTGTGGCAACCTTCTTCACGGGATCGGCCTTTTCAGTCAACAGGTCGGCCATCACCAACCTGCTCGACCCCACCATTTCGCGGTGGCAAAATCCTGCCCACGGACTTGAAGCTGTTTTAGACTGGCGCAACGTGGCCCTTGGACTCGCCGTATTTTTCCTGGCCAGGGTTTTGGGAATCCTCTATTTCATGAATACCATTGATGATGAACAGATCATGGCCCGTTCAAGAAAGCAACTAATTATCAACACCATACCCTTTTTGTTTTTTTTCCTGACGTTTACCGGGGCATTGCTGACCATGCCGGGCTATGCGGTCCAGCCGCTGAATGGCATGATTTGCGGGGAGTCGTACAAATACTTCCACAACCTGACCCAGATGCCGCTCGTAATGATGATGTTTGCTGCAGGGGTCGTTTTTGTTCTGCTCGGGATAACCTTGCCGTTGATTTCCATGGTAAAAAACGGATCATCGGGAATCTGGTATGCGGGGGCCGGCACGCTGCTCACCGTTTTTTCACTGTTTTGCATGGCAGGTTTAAACAATACGGCATATTACCCCTCAACATACGATTTGCAGAGTTCACTTACCATTCATAACAGTTCATCAAGCCACTACACCCTCACTGCCATGAGTTATGTGTCGCTGATGGTTCCGTTTGTAGTTGCCTATATCTGGTATGCATGGAGAGCGGTCAACAGCAAAAAAATTGACGCTGCCGAGATGGAGGAGGGCGGGCACAGTTATTAAACTGTGACTCCATTTAAAAACTAACAGACAGACTTAAAGGGAATTGAAATATAAAAGACTGAACCTTCTCCTTTAACTGATTGCAATGAAATTTTGCCTCCCATGAATTCAATGCATTTTTGGGCAATGGTAAGACCCAGTCCGCTTCCTTCGTAGAGCCTGTTATGGGTCCCATTCTCCTGGACAAAATAATCAAAAATGAACTCCAGTGCTGGTTCGGCGATCCCGATACCTGTATCCCGGATAAAAAACTCCAGTTCCTGCCCCTTATGTTCAAACCCGATGGTTACCGAACCCTTTGAGGTGAACTTTAACGCATTGTCGACCAGGTGCATAACTGCCTTTCGCAAAAGTTCCGGATATCCTTCCAATTGGCCGGCATCACCGGAATGCTGCATATCCAGGATAAAAGCTACATTTTTCGTTTCAAATGAGTCCCTGAATTCCTGATAAACCTCCATCAGTAATTCCCCGGGAGTAAAGAGGCGTTGCTCCGCCGTCATGTTGCCGGAAACAAGCAGGGAGATATCCATGATGTCGGTTACTGTCTTGATGAGGCGGTTGCTGCTTGATTTGAGATAGGAGTAGTACTCTTCTTTGTCGAGGTCCTCGACCTTATGATCTTTAAAAATGCTGGAAATTCCAAGAATTCCATTCAGGGGAGTCCGTATTTCGTGTGAAATATTCCGCAGGAAAGCTGCCTTCAAACGGTCGCTCTCTTCTGCTTTATCCAGGGCTGCCGTAAGGGCAACATTCACCTGTTCAAGTTCGGCAGTTCGTTCCATGACCTTGTCTTCCAGCAGGTGGTTCTGATCTTGCAATTGCAGATGTAAAAACCTGGCAAACAGTAAATTATTGATACGCAAACCAACCTCAACCAGGTCAAATGGTTTCGCCAGGAAGTCTTTTGCCCCACAGGCAAGCGCTTTCAGTTTGGCATCCAGGGTAATATCGGCAGTAAGGACAAGAATGGGCAAATAGGTGTTGTCTGCTGCCATCCCTTTGATTTGTTCCATCACATCATAACCGCTGAGGTATGGCATCATCAGGTCGAGCAGGATGAGGTCAGGGTTAAAAGAAGCGCAAAGCGCTGCAACCTGCCGCGGATCGGTTGTGAAGCGGATGTTGAGGCATCCCTGGATTTCAAGGAAACCGGCAAGGACATCTATGTTGGCTTCCTTATCGTCCACAATAAGGATCCTGGCATTTTTAAAAGCTGGGTTTATCATTATTTACCATTTTCTTTGGTGAAGCTGTCCTGTTGATTCAAGTCATCCGATCCGCCGATCCAAACATCCAGGCAGTTCAGGAATGCAACAATATCAATTGGTTTGGACAGGTAGTCGCATGCCCCGGCATTTTTCAGTTTTTCGATTGTCTCTGGCAGGATGTCTGCACTGACCACCACCGGGATTGCCTTTGTTAATGGATCTGACTTCAGGATGTCCAGCACCTCCTGCCCATTCATGTCGTGCAGGTTGAGATCAAGAAGGATCAAATCGGGCATGTGCTCTTTTGCAAGGCCAATGGCAAGTTTTCCGTACATTCCTGTAATGAGCTGAATGGAGGGCCGGTGGGCCGCAATAATCCCCTCTACTAATTCGGCATTCGGAATATTGTCTTCGATATAGAGCAGTCTGCCACCTTTTTCCGTTAACACTACCACATGGGTCTGACTGGCCTCCTGTTTCCCCGGATGGTTTTCCAGCCGTTCCGCTTGCGGAAGTTCAATCCAAAAGGTGCTTCCTTCTCCCTGTTTGCTCTCGACTCCTGCTGCTCCTCCCATCGCATCCATCAGTTCCTTCACCAGGGCAAGCCCCAGACCTGTACCCTCGGTGGTTGTCCGCTCTGCTCCGATCCGTTCGAAGGGGACGAATAGTTTTCCAAGGTCTTCGGCCCTGATCCCGGGGCCGGTATCTGTCACCGATATCCTGATCCGGGAATGTAAGGATTGATTATCGCCGGTCAGTTCAGTTTTAACAAACACCTTACCGCCATCCCTGTTATATTTAACGGCGTTATTGATGAGATTAAGGAGAACCTGCCGTAACCGCTGGCGATCGGCCACTACAAAGAGTGCGTTCGACGGAGACTCTGTTAATTCGAGTGCCTGGTCCCGCTGTACCGCATAGGAATGTATAACTTCAAGTGCCTCCTGGATTATCGGAAACAACTGAACAGGCTCAGGATCAAGAGCCAGGTGTCCTGCCTCGATGCGCGATATGTCAAGAACCTCGTTTATCAGGTTGAGCAGGTGTTTTCCGCTGTTCAGAATATGATTTACCCCTTTCCTGTGCGACGGGTTAAGGTCGCCCATTCCCATCAGCTGTGCAAATCCGAGAATTGAATTCATGGGGGTACGAAGTTCATGGCTCATACGTGAAATGAACTCACTCTTAGCGAGGTTAGCATGCTCGGCTTCGTTCCTGGCTCTTACGATCTCCTCCTCTGAGCGCTTCCGGCTTGTAATGTCATGAAAAGACCAGATTCTTCCATAAAGTTGTCCTTCCAATCCCAATACCGGCGCTGAATATCTTTCAAGCACCATCCCGTTTTTGAATTCGATCTCGTCGCGGCTGGTCTCATACGGATGCAAATACAAATACATCACCTTTTCGAGGAATTCATCCGGAAACTTTGTCAAAGCTACAACATGCTTGAGCAGGGCGCTATCATCTTCATCATTAGCAACGTCTTCAGGAACGTTAAAAATCTCAATCAGCCTGTTGTTAATCAGAATCCGTTTCTGGTCCTGGTCTACCACCAGCACTCCATCGAGTGTTGCATTCTTTTTTGCTTCAAGCAATGCCATTTTGGAGTGCAGCAGCGCCTCGGCATTTTTCCTGGCAGTAATGTCCAGGTGTGTGCCTGCCATCATTAACGGCTTTCCATCCATATCCCAGGCATGAACTTTCCCCCGGTCAAGAACCCAAACCCAGGAACCATCTTTATGTTTCATCCGTGATTCGAACGAATAATAGTCCAGCTCGCCATTAAAGTGTTTTCCCAACAATTCTCCTGACACCTTAAAATCATCCGGATGGGCATATTTCATCCAGGTTTCGATACTAATCGGGGCGATTTCGTCAAGTGTGTAGCCGATAATACCTGCCCATCGTTCATTGAATCTGGTTTCGCCGGTCTGAACATTCCACTCCCAGGTACCGATGTTTGTCCCTTTAATAATATCATCGAGACGCTGTTTCCCGATAGCAAGTTCCTCCTCTGCCTTCTTTCTTTCACCAATTTCAATTAAAAGCGACGAATTTGTGTCGGCCAGCTGCCCTGTTCTCTCCTCAATTTTTCGCTCAAGCGTGGTATTGAGATACTGAATTTTCTGTTCGGCAAGTTTTCGAGGTGTTATATCCCTGATCAAGGCAAGCACCTGGTCGTCTCCGAACGGGGTAAGCCGTGACTCAAACCACCCCTCATTCTCGCCTCGTTTCAATACATAGTCATAGGTTACCAGTCTTTTCTTACGGATACACTCCATGATATGATCATGGTGCATTTTACCAGATTCCCCAATAAATATATTGTTGATGTTTGTCCCAACGATCTGTTCAGGAGGCACTACCAGCATATCCGGCGTGGAGCAATAGACTTCACGGTATATCCCGTCCCGATCAATGACAAAGATCATGTCGGGCATTGCGGCAATAATGGCATTTAACCGTTCATTCTGCTTCTTAATCTGTTCTTCGGCAAGGATAATGTCGGTCACATCTACATTGATCCCTTTTAATGCAACGACAGAACCGTTTTCAAAAACAGGAACAATGGTATTCTGCAACCATTTAACTTTTCCACCCGGAAAGACCATACGAAGATTGAAAATCCTGGTCTCATTTTCCGAAAATTCACTTTTTAGCTGGTCCCCAACGACCTTCCTGTCATCCGGATGCAGCAGCTTATAAAAACAGTCATAAAGATTGTCCAGTTTCTCCGTAGCATTCAATTCAAGCTGATGGTAATAGTTGTTTGATCCTGATAATTGCATGGTCAGCAGGTTTAATTCCCAACTTCCCATCCCGGCAATCTCCTGTGCATAGTTCAAATCCTTTTCGCTTTGCTTTAACGCGCACTCTGCCTCTTTCAGCGAAGTAATATCAATGACTGTGGCTGACATGAACTGTGGCATTCCATCTGCATCATGGATGATGGAAGCACTCATCAAGGTAGGAAAAACGGATCCATCCTTTCTGCAATGTTCAACCTCTTCCACCTTGAAACCACCCTGTTCCCTGAGCAGTGTCAGTAGTTCAACAACCCTTGGCACCTGCCCTTCACCATGAAGTATGGCAAGATTTTTCCCATACAAATCAGCAGCCACATAACCATGCATCTCGGCTAATGCATCATTTAAGTATACCAGAACTCCGTCCATGCTTGCGATGGCAGTCCCATAATTGGCATGATCTGAAATCGTCCGGAATTTCAGCAACTCCTCTTCATACTTAAACCGCTCTGTAATATCGGTATCTGTCCCGCGGTAACCGACAAGGTCTCCCAGGTCATTCAACATCGGGATGCCGTTGGTTGAAATATAGGTCCTGTTCCCTTCAGCCCGGATTATAAAACCCATCATGTTGCTGATGGTCGATTTGTTCCTGAATATTTCAAGGGCTGCCTCCTTAAACTGCTCTTTCCTGTCTTCGGGGTGAAGATCGTAAAAATGCAGTTTCCCGACCATCTGTTCCGGGGTGTAGCCATATACCATCACCGACAGCGGGCTGACATAGGTGTACAATCCTGTCGGGTCAACTTCCCATACCACCTCCCTGGCCTGCTCAACCACCTGCCTGAAACGCTCTTCACTCTCCACCAGTTTCCGTTCACTCCTTTTTCTTTCCGTAATATCCCTGACAACAAATATCATCCGGGTCGGATTGCCAAAATTATCCCTGATAAAATCGCCATTTACCTCGATTTCAAATGAGGTGCCATCTGACCGTAGTGCAAAAAACTCATTAGGTCCGGAATTCACACCTCGTAACATTCTTCGCACACTGTCCTTCGCACGGTCACGGTCACCGGGGATGATAAAATCCGTCAGCGGAAACCCCAATACCTCCTCTTTCCGAGTGTATCGGAACATCGGCAAAGCAGCGTCTGAAATCATCTGGATACGTCCTTCAAGGTCGGTGATGGTAATATCATCTGGCGAAGCATTGAGGATGGCATGGTAAAGGGCTTCACTCTGGCGCACGGCATCAGCAGCCTGCCTGCGCTCGGTGACATCCCGCATGGTTCCGGTAATCTTCGTTGGATTACCCTGCTCGTCGAGAATAAGTTTTGACGAAATCGAGAGCGGGACAACTGAACCATCCCTGTTGAGAAAGTTCATCTCGTAATCGGTTACAGTGCCATTCTTGAAGAGATCGGAGAAAAACATATTCCGGTCATCAGGGTTTGCATAGAACCCAATGAGTGACCTGCCGATCAGTTCACTCCTGTGGTATTTATTCTTTGATATTCCTGCTATGGACGGACTTATTTCAAGGATAGTTCCATCAAGAGCTGCTTCGTAATAGGCATCCTGGAGTCCTTCAAAAATATGCCTGAATTTCTCCTCACTCTTTCTTAGTTTATTCTCCTTCGCTTTCCGGTCCGTGATATCCTGTATGATTCCTGAGACCGTAGCCGGGTTTCCATCTGCATCCATTTCAACAATGGCTTTCGATACGGAATATTTAGGGGCAGTGCCATCGGCAGGTATAACCATATACTCCAGGTCATATGGGGTTCCATGCTCAACCAAGTCGATCAGCGCCTGGTGAACACGCTCACGGTCGGGAATGCAGTTTTCAATGGTTTCAAGGGTAAAATACTCCCTGCTTTCACCCAGTCCGTAAATATCCTGTGCTTCAGGCGACCCCCATAAGACCTGGCTTTTGACGTCAAACCACCATGATCCGAGACGCCCCATCTGTTGCGCCATTGTCAGTTGGGCATTCATGGCCATCAGTTCTTTCCTGCTGTCGTTTAGGGAATCCTCTGCTTTTTTCCTGGCAGTGATGTCGTTGATCAGCACATGCCGGGCATTTCTGCCGTTGAAAACAATAGAATGCGAGGTGACCTCAACAAAGATCAGTTCTCCGTTTTTCCTGATGTGCCTCCACTGACTGGACGAGTTCAATGAACGTTTCGCAGTCGTTATATTTATCATCAAGGCAGGAATATCTTCGGCCGGCCTGATGTCCTTCAGTGTCATGGATAAAAACTCCTCTTTTGAATAACCGTAATGGTCTATAGCGGCCTGGTTCACTTCAAGAAAAGCTAATGACTCAAGATCGTAAATGACCATCGGCTGGGGGTTGTTTGAAAACAACATCCGGTATTTATTCTCCCTTACCAGTAATTCGTCATGCAAAAGCCTGGCTTTACTTATATCTACCATGGTTACCAGGCAGTTCTCCCTTGTTTTGTTTACATTCCCTTCCAGATGAACATATACAGATATGGAATCGTCCGTAAGGAGGGTTATGTCGCAGTTTCCATCTGCATTGGCCTTAAATACACCGGTGAGAAAATCATTAAATTGAGCCCTCGTATCTTCTGAAACAAAAAAGGCAAATGAACTGTTAATAATTTTTACCGTTTCGCGACCCAGCATTTTGGATCCTGTTCGGTTTATCTCAAGGATTTCACCTTTTGGCGACAGGGTCAGGTAACCTGAAGGTGCAAAATCGAATAATTCAAAATATTTTTCTGAGGAAGCTTGTAGCGCTGTTGCGGATTGAATGAGTTCCTCATTCATCGCCTCAAGTTCAACCTTGTGTACTTCAAGTTCGTGAATCAGTTTCCGCACATCCAACTCCGAAGTCTGATTCTCTCTTTTCATCTGGTATTGATTTTTATAATGATCATCCAGAATCAATCCTAAAGCAGTGCCGGGTAAAATCTTCCTGGTATTTAGAGTTCAATTTCAGGAAAATGGGCAAAATTTGCAAGGGTTTTGTCTGTATTTGATACAAATATATAACATTTGCATTAAACAACTAACCAAACTGTAACGGACTGATTCAATTAAATTGGACGTTCATGATTATTTAAAACAGAAATCACCGCCGGGAGGCATAGGTTTAAAAAGCATCATTGAACTTTTTAAATCTGCGATCCCAACGGTGAAAGAGAAAGAGCAGTTATTCGGGCAGTTAACTCATGATGATTAAAGCGCGCTTATAATTTTATGCAGTTCCTCCTTTGTCTTTCCAAGTTTAACCTGGAGCCTGCCAAACATTTCGTCCTGCCTTCCTTCCTTATACATCAGGTCGTTGTCGGTCAATACTGCAAATTTCTGTTTGAGCTTGCCTTTCTGCTCATTCCAGTTTCCTTTTACTTCGGTGGTATTCATTGGTATGGTTTTTATTTTTTCATTCCCGCTTCTGGGGGACAGTTGTGAAACAAATTTCACCTTACAAAGGTCCTTCTTTTAGCGCCGGAAAGCATTACACAATTTCGGGGAAGAGTTACATCATTCACACCTTTTCCAGGCTCGCGACTACTACAATTCCCTGATCTGCATATATGCCATCACAACTACGGCAGCCGACATTAATACCAGCGTGGCCAATCCAAGGATATTTGACCTCTTTCCATTGGTGAATTTGCCCATGATTTTTTTGTTGTTCGAGATATGCAGAATGATGGCAATCAACACTGGTGCAGTTATCCCGTAAAGGATGGCCGAATAGATCAGCGCCTTGATGGGCGAAAGACCGATATAGTGCATCAGTAATCCCAGGATCAGCGAAACGGCAATGATCAGGTAAAAGGCTTTGGCCTTGTTGAATTTCTTATCCAGTCCCTTTTCCCAGCCAAATGTCTCGGTGATGATATAGGAGAGCGAACCTGTTAATACGGGAATGGCTAAAAAGCCGGTCCCGATCACACCCGCTGCAAAAAGGAGATAGGCCAGGTTCCCGGCCAGGGGTTTCAGTGCTTGTGCCGCCTGTTCTACTGTATCAATCTGATGAATGCCCCCGTTGAATAAAACCGTTCCCGTGGTGAGGATGATGAAAAACATGACCAGGTTCGAAAAGAGCATGCCAAAGTCGACATCCTGTTTCATGTCGTGGATAATCCTTTTGTTGACCACCAGGTGTTTTTTCTTCAATTTAATATCTTCTGAGACCATGGTCGCCTGCCAGAAAAACAGGTACGGGGAGATGGTGGTGCCAAGAATGGCTACCAGGATGCTGATATAACTTTTGTCGAATCTGATGGTCGGAACAAAGGTTGACTTTAATACAGCCACCCAATCCTGCTTATATAAAAACGGGATTACCAGGTAGATAAGCAGGAAAATGCAGAGGTATTTGAGGATGGCTGCTATTTTCTGATAGGGCAGCCAGATGATCATGGCCATCAGGATGACCGTAAAAAAAAGGCTGAACCAGGTGGCATGAATGGCAGGGAACAACAAGTTGCCTACAGCGCCCATGCCGGCAATGTCAGCGCCGATATTCATGACAATAGCAGGAAAGCTGAACAGCAGCATTAAATACAAAATGGGTTTTGGGTAGTTGGCTTTCAACGTTCCTGCCAACCCGTGCGAAGTAACCAGTCCGATCCTGGCGCACATCTCCTGGATGGAGGCCATCAGCGGAAAGGTGATCAGCGCAGTCCATAAGGTGGATAATCCGTAAGCGGCGCCAGCCTGCGAATAGGTGGCTATCCCCGAGGGATCATCGTCGCTGGCACCTGTAACAAGGCCGGGCCCCAGGATTTTCCAGAACCTGACAAGTTTTCCCGAAATCATATTCATGAATGATGGATCTTGCCGCCTGGTTTGCCGGCAACCATCTTCCACAAACTCTTCCCAAACGATTTAACTGTTTCCGGATTTTTCGCCACCAGGTCAACAATGCCAAACATAATCGCATTTCCGGCCAGCTTTTTAAACGGATTCCGGCTTCCCTGCTCAAATAAAAGTTTTGAAAGGTAACCGGTTGCCATGCCAACCGAAGTATTGATTAAATTGTCTTTCAACTCTCTCGAGGCTGTCAGTTCCCTGAGTGTGCTGATAACAAGGTTCAATGGTTTTACGCTTTCATAGGCAAGCAGGAAATGCTCTTTTAACAATACTCCCTCTTCGGCCTGAAGGTTTTCCAGTCGCTGAATGGCTGCCCTGAGTGTACTTTGTGAGTTAATGGTTTGCATAATCTATTCTTATTGAAGGGCCTGTGTAATGATGAGATCGCTAAGCGGTTTTTTAATCCATGAATGAAGGAAGAGATGAAGGATGACTCCCGCAACGAGGTAAAATCCCGCCACGATGAAAAAACCGAAATATAATTTCCCAAGCAACTCGCCCAGGTAGATGGCGATTCCGATGTTCAGCACCAGTGCAAACATCGAAATCATGAGGATGACACTTAACTTCGATACCAGCGAAGTCACCACGATGGTGGTGGTTTCCAGCGCTTTTAGTTTCGAGAGTTCATAGGTTGTCATGGTGTAGGATTCAACCTTTTCAAACAGGTTTTCTATTAAAATTGCCGGTGTTTCCATATCTAAGTATGTTTGTTTTGAAGGGTTATATCAGCAAAAAGCAATATCCAAAGATCTCTCCATTGGATATTGTATTTTACTGATTTACAATACTTGTAATTAAACTTTCACTTTGGCGTCCGCAATAACTTCCGCCTCAATGTCTTCAATTTTCTGCTTTCCCTCTTTAGCCATGCGATGGGCTTCCCCTCTCAGGTTTTCAAATTTTTCGGTGATTCCGCCGATGAAATCGTTGAATTTATCCTCCATCTCACCCGCATATTGATCTTTTTTGCGGATGATTCTCCGCCTGGTCTTTGAACCTTTGGCGGGTGCGAATAAAATGCCTAATGCTGCGCCTGCGGCAATCCCTGCCAAAACGCCTAAAAACACTTTTCCTGAATTCATAACTATGGTTTTAATATTGATGATTAATTTCTATTTGTTCTTCCCGTTACCATGACCCTCGCCCCGGCCATGCCCTTTTTTCCCCTTGTTGTGATCTCCTCCCTGGTTGTTCATGTTGCCGTTACGGGAGTTATTCCCTCCCTGATTACCTCTGCCAGGTCCTTCCCCAATGGTACGTTGCATTTGACCACGATAACCCTTCTGATATTTCAGCTTGTGCTCCTTGAAGTGAATATAGGGTGACCGGCCATGATAGTCGGGCATGACCACCTTGTACCCATGGTAGAGGTCATAATTCCTGTACCTGGAAGGAAGATCCCGCTTGCGAATCCAGGTGCTTCCGTTGAAATAGACAAACATCGACGACTGTACATCATAATATGCTTCAACATCCGGCAGGTAATAATAGTGCACTGAACCATAACCGGCTGGTCCCCATGGAGGTGGAACACCTACCTGAATGCTCATTGAAAACTGTGCCTGCATTGAAAGAGCCAGCATGAACATTAGGACAATGGCTGATAATTTAACGGCTTTCATGTTGTTGTTTTTTGGGTCTCCCCTATTTTACATTTTTAACGGTCAGGTCTGTAAAGGCTTTGCCCATCTCGTCCATATCGTGACTGAATTCAGCTTTGAAAACCAGCCATTTGTCTTTTCCCTCTTCCTTATAATTTTCAAGTCTCATTTTCATGTCGCTGTTTTTTTGTTCCAGAACTGCGATCTTCTTTTGGTATTCGGCCCGTGCAGATTTTTTCTCCTTTTCAATCCTTGCATTAAACCCCTTGATGCGCTCTTCATTGGCTGCAATGGTGGAAGCGGTTTCCATCCTGTAAGCAGCGATATCCGCCAGGTATTCCTGGTTTGCCTTGTCAAGATCCTTGTTGGCTTCCACAACATTCTCCTGGGCATTCTCCACCTTTTGTGCACTGCTGCTGCAACCTGTTATCATGGCACTTGCAATGAACGTACTTGCTGCGAATGCTAAAATTGTCTTTTTCATTTTATATTTGATTACCTGTGAATGAATTTTCACTATGCAAAGGTGGCTCTGTTCAGCGCTGAATGTGTTACACAACTATCTCAAAATGTTACATGATTCACACATTAAAAAGAGAAACCCGCCGCGGAATGATATCCGGGCAGGCTCCTCTGCAATCGATCTTATAAACGAGTCAACTGATTCTGATCTATTTATTTACATAGAACTTCCGAACGGCCTTCTGTTCACTGTTCATAAAGAGCACGAAGTAGATACCGGCATTAACAGTACTCAGGTCGATCTGCGATTTGTAGACACCACCCGTGGTCCGTACATCTTGCAATTCAAGCAGTTTTGCTCCGAGCTGGTTGTATATAGTGATCGTGAATATATCATCAAGGGGAGAGTGAATTGAGAGGGTGAACTGACCATTATTTGGGACAGGGTAGATGGCAAATGACGCAACCTGAACAGCTTCCTCTATGCCAACCATTTCAACCCAAACTTTATTGGAGATTTCTGAGGTACAAGTATTGAGGGTGACAGTGCTCCAATAATATCCGGTATTACCTGACACTGAATAGGTTTGGGCATTGGCACCGGGAATAAGATTCCCATTATAAAACCATTGGTTGCCTGCCAGACTGCTGCTGGTAAGAAGAGTGCCCACTGCGGTAACAACAGCCGCTGCCGGAACCGGGTGCACCGTTACAGCCAGGGTTGAGGATGGTCCTGCTCCGCATTGATTTGTACCTGCTACCATCACGTTGCCGGTAACAGGAGTGAATCCAAAATCTACCATCACATGGGCTGTTCCTGCCCCAGATACAATGGTTGCACCGGCAGGTACAATCCAAACATAGCTCTCTGCTCCCGAAACCGGAGTGGTTGAATAGGCAACACCCGTTGTACCCGGGCACATCGATGTACTTCCTGAGATGATACCTGCAGCAACAGGCGGTGCACTTACAAATAAAGTGTAAACAACCGGCGCTCCTCCCGGGCATCCCGACACACTAACATAGTTTACACTTACCGACTGATAACCCTGTTGGGTCCAGCTTACATTTAAGGTACTTGTCCCCTGCCCTGAGGCAATGGTACCACCTGCTGAAACAGACCATACATATCCCGTCATTCCGCTTTCAGTGTAATAGATGTTGTTGATGGAACTTAAACAAGGATTATTGGTACTTCCGATGGTAGGAACCGGTAAAGGTTTTACCACAAGTTCGACACCATTTGAATTGGCCACTGGCAGGAAAGTGCCGGTAATGACCACGTTGTAGTTTGATGCAGCATCCAGTGCACCGACAGGATTGATGGTGAGGGTGGATGAATTTGCCCCGGTCACATTCCCGCCATTCGATAGATTCAGGATTCCCCTCCTCCACCGATAGGTAATGCCTGTTCCTGTTGCTGCTACTGAAAAACTTGCTGAACTCCCCGTGCAAACGGTCTGATCGGAAGGTTGTGTCGTGATCAAAGGAGACGTTGTGCCTCCGCAGCCGGCGGGCATGATGGCCGTGATGGCTGATACACTCAGGGCCCCTGTAGTAGTAAACGCTCTTCCTTCAAGCCGCACGCCCGATTTCAGAAGGATTGCCCCGTTGTTGCACACTATTGTTCCCCTGAAGAGAGAATAGTCGTTGATGCTCACCGCCCCATCTACTTTCCAGTAAACATTTTTGGCCTGTGTACCATTGATTAATGCCACTTTCGAATAGGTGTTGGTTGACAATGCGCCGTTAATTTTAATGACAAAAACAGCAGTTGCATTGCCCTGTGCATTGAGAAACAGGGTATCGGTAAAGGTGGTAGCCGCATTCAGCAGGTAGGTATGGGGAGTAAGCACCAGGTCGTGTCCAAACTGGGCAGGATAGAGCAACTCGATATCATATGGCAACGTATTGAGGCAGGTATAACATTTCCCAGGTCGGCGGCACATTGTGCGGTAGAACCATCAGGAATGGGGTGAATGGCCCCGGTTACCAGCAACGGGTTGAACCCGGTGGTGAGGCCGACATTCGTTCCTACATCACCGGAAACATTGGTAACACCGGCATTTGAAACTGGTCCGCTGGATGAAAACAGCGTATAGCATTGTGTTGAAGCAAGCGACGGAGCAGCTGGTCCGGTAAGGATCGGGCTCCCGCAACCCGTTGGGAGATAAGCCAGCACGCCTGTAATATTCACAGCGCCTGTTGTTGAAAGCGCCCTTCCTTCGAGGGTATCGCCGGTACTCATGCTAATGGCCGCATTGTTTGCGATAACGGTTCCACGCATGGTGGTCCCCGCAGCCATGCTTACAAGACCTTCAACTTTCCAGAACACATTGCAGGCCAGGGCGCCATTGATCAATTTAACCTTTGACGAAGCGTTGGTGGAGAATGGTCCCTGGATTTTAAAGATAAAAACGGCATTGGGGTTTCCCTGGCCATCCAAAACAATATCCAGGTTGAGGGTTGCTGCGCCGGAGATGGAGTAAACACCGGCATTCAGGGTTTGTCCGTTTCCCAGCAGCGGCGAGGGGAAAAATGCAGGGACTGCGCTGTTCAGCAGGTTGTAGGCAATAATCAGGTCGGCGGTGCATTCTGCTGTGGCGCTGTTGCCCGTGTTCATCACACCGTTTACATTGCCAAAGCCGGTGATGGCTCCGTTGTTGGTGCCCACATTCCCGGTAACCTGTGAAATCCCGGTATTCCCAACTGCCCCGATGCCCGAAAACAGGACAAATCCGGCAGCTGATCCGAGTGGAGGAGCCTGTGCAATCATAATGGCCGGAGTTAAAAGCAGAATAACTACTGTTATTACTTTAAGTAGTTGTGTTTTCATTTTAGTTACTTTTTATCTGTGAAAGTATTTTCACAACAGGACAAAGGTCGTTATCCCCTTCTCCTTTTATGTTACACAAATCCTTATAAAAGTTGTATGATTCACACATGATTCCCCGTAAATGCTGCTGAATGCAATTGAAAAAACTCACAATTTTGATCTGTTCTTTTTTCCTCTTGGTTCTCTGTGCCTTCTCAGTGGATCTCTGTGCAATTTTTTACAAGGGTTTTTTCCATGGCTATCCATTCATATTGTTTCACGGAGAAACACAGAGAAAATGCATAGAGGGCCACAGAGAGGGTTTGACGACTAATGCATGATGATTCTTCTTGATTCGAGATGGTCCCCGCTCCGAACCTGGATGAAATAGATTCCCGGTGTATTTCCGCCAAGGGTAAATTCGTAATGGTCCATACCTGTCAAATCTTTCTGCTGAATCAGATCACCCAGGGTGCCATAAATATGAGCCGTAGTATTTCCGCTTCTTATGGAAGGGTCCAATTCAACCGTGAATTTACCGTTGGTTGGATTTGGGTATATCCTGAGTGACAGTCCGGCTTCCTTGTCACTGGTTGTTTCAATCAATTCTTTGGCTGCAGCAAATGAAGTTAAACCACAACAATACTCCCCTGTGGTTGTGATGTATGCATGCAGATATCCACCTGAATAGACCTGTGTTTCCGGAAGCAATTTAATATTTTGACCGGCAATCAATTTGATGATTCCACCGCCCAGGACATGGTATGGAATGGATCCACCTGCAACAATGATGGTTTGGGTGGCATTCTGGCAGTCAGATTCACCTGCGCCAATCTCACCGTTTACTGCAACTGTTTGCGGTATCGTATTCGCATTGCAACACCCTGAAGGCATGATGGCGGTTATGGCCGTGGTACTCAACGCCCCGGTTGTTGTGAGGGCCCTTCCTTCAATATAAACGCCGGTATTCAGGGCTCCCAGTGCGCCATTGTTACAAACAATGGTTCCCCTGAATACTGAGTAGTTATTAATACTGACCGCACCTTCAATTTTCCAGAATACATTCTTGGCCTGGGCGCCATTCAGCATTTTTACCTTAGCGTAGGTGCTGGTTGACAGCGCTCCATTGATTTTAATCACGAACACGGCATCAGGGTTACCCATTGCATTGAGATAAACCCGCCCGTTCAGAACAGTTGCAGCGTTCAGCAGATAGGTATGTGGCGTTAGTACCAGGTCATTGCCAAACTGGGCCGGGTACAGTAACTCAATATCTGTAGGCAGTACGTTCAGGTAGTTGTAAACATCTAGCAAATCGGCAGCACACTGGGCAGTGGAACCATCCGGAATCGGATGAATGGTGCCCGATACCAGTAAAGGATCAAAGCCGATGGTTAATCCCACATTTGTACCGATATCCCCGGTAGCTTTTGTAGCGCCGGTATTGGCAACCGCCCCGTCGGAGGAGAACAGGACATAACACTCTGTCGACGCAAGTGCCGGCGCTATGGGGCCGGTAAGTATCGGGCTTCCGCAGCCAACCGGGGTATAGGCCAATACGCCATTGATGGTGATCGCCCCGGCGGTTGTAAGGGCCCTTCCTTCCAGGGTGTCGCCCGTGTTCATGTTTATTGCCGCGTTGTTTGCAATCACCGTTCCCCGCATGGTTGTTCCAGGAGCCATGCTCACCATACCCTCTATTTTCCAGAACACGTTACATGATTTGGCTCCGTTGACCAGGTTTACTTTTGCGTTCGCACCCGTTGCAAAGGAGCCCTGAATCTGGAAAATAAATACCGCATTGGCATCATTCTGGGCGTCTAAGGTAAGGTCAAGGTTCAACGTTGCCGCACCAGAAATGGAATAGACTCCTGCATTCAGCAACTGCCCGTTGCCAAGCAATGGGGCAGGAAAAAAATTCGGGACAGTGCTATTTAGTTGATTATAGGCAATCAGCAGATCTGCGGCACACTGTGCGCTGGCGCCATCATTGTCGTGCATCACACCGTTAACATTACCAAAACCGGTGCTTGAGCCGCTGTTTGTGCCAACATTCCCGGTTGCCTGGGTAATTCCTGAATTGTTCACGGCACCAACGGTAGAGAAAAAAACGAACCCGGCTGCAGTTCCCAACGGAGGAGCCTGGGCAAAGTTCATCATGGGCGCCAAAAACATCATAACAGCTGTTAAAGCATGTATTATATTTGTTTTCATGTGTTTCGTTGTTACCTGTGAAATAATTTCCACAAGCTGACAAAGATCGTTCTCCCATGCAATGAATGTGTTACATAACTATTTAAAAATGTTACATGATTCACACATGAACGTCATGGTTACATGAAATCTGAAATCTGAAATGTGAAATGTGGTCGGGTGGTGCTCCTATATCATCGTACCAACAAAAAGGCTGCCTGACTTTTACATCAAACAGCCTTTTCCTGAGTTGGAATCTCTTTTACTGAAAGTACCTATTTCACCGGGAGAATGTCAATAACAACCGTCCTGTTGTAAAACCGCTCTTCGGGAAATTTGTTTTCGAACGGAGACAGATTTTCGTCTTCCCCAAAACCGTAGACTTCGAATTTCACATCAGTGGTGCCTGCTTTTGTCAATCCTGCGGCAAGGATGTTTCTCACTTCGTTTGCCCTGGCCAGCGAAAGGGTCTGGTTGTAGATCTCTTCGCCAATGATATCGGTATAACCATGAATCACAACGACACTTCCTGCTGAAATCTTAGGAACTACAATATCGCTCAGGTATTTTTCATAGAGGGTAATGGCTTTCGATTCGTTGAATTCAAAGATGACGCTGAAACGCATGATCTCCACACTGACGGGCGGGGTTTTCAGAACCATGTTCACCGTGGTGTCTTTTCTTAAGGTGCTGCCACTTTTATATTCACCGGTCATCGTGATTTTATAAGTGCCTTCTGTCTGTGCACCCATGATGGTTTTTCCCGGGATTGTAATTCTGTCCTGCGTATAAGGACCGTATTGCTTTATATTCCCATTTCCATCCCTGGTCTCGATTGACCATGATTTAAAAGCAACGGACGCTCCAACTGCATTGAAGATCACATAACCTTCAAGGGGCGATTTATTCATGGCCAGGATCACAACCGGTTTTAATGGGGCATCATCGCCACTCTGGAACTCCATTAGTAATGCCGGTGATAAGCTGTAAATGGAGACCCTGCGATCGCCTTCGCGAAGCAGATCAAGTTCCTTGGTTCCGCCAGGTTTTTCTGAGGGAATCGTCGGCTTGATCCTTCCTTCGGTGGTAATCCTGGTCGCCTCGATGCCAAAGATGCTGACAAGGTACCGTTTTACCGACTCGGCCATGGCTTTGCCATCATCAGGGCCTTCCATGGATGCGCCAGTGAGACGGATGGTTGCGGTGGGATTTTTTCCCAGCCGGTCACCCAGAATATTGATGACATTGTAATAAACCACCATCTGCCTTTGTGAACGGCCCGACTGGTTCTTAGGGGTAAACAACTGCACCTGGTCTTCTTTAAAATCTTTCACCTGGTCCTTGGAGAGCAACACATATCGGTCGGGGATCTCTTTTGAATTCAGATCGAAGAAGATATAGTTACGGATCGGGAATATCTCCCTTACCTGGCGTTCGGCGGTGATGTTCATGGGAGCGACCACTGAAAACTGTACTTTCTGGTCAGGGATGATAACTACTGCCGCAGGTAATGGGGCCGGAACAGGTTCCGGTGCCTTAGGACAGGAGTAACCAAATTTATAGGTTAATCCTACGGTGCCGGAACTGTACATATCACCCTTTATGGCCATGGCGCCACCCTGGGTCATGTCGAGGTTGTCAGAATTCTGCCATCTCCAGATGAACTCAACCGGAACGGAGAAATGTTTACTAAGGTTAAAATCAAACCCAAGCCCTGCGGTTACTTTGAAGGCGAGGTTGTCACCACCAATGCCCTGTGCGTTTCCGACATTCAGTGGATCACCTGCCTTGCCCAGGTAGGCGATCTCCTGCTCGTTTACATCACGCAGCGTACCGCTGGAATGGTCTGCACCGATACCTCCAAGCACGTAAGATGAGAAGATGCGTTCGGGTTTATAACCCAGTATCCAGTTCAGCCAGTTTACCGTTACCTGGAGGTCTGATTCAAAGATAGATGAACGAAAACTCAGGGTGTTCTTCTGCGGAATACCTTTTCCATCCTTATAATCCCAAACCCATTTATCCTGCACACCACTATGGATATTCCCATAGGCAAACCGTGCGCGAACACCGATAACCCTGGAAAACTGCTTCGTTACAACAAAGCCCAGGTCATAGCCAATACTCTTTGTATAGAGGTTGATCCATTTATCCCTGGATACATCTCCGTTAAACTGCATCAAACCGCCGAAAGCGCCTACCGACCAATAATTATAGCAGGGCGCTGCATCGGTCCTGATCATTACAGGCTTCGGCCCTTCCTGTGCCATGGTGGCAAGAGGCAAAATTGCCACAAATGCGACAATGAACACCTTGAATAGATTTTGTTTAAAATTTTTCATGATTCTCTTTTTTTTTGGTTTTTACGATATACATATTGATGTTACAATTAGTTTTTTAACACGCCCGGCTGTGAAGCAAGCTACATGTTTCTTGGGGGTTTGGGTGAATCCTTCTCCTTGTCATTACCGCCACCTTTCGATGGGCTCACCTGCTGTGGCTGTGCCGGCTGTTGCCTCGGGGGCTGAGCAGGGCGATGTTGCGGTTGCTGCTGTGCGGGCTGCTGTTTTGCCGGCTGGGCCTGGCGCTGTTGCGGTTGCTGCTGTGCGGGCTGCTGTTTTACCGGCTGGGCCTGGCGCTGTTGCGGTTGCTGTTGTGCGGGCTGCTGTTTTGCCGGCTGAGTCTGACGTTGTTGTGGCTGCTGGGGTTGCTGTGATGAAGGTTGTTGCCTTGCAGGCTGCGCAGGACGCTGCTGTTGCGCAGGTTGTTGCTTTGCAGGCTGGGCAGGACGCTGCTGTTGCGGGGGTTGCTGTTTGGCCGGTTGACTCCTTTGGGCAGGGGGCATCGCCCTTCTTTGGTCAATCGTTTTGATATTTTCAATCCGGCCTACCTTGGAAGGGGCGGGTTTTGGACCGCTGGGTGCGCTTCTTCTGACTTCCGGTTTGTAAATCTGAAGTTGATTGCTGTTCACGCGCTGGCCGGGTTTGGCGCGTTCCGTAACAGCAACCGGAGTGAATTTTCTTCCTGAGCGCTGCTCGGCCTGCCCTCTTTCAGGCCCGGCATTATAGGTTACATTCCGCGACCTGTCGACACGGTTGTTTACAATTACGGTGGAGTTGTTGATGATCGTTACATTCTGTGTTTGGTTGACATAGTAGTTATTGATATCTCTTCTACCAAAGTCCCTGTCCCTGACGAATGTCCACCTGTTGTCCGGGATATTGTAACTATTTCCATAGGCAATATTGATACTGATGCCGGGGCCGATCGGGGCCCAGCCATAATAACCTGCCGACATCCTCCAGGTAACCCATCCCGGTCCCCATTCATAGTCGGGAACCCACATAGCGCCATAACGATCATCCATAAACCAGCGGCCATAGTGAAATGGCGCCCACCCCCAGGAGTAGTTGGAGACCCAGGTCCATCCCTGGTCGGTAAAAATCCAGTAACCGTTTGTAGAATAAGGGGTAAATCCGGGGCCGACATCAGGAAGCCAGACATACCCGTAGTCGGGATTGTCGATCCATGTTCCGTAAGGACTCAGTTCATTATAAAAGACCTCAAAGCCGACCGACACACCCTGTGCCGGTATTCTTTGCGGAGTTAAAGCCGATCCTGCAAGGAAGATCATTAAAAGTGAAATCAATATTTTCGTTTTCATACGGGTTACAGATAAGGATGAAATTCTCAAGCTGCAAAATTGCACCCCTTTCCATGCCAAAGTGTTACACAATTACCCGGAAGAGTTACATCATTCACACGTTTGTGGTTTTCTGTGGGGGCTCCGTCTCTCCGAGTAACAAATAATTACCCGGAGATTCACGGAGATATGGAGAGAACCACAGAGGGAAAAATGAAATAGCGGAATGTGTGAATCATGTAACATATTTAAAAAGTTATATAACACTTTCACAGGAGAGTCCTCATAATTTTGTGCCATTCCAAGTCATCCGGTAAATGAAAAAATTCCACCCCGTTGTTAAAGTAAAAGGATATACCACCAGGCAGTCTGTGTTACTGAGTGAAAAGGCATTGGCGAAAACCGCCATCGCCAGTAACTTTTTAACGGAAATTGCTGATGTATACCTTTTTATCGTAAAATTCATCCGGGAAACATTTACGCGCAATTTTGAATTCAGGGAGTTCATGCGTCAGTGTTTTCAAATCGGGTACAAATCGCTCCCGCTGGTATCCATCACCGGGGCTATCATGGGGCTCGTCCTCACCATTCAATCGCGTCCTGTACTGGTTAAGTTCGGGGCGGTTACCATGCTTCCCGGCATGGTCGCCATCTCCATGATCAGGGAGATGGGCCCGGTGATCACTGCTCTTATCCTTGCAGGAAAGGTCGGTTCGGGGATGGGCGCTGAACTTGGCTCAATGAAAGTAACCGAACAGATTGATGCCATGGAGGTATCCTCTACCAACCCGATGCGGTTTTTGGTGGTGACCAGGGTGTGGGCAGCCATTTTCATGATCCCCTTGCTGATTTTATATGCCGATGCATTCGGAATTTTCGGATGCTGGGCCGGCGCCAATATCAAAGGCGATGTATCGCTGGTTCTCTTCTTTTCCCAGGCATTCGGCAATGTACAATTCATGGACCTCCTGCCGGCGGTAATCAAGTCGTTTTTTTTCGGGGCGGTGATCGGATTCGTGGGGTGCTATAAGGGATACAATGCCGGAAGGGGAACAGAAAGTGTCGGTATTGCCGCAAATTCAGCCGTGGTACTATCCTCGCTGCTTGTAATTATTGTAGATATGATCGCTGTACAGATTACTGATATGCTGGTACAATGACCATACTTCACAAAGAAATACCAGCCATAAAAACAATGAAGCCTTCTTCAAAGGATCCGGTGATCGAAATCAGGAACCTGAAAAAGTCGTTCGGGCAGCAGGAAGTGCTCTCCGATATCACACTTGATCTGCTGAATGGTGAAAATCTTGTAATCCTCGGCAAATCGGGTTCGGGAAAATCGGTATTGATCAAATGCATCGCCGGTTTACTTAATTCAGATGGGGGAACCATCAAGGTCTTTGACAAGATAGTGAATACGCTGGATAGCAATGAGCTGAATGACCTTCGCCAGAAAATCGGATTCCTTTTTCAAAGCGGCGCATTGTATGATTCCATGACCGTGAAGGAGAACCTTGAATTCCCCTTGAAGAGGATCAAGAAGGAGCTGACCGCAAAACAGGTGGCGGAAAAAATCGGGGAGGTACTTGAGAATGTTGGCCTGGCGGATGCCCTTTACAAAATGCCATCGCAACTTTCAGGCGGGATGCGTAAAAGAATCAGTCTTGCCCGCACCATTGTCGTCGACCCGATGATCATGCTGTATGATGAACCCACCACCGGGCTCGATCCCATTACTTCAGACGAAATCAGCGCACTCATCCTGGAGGTTCAGAAGAAATACAAAACCTCCTCCATCATCATCACCCACGATATCAAATGCGCCCGTAACACGGCAAACCGAATCATCATGCTGGCCGAAGGGATGGTGTTGAAGGAGGGGACCATGGCCGATTTTGAAAACAGCAAAGACCCGGTCATCCAATCATTCTTCAGCTGACACCTGAAATCTGCAATCGTAAATTACTGCTGATGCGTTAACTTTTAATATTCTATATAAATCACTGATAAATAAAACAATATTGTCGTCCTGATATTTTTTGATTTGAATTATTCACAAAATTCCTCTCTGTGGCTCTCTTTGCGGTTTCTCAGTGGTACTCAGTGAAACAAAATTACACAGAGGTACCACGGAGAAGTCACTGAGAGCCACAGAGGGAAATAGAATGTATCATAGTTTGGGAATTGACCAGATGAAATATCATTGAACGAACTACTTGTAAAATATCAAATCAGTTAGAAAGTCTATGGCAATAGCATTCTGATAGCACCTTAAGTTA
Organism: Bacteroidales bacterium; assembly: GCA_049317265.1. Lineage (GTDB taxonomy): Bacteria > Bacteroidota > Bacteroidia > Bacteroidales > FEN-979 > CAIVAT01. The sequence goes on from JBMOIP010000007.1 coordinate 29,577, forward strand.
AACGCATCAGCACTAATCGTAAATCACATATTCGTAAATCAACAAGATGGAAACAAAATCACAAAAATTCAAAATCAGGTTAGGCCTTTTCATTGCAGGAGGCCTGGCGCTATTTGTCCTCGCCATCTTTATCATCGGCAAGCAGAAAAACCTGTTCAATCCTGTATTTCAGATTACAACGACATTTTCGAATGTCAGCGGGTTGCAGGTTGGCAACAACATCCGCTTCTCCGGGATCAATGTAGGCACTGTTGACAACATCACCATCATCAACGATTCGACGGTGAAGGTGGACATGCTGATCAAAAAAGATGTCAGGCAGTTTATCAAGACTGATTGCGAAGTAGCCATAGGGTCGGAAGGACTGATTGGCGACAGGTTGCTCGTGATCACGCAAGGCAGTGCGGAGGCTCAGCCTGTAAAGAATAAGCAGCGCCTTGTCTCGGCCGAACCCGTTGAACTCGATGCCATCATGGCCAGCTTGCAGGTTACTGCCGGCAATGCGGAAATTATTTCGCAACAGCTGGCCGAAGTGATGTATAAAGTAAACAACGGCCAGGGAACCCTTGGAAGACTAATTGAAGATACGGCCATTGCCAACAATTTAAGCCAGACGATGGTGAACATCAAACGGAGCAGCAAGGGGCTGGATGAAAATATGAATGCAGCCAAGGAGAATTTCCTGCTGAGAGGGTACTTCAGAAGGCAGGCTGAGGCGGAAGAAGAGAAGAAACAGGATGCGGCAGATAAGGTCAAGGATGCCCGGAAGAAGAAAGCGTCAGAAGATAAAAAAGCAGCAAAACAAAAGTTAAAGGACGATAAGAAATAGCATTGTTGCAGCAAATGTGTGAATCATGTAAGTTTAACTAAAAGTTGTGTAACACATTCCGGTTCGCCGGGTCGGACCTTTGCTTCCTCAATATTCAACTAAAAAAACCAAAATGAAAAAGAGTCTCTATTCCATTGCATGCCTCTCCATCGTGATCGGTATGATGTTTACCTCTTGTATTTCAAACAAGAAGTTCGCTGCTTCCCAGGCGAAAGTGGATCAACTTCAGAAAGACAACGCCAGTTCACTCGGCAAACTGAATGATTGCAATTTACAGGTAAGAAACCTGAGTAATGAAAAGACCTCCCTGCAAAATGCAAACGCCTCGGTTGAAAACGATCTGAAAGCGCTCTCCTCAACCTCCAAAATGACCATTGCGGAACAGGCAAAAAGGCTTCAAAGCTTACAGAATATGATTCAATCGCAACGGGATGTGATGTCAAATTTGAAAAATTCAATCGCAGCAGCGTTGCTGAATTACAAAGCCGATGAATTGTCGGTCTATATCAAGGATGGCAATGTATATGTTTCGATGGAAGAGAAACTGCTTTTCAAATCGGGCAGCGACCTGGTCAATCCACAGGGGAAAGAGGCGCTGAAATCGCTTGCAAAGGTGATCAACAGCACCAAAGACATTACGGTAAACATCGAAGGACATACCGACAATGTCCCCATCAACACCAAACAGTTTGAAGACAACTGGGATCTGAGCACTGCGAGAGCGACATCCATTGTACGTATCCTGACCAAGGATTACGACTTTGATCCAAACCGAATTACTGCATCGGGCAGAGGCAAGTTCCACCCGGTTAAAACAAATGACACTGCTGAAGGACGTGCCGGGAACCGCAGAACAGAAGTAATTCTTTCGCCCGACCTCAATGAACTTTACAAACTTTTGTATCAATAGGCTATTTCTCATACGTCTTATGATCAATTGCACCTGGCACCCTGCAAAGTGCCGGGTGTTTTTTTTAATCATCAATCAACTCCTGATAAAAAAAATGAAAAATCTTAAAATAGCAATTTTACTGGTCCTTATGGCCGGTTTCTCAGTTCAGGGTTTCAGCGGAAATGGTCCGCTCGACCCGGCAGGCAAAGGCAATGGAATCCTCGGATTCGGATTTGGTCCCGCCATCCCCTTTTATGGCAGCAACGGGTCTGGTCCCGCCTTTATCATCCGTTATGATCATGGTATATGGCGGGCCGGACCTGGCACCATCAGCCTGGGCGGCCAGATAGGAACCTCCTTCTTCTGGCACCACTATTGGCACAAGGATGTTCAATACACCGAACATTGGACCAACCTCGGGTTTGTCTTCAGAGCCGCCTATCATTATGGCTGGAAAGTTCCCGGCCTCGACACCTACGCAGGTTTTGGAGGAGGAACCGTGTTCAGCATGTACAATGATGGCGGATACTACCCCGAAACCAAGCCATCGCATGTGGGCTATCTGCCATCGGTATTTTTTGGCGGAACCTACTTCTTCAGCCCGGTTGTTGGCATCAATGCCGAATTCGGCTACAATTTTGCATATGCCGCCATTGGCCTCAATTTCAGGATCAACAAATAGCCAGAAAAATTCAAAAAATGCCACAAGGGCACAAAGAAACAAAGGCGCACAAAGAGTTATATATAAGCAGCATAACCTTCGTGAAACTTAGTGCCTCTGTGCCTTTGTGGCAATGATGTGCTTTTCGGGATAGGGTCAATACCCGAATGGCACAGTTAAAGTGTGAATGATGTAAGTTATAGTAAAAATTATGTAACGCATCCCGGCTGCCAGGGGCATAACTTTGTTCCTGTATTCAATGATACAAACCTGGCCCGGGGGAATCGGGAAACTTAAATATACATCATCATGGGAAGCTTATTATACATCATCGCGGTTATTCTGGTTATAGCATGGGCCATTGGATTTTTCGCCTACAGCGCCGGAGGCATCATTCACATCCTGCTGGTTATTGCGCTTATTGCAATAATATTCAGGGTAATCCAGGGAAGAAACGTAATTTAAAAAAGCCGTGACAGCTAAAGAACTCGTATTCCCTTTTTACGCCAGGATCACATTTCTTTTGGTCGGTTCCTTTGCCTTGATAGCGATGTTGTACATCGCTCAAGGCATTGTTGTTCCGATCATATTTGCAATAATTATTGCCATCCTGCTCCAACCAGTTGTGAGTTTTTTAGTCAGGTTACGCATCAACAGGGTAGTTGCCATTGCGATTACCATGTTACTGACATTTTTGATCATTGCTGCAATTGGTTTTTTGCTGTTCACACAGGCAAGCCGGTTCAGCGAATCCTGGCCACTATTGGTCGACAGGTTTACCTTGATGCTCAACCAGTCTATCACATGGGTATCCGAATATTTTGATATAAAACCACAAAAAATCCACGAATGGATCATTAAAACCAAAAATGAAGTCATCAACACGAGCAGCGCTGCCATTGGGCAAACCCTGCTCTCCGTTGGGAACACCATTGTGGTGATCCTGCTGGTTCCGGCCTATGTTTTTATGATCCTTTATTACCAGCCGCTGCTGCTTGACTTTATCCGCAGACTGTTTGCAAAAAAGCCATCAAAGCCAGGTGAGTGAGGTGGTGGGTCAAACCAAAACTGTGATACAACACTATCTCATCGGGCTGGTTATAGAAGCCATCATTGTGGCAACCCTGGATGCCACCGCACTTTTTATCCTGGGAATTGACTATGCGATTTTGCTGGGGATTTTAGGCGCTTTGCTGAATGTCATTCCATATATCGGCGGACTTGTTGCCGTAGCGCTGCCCATGATGATCGCAATAGCCACCAAATCAACGGCATGGTATGCCGTTTATGTGTTGCTTGCATACTATTTCATTCAGCTGATCGACAACAACTACATTGTTCCCATCATCGTCTCTTCGAAAGTCAAAATCAATGCCTTGTTTTCCATCATCGTGGTCATTGCAGGAAATGCCTTATGGGGAGTCCCCGGCATGTTTCTGTCCATACCCCTGCTTGCCATCATCAAACTTATTTTCGATCACATCGATTCTCTCAAACCCTGGGGCTTTTTATTAGGCGACACCATGCCGCAGATCATTAAAATCAGCCCGGTAATAAAAAAAATATTAAAAAAATCTAAATGATAGAGGTTAAAAAAGAAGGCATCATCCTGTCGAAGACCGATTTGGAATTTGAAAACGAAAGTGTGCTCAACCCCGCGGCCATCCGCGAAGGCGACAACGTTCACCTGTTTTACAGAGCCGTGCGTAAAGGAAATAATTCAACCATCGGTTACTGCCGTCTCGACGGACCACTCACGGTCGCCGAACGATGGGATAAGCCCATCATGGTTCCCGAGTTGGATTTTGAAACTCAAGGTGTAGAAGATCCAAGGATTGTCAAGATCGATGACCTTTATTACATGTCGTATACCGGTTATGACGGAATCAATGCACGTGGGGCCGTGGCGACTTCAAAGGATATGATCCATTTTAAAAAACAGGGAATTGTCGTTCCTCCGATCACTTACGCCGAATTTGTTTTCCTTGCTGAATCGGCAGGAAAAGTAAATGAAAACTATTACCGGAATCAAAAGTTTTATTACCAGGAGGCAGATCCCGAAAAGAAGATGCTTTTATGGGATAAAAATGTGGTTTTCTTTCCCCGCAGGATCAATGGCAACCTGGTATTTTTGCACCGAATAAGGCCGGGCATCCAGCTTGCTACCGTAAAAAACATCAAAGACCTGACCAAGGAGTTTTGGACAGAATACTTTCTTAACCTGCAGGATCATATTGTATTGGATCCTGTGCATGGACATGAATCTAGTTATATCGGAGGAGGTTGCCCCCCCATTGAGACCGAGCATGGCTGGCTATTGATCTACCATGGTGTGGAGGATACGAACAAAGGACTCATTTACTCCGCCTGCGCTGCAGCTTTACTGGACCTGGATGATCCTACCAAAGAGATCGCACGGTTGCCCTATGCATTATTTTCGCCTGAGTATGAATGGGAAAAGAGAGGTGAAGTAAACAATGTAGTATTTCCCACAGGTACCGCCCTTTTTGGCGATACTTTGTTTATCTATTATGGAGCTGCCGACACCCATATTGCCTGTGCCTCCGTGAGTTTATCCGCTTTAATGACCGAACTGTTAACATATACTGCAAAAAAATGAAAAATATAACTGTTGCCGGCAGTAAGGCCGGAATACTATTCGTTACATCCTATCCGCCACGCGAATGCGGCATAGCCACTTACTCCCAGGACCTGATCAGTGCCCTTAACCATAAATTCAGCAGTTCACTTTCAATAAAAGTCTGTGCCCTGGAATCCAATGGAATAACCTACCCCTATCCTGAAGAGGTAACCTATATCCTGAAAACCTCGGTTGCCGAAGATTATGGAAAGCTAGCCGACCGCATAAACCTTGACGATGACGTTAAAATCATCCTCATTCAGCATGAGTTTGGCTTTTTCCACAAACAGGAACAGCCGTTCCTGCAGTTTCTATATACACTTAATAAACCTGTGGTAATTGTTTTCCACACCGTCTTGCCAAATCCAAATGATCAGCTGAAACTGAAAATTCAACGCATCATAGCAGTCTGTGAATCAGTGATTGTCATGACCCACAATTCCGAGCAGATATTAACCTCACAATATGATATCCTGTCAGAAAAAATTGAGATGATTGCCCATGGCACTCACCTGGTTCCACATATCAGCGAAAAAGTGCTGAAAGCCAAATACAACCTCAGTAACAGTAAAGTACTCACCACCTTCGGACTGCTCAGTTCGGGAAAAAGTATCGAAACAACACTTAACGCGATGCCGGAGATTGTTAAAAACTGTCCTGAAGCGCTCTTCCTCGTGATCGGCAAAACACACCCCGAAGTGGTGAAGGCAGAAGGTGAAAAATACCGGGCAATGCTGGAACAGATGGTTATTGACCTGGACCTGGAGAATCATGTACGATTTGTCAACCAGTATCTTCCACTATGCGATTTACTGGAGTACCTGCAGTTAACAGACATCTACCTCTTTACCTCAAACGATCCGAATCAGGCAGTGAGCGGAACCTTCGTATATGCGATGAGCTGTGCCTGCCCGATTATCTCTACCCCGATTCCTCATGCAAAAGAGTTGCTGGCCGAGTCGACAGGCATTATTGTTGATTTCCGAAACTCCCGGCAACTGGCTGACGGGGTCAACCGGTTATTGGGCGATGAGCCACTACGAAGGAGTATGAGTTCAAACACGCTGGAGAAAATAGTCTCCACCGCTTGGGAAAATTCCGCTATTGCCCACGCAATGCTTTTTGAAAGAGTTGCAGGTGAATCCATCTCCTTACAGTTCAACCTCCCCTCCATCAACCTGGAACACCTCAGGAACCTGACTACCCCGACGGGGATGATCCAGTTTTCAAAGGTTAACCAGCCGGACATCTCCACCGGCTATACCCTTGACGATAACGCAAGAGCCTTAGTTGCATCCTGCATGTATTTTAACCTGACCGGCGACGAGGAGTGCATGGGCAACATTCAAACATATCTCAGCTTCATCGGACATTGCCAGCAACCCCTTGGAAATTTTTTAAACTACACAAATAAGGACAACGCCTTCACCGCCCAGAATAATAAGGTCAACCTCGACGATTCGAACGGCAGGGCAGTATGGGCTTTGGGCTACCTGCTGTCTCTTGACGGACTGCTTCCAGCAAGCATTACCAGCGAGGCACAGTCAATACTTCAACATTCACTGAAGCACCTCTACACCATTCACTCCACGAGAGCAATGGCTTTCGCCATCAAAGGACTGTTTTACAGTCAGAGTGCTGTAAAATCACCTGAGAACCTTGTCCTGATAAGGACATTTGCGAATCGCCTGGTTCAGATGTACAAGCATGAAGCGACCCCGGACTGGGCCTGGTATGAAGGGTACCTCACCTATGCAAACAGCATCCTTCCCGAGGCCCTGCTCTATGCATGGCAGCTCACAGACGAGCCTGTATATAAAGAGATCGCCATCTCATCGCTCGATTTTCTGTTGTCACAGATTTTCAACAAAAACGGTATTGAGGTGATCTCCAATAAAAACTGGCTTCAAAAAGGGGAGGTTGCAGGCCATTTTGGCGAACAACCCATCGATGTTGCTTACACCATCATGACCCTGAGCCAATTTTACGATGAGTTTTCCGACGAATCGTATGATGAAAGGATGAGGATTGCTTTCAACTGGTTCCTCGGAAAAAACAGGCTTCACCAGATTATCTATAATCCATGCACCGGCGGCTGCTACGACGGACTGGAGGAGACCCATGTAAACCTCAACCAGGGAGCAGAGTCAACCGTAAGTTACCTCATGGCAAGATTAACAATGGAGAGGTACACAAGCCTGAATAAACCCAATATGGTAATCCTGCGAAATCACTTCATTATTCATACAAGGCTTATTGAACGCATGTATTCAACGATGAATGGAAGAATGACCAGGCAGGAGAAAGTCACTTCATTGCCATACGCTGTTCCAAATTCCAATTAGGTATTTCCAGTTAAAATGTGTGAATTATGTAAACTATTTAAATAATTATGTAAATCATCGTCGATAAAGGCAGCCACCTTTGCACAATTTCAGATTGAACAAAATCATGCAACACCATTAACAGAAGATATACTTATCATCAAAGCATTATAAATAAGCAACCTGTTGAAGATCTACATTAAATACATGGTTAGTAACCGTTGTAAATTAGCGGTGAAAGAGGCATTGAAGCAACTTGGGTTGCACTTTATCGTGGTCGATTTAGGGGAGGTGGAGATTATGGAGAGCATCACTGCTTTGCAAAGAACCGAACTTACAGGCATCCTTCTGAATTCGGGGCTCGAGCTGATGGATGACAAACGGGCCGTCCTCATTGAAAGGATAAAAAATGCAGTGATTGAGATGATCCATCATTCGGATGAGATGATCAAGACAAATTTTTCCGACTTCATCAGTAAAAAACTCGATCATGACTACACTTACCTCGCTAACCTCTTTTCTGAAGTGCAGGGTACCACCATCGAGCATTACATCATCTCCCATAAAATTGAACGGATCAAGGAGCTCATTATCTATGATGAACTGAATATCACAGAAATAGCCTGGAAATTAAACTATAGCAGTGTTGCACATCTTTCAAATCAGTTCAAAAAGGCGACCGGGCTCTCCCCTTCGCATTTTAAACAACTGAAAGTAAAAAAACGAATCCCGCTCGAAGAGATCGGTAACGCAATGCATGAAGACTAATGCGCAATAATATGGAACGAACCCATTCACACGACGCACAATACGCCAGCAGCCTGATCGAAGCGAGCCTCGACCCGTTGATCACCATCAGTCCCGACGGGAAGATTACCGATATGAACCAGGCGAAGGTGGATATCACCGGCATCGAACGCGCACAACTTGTAGGTACGAATTTCTTCGATTACTTCACCGAACCCAAACAGGCATACGCCGTTTACCTGGAAGTGTTCGCCAAGGGTAACGTGACCGATGCGGCCCTCACATTCCGGCATAAAAACGGTAAGCTGACCGATGTTTTGTTCAATGGTTCGGTTTACAAAGATGAGAATGGCGTGGTGATCGGAGCTGTAGTTGTTGCACGTGACATTGGAGAGCAAAAATGGGCCATTGACCTTCAAATCGCCAACAAGGAACTTGCTTTCCAAAACGATGAAAAAGAGAAACGGGCACAGGAACTCATCATTGCCAATAAAGAACTTGCTTTCCAAAACAATGAAAAAGAGAAACGTGCACAGGAACTGATCATTGCAAATAAAGAACTTGCATTTCAGAACAACGAAAAGGAGAAGAGAGCTGCAGAGTTGATCATTGCCAACAAAGAACTTCTCTTTCAAAACCAGGAGAAAGGAAAACGGGCAGCTGAATTAGGCATCGCAAACATTGAACTTGCTTTCCAGAATGATGAAAAGGAGAAAAGGGCTGCGGAGTTAAGGATTGCCAACTATGCCCGCAGCATCATCGAGGCAAGCCGCGACCCGCTGTTTACCATTAGTCCGGCCGGTAAAATTACCGACATGAACAATGCGTCGGTAAGAATAACTGGTTGTTCCCGTGAAGCGCTGACTGGAAGCAACTTTTTTGACTATTTCACCAACCCGGCGAAAGCACGGAAGGTATACCGTGAAGTATTCGCAAAAGGGTTCGTTGCCGACTATCCGCTAACCATCAAGGATCATAAACTGACAGATGTACTGCTGAATGGCTCCGTGTACAATGATGAGCAGGGTAAAGTGCTGGGCGTTGTCGTCGTTGCAAGGGATATTACCGATCAGAAAAGAATTGAAAGTGAGCTGACCGAAGCGATCGTCTTTGCAGAACTGGCTACAACCATTGCAGAAGAGGCAAAAATCAAGGCGGAGAATTCGACCAGGGTGGCCGAAAATGCGGTGAAAGCAAAACAGCAGTTCCTTTCAAATATGAGCCATGAAATCCGGACCCCAATGAATGCCATCATCGGGTTTACCAAAGTTTTGCTGAAAACGGATCTCTCCGCCAAACAAAAAGAGTACCTCACCGCCATTAAAATGAGTGGGGATGCCCTGATCGTGCTGATCAACGACATCCTCGACCTGGCTAAGGTGGATGCCGGAAAGATGATTTTTGAACAAACGCCTTTTACCATGGCCTTGTCGATATCGGCCATGCTCCATCTGTTTGAAGCCAAAATCCAGGAGAAAAACCTGGCGTTTGTAATCGATTATGATAAGAACATCCCGACGGTTCTGGTAGGTGATCCGGTAAGACTGCACCAGATCATTCTCAACCTGGTGAGCAATGCAGTGAAATTCACCAACAAAGGGACCATCACGGTAAGCGTGCGGTTGATCAATGAGGACAAGGATAACGCAACCATAGAATTTGCCATTGCGGATACAGGGATTGGCATTCCGGAGGGTAAAATAGATAAGATTTTCGAAAACTTCCAGCAGGCAACGAGCGGAACTTCAAGGTTGTATGGGGGAACAGGGCTGGGACTCGCCATCGTCAAACAACTGGTGGAACCCCAGGGTGGCAGGATATGGGTAAAAAGCAAAGTGGATGAAGGCTCGACATTCAGCTTTATACTGACTTTTCATAAAACCAGCGCTGCTGCCGAGGCCGACGATGAAATAGTGGAACTCGACACTGAGATCAAAAATATAAAGGTGCTGGTGGTCGAAGATATTCCGCTCAACCAGTTGCTGATGAAAACGCTGCTGGACGATTTCGGGTTTGAGCGCGATGTGGTGGCCAACGGGAAAATCGCCATCGAGGTATTGCAGAACAAATCATACGATATAATCCTGATGGACTTGCAGATGCCTGAAATGAACGGGTTTGAGGCAACGGAGTATATCCGGAACAAGATGAATTCGAAGATCCCCATCATTGCATTAACCGCAGATGTAACCACGGTTGACCTGGCGAAATGCAAAGCAGTGGGCATGAATGACTATATTGCCAAACCGGTTGACGAACGGCTGCTTTACAGTAAAATAGTCGGGTTGGTCAAAAAACCTGTTCCGCCAAAATTCAACCCCGGAAATGAAAAAAATCCATGCGACAACAGGAAAGAGAAGTGCATCGACCTGGAGTACCTGATCCATCGTACGAAATCAAACCCGGTGATGATGATGGAGATGATCTCTCTCTACCTTGAACAAACTCCACCATTGATCAACACCATGAAAAAAAGCCTGTTAAACAAAGACTGGCACTCATTGCATTCGGCGGTACACAAAATGATCCCCTCCTTCGCTATCATGGGTATCAGCGTCGATTTTGAAAATATGGCTAAAAAAGTGCAGGAGTATGCAAGTACCCAAAAACAATCAGACGGGATCAGTGACATGGTCATGCAGATTGGCAACATTTGCACACAGGCATGCAGTGAACTGGAAGAAGAATTTATACGAATTAAAAGTACTGAAAATGAACCAAAAAGGTAAAATAAAGCTGTTCCTGGTGGATGACGATGCCTTGTTTTTGAAGTCATTGGAAATCGAATTCCTCCAGCATGCCGATTTTTCCATTGAGACATATGCCACAGGCGAACTATGCATGGCAAACTTATCACACTGTCCGGATGTCATCATCCTCGACTATATGCTTGACAGTATTGATCAGAATGCTATGAACGGGATACAAACCCTGGATAAAATCAAAGCTTATAACCAGGACATACCGGTCATCATTTTATCCTCCCAGGATAAAATTGATGTTGCGGTGAGTTGCATGCACCACAGGGCCTTTGATTATGTGGTAAAAAGCGAAACCGCCTTTATCCGGCTTCAGAAGATCATCACCACCATCTTCCGGTACAGGAAGATGGAGAAAGAGCTGAACTGGTATATGGAAAGGATGTGACCGGATGCATGAAGGATTGACAGCCGCACAGGCACAGGAGAAGTTGAACAGGGAAGGACCTAACAACCTTCCCTCCTCAAAACCGAAAAACTATTTCACCATCGCCCTGGGAGTGGTAAAAGAACCCATGTTCATCCTCCTGGTTGCCTGCGGTTCGCTTTATATGGTGATGGGCGATTTACAGTCGGGACTGATGCTGCTGGGCTTTGTATTTGTGATCATGGGCATCGAGTTCTTCCAGGAAAAAAAGACCGAAAAAGCACTTAGTGCGCTGAAAGAGATGGCCAGCCCAAGGGCCCTGGTGATCCGCGACGGAGTTGAGGTTAGGGTAGCAGGGTTTGAAGTCGTTACCGGCGACCTCATCGTTTTACAGGAGGGCGACCGCGTGCCTGCAGATGCGACCGTACTTGACTCTGTCAATTTACTGGCCGATGAATCCTTGCTCACAGGAGAGCCGATCCCTGTAAGGAAAAACGATTGGGACGGGACAGAAAAAGATATCCAACCCGGCGGAGATGATTTCCCGTTCGTCTATTCAGGGTCGATGATCGTGCAGGGCAACGGGGTGGCAAGGGTTACCAGTACCGGGATAAACACGGAGATCGGTAAAATCGGTAAAGCCCTTGAAGGGGTGAAGGAAGAACCTACACGTCTCAAGAAGGAGATGGGGAAACTTGTTAAAAAGCTCACCATCATAGCCGCCGTACTTTGTATCCTGGTTGTGGCAGCCTATTCCATTACCCGTGGCAGTTTACTGGACGGATTCCTGGCAGGGATCACCCTTGCCATGGCGGTGTTACCGGAAGAATTTCCTGTGATCCTCACCGTGTTCATGGCCCTCGGCGCATGGAGAATGTCAAAAAAGAGGGTCCTGACCAGAAATCCGTCAGCCATCGAGACCCTGGGTTCGGCAACCGTATTGTGTACCGATAAAACCGGAACCCTCACCGAAAATAAAATGACTGTTACAAAACTCTACAACGGAAAAGAGTTTCTTTCTGTCACAAAAAATTGCGAATTCACAGCCGGGTTTCACGAAATTATCGAGTATGGCATCCTGTCGAGTCAGACAAATCCTTTTGATCCCATGGAAAAAGCCATCACCATCATGGGAGATCTCTTCCTGAAAGGTACGGAACATATCCACCGGAATTGGGTAATGATCAAGGAATATCCCCTTTCAAAAGGGTTGATGGCCATGTCTAGGGTATTTACCCTGCACGACACCCGTGAAAAAATAATTGCTACCAAAGGAGCTCCTGAGGCCATTTTTGACCTTTGTCACCTCGACGAGGCGACAAAAAAACGCATGGTGCTGGCCGTTGGAGTGTTGGCGGAACAGGGATTAAGGGTACTGGGTGTGGCAAAAGCAAAAATCAACACAAGCAATCTGCCGGAAATCCAGCACGACTTCCCTTTTGAATTTATCGGGTTGATCGGCCTCGCAGATCCCATCCGGAAAAATGTGAAGGAAGCCGTTGCCGTGTGTTATAAAGCCGGTATCAGGGTGATCATGATTACCGGTGACTACCCGGTGACTGCCAAACACATCGCTTTGGAGATTGGTCTCGAAAATCCAGGCACATGCATTACCGGCCAGGAGTTGCAAACCATCACGGAAGACGAACTTTGCAAAAGGATAAACGATATCAATGTATTCGCCAGGGTCATACCGGACCAAAAGCTGAAAATCGTCAACGCACTCAAGAAAAACAAGGAGATCGTAGCAATGACCGGCGATGGCGTGAACGACGCCCCTGCCCTGAAGTCGGCAAACATTGGCATCGCCATGGGCAAGAAAGGCACAGATGTCGCCAGGGAAGCCTCTTCCCTGGTCCTGATGGACGACAATTTCCTATCCATTGTGGGAGCCATTAAAATGGGGAGGCGCATCTTCGACAATCTCCAGAAAGCGTTTGGATATACTTTTGCAATTCATGTACCCATTGCCGGCCTATCCCTGATTCCGATCCTGCTTGGCAACTTCCCGATCATCCTGTGGCCTGTCCATATTGTTTTTCTCGAACTGATCATCGACCCGGCCTGTTCCATCATATTTGAAGCAGAAAAGGAGGAGAAAAATGCCATGTTGAGGCCGCCAAGAAAAATCGACGAGCCCTTCTTCGGGAGCAAAAAAGTATGGTTCAGCTGTTTGCAGGGCGCCGGCATCCTGGCCATGACCCTGGTGGTCTATTTTACAGGCATTCACCTGGCATATACCTCCAATGAAGTAAGAGCGATGACCTTCCTCACCCTGATCGCGTCGAACATTGCGGTTATATTAACCAACCGTTCCTGGACCGATAACATCTTTAAAATCATCGCCACTCCAAACAAAGCCGTTTTATGGGTAACCGGTGGCGCTATTTTTTTTCTCACCCTGGTGCTGAACGTAAGGTTTTTCCTGGATCTTTTCCAGTTTCAAAGACTAACATTTTTTAACATCATCATCTGCAGCCTGGCAGGAATATCAACGATCGCCTGGTTCGAATTATACAAACTTCTCAAACAACACAAATCAATCATACCATGACCGATGCGGAACAGAATATCACAAAAGCCCGGACACTTCGAATGAAAGCCGAAGAACAACTTAACAATGAGCAGTTGGACATAAAAGTGACCTCCCAGGAATACGATGATAAAAGGCTTCTGCACGAGCTGCGGGTGCATCAGATCGAACTGGAGATGCAGAATGCTGAATTGCAACAGGCCAACGAAACGGCTGAGGCTGCATTGAAAAGATATACCATGCTGTACGATTTTGCGCCTATGGGCTACTTTACGCTGGATAAGGAAGGCAACATCTGTGAATTGAATTTTACAGGTGCAGAGATGCTGCAGGACAGGCGATTTGCATTGATCAACAGCAACTTTAAACTATTCGTATCCGAAAATTCCAGGCTGGTTTTCAACGATTTTTTAAACAGGGTTTTTCTTGGTTTTGGAAAAGAATCGTGTGAAGTGATGCTCGGGTATGACAAAACCCCCTTGTGCAGGGTCTATATGGATGGGGTGGTAACCGGTCATGACTGCAGGTGTCTTTTATCCGTTGTGGAGGCACGTGGGTTACAATGAGACTTAAAGACATCTTCCTGATTGTAAAAACCTCATTCAGCGAATGGTGGGCTCACGATCCGTTTCGCGAAAGTGCTGTTATTGCCTACTACGCGATATTTTCATTACCGGGGTTGCTTGTGGTGGTGATGACTCTTGCAGGGTATTTCTTTGGGAAAGATATCGTTAACAAGCATGTGAGTGACCAAATCAATGCGATGCTGGGACATGACACGGCCTTACAGATTCAGAACATGATCGTGGTTGCAAGTGAGACAAAAAGTTCAATCTGGGCAGCTATCATCGGGATAAGCTCTATCGTTATTGGTGCAACTGGTGTCTTTGCTCAATTTCAACAATCACTGAACAACATTTGGGGTGTAAAAGCAGATGACACAAAATCAGGCATATGGGCGGTCATCAGGGTTAGGCTGTTCTCCTTTGGCTTGATTATCTCAATCGCCTTTCTGCTCATTATTTCCCTGATTGTTTCAGCCATCCTGGCAGCGCTTGGAAACTGGATTTCCAACCATTTTTCTGATTCATTCCTGGTGTTGCTGCAGGTGGTTAATTTCATCCTTTCCTTTTCGATCATAGCCATTCTGTTTGCCCTGATGTTCAAATTTTTCCCCGATGCCCGCGTTCAATGGAACCATGTATGGGTTGGCTCGCTGGCGACGGCTTTTTTGTTTGAGATCGGGAAATTCGGACTTGGATTTTACTTCGGGAAAGCCAATCCCGGCCTGGGCTATGGAACAGCAGGCTCAGTAATTTTAATCATGCTCTGGGTCACCTACACCTCCATGCTGGTGTTATTTGGGGCCGAATTCACTCATGCTTACGCCATGCGGAAAACAGGGGCGGTACTCCCCACCGGGATTGCAAAACCTGGAATCAACGATCCATCTCCTTCTTAGGGCAACTTTGTGCCCTTGTGCTTTGTTGCATTAACAATGGACATTAAACAGCCATAAAATCGGTATGTAAATGTGTGAATGATGTAACAATTTGCAAAATTTATGTAACACTTCAACCCTCCTGCGGGCTTAATTTCGTAATGTCAATAACATCTGTCAATATGAAACGCATCGAAGAAGTCAACAATCGGAAACATAAGGTTCAAAACACCACAGGATCAGGAGATATCGCCGGGTATCCATCCTATCCGCCTGACGAAGATGTATACAACAAATTTCGCGAGGAACGTGACATAAATCCTGAAGACATTTCAAAAGACAAGGATCCGAACGATGATGAGTTGTCGGGGATCACCAATGTAAAGGGGTTTGCAAAGAATTTGTCGGGCAACGACCTCGATATTCCAGGTTCGGAACTGGATGACATCCAGGAGGATATTGGCAGTGAAGATGAAGAGAATAACTTTTACAGCCTTGGAGGTGATGGACATACCACGCTTGATGAGGAAAACGGATAACTTAAAACCTAAACGAGTCATGAAAACTACAAAAATCAACAAAGTCCTGATCGCGCTGGATTACGATGCAACGTCACGAAAAGTCGCCGAGGTCGGATATACCATGGCCACGTCTATGAATGCAGAGGTTATCCTGCTCCATGTTATCGCAGATCCTGTCTACTACTCATCGACCGAATTTTCACCCATCATGGGATATACCGGAACCATGGATGCCGTACAACTGCAATTTGACAGCATCGAAGGACTTACAAGCGCCTCCCAGTTTTTCCTGGATAAAACAAAACTTCACCTTGGGGATGACTCCATCAAGACCCTTGTTAAAGAAGGTGATTTTGCTGAAACGATTTTACTGGCTGCGAAAGAGACACATGCCGATATTATCGTGATGGGCTCCCATAGCCGCAAGTGGCTGGAAAATATCGTGATGGGAAGTGTAACTGAAAAAGTGCTGCATCATACAAAGGTCCCGATGTTCATCGTCCCTACAAAAAAAAGGTAACGAGGCCACAAAGGAATCAAATATAGCAACCCATGGATTTCGTAGACTATTATAAGGTATTAGGAATAGCCAAAACGGCCACTCCAAAAGAGATTAAGACAGCCTACAGGAAGTTAGCCAGGAAGCTTCATCCTGATTTGAATCCCAATGACAAGAATGCCAAACGCAATTTCCAGCAGATCAATGAGGCAAACGAGGTGCTGAGCGATCCTGAAAAACGAAAGAAATATGATCAGCATGGCGAGGACTGGCAGCATGCGGAGGAGGCAGAAAAAGCCAATCAGAACCGCCGGCAGTCTTCAAATCAACGCGGGGCAAGGTATGCTGACCCATCACAGGGTGGAGATTTTTCCGATTTTTTTGAATCCATGTTTGGTGGCGCAGCAAATCCGGGAAGAGGAAGCCAGGCACGATACCGCGGAGAAGATTACAACGCCGAACTGCACCTGGAACTAATTGATGCTTACAAAACCCATAAACAAACGTTGACAGTCAATGGGAAAAGTATCCGGATTACCATACCCGCCGGTATTGAAAACGGGCAAACCATCAAAATACCCGGTTATGGCGGGCCGGGGACAAACGGCGGCCCCGGGGGCGACCTCTATATCGCTTTTTCTATCTCCAACCACCCGTCGATTAAGCGTTTTGGCAATAACCTGTATACTACAGCCGATCTGGATTTGTACACTGCAATACTCGGAGGAGAGTTTCTGCTGGAAACCCTCAGCGGAAAAGTCAAACTGAAGATCAAGCCTGAAACGCAGAATGGAAGCAAAGTGAGGTTAACCGGCAAAGGATTTCCAATCTACAAAAATGAAGGACATTTTGGCGACCTGGTTGTAACCTGGGCGATTAAAATCCCGACAACCCTTAATGATCAGCAACGTGCACTATTTACGGAATTATCTAAATTACAATCCAATACCTGAACAATGCACACAAAAAGTTTAATCGCATTGGACGAATTCTGTACCAGTCACAACATTGGAATTGCCTTCATCAGCACGTTAGAACAAACGGGGCTGATTGAGATCTCGACCATTGACGATGCAGGGTTCATCGAAGCGGGTCATTTACTGCAGCTGGAACAGATCCTCCGCTTTTATTATGACCTGGACATCAATGTGGAAGGCATCGAAACAATCACTCATTTACTTCAGCGAATCAAGGTGATGCAGGAGGAGATCATCTCCCTCAGGAACAGATTGAACCTGTATGAATCATCAGACCAGGCATAACAGATTTTTTTACAGTCAAAATTGAACTTACTTTAACATTGCATTCACCATAAAACTCTCATATTATGAAAATTGCCATCAACAACAGCAGGAAAATTTCTGCAATCCAGGCAGAATTCAATTCGATATTCCCGGCATATAAAATTGCATTTCATGTCAAGCCAAGCCATCCTGGTTCGGCCCCTTCTGAGAAACTGGTCAGCCATAGCAGCAAAACCCTGCAGGAATGCAGGGCAGTGCACAATGAGGGGTTTCTTGAAGTGCATTCATCCATGGATATCAAGGACCTCGAAGAAAATTTCAGGGATATTTTCGGTTTGTCGGTCGAAATTGTACCGAAAAAAGAGAATGGTCCCATCGTAACCCATGCAGGATGAAGGCGGCTTTCCTGATAGCCATATGCCTGCTTGCCTCTTGCGTTCTGCATAGCCAGGATGTGGCTCCTCAAAATCCCAGGAAAGTTGCTCCAAACGATACCATCGTTCCCGGGAAAGGAACACCCGAAAAGCAACTTGAGAAAATCAAGGAGGTGAAAATTGAATTGCTTTCCGATTCCATCGGGAATGAACCAAAAAAGAGTGCATTGGTCGACACTACCATGCAAAACAAATACGGCGATTTACTCGATGACGATACGGCCTACAATAAAAGATATCCCTTGTGGATACCTGTCACCGAAGTTCTGGGGGCAGTTACCCTCACCTGGGCTTTGGACCGTTATGCCCTGAATGCCGATTATGCCAGGATTGGCTTCAAATCGTGGAAAATAAACCTGACACAGGGATGGACCTGGGATGACGACCGTTTTGGTGTCAATTTCATTGGACACCCTTACTCCGGAACGCTCTCCTACAATGCCGGGCGTGCCAATGGGTATAACTACTACCAGTCCTTTTGCTTTGCCCTGGGAGGCAGCCTGATGTGGGAATATTTTGGAGAAAACACACGGCCATCCTATAACGATATTATTTATACTCCTGTCAACGGCGCCTTTATCGGTGAAATTCTATACAGGTTAAGCTCTAACATTCTCGATGACCGTACCAGGGGAACAGAGCGGGTGTTCCGGGAAATAGCGGCAGGATTGATTGACCCGATGCGAGGCTTTAACCGGCTGATCCAGGGCAAATCATTCAGAAGGACCAATAAAGAGGTCTATGAAAAAGAACCTATCAACATCTCTCTTTACGGAGGCATGCGAAAAGTGGATGAAACACCATACAGGGCTTTCGGAAAAGGAAGTTACAGCGGCATGTTCAACTTTCAGTTTGATTATGGCAACCCGTTTGAACTTCGTAAAAGGAAGCCATTCGATTTTTTCAAACTCAGGGTCGACTTAAATTTCGGCGTTGGCCGGAAGTACCTTGACAACGTACTTGGCTACGCCATCCTGTTCGGTCAAAACAAGCAGGCTGGCAAACTGGCGCTGCTCATCGGAGGGTTTCAATATTATGATTACTGGGACAACAATAAATTCGAATTGGGCACCATTGGATTTGGGGCAGGTGTTATCTCCAAATGGCCGGTGAGCAAGGTAAGCAACCTTTATACCAGCATTCACCTGGCTTTGGTCCCGTTTGGCGGCAATAGCACAAAATTCGTCATCGACACTACCCAGGTGAGGGATTATAATTTCGTCGGAGGATTGGAAGCCAAGTTTGAAAGTACGTTCAACCTCAGCAGTTTTGCCACGGCAACGTTAAGATATTACTTTTACTGGATGCGCACTTACATTGGCATGAACGGTAACAACTTCATTCAGATCATCAAACCCAGGATCACCGTCCATGTATACAAGGGCTTAAGTTTAGGAGTTGAATCCCAGCTCTATTACAACGATCTGTATCAAAGGAATCAGCCGGCTCATCACTCCATTCAAACAGAACAGAAAATATTCATCCTGTTCTACCTTGAAGATAAGCAGCGAAGGGGTCATTATAACTGATCAGGGGAATCAGAAATGGTAAACAAGGGTAGCTCCTAAGCCGGTTGAACTTACCGGGATGATTTGCAGCTTTTTATTGGCGTTGAAATAGACCATGCTGCCTATGGCAAATCCCAATGCAGAACCAACCAGCACATCCGAAGCCCAGTGATCATTCACCGCAAGCCGGTAAAGTGCAGTAAAGCCTGCCAGTCCGAAACAGACACCCGGCACCCATTTTGTATCCCAGTATTCGAGGGCAACGACGGTGGCCACGGAAAAAATCGCGGAAGAGTGTCCTGAAGGAAATGAATTGTAGCCAAAGGTCCCGTAAGCGCCGCCCCAGCTGAATGGGCCATCCCATACATGAGGGTCGGGAGGATTGTCCTGGTAGGGTCTGTGCCGGTGGGTGATTTGTTTGATGACATTGGTAAAAACGACAGTAATTACATAAGCTTCCAGTCCTTTCATCCCGGTTTCCTTAGCCCGCTTGTTCTTCCAGATAACACCACAGGCATAAAAAACGCCCAATGCTGGTATACTGATCATACCGCTTCCTAGAGGACTGAAAAAATATTGCGAACTCTTGCTGATAAAAAGATTCTCGTTATGAAAAAAAAACTGCTGGATGGGCTTGTCTCCATAGGCTATAAGGCCGATGGCGGAGGTTGTAATTACAGCAGCCGCAATGATCTGCCCCTTCCTCCAGTGAAATGGATTGGTAAAGGCCGACTTTGTATCTGTCCAGTATGAACCGGCATAGGATTTGGAAAATTCACTGGTAGGCAATATATTCTGAGGTTCCGCAGTGATGATCAGGGTATCCGGTTTTTTATTGACCGTATCACTTTGCGTTTGTGCGATGGTGTCCTTTTTCTCCTGCGCTTCAGCCTGCAAAACCACTAAAAAGCAAAGAAGGAAAAAAACAATTGTCCGGGAAATCATGGTGTTACCTGCCTTTATTCAACATCACTGCAAACATACCAAAATTCAAGTGTATTCTGCGATAATTGTCTACTTGCCACGGTGGTCTTTTTGATCGTGATGCCCCGAATTACCGGGATGTCCTTTTTGGCCATGCTGTCCATTCCCGCCACCAGGATGGCCCATCCGGGGTCCGGGGAACATGCAGGATGTTAACTGCGTTAGGATCGCGACCATCAAAATGACCAATAGCACCTTCAGTTTTTTCATGGAATTATAGATTTCACCTATGTATTATTATGCAAAGGTCCATGAATCAACAGCAACAAGTGTTACATAACTAAGGAAAAAACTTACATGATTCACACATTAATAGGTTACCGGGGCCTTTTTCTTCTTTTTGAAGATGTCGAACCTTGTCCCACCCCAAAACCGGATCTGGCCAACATCATAAGCAAACAATGCGTTGCTGAGTTTATCAGGAACTTCGTTGAACCCTGTTTGAACCGAAGCCCCGAGAAACCATTTGTCCGAATTATAACCCAGTGCCAGTCTGCCGCTGAGCTGGAAGATAAATCCAAAATCCGTATCAGTGTCCAGTTTGCTGGTATACGACGAAAACTGGGCAGCAACGCCAGGAAAAACGCCTGCTGTAACATAGAAATTCTTAAGGAAAACGAAGGTATACATGTACCCCGGCGAAAGTCCGTAGGTATAGAACTCCCCGCTTTTAATCTGGTTGGCCAATGGCAGACCGTAGGCATCTGCCAGTTCCTGCGGAATGATTCCATCATTTGAAGACACCCTGAAGTATAAAAAGGAGGGTCGTACCACCAGGCTGCCGGCACTCTTCTTCTGCCGTTCATTCTGAATGAATGCAGCCCTCACCGAAAACCTCTTTGCTTTATAGATCCAATACCCGGAAATGCCCAGCGAGATGGTTTGCATGTCTGGTATAATGTAGTGGGTACCATCCGGCCGTTCAGGGGAAGAAAGATAAAAACCCTTGTATCGCTGCAAAAAGAATTCACCGGCCACAACCCGCCCGAAGGCATTGATCCGGAGGTCTATCGTGGATGTTTTTCCGTAAGCGTCACGGTCTGTTTTATAGAAAGGGTTATCCATCGATAACCCCAGTCCAAACCATCTCCAGAACCCGGCAATCCCAATCCTCAGGTTGACATTGGGCCGGTAAACGACTTTTGAAATTTTTTCATTATCAGGATTGATCAGCAGCGAGGCATTCTGAAATAAGAGGAACAACCTTGCCGTTACCAGGCTGGTATAATCTTCAAGGTAATTACTGTCGAAGGCAATGTGCGGTATGGTATCCGGCGATTGCATAGTTGATTGGGCGCCGGAAAACTTGGCGACAATGATCAAGTAGAAAAGTATCGTGCCGGTAACCAGTGTTTTAGCTGACTTCATTCAAATACGTCTGTTCATCCTTTTTCGCACGGACCACTCTGCCCCGGTAGATTGAACTCATCAGGCTACCGGAGTGCAAAGATATCATTTCCTGCTGCAGGATTTATACATGGATATTCATCAGGTAAGCGAACAGTCCAAACACCTTGAGGAGCCAAATTACAAGAACTATGACGACTACCGCATTGAAAATTCTTTTAATTTTCACATCCATGGGGATGTAAGCATTGACAAGCCAGAGGAGTACACCGGCAACGATCAGGACAATTAATATAGTGAAGAGGGGCATAATATAGGTTTTAAATGATTAACAATGGTAAATCGAATTACCCGGTTCA
Source organism: Bacteroidales bacterium (assembly GCA_049317265.1). Classification (GTDB taxonomy): domain Bacteria; phylum Bacteroidota; class Bacteroidia; order Bacteroidales; family FEN-979; genus CAIVAT01. Next base: position 51,667 of record JBMOIP010000007.1, read on the forward strand.
TTTACCGGCAGACATTTTCATCAATGCCACAGGATCCAGTTTCATGGTCAGGTCTTCAATGCCCAGGTTGGTCAGTTCAATTTCACACTGGATCACTACTTCCTCACTGATCAGGAACCCTGCCGTTTCCAACGGGGTATTCCAGGCCAGTCCCCAGTCGCTTCTGCTCAATTTCCCGGTGACGGTAAACCCGGCTTTTTCATTTCCCCATGGATCGTGCACAATTCCGCCGAACTGCAGGTTCATCTTTACATTCTTCGTAATCCCGACCATGGTCAGTTCACCCCACATTTCATGGTTTCCTTCATGATCCGGGTTGCCGATCGTACCCGAAGTAAAGGTGAGTTGCTTGTGGTTCTGAACATCAAAAAAATCACTGCTTTTCAGATGTTCATCCCGCTTTTCATTTGCTGTTTCAATGGATGACGCATCGATCCACAGGTCAATTTCAACTGTGGTAAAGTCCTTCTCAGTAGTATAAATGCTGGCATCAAATTTTTTGAAAGTACCATTGACGTGAGAAATCATCAGATGCTTGATTTTAAAACCGATTTCGCTGTGAGCCTGGTCGATAGACCACTTTGTTTTTTGTAGAACTTGAGGAGTTTTCATGATTGGTTTTATTAAAATTTAAGATACAAAGTTGGATCTCTTACCGGTGGAAAGTGTTACATAACTCCTTAAATTAGTTACATCATTCACACATTATTAACTATCGGTTTTGGTGACGATCCGTCCATCGACCATTTCAATAATGCGATGCGTTTTTTTTGCAAACTCATCATCATGAGTCACCACCAGAATGGTTTGTTGATGTTCTTCAGCAAGTTTCCTGAATATTTCAAATACAACCAGGCTGTTCTTCTTGTCGAGGTTGCCTGTTGGCTCATCCCCCATGATGATGGTGGGATCATTGATGAGAGCCCGGGCGATGGCAACCCGCTGTTTTTCGCCTCCCGACAATTGGTTGGCATTTTTGTCGGCTAACTTTAATACATCCAGATTTCGCAGATGTCCCAATGCCCGCTGCCTCACTTCGGATTCCGGGTATTTTCCAAGTTTGAGCCCGGGGAGCATGACATTTTCCAGGGCGGTAAACTCATTTAACAAATAGTGAAACTGGAATACGAAACCGATTTTCTCGTTGCGTACACGCGCAAGCTGCCTGTCACTCTTTCCCCGCATCAACTCCCCTCCGATCATAAGGTCGCCTTCATAGTCAGTATCCATGGTTGAAAGGATATAAAGCAAGGTCGATTTCCCGCAACCCGATTTCCCGATGATGGAGACAAACTCCCCCTGTTTAACAGAGAGCGTTATGTCATCCAGGATTTTCACGGTAACCGGGTCGTGAAAACTCTTGTTCACATGGTTTGCCTGGAGTACCTGGGTTTCGTTCATGCTATTTACCTCTTATGATGATGACAGGATCCACTTTGCTTGCCTTCCTGGCAGGTGCCCAGCCGGCCAGGTAAGTCGTACCGATAGAAAAGATGGAGCCGATGATATAAAAAACCGGGTTGTAGTCAACAGGATAGGTCTTTACTGTTGGTAGCGCCGCCGTAATAAACGGAATCTGGTCAATCACCAGGGAAAAGAGGAAACCGAAAACGAGCCCCATCGAACCACCGAAAATCCCGATGCTCAAAGCAATCACCAGGAAAATACGATTTACGTCAGCGCCCGAAAACCCGGTAGCTTTCAGGATGGCAATGGAATCCATCTTCTCATAGATCATCATGTTTAAAATGTTGTAAATGCCGAATCCGGCAACAATCAGCAGGGTAATCCCCACAAGGTAAGATATGAGCGTCCTCACAAAAGAACCCGTTTCAAATTGCGCATTTGCTGTTTGAATATCTTCACTATCTGCCTGGTATAGTTGTGCATACTCTTTTGCAATCGCAGGTGCAGCGGCCATATCAAAGAGTTTAATCTGTATATCCGTTATGTAGTTGCCTGGTTTTCCCAGGATTTTCTGGACAGTCGGGATGGATGCAAAGCTCTGCACTTTATCCAGCTCCTGCACACCCGATTGAAAAAAGCCAACTACTTTAAGCGAAAACCGCTCCTGGTTGACTGTTGTTATCTGAACCACATCCCCGACGTCAACCATCAGTTTGACGGCCAGTCCCTCCCCAAGGATGATACTGTTGGACACATTCTTCAAGTCAAGCGGGTTGCAAAATTTCACATAATCGTTAAAATGGAACAAATTGCCTTCTGACTGGCTATCAACACCATAGACGACACCGGTGATTTCAATGGAACCGTCGTTAAAAAAAACCGGGGCAGTAATCCTGGGAGCTACACCTTTTACCCGGGAATCTTTGTTCAAGGCCCGGATAATGGCCTGGCTGTTATAAATTTCCTGCCGCTTGCCTGCGGATTTAACCGACCGGATGAAATTAACACTGCCTGCAAATTCCGGAGAGAGATTAACAGGCTGATGGACATTGGGTTTTATTTCATTGAACAACCTCACATGTGCTGTTCTGTTAAGCATGAGTCCGTCGAGTAAATTATTGAGACCGGCCATAAAACTCAGGAGCGCAATAAACATAGTGATGCTGAACGTTACCCCAACAGCGGCAACAAGAGACTGTTTCCACCTGGCCAGTAAAAGCGACTTGGCAATCCTCAGGATCAACTTGATTTTCATTGGGTTGGCTTATTGATCACGTCACCGGCAGACAGGCCGTTTATAATTTCAACCCTTTGATAATCCTTCAGTCCTACGATAACTTGTCTCATTTTCCCTTTTTTCATCTGTACCATCGAATCTCCGACCAGGTAACTCCTGGGAATGGTCAGGGCTTTTTCCCTGGATTGAATGATAATATTTGCCTCAACGGTGAGATTAGGGTAGAGCACTTCGGGTTTTGAGACAAACAGGGCATTTACAGTGAAAGACCTCGTTTTCTCATTCATCAGGGGTTCAATGCGGTCGACTTTTGCTTCAAATACTTTACCCTTATAACTGTCCATTGTGAATAACACTCTTTGCCCCATGTGAATCCTGGCAATGTCATACTCGTCAACGTTCATTTCAATTAAAAAAGCCGTTGCATCGCCTACAATTGCCAGCGGAATCAGGGTGCTAACAAATTCACCTTTTTCCTTGAAAATTTTATATACCCTCCCGCCGGCTTCCGCATTTACATAATAATCACCTGTCTGCAAGGCACTTATCTTCAGGTTCGTTTTCGCCTGGTTGGCAGTGAACTCCAATTGCCGTTGTAATTCGTGGTAGCGCAACTTTGCCAGCTGGAAATTGGCAACCGAGTTTTTATAGGCAAGCTGCCGCTGTTCAAATTCAACACGGCTGCCGATCCCCTCGGCCCACAATATGCGTTGCCTGGCCAGCAACAATGAATCATCCTTCATTTTGCTTACAGAAACACTTATATTAACCTTTGCTTCGCCAAGTTTATCGGTGTTGGAAAACAGATCGGCATTGTTTGCTGCCAGCTGTGCGTTATAGGTATTCAGTTTCGACGATTCGTTCAATATCTTTATCAGCGGATCCCCCTTTCTGACAGTATCCCCCTCACGTACCAATATATTCTGGATCAACCCATTTACGGAGGAATATACCTGGTACTGGTTTTTGCTCTTGATGATCCCGGAAGCGTAGACCGATTCAGAAATCGGGCCGATCGTCGGGCTGATCTGTTCCTTGCGGTTCCCGCATGACACTGTCGACAGCATCAGAAAAATGAGCATCCTGTTTTTCATAATCTCTTTTTCTTACGTTCCACCATATATTTATTCCTGGGCTTTTCATTATCCAGGTCATTCATCTTTCTGTGCGCCCTCACGAGACTGCGTGGGAGTTCACCTTTGTACCTGATCTTGTAGTATGAAAATCCATTGAAGGGAATGGTTATCTGATCGGGGTGCATGATAACACGGTTGGCAACACCTTTATCTATAAACTGCACCATAAAGGCCATTTCCCTGGCTTTCACCAACTGACTCAACTTTCTGTCGATGAATGCATCACCGACAAAGTTGCTACACTTTTCCTGGATGGTATAAAAGGCATGGCCATTGGCCAATTTGTTTAAGTAGTGGACAAAAACTGAATCCTTTACCGACATTTTATCCACCATTGCTGAATCTTCTTCACTGAAATTCCGCTCGCTCCCCGGGTGAATCAGCAGGTAATACTTTTTCTTTGCTTCAAAAAAAAGGGTGTACTCCTTCTCCTTTTCAACAAACGGCATGGGGTAAACCCAAAGGGTTGCCTCCTTGTTTTGCTCAAGATAATCGACCATCCTGGCAACAAACTTATCCTGGTTCCGTGATAGCAGACTTTTTCTCATCTCCCATTTAAGGGTAAGTGATTGCTCAATTTCAGATTCCGTATTCTTCACCTCCATCCTGTAGGAGGTTGTTGCAGGCTTCACGAAGATATTTTCCACTAAATCGACAAGCACATCATGAAGATGAAATTTCGGATCCTTCAGATTACCCGTTATCGGAATCTCATAATCGATCACATTGCCCCGCTCACGGATTAGCGACATGATGAGCGGAAGGGGCAGCCAGTTTTTATCTTTATTTCTTACCCTGCCGGTCCTGCGCGGATCAATGATGATCACATGATTATTACTTTCAATATGCCCGCTTCTAACCCACCAGGCGCCTTTGAGTTCTATGGTCCCCCTGTCAAGCGGATAGGATGTAAAGGTGATTATATAAGGATTAAACATGGCGGCAGAGAGCCCCTGCAGAACATATTGAAGATCAAAATCCGTGCTGTCCTTCGGGTTTATACTTAACATTACAGAGACATTGCCGTAAGGTTTAATCCCCGATTTAAGCAGCACATGAACACGCTCCTGGTCCTTTTCTATCGAATCGGCCACAATGTAGAGCGGGTCAAGCGCGACAGAAAATTTCTCACTGACAGCATAGTCATTAAATTGCAAATCAGCACGGTAAATTCCCAACCTGTTGATCTTATAATTACTTGTAAAAAAGTTTTTTGCCAGCACTTTCACATAGCGCGCTATTTCAATAATAAGGTTGAATCTTGCGACATCAGTCGTGGCAGCAGTTAGGTTGACCCCGTTTTTCCCGAACATTGTTTGAATGTTGTCAAGGTAATCGTATCGCTCATATTTTAAAAACGGATGGCTCAGCGACACTGAATCGAAAAGGTAATGATGCAGTTTAGGACTTATATCTCTCATGGCAAGCACCAGGTTATCAAAGGAGGCATAATCCTCATTCGGGTTTTTCCCAAAATGGAAATCATTGATCGAAAGTACTCCTGAAGCATTCAGATCCTCCTGGTCCTTGAAATTCCCCCTGGCTTTGATGGTTGCATCGAGATATGCAGAAAAACTTCCATTATTCGTTAAATCTTTGAGATATTGCTGAATGATGTTCAGATCAAACTTCCTGACAACAATGGCCAGCCTGTAATCAACAGTTTTAAAATTGATCATTAATTTGCCTTTAACATCCCCTGTGCCTATTCCCGGGAGAAAGGAAAACTTCGCAGTGATAGAGTCTGAATTCCATCGTTTTCCATCGCTTTCAATGTTTACCTTTTTAATAAAATAGTTGATTGGAATTAATTTCTCGCGATAATGAAATTCCCCGTCATGAATCACTATTCTGAGAATGTTAAAACGAATGTTGGAGGGTGTTTTATCAACGCCTGCAGGGGTGAATTTTTTTATTAAATCGGCAAAATTCAACTCCTTTTTCTCCTGGATGATGGTACCCTTGGGCTGATCCAGGATAATTTCTGAAATTTCAATTGTTTTCGACAGCAACTTATGCATGGCAAAGTTAGCGCTCAATCCTTGCGCTGAGAAGAATATAACATCAGCATCCCGGACAGAAGCGGAACTTTTCAACTCATAAATTGTCAAGCCGCTTAAATGGATATACCCGGTAAAAGGATTAACATAGACCCATCCCAATTCGATTTTTCTTCCGGTATATTTCTCATCATATTTTTCGATGAGATACTTTGCGATGGGTGATATCAGCACAATGATCACAACTATTGCGGTCAGGATGATACCTGAAACGATAATGATTGTTTTCTTTAATTTGGTATTGGCAATTTTCATCTTTGCTACTTACTAAATTTGGCAAGTCGCTTATTATCAAGTTTCCAGCAAACACTTAATCCCACCTCTTCGGGTGAGGTAGATAATCCAACGGAGAGGTATTTGCTGCAGGAAACTTTATGCAAAGCAGGAACCACAATGCCAATTACAGCGCCAAGGCCAAATCCCACTGCCACATCCGAAGGGAAATGGTCAAGCGATTTGATGCGTGCATACCCGATTGCCAGTGGTGGAATAGAAGCGGCAAGGTAAATAAGGTATTTTGCAGCACCCAATTCCGGATGATAGTCACAATAAACCTTTGCCATGAAAAACGTGCTGTAGGCACATGAGCCGACATGTCCGCTAAAGAAAGAGTTCCGGGTATTGTTGTTGTTCATGCGGTAATCCTCGGTAAGTCCTTCGGATCCGTTTTCAGGATAATAGACAAACGGCCGGTATCGGTTCACAAAAGATGGCCCGAGGGGACTGTAGTTATAGAAGCTGAAAGTAATGGTATGGCCCTCAACATACATCAGGAGGATATCGAGCCAATCCCTGCGTATGTTTTTATCGATGATCAGCAGGCTCGGCAACACGAAAATGCCGATCTCTCCATAATCGGAGAACTTCTTATACAGGGTGCGGTCAGAAGATTTCTGGTGCAATGCCCACCGGTCGATGGAGTTGATAAGGTTTTTCTGCTGATCTGTATTGATGAAGGACAACTCTTCAGGGGTGAGCTTTGGTTTGCTTTTAAGGCGGCTGATGGCAAAATAATCACCGGCCATCCCAATCCCGATGATACTGCCGGTCACATAGTAGTTAACATGGTATCTTTTGATACGTTTAACTGGGTTGACAAGAGAGTCGGCAGGTTGGCATAAGGCGCTGACTGAAACACACAGTACCGCCAGTAAAAACAAGGTTTTTTTCATAGAAAATGAGGATCTTACAATCGAATGTAAAGATCAGCACATCCCGGGCGGAAGGTGTTACACAACTTTCGAAATAAATTACATCATTCACACATTTTCCAGTGTGCTGCGCTTTTTATGCTTGAGGGATTTGAAAAAAGAGGGAGTAAGGCCTGTAATCTTTTTAAATTGGTGGGAAAGATGGGCCACACTGCTGTAGTGCAGCTTCCATGCTATTTCAGAGAGGTTGAGTTCGTCGTAAATGATCAACTCCTTAACCCGTTCTATTTTATGGAGAATGATAAAATGCTCTATCGTTATTCCCTTGGTCTCAGAAAAGATGTTTGCAAGGTAGGTGTAGTCATGGTTCAGCTTTTCACCCAGGTAATCCGAAAAATTCACCTTGGGCACCTCATCGGTGTAATGGACCATTTCGATAATGACATTTTGGATCTTCTCTATCAGGATCGCCTTTTTATCATCCATCAACTCAAGTCCCGAACACAACAAAATGGTTTTCAACTGTTCACGTTGCTGCTGGGTAATGGTTTCCATTACCTCAACTTCTCCCAGGTCAACAGTGACGTAATGCAGCCCAAGCTTTTTCAACTGCTCCTTCACCAGCATCTTACACCGGATGCTCACCATGTATTTAATGTAAAGTTTCATCTGCTGAACGGATTTCTCCTATTTTTTAAAAAATCTGACAACCCCGGTTACCACTAATCCGGCTAACAGCAGCAGTACTGCAAGTGAACTGACTAAAGATACCTTCTCACCGATGGCATAAACCGCCGGTTCGAACCTGAATTCGAGTTTATGGTTGCCAGCAGGCAGGACCATTGCCCTTAGCACATAGTTGGCCCTGAAATGGGGTGTCAGGGTTCCGTCAACATAGGCATTCCATCCTTTGGGATACCAGATTTCGGAAAAGAGGGCAACACCACTGTTTCGCGTATTGTAGGAATATTGAAGCCGGTTAGGTGCATAGGTTTCCAGGCTAATACGGTCGCTGGAATCACGTCCGCCGGAAAAACCTTTAAGCTGTTCGCTGAATTGCCGGTCAACGATGGCCACCGAATCGGGACGGAAAGAGGTAAGCGCCCCCAGCTCCTCATCCGCATTAGCCACTAACTTTACCGCCGGGACAAACCATGCATGCCCCAGGGCTGCCTGGTTCAACTGAACTTCCGGTTGCCGGTTTTTATCAGGGACAATAAAGTACTTTGTGTTGAGCATGTTTAAAACGCTCATGTTATTTTTACTGATCTGATGATCCCATAGCTCCTGGTATCGTCGCATTTTCACCCCGCTGTAACCGCCGAGTGATTTATGGAAATAAGAGGTCGCCGGATCAATAAACGGGTTCGAAGAGGTGAGGTTGAACACCCTGTAATCCGGATCAGGATCGCGGAGGATTTGTTGATCTGCTGCGGAAGCTTCAAATGGAACCACCTGTGAAGATGCCGGGGTAAAACTGTCGCTGCTCAGGTACCGTTTATTGATGGGAAACATATCCGCAAGAAGGAGTACCAGCAATAATGGGAAAAGGTAGTTCTGTTTAATCTTACCGGCAAGAACACCTTGCAAAAGCAATGCAGCAAAGGTGATAAATGCAAAACTGCGCCATGCATCCCTGCTGAGCAATTTCAACCTGTCGGCCCTGATGGCAGCCATGAACCAGTCGGGATAATGGCTTGCAAGTTCTGCATCATTCGGGCCTATGAAATTAAAGAACAGGCCGGGGAAGAGTGCGAACAGGATACTGATTCCCGCAGTTATTCCGAATGCAATGCGCAACATAAGCATGTTCCTTTTCTTATTACCCGATGGTTCCAGAAACTCCTTTACAGCAAGAATCCCGAGCAGCGGCATGGTAAATTCAGCAATGACCAGGATCATCGTCACTGCCCTGAACTTGTTGTAGCCGGGGAAATAGTCAAGAAAAAGGTTGGTTGCTGCCATGAAGTTGTGCCCCCAGGCTAGCACCACTGATAGCAGTGTAGCTGTCAATAGCCACCATTTCAGGGGTCCCTTCACGATAAACAGCCCCAATAAAAAAAGGAAACAGACAATAGCGCCAACATAAACCGGCCCCGAGGTACTGGGTTGATTCCCCCAATAGTAGAGGAATGAAACCGGTTGCCCGGCAAACTGCTTCACGGTTCCCGGATCAACGCCATTCTCCTGCATCGCCTTAACCACCTCCGAGTTTTCACTTACTTTAGCCCCTGATGCGCCACCGTAAACATTGGGGATCAGCAGGGTCATGGTTTCACCGATACCATAACTCCAGTAGGTGGCATAATCACGGTCGATGCCTGCCGTTCGGTTCTGTTTGTCTGTTGCGAGTTCCGATTTGCCCCGTACAGTATATTTGGTGTATTCCAGGGTTGCCCAAAGAGTTGTGAGGTTGGTCAGGACAGCAAATACCAGGGCGAGCGCCATCACGCCACAAGCGGTAAAATAGGTGCCAAGCGCCTTCTCCCGGACTGCTTTCACCAGCAGAAAAACCATTAAAAGCAAGGCAATGATCGCCAAGTAATAAGTAATCTGGGGATGGTTCGCCTTGATCTCCAGTGACAGGAAAACAGCAGTCAACGCGCCGCCAAGCCAGTATTTTCTACGGAGTGTAAGGATCATCCCGGCTATGAGCGGGGCCATATAGGCGATTGCATGGGCCTCGGAGTTATGTCCTACATCAATAATGATAAAGAAAAATGAGGAGAAGCCAAATGCGACGGCCCCGGCTATGGAAAGCCACGGATCGACCTTCAGGACGATCAGCAGGATGAAAAAACCAAGAAAGTATAAAAAGATTGTGCTCGCCGGATGCGGAAGGCCCAGGGTTAGGACTATATCAAGATGCCCGAGCAGGTTTCCCGGGTACTTTGTAGAAACCTGGTAGGCCGGCATCCCGCCATACATCGAGTTTGTCCAGAGAGGCTCCTGCCCCGTTTTATCCCTGAAATCGGAGATCTCCTTTGAGACTCCCCTGAAATTGATGATGTCCGACTGGTAGATCTTCTTTCCTTCAAGTAAAGGATAGAGGTAGGCCATGGTGATGACCAGAAATACTACAATGGCGGTGGCATAAGGAGCCAGGTTTTTCAGGTCGTTTTTTGTTACCATAGTTAGTCGATGTGCTCTTTGTTAACACTTGATTCCATCCATCTTGTATTTCGCCATTCACTTTGCTCTTCACGGGTAAGGAAGGTCCAGGCAACCATGCGGCTCGATTTATTTCCCTGGCCCATCGGGATGGTCTTCACCTCCATGGCTTGCTCTTTCGACAAAGCATCATATACCCCCTTCAGGTGCGACTGCTTGGATATCAGCGTGGTAAACCAAAAACATGATTTTGCGAAAAATTTACTCTGACGCACCATATCCTGAACAAACTTCCCCTCTCCCCCTTTGCACCACAACTCTCCGTGTTGTCCTCCGAAATTAAGCACAGGCTCGCCGCTTTTCCCGGGACTCAGGTTATTCTGTTTAAGCAGCGCCCCGGACTTCGCTTCTTCGGCTGAGGCATGAAACGGAGGGTTACACACGGAGAGATCAATAACTTCCTCTTTTTGGAGGATCCCGAAAAAGATGTCATTGGGCTGCTTCTGGATACGAAACTCAATCTTGTCCGCTAAAACCGGGTTTAAACCGACAATTTTAGAGGCAGATTCTATGGCAAGCGGATCAATATCGGAACCAATGAATGACCAACCATACTCTATGTTTCCAAGGATAGGGTAAATACAGTTTGCCCCTACGCCAATATCAAAACATTTGATCTTCCCGCCCCGGGGAATGACCCCGAAATTCTTACTGCCAAGCAAATCCGCCACATGATGGAGGTAGTCTGCCCGACCGGGTATTGGCGGGCAGAGAAACCCGTCGGGGATATCCCAGTTGGCTATGCCATAGAAGTGGATCAGCAGCGCCCGGTTCAGCATTTTCACGGCTGCGGGATCTGCGAAATCTATAGACTCATCCTCAAACATGTTCAGCCTGACAAATGGGGCCAATTCCGGGCATGACAATGTTAACTTGCTGAAATCATACCTTTCACGATGTTTGTTCCGTGAATGTAACCGGGTCTTTTCCTTCGGGTGTTCTCTCTTTTTAACAGGCATGAAATTTCAGTCAGTAATATTATTTAATCAACTATACGCTTGATGATCGGCTCCCATTATTCAATGACAAATTTGACAACTTCGCTTTTATCACCAGAATTCACTTTTAGGAAATAGACTCCTTTTGATAACGTTGGCAGCATAATATCATTTTTTTCCTGCATCAGAGGCTCTTGAAGAATGAGTTGTCCGTAACTGTTAAATATTGAAATCAATCCCCTGTCGCTGCTGTTAAACGATGGGTATCTGAGTGTGATTTTATCTGTGGCCGGGTTTGGATAAACGCGTGGCAACTTACTATTAACCAACTCCCTGACGCTGACATACGTTCCACCATCGGTGGTTTTTAAAATATTGTCTCCGCTCAGGGCATATCCAATACTGTCAGTAACAAATGCAATCCCTGAACTTGCAATTCCTACCATGGATGGTGGGTTCCAGTCATAAAGACTCATCTGCCAGTTTTGTCCGAAATCAGTTGTCTTTGAAATACCAATAAAACACTCTCCATTGGTGGTGCAATTCGATGTAATGGTAAAACCAAGGCTGTCATTGCGGAAATACATTCCGGTGATGCCCGTCGGATTAGCGGCTAAATAATCATGGGTCCAGAAGATATTATCTGTCGTTCTATATAACTCATCACCTCCATAGCTGTAGTTATGTACCCATCCGGCCAGCATGTATGCATAATTCCCGGTCAGGCATAATGCATAAAAGTCCTTAGTTGTAGCCAGGTTCACCAGGTTCCATGTGGAGCCGCCGTTAGTGGTCTTCAGTAAAGTGCCGGCGTTTCCCGCAATATATCCGTTGCTGAAATTTCTGAAACGCACACTGTTCAACCTGTTTTGCGTTAAAGCATTGTTGTTCTGCCATGTACTTCCGAAATCGAGGGAGGTCAGTATCACACCACTATCTCCAACAACCCATATATTATCCGGTGCAACAATGAAAACAGAAAAAAGGTCCCTGGTAGTTCCTGAAGTCAATGCAGTCCATGTATTCCCGCCATCAGAAGTTTTCAGGATAGCGCCATTGGTCCCAACGGCATAACCTGTTGAACTGCTGACGAAGGCCATATCAAAGAATGATTCGGCAGAGCCGGTGTTGCTTTGAACCCAAAGCGATCCGCCATTCGTTGTTTTACAAAATTTTCCCGGGTCGGCCATCACAAAGACTGTATCCCTGGTGAAGGGTGAAATTACACCGGACAGGTTTCCGGATAAATTTGAGTTCTGGTACTGCCAGCCCTGCTGGGCCATCAGTTGATTGCCAAAGACAATCAATAGGAACAGAAGAAGATTTGCTTTCATTTTGGTGGGATTTTATGTTTGATAACAGTGATATTGGCAACCAAACATTCAAAAACATCTGCAACTACAAGTCAAACAAAACTATACCGGTATAATTTTCAACACATCAGCGAGATTAACGACTGTAAAATATTTACTGTTGTCCGGTAATGCATGATCATTTTCATGCTGCCAGGTCGTCTCATATGGAACATGAATCGCGGATGCTCCAATATTGATCACGGGTAAAACATCTGATTTGATGGAATTTCCGATCATGATGAAATCTTCAGGTTCAATATCAAGGCGCCGGATAAGTTTCAGGTAATTCTCTTCCCTCTTGTCACTCATGATCTCAATGTGGTGAAAGCAGGTGATCAGCCCCGACTTTTCAAGTTTTCGTTCCTGGTCAAGCAGGTCGCCCTTTGTTGCCAGGATCAGTTTATACCTGGTTTGCAATTTCTTTAATACTGCCGCCGTGTTGTCGAGAAGTACCACAGGCATATTCATTAAGGCTTTGCCGATTTCCAGTATCCGTTCTGTTTCAGTAGCGGTAATTTGGCCTCCTGAAATCCGTATGGCAGTCTCGACCATTGACAGGACAAACCCCTTAGCACCATAGCCATACAATTCAAGATTCCGGATCTCTGTTTTAAACAACTCACTACGCGTCTCTTTTTCCGGAGCGTAGGGTTTTAATATTTCGCAGAAATCGCTCTCAGTAGTTTGATAAAACGGCTCATTAACCCATAAGGTGTCATCTGCATCAAAACCAATTATTTTAAAATCCCTCGCCATAAGTGCCTCTTGACTCCATCCATTCTCACTTCCAAAAGTACATAATAATTCGTTGTCAGGGAAAAATGTTCTGAGGCAGATTCCAAATATTAATTGATCACAACGATGCCAAATGGTTAATGAACAACCACCTTTACCAGGCGTGGGTTGGTGCCGTTCCCGATTTTCACCAGGTAGGTTCCATTGGCCAGACTTGACAAATCAACATCAACCATGGTTTTCCTGCTGGTATAGCAACCATTGTAAACCTTTTCCCCATTTGCATTGTATACATCCACGGACGTGATCGGAAACTCACTTTCGATGGAAATAACTTCGTGTCCCGGGTTGGGATAGACCTTCACGCTCTCATCCTGCTTTGAAATTTCATCCATCCCGACGATGGTGTGAAAATAGTTGTAGGTGCTGTCGCTGTATAGCACCGTCATACCGGGATTTCCCCACTGGGTGTAGACACTGCTCAGGGTGAAATTGCTGGTATCATAAGAAAAATCCGATTGGGAGGAGTTGTCCCAGGTACCGCTATTCCAATTCTGTGTCAGGATGAGGACCAGGTTTAATTCAGAATCATAGGTGTTAAAATACCGCCAGGCATCGGTCCATTCACTACCGCTCCAGCTTTTTATCAGACAACCCGAGATATTATTGCCTGCATCATACGAATAGTTGTATAAGGTTGAATTTTCCCAGGATATGCCGTTCCAGTTCTGTTCAAAGCAGGTGAGCAGGTTATTCCCGGCATCATAGGTGCAGGCAGACTGCCAGGAATTTTCCCATGCGCTGCCATTCCAGGTTTCACTGGAGGACCCTGTCATGTTGTTGTTCACATCATATGTATAGATGGCCTTCGAGGAATTCTCCCAATTGCTGCCGGTCCATACCCTGGCCTCTTCACCCGTAAGATTGAAATTGTTGTCATAGAAGTAGGCATTCTTCCAAGAATTATCCCAGGAGGAACCATTCCAGGTTAGCCCCGAATCAAGCTGCAGGTGATTGCTGCCACCATAAAAACCTGCATATTTCGAGGAATTCTCCCAGGCATTGGCATTCCAAACCTGGTCTGTCTGGTCGATGAGGTGATCGCCGGCATCATAAACGGCATTAAACCGGGATGCATTTTCCCAGTTTCCACCGGTAGAATTCTCAACAATAGCATGGATAAGGTTATGGCGCAGATCATAATTCATATCCGTGGTTTTAGACTGAACGATCCATTGCATCAGGACTGTATCCCATTGCCACCTGTAAATGCTGTCATGAAGGGGTATTAAGGATGGTTGATCCTTAACCGCACTCCCTTTTATCACACTTACAGGTATTGCCGGCAGCCTGTTCCGAAGATGGCCAGTAAGCGGTCTGTATTGAGAAAAAGAACTGAATGACAGCACAATAAGCCCAATAAATAACACTGTCTTTAAACCTGGGAGGTTTGGATTATTTGAAAAGCCGTCCATTGCTTCGATTAAAACCGATTATTGTAAAATAAGGATATTGATTGGCTGAACAAGCATGAAACTGTTCAATAAGGGCAATATCTGTAACACATTTCCTATCTATATTATAACAAAGGTAGAAATATTTTATTCAACAACAACCTTTTGTGAATAATATCACAAACGATATGTAAAAAACCCAACAGTTTAACTCTTCAAAACGGATCACCGGCAGCCAGCCTTTCACATTTTTTTTTGTACCTTTACAACCTAATCCAAAACTCCGTACGCTATGAGAACCATGACCCTGTTTGCCATTTTTTTTCTTTTTGTTATGTCGGGCAAAGCCCAAATATCAGATAATCCGGTGGCAAATGACACAGCCACAAATCCATATTGGATTCAGATGATGCAGGATCCGGATGCCAATTTTTTCAAAACACAAAGTGCCTTTAACACGTATTGGAAAAACCGAAAGATTACCAGGAGCCATGGCTGGAAAGTATTCAAACGGTGGGAGTATATGATGCAAAGCCGGGTTCTTGCCGATGGCAGCCGCCCCGCCCCTGATGAGACTTTCAGAAATTATCTTGACTTTGACAACGGCACCCGTTCGGCAAATGGTTCATGGACGAGCCTTGGACCAGCACAGATACCGGCCCCCGGTCCCGCAGGTTATGAGGGTTTAGGCCGGGTGAATGTCGTTGGATTCCATCCTACCGACCCCAATAAAATTTTTGTTGGCGCACCCGCCGGAGGTTTGTGGCAATCGTCAGACGGAGGTACTACATGGACAACTCATACCGATTCGCTGCCTACCCTGGGCGTATCGGCCATCGTTGTTGATTTCTCTAATCCCGATAAAATCCTCATAGGTACCGGCGACCGTGATGCCGGGGATGCCCCGGGGCTGGGTGTCTTTAAAAGCATGAATGGCGGTCTGACATGGGCCATTTCAACCACAGGAATGGGGAGTAAAACTGTTGGAAGAATGATTCAGCATCCTGCCAATGCACAAATTCTTCTCGCAGCCACCAGTGGGGGGATATACCGATCCACCGACGGAGGGGGTACCTGGACCAATTCACAACTGGGAAACTTTAAAGATATCCACTTCAAACCAAATGATCCTAATATCGTTTATGCAGCAGCCGGTGCCGAATTTTACCGCTCCACAAACAATGGGATCTCTTTTGTAAAAATAACTTCAGGTCTCTCAGGAGGTCAGAGAGGAACCATCGCAGTGACTCCTGCCAATCCCTCCTATGTCTACCTGCTGCAATCGGATGGCAGCAGCGGTTTCAAAGGCCTCTACCGTTCAACTGATTCAGGTCTCACCTTTTCAACCCAATCAACCATGCCGAATATCATGGATTGGTCCTGCGATGGCAGTGGTGATGGCGGACAGGGCTGGTATGATCTTGCCCTGGCAGCTGACCCGGTGAATGCTGAGATCATCTATGCTGGTGGCGTGGATGTCTGGAAATCAACCAATGGCGGCTCAACCTGGGCCATCAACTCACACTGGTATGGCGGGTGTGGTGTTCCTTCGGTGCATGCCGACTGCCACTTCCTCGGCTATTCACCTGTTGACGGAAAACTCTATGCCGGCAATGATGGCGGATGCTGGGTCACTGCGAATGGCGGTTCAACCTGGACCGACCGTACAGTAGGTATGACCATCGGCCAGATCTATAAGATCGGCCAGTCGATGACCGTCAGGAACAAAGTGATCAACGGATTCCAGGACAATGGCTCCTATATTTACAGTCCTACAGGCTGGTTGGCAGCAGGTGGTGGTGATGGTATGGAATGCGCCATCGATTATGAAAATGCCGCATACACCTATCATACAATCTATTATGGCGACATCTACCGTAAAAACAACAATGCCGGGGAAACACAGATAGCGGGAGTCGGGGTGAACGGCATCACCGAAAGCGGAGCCTGGGTGACACCATTCTGCCTCAACACCTCAAATCACAAGGGAATGTTTGTTGGCTACAAAAATATCTGGAGATGTTCCAATGTGATCAATTTCCCGATTACCTGGACTAAAATATCAGACAATCTTGCCGGGTCGAATGGTTCGGATATGGCAGTCGTTGAGCACTCATCTGCCAATCCCAATCTGTTTTATGCAGCACGTTCCGATAACAAACTGTTCCGCAGCGACAACTGTTTGGGAGCTGCTCCTTCCTGGTCAGACCTTACTTCATACCTGCCAGCATCAGGGACCCCGACTGATATCCAAAGTCACCCGAGCGACGAAAATATTGTTTATATCACGCTGGGAACCGGCGTGTACAAATCGGTGAACAAGGGCGTATCATGGACCAATATAACCGCAAACCTGCCAGCCATCCAGAAAAACACCATTGCATATTACAAAAATGCTCCCGAAGGATTGTATGTTGGAACCGATGCCGGGGTCTATTATAAAGATGTAACAACCACAACCTGGATTCCTTTCAGCCTAGGGCTTCCTGCGAACGGACGGGTAACCGAACTTGAAATCTACTACGATAACGACTCCGTTTCTGAAGATGCCATCAGGTGTTCTACTTATGGACGAGGGCTTTGGGGATCCGATCTCTACCATGCAGCGCCTGTGGCCGACTTTATGGCTGCTGACACTCTTATTCCTGTCGGTTGTGCCGTTGATTTCACCGACATTTCAACAGGGATCCCAACCAATTTTCAATGGTCATTCCAGGGAGGAACACCCTCAATTTCAACGGCCAAAAACCCTCAGAATATTGTTTTCAGCGCCCCCGGAATATACACGGTCAAGCTTAAAGTCTGGAACAACCTAGGTACCGACTCCATCACAAAGACCAATTATATAACGGTTAGCAGCACCTTGCTCCCGGTGGTCAATTTCACCGCCGACCAGTTTGCTCTTTGCAGCTCCGACATCGTCCGTTTCACTGATCAATCCACCAACTGCCCCTCTCAATGGACATGGTCCTTCAACCCGAATACCATCACATTCCTGGAAGGCACTTCAAATACCAGCCAGAACCCTGTGGTTCAGTTTAATGCTGCCGGAGCGTACGATGTGCAGCTTGTCAGTTCCAATGCAGTGGGATTTGCAACACTTACCCGTCTTGATTACATTATTAAAGACGGATATCCATTGCCGTTCATTGAAAACTTCGGAACAGGATTGACTCCACAACACTGGGAAATTCAGAATCCCGACCTGGGAATCACCTGGGATACCATCACTGTAGGCGGAACCGTTCCCGGATCAAAAGCCATTTACATGGATTTTTTCAGCTATGCCACACTGAACAAACGCGATCAGCTGATCACTCCTCCCCTGAACCTCACCGGATATAGTTCCGTGACACTCAGTTTTAAACACGCATATGAACAAAGGGTGAGAAAAGATTCGCTGATTATCAGGATCTCCGACAATTGCGGCACCACCTGGCAGCGTGTTTGGGGAATGGGTCCGGATGGAACCCCAGGCGTTTTTGTAACCCACCCAAGCACCAACAACGAATTTTTCCCTCAGACTGCTGATGACTGGTGCGGTGGAAGTTATGGAACAGGATGTTACGCCATTGACCTCTCCCCCTGGGCAAATCAACCGAACATCAAAGTGATGTTCGAATCGTATAACCGTTTCGGCAACAATCTTTATCTGAACGACATACAGATCAGTGGTCCTGTTTCTGTGAATGAACAGAACAGATTGAAATCAGAGGTGACGATTTTCCCAAATCCCACCCGGGGACAATTCATGCTGACCATCACAGGCAACCATCAGGATGTCGGAATGGTTATATTGAACCCCCAGGGACAAGCAGTTTACTCCGATCTTCTTACTTCAACCTCCGGCCATATCTCCAGGCAACTTGATTTTTCAGGCCTTGCCAGGGGAGTCTACATAATCAGATTAACAGGTAAGACGGAGAGTTGGGTGGAGAAACTGGTGATCCGGTAAACGGGCGGACGGGCAGACGGAAGGACAAGTGGACAAGTGGACAAGTGGACAAGTGGACAAGTGGACAAGTGGACGGGTGGACGGGTGGACGGATGGACGGGTGGTTAGGCGGATGGGTGCACTGGTTACATATTTTGCGTTATATGGTTAGACGAGTTGTTATTGTTTTTCTCCTTTTTCTCCTGGTTCAGGCTGCATGGGCAGATGGATGGCGTAAGGGGGAAATGGAGGTAAAAGTGATGGTTAGCCAGGCTTCTGACCTTCAGAAGATCCGTGATCTGGGGCTGGATTTTGAACCTGCTACCCAAGATGGCAGCGCTGTACGGATGTATTTGGTCGCTGACGAATTAAAATTGGTGCAAAAAGCCCGTCTTGCCTACAAAATTACCATCCCCGACATGAACAGGCACTTTGAGCATTTCTGGGACAATCCCCTCGTACCTTCTGGCTATTACACTTATGATCAGATTATTGCCATTGCCGACAGTCTCGCCACCAATTTCCCTGCAATCTGTAAAAAGGTGAGCTGGGGAACTTCGGTTGGAGGCCGCCAGCTTGCTGCGTTGAAAATCAGCGACAATGTCAATAATGACGAACCTGAACCTGAAATCATGTTCGAC
Source organism: Bacteroidales bacterium (assembly GCA_049317265.1). Classification (GTDB taxonomy): domain Bacteria; phylum Bacteroidota; class Bacteroidia; order Bacteroidales; family FEN-979; genus CAIVAT01. Next base: position 70,886 of record JBMOIP010000007.1, read on the forward strand.
GGGGGAATCCATGGTGATGAAGTGGGAGGATCTCAGAACATCATCCTGTTTGCCAGGGATTTATGTCTCGGGTTTGGCGCTGATCCTGCCATCACAAACCTCATCAACGACCGGGAGATCTGGCTGTACCTCATGGTCAATCCCGACGGGCGTGAATCAATGTCGCGATACAACAACAACGGGGTTGACTGCAACCGCGACAACGGGTACATGTGGAACGGGGAAGGGAACAGCTGGAGCGCTTTTTCTCAGGTTGAAACAAAAGCGTTGCGTAACCTGATCCTCGATAACCAGTTTGTGGTTTATACAAACTACCACAGCGGTACCGAGGTGCTTGCCTATCCCTGGAGTTACAGATCAAATCCAACCCGCGACAACGAACATATCAATCAGCTTGCCGGTGTTTACTCAACTGCTTCCGGGTATGCATACCTGCAGTATGGACAGGGGTACAACATCATGTACGCCATCAACGGCAGCACCAAGGATTTCCAGTATGGCAGCCTTGGAAATATCGGATGGTCCATCGAGATCTCCGTCGACAAGCAACCAGCCTCATCACAGATCAGCCACTTTTATACTGTCAATAAACCGGCAATGCTGGAACTCATCAACCGATGTGGCTGGGGAGTTTCGGGCATGATAACGGATTCTGTCTCCGGGGCACCGGTAAAGGCTTCAATTCAGGTTAACAACTATTTTCCCATTTATAACGATCCGGCCATAGGTGATTATCACAAGTATATTCTCCCCGGAACCTATACATTGAAGGTTGTGGCCAACGGATACAAGCCAAAGACAATTTATAATGTGACCGTTCCTTCCACAGGCAGTGTGGTTGCAGATGTACAGCTTGTCCCTGCTGTAAACCATTTTGCCTACAAGGTTGCCAGCTGCCGTATCCCGGGTAATAATTTCGGGGATGAAGGATTTACCCCCGGCGCACTTGGACGGCCCGACTCGATCCCATACTCCCTGGGAAGAAGCGGGTGGATCGTTCTGGACATGGGAGACACCATTTTCAACGGACCGGGAAACGATTTTAAAATTATCCAGGCAGGAACAGTCAGCAAATCCTTTACAGTATCAGCCGGGAACAACATCGATGGCCCCTTCACTGCCATTGGCACCGGAACAGGAACCACCGGCTTTGACCTTGCCGCTGTATCCATAAATAAAGCCAGGTACCTGAATATCAAGGATAACGGAACCGGGGCAGCCTCCGGACCGGGGGCAGGCTTCAACCTGGATGCTGTTGAAATGCTTACAATTCCCGTTTCTGCTGAATTCACTGCAACGTCAACCACTCCCTGTATCGGTTCACCCGTGAGTTTCACGGATGCTTCAGCCGGAAATCCAACAACATGGTCCTGGTCTTTCCCCGGGGGTGTTCCGGCAACATCAACCCTGCAAAACCCTGCAGATATTCATTATGACACCCCTGGCCAATACACTGTTTCACTTACAGTTTCGAATGGGATTACCACTGGCTCAAAAACAAAAGTTGATTTCATTATTTCCTCTTTACCCCCTGCAGTAACCCTGGGAAATGACACTTCATTATGTGAATGGAGTTCCATCCTGCTGGATGCAGGGAACCCGGGGTCTGCCTATTTATGGTCAACCGGTGCAACTACGCAGACCATCATGGTCGATTCAACGGGGATCGGTTATGGCTCCCGTGATTTCCGTGCCAGGGTTACAAATCCAACCGGTTGTGCAGCAGAGGATACCATAAAAGTTACTTTTGAAAATTGCACCGGAATCAGGGATTTCAACGTTCAGCATGAAGTATCGGTCTATCCAAACCCCTCCGGCGGGTATTTCGTCATGGATATCAGGGGTTTTAAAGGGGGGACCTGGGAACTCTCCTCAATGCAGGGTAATGTGATTGCTGACGGAAACATACCGAATGCAGATTATCATGCGGATATGAATAGGAGGAAATTCCCCCAGGGTCTTTATCTCCTTAAAGTGAATGGTAGGGATGTTTCTGCTATAAGGAAACTCTTAGTCACTCCATCCTTGGGAAAATAACCCTCCCTGTAGGGTGAATTGCTAATTTTGCAGTAATAAAGTCGCTCATGCAATTATTCTATATTCACAGTATTTCGGGCAACACATGCATCCTTAGTGAAGAAGAATCCTGGCACAGTATCAAAGTCCTGCGCCTGTCGGAAGGAAACCTCCTTGACCTGACAGATGGAGCAGGTAATTTCTACCGTGGAACACTGACCCAGGCGCATCACAAGAAGTGTGTCGTTGAAATTTCGGATGCAAGGTATATTCAACCGGCACCGCACCACCTTCACATTGCCATTGCTCCCACCAAAAATATTGACCGTTTTGAGTGGTTTCTTGAAAAATCAACTGAAATTGGCATAAACGAGATCACGCCCTTGTGGTGTGAACATTCCGAACGCGAGGTTGTAAAACCTGAAAGGCTTGAAAAAGTGCTGGTCGCAGCCATGAAACAATCGCTTCGGTCATGGCTGCCCTCATTGAACACACCTGTAAAATTCACGGATTTTATTCACAGGGAGTACAAGGGCCAGAAATTCATTGGTTATTGCGAAACCGGGAATGAATCAGCACTGCATGACATCTACCAACCGGGTTCAGATGTCCTGATCCTGATTGGTCCGGAAGGCGATTTTTCAAAAAAAGAAATTGAGTTTTCTGCGAATGCAGGCTTTACTCCGATAAGCCTGGGAGAATCACGTTTGCGAACTGAGACCGCTGGAGTTGTGGCATGCCATACCATCGGGTTGATGAACGCGATGAAGAAAGCATAAAAAAAGCCGACAAAGGAGTCGGCTTTTTTTTTAAGCAGTAAAGGCTTACTTTACTTTTTTGCTCAGAGCTGCACCTGCCTTGAATTTAACAACCTTCTTGGCTGCGATCTTGATCTCTTTCCCGTTCTGTGGGTTACGTCCCTTGCGGGCAGCCCTTTTTGAAACGGAGAATGAGCCGAAATCAACTAAAGCAACTCTTTCGCCCTTGCTGAGCGCTTTCTTCGTATTATCAATAAAAGCTTCCAGAGCGCGCTTTGCCTCAGCTTTGTTGATTTTTGCATCAATGGCAATTGCTTCGATTAATTGAGCTTTGTTCATTTTTCGTAAGTTTTAATTAATACATGAATAATAATCCTTGCAAATATAAGGCATCCAAGAAAAAAGTCAAGTGTTTTCGGCCCAAAAGGGTTGAAAATGTTGATAAAATGGAGCTTTTGTTAATATCTCCGGCCCTAAAAACGTTAAATATCACGGGTTTCGTGAAATAATCTTCCGAAACCCCGAAGGAAATCCCCGCTGTTCATGACTTTGCGGCCCGACAGTTGCAACTCATTTAAATGAATATATCCATTTTTTGCCCCAACTTTGAGATAGGTTTTTCCATCTGATAAAAATTCACCTGGTACCGACCCGGATTCGGCCTGTTCGGCAACCGCCCTGTAAATTTTAAGAATTTGCTCCCCATCTGCCGTTTTCAACTTTGTATATGCTCCAGGGTGAGGGCTCAGACCACGGATGAAATTATAAAGGGTCGTTACCTCCTGGTTCCAGTCGATGAGACAATCCTCCTTGAAAATCTTGGGTGCCGGTTTAAGTGTTTCAGCCAAGGTGATCAGCGACTCCTGCTGAATTTCTTCAAATGTCCCTGCAACGATCTGCCTGATTGTTTCTAACACAAGTGAAGCTCCTGCAACCATCAGCCTGTCGTGAAGTTCACCGGCTGTTTCGTCGGGCCCGATGGGGACTTTACCCGACAACAGAATTCTGCCGGTATCGATCTGTTCATTCAGGAAAAAGGTGGTAACTCCGGTTTCGGTCTCCCCGTTCATGACAGCCCTGTTAATAGGTGCCGCTCCACGGTATTGGGGTAAAAGGGAAGCATGAAGGTTGAAGGTCCCCAATGGTGGCAGTGACCATACCTGCTTTGGCATCATGCGAAAAGCAATGACTATTTGTAAATCAGGCTTATAAGCTGCTAGTTGTTCGATAAAACCGGGATCCTTCATGTTGACCGGTTGCAATACAGGGATACCGTTCTGCATACCAAATTCCTTCACCGGGGATGACCTCTCTTTCAATCCCCTCCCTGCAATTTTGTCGGGCACTGTAACGATCGCCACCACAGAAAATCCGGCAGCAAGTATCTTTTCCAGTGAGGCAACTGCAAAATCAGGGGTGCCAAAAAAAATAATGCGGGGAGATGGTGTCATAAAAAAAGCCTGAAAAATCAGGCTGGGAATTTAAGAATTAAGTATGAGGAATGAAGAATCAATAACCAACTCTTCACTCCTCATATGAAACTATTTTTTTATCAATCCTTCAGAATAGGAGATATACTTGTCAATTTCCCTTCCTTCGTAGGAACGAGGATACTCTTCCTTGATCCTTTTATAAATGCTTAGCGCCTTTTCGAAATTTCCAAGCTCTTCATAAGCCATGGCCGATTTCATCAGGAACAGCGGAGAGGTAAACTCATTCTTCTTCATTTCGGCAGCGTCCATATAGAGATCTGCGGCTTTCTGCACCTGCTTCAACTCCATGTTGGCATCTCCCATGGCGCCTTTGGCCATCGGCCCAACCAGCTGATCCTTTGCACTGAACTTGCCAAGCTGTTCCAGGGCCTGGTCAAACTGTCCAAGTTTCAGATAGCAAACACCTGCATAATAATGAGCGAGATTGGCCGATTTGGTCATCCCGAACTCATCAGTAATTGCAAGAAATCCAAGGTATTGTCCGTCGCCGTTCAGCGCCTTCTTCAATGAATCCTGTTCGAAATATTTTTCTGCCATGAACATCTGCGCCTGTGCGTCTTTCTCCTTGGGAGCAAGATAAAACCGTTTAAACCCGAAAAAACCGAGTACGATCACAATTAATACGCCAACAACGATCAGGATGATCTGCTGGTACTTTTCAATGAACTGTTCTGTTTTGCTGAATGCTTCTTCAACCGCAACGATACGTTCTTCTGTTTTGTCAATCTTTTTATCCTGCTTACTTGCCATGATATCTGAATTTTGGAGGTGCAAAATTACATTTTTTCCTGAACAACAGGTATGATGGTCCAATTTTTTTTACTTTTGCACGATTCCAATGCGCAGGAGCATGAATCAGGTTGACGATCAGAACCCCACCTTTTCAAAAGAATTGATTGCATACCTTAGCAATTTTGTCACTGAGGAACGCTTTCAGAAATTCAGTGACACCCTCCGTTACCGGACCCGCCACCTCACCATTGTCCTTGAAGATATATTCCAGTCGCACAATGCCAGCGCCGTGCTCAGAACCTGTGATTGTTTCGGCATCCAGGATGTGCACATCATAGAGAACCGCAACAAGTACGAGGTAAACCCCGATGTTGCCCTCGGAGCTTCCAAATGGCTGGATCTCCTCAAATATAACAAGCAGGAAAACAACACGGTTTCATCTATCAATGCGCTTAAAAACAAGGGATATCGTGTGGTAGCCACTACCCCGCATAAAGACGGCTATACCCCCGACACGTTACCACTGGATCAAAAAACGGCCCTTATCTTTGGAACTGAACTTGCCGGGCTCACCCCCGATGCCATGGAACTGGCCGACGATTTCATCAGGATCCCCATGGTCGGATTTACCGAAAGCCTCAACATCAGTGTTTCTGCGGCCATCTTCATACAGACCCTGACTACACGCCTGAGAAATTCGGATATCTCATGGCAACTTTCTGAATATGAACAAAATACCATAATGATCAACTGGCTCCGGCAATCCATTAAAAAGTCAGACATGATCATCCAGGATTTTCTGCAAAAAAACGCCCCGCCAATCACCAAATAACATTGATTAGCAGAAAAACCTCACATTTCTTCCCCTTTCGTAAATGTGTGACCGTAAATCATAAATCTTTTTTCATACCTTTGCCGATTGTCAGAAATTACTAATTTTATGTTTTATGGGAAAAGGAGATAAAAAAACAAAGCGTGGCAAAATCATCATCGGTTCATCAGGAATCAGCAGGTCACGTAAAAAGAAAAAAACCGTTGCTGTCACAGCCAAAGCCGAACCAAAAAAAGAGGTTGAAAAGGACGTAGCACAAGCTGCCCCAAAGAAAACCGCAAAGAAGGCTGAAGAGCATGTTGATATCGCTGAAGACAAGCACAAAGCTGCAAAAGCCAAGAAGAAATCGGATGATGAAGGAACTGAAGGTGAAGCTACACACGTAGAACCTGCAGCAGAATAACATCAAGTCTCACAGATTTTACTGAACACGTCCGGACAGGCTCTTGCTTTTCCGGACGATTTTGTTTTATGATGACCCTACCAGAAAAATATTTTCCAGGTTTATCCGAGAGGCAGCTTGAACAATTTGCCCGGATGGAGTTGCTTTACCGCGAATGGAATGCCATGATCAATGTCGTCTCCCGGAAAGATGTTGATCAACTGGTGCTCCATCACATTCTCTATTCACTTTCTATTGCAAAGGTCGTTACATTCAAGCCTGGAACCACGATCATGGATGCCGGTACAGGTGGCGGCTTTCCGGGAATCCCGCTGGCAGCCATGTTCCCTGAAACCCAATTCACCCTGGTTGATTCCATCGGGAAGAAGATTAAGGTCATCACAGAAATTGCAACAGAACTGAAACTCAACAATGTCACCACCCTCAATTCACGGTTTGAATCGGTAAAAGGCAGATTCGACTTTATTACCGGACGGGCTGTATCAAAACTTCCCCTCTTCGTTTCCATGGTTAAAAACTCCCTGAACCCTAAAGGATTTAATGATATTGCAAACGGGATTCTTTACCTTACCGGGGGCGATGTAGAGCAGGAAATCACCTTGATCAGGGCACAATCTGAAACCTGGTCCATCGCGGAATTTTTCAGTGAGGACTATTTTACCACCAAAAAACTGGCCCACCTTCATAACTTTTAATAAGAATTCCGGCTTATTATCAAACACTTAAACAATTATTCACGGTTAGGTGCAGTTACCTCTTGCCCATGTCACCGTTTTTTCTTTATTTAGCCCTCTAATTCTCCCAAATACTAACCCTTTAAATCAGGATTTATGGCTGAACAAAAGAAGTTCATTCCTTTCGTCTCTGCTGAGACAAACATGAAAGAATTTACCGTTCGGGCGCTGATCATTGGTCTTTTCTTTGCCGTTATTCTTGGCGCAGCCAATGCTTACCTCGGATTAAAAGCCGGCATGACCATCGCCGCAACTTATCCCGCCGCCGTTCTTGGAATGGCTATTCTGCGGATGATGAAAGGTACCATCCTCGAAGAAAACTTCACCCGTACCGTTGGTTCCATTGGTGAATCGGTTGCCGCAGGCGCCATTTTCACCCTGCCGGCATTTTTCGTCTCCGGTATATGGTCTGAGTTTTTTACCATGGGTCACTACATCACCTCCTCACTTATCCTCATTGCAGGGGGTGTCCTCGGAATCATGTTCGTTGCATTGCTTCGCCGTGTAATGGTGGAAGATGCCGAACTTCCTTTCCCTGAATCAGTTGCAGCCGCAGAAATTCACAAGGCAGGACAGGGTGGATCGGGTGGATCAAAGTTCCTCTTCTGGTCAATGGGACTTGGAGGCCTGATCAAGATATTGGGTGAACTCCAGCTCTTCCAGTACCTCTGGGAAAAATTTGTGGTTTTCGGAAAACAAACCATTACAGGAACCGTATTCACCGGCCAGGGTGGTATGCTGCTCAGCTCCCCCGGAGTAAGCCCTGCCTATATGGGTGTGGGTTATATCATTGGCCCGAAGCTTGGCGCGCTGAACTTCAGCGGTGGTATCCTTGCCTGGGGACTTATGGCCCCCATGATCATGTATTTCCTGATCCCAAGCATCAATTTCCAGGATTGGGCAGCCTTTCTGATGGCTAAAGACCCCACCATGACGCTCGATACCGCCATGGCCAAAGTCACCGACCCTGCTTACGAAATCAACCAGATCTGGAAATTTATCATTCGTCCCATCGCCATCGGGGGTATGCTTGTGAGCGCCGGATTTACATTATTTAAAATGAGGAAAAGCCTCACCACGGGGATTGCCCGGTCTGTGAAAGATGTGAAAAAAGCCGCTTCAGGAATTGACCATAATGTTCCCAGGAATGAAAAAGACATCAGCTTCAGCTGGATCATGATTGGCATCGCCGCCGTTGCAGTGCTTACCTTCTGTATAACCTTCTTCATCTTTCAAACCAACATCCTGATTGCTGTGGTTGCTTCTACGGTGATGATCATCCTGGCTTTCTTCTTTGCATCTGTTTCTGGATACCTGGTCGGGATCATGGGTTCATCCAATAACCCGATCAGCGGACTTACCCTTACCGCGCTTGTTGTTACCGCGCTCATCCTTGTTGCGCTAGGCGTACAGGGTGATGCAGGTGTGGCAACCGTGTTGGGTGTTGCCGCCATCGTATGCGTTTCTGCCGCTGTTGCCGGTGAAATGCTCCAGGATCTGAAAGCAGGTCATATCCTTGGCGGAACACCATGGCGCATGCAGATTGGTGATATCCTCGGAGTTATCCTGGCAGGTGCCGTTATGTTTGTGGTTCTCGCCTTCCTGAACGATGGCGATATCGCCAGCGGGAAAAATCTCGGATACCAGGGTGGTTTCGGAAGTAAAAACCTTTCTGCCCCGCAGGCCAGCCTCATGGCCATCCTGTCGCGCGGTATTGTCCAGGGACAAATGGCCTGGCCGCTTATTATCGCCGGAATGCTGATGGGGGTAGCCTTCATCCTTATGCAGGTGAAAAGTCCGATGCTCGTCAGCGTCGGGATGTATTTGCCGATTGAAACCACGTTTGCAATCTTTGTCGGCGGTCTGATCAAAGGCGCTGTTGAAATGTACTCTGAAAAACGGAAACATAACGATGCACAGAAGGTACGGGTTGAAAATACCGGGGTGCTCCTGGCCTCGGGCATGATCGCGGGGGAGGCGCTCATGGGACTGCTCATCGCCATCTTCGCCGTGTTCAACATCTTCCTTTACAACTATTTCAGTTTCTTCAAAACACCGACTTTCTATATTAGTTTCGTTGTTCTGGCTATCATCGCCTACGTGCTGATCCAGATTCCATTGAAAAATGCAGGAAAACCTGACGATCCTGCTCCCCCTGCTTCAGGGATGTAACAGGACCACATGATTCGAGAGAGAGCTGTTTCATTTTCCCGGAACAGCTCTCTTTATTTGAGATTGCAGATTTGCAGGGATTCCCTCATTAGAATTTCAGATTCAATGATATTTCATCTGGTCAATTCCCAAACCATGATCCATTCTGTTTCCCTCTGTGACTCTCACTGTCTTCTCAGTGGTACTCTGTGTAATTTTGTTTCACCGAGTACCACTGAGAAACCGCACAGAGAGCCACAGAGAGGAATTTCTTGAATAATTCAAATCAAAAAAACATCAGGGTTTGCGAAACTTAATCCTCCTATAAACCAATTAAATTCATGAATTTCTTCAAGCGCCGGCGAATTTTCAAAGAGGCTAACTTCCTTGACCTGCATCCCGTGAGAGTATTGGGACACGATATACGCGATGATGGCGGCATCACCCTGCTGATGCCCAGGTTTAAGAACAAGGTCAATTCAGCGCTTTTCCAGCCTAATTCCAAAGAGCGCTACATCTTTATCAAACTCGACCGGTTTGGGGGATATACCTGGCTGCAAATCGACGGTCATTCAACCGTATCGCAAATCTGTGAAAAACTGAAAGAACAATTTCCTGAAGAACTCCAGCCTGTCGAAGAGACCGAAGTGAGGGTTACCAATTTCCTTTCCAAATTATACCAGGAACGATATATTACTTTCGTTGAAATTCAGGAGGAAACATCACATCATGCCAAATAATTTACTAATTTTGACGTTATACAAATAAATAAATGCCACAAAGACACCAAGGCACTAAGATGCACCAAGTGTTATCTATCTATGGTTATACTTGGTGAAACTTAGTGCCATTGTGACTTTGTGGCAAAAAATCCATATTCAATTATTTATAAAGAAATCTGATCATGAGTAACGAAATCTTACAGCTCGACCCCAAAGCATTGTGGAAAAACTTTCACAGCTTAACGCAAATCCCAAGGCCTTCCAAAAAAGAAGATCAGATCAGGGAATTTATCTACAATTTTGGTAAAAACCTCGGACTCGAAACAATCCAGGATGAGGTGGGCAATGTGATTATCCGCAAACCGGCGACTCCGGGAATGGAGAACCGCAAAGGGGTTGTCCTCCAGGGCCACCTTGACATGGTTCCTCAAAAAAACAGCGACAAAGTCCACGACTTTGAAAAAGATCCCATCGAAACCATCGTTGATGGCGAATGGGTTCGTGCCAACGGAACCACATTGGGCGCCGATAATGGAATGGGTGTTGCCGCAGCCATGGCAGTTCTTGAATCAAAAGACATGCAGCATGGCCCTATTGAAGCCCTTTTCACTTCAGACGAAGAGACTGGCATGACTGGCGCCACAGGTTTGAAGGCAGGTGTTTTAAAAGGTGATATCCTTGTAAATATGGATTCTGAGGATGAAGGTGAGCTTTACATCGGCTGTGCCGGCGGTACAAACGGAAATATTACCTTTTCCTATAACGAGCAACCGTTAACAGGCAGCTATACCGGGTACAAAATCAATGTTACCGGGCTGAAAGGCGGACACAGCGGTGTGGATATCCACCTTGGCCGCGGCAACGCCAACAAGATTATGAACCGGATCCTTCATCATGTTTACATGAAACATGGCGTACTGGTGGCCTCCCTCGACGGTGGAAGCCTCCGCAATGCAATACCCCGTGAAGCTTTTTCGGTTGTTGCTGTTCCAACAGAACATGTGGCTGGGTTTCTTAAATGTGTTGCCAATCAAACGGTAAAAATTAAAAATGAACTCTCCGCCGTTGAACCAACACTCAAGATCGAAGCAGTAGTTGCGGAAACTCCGAAGGCTGTTATTGATCCCAAAGTCCTTCTTAACTGCATGAATGCCATTTATGCCTGCCCGAACGGGGTGATGCGCATGAGCAACGAAATGGCAGGTCTGGTTGAAACATCCAACAACCTTGCCATCGTCAAATCTGATAATGGAACTATCAAGATCATGAACCTGTTACGCAGTTCAGTCGACTCTGCCAAGGATGAACTCCAGCAGATGATCCAGAGTGTGTTTGACCTGGCAGGAGCTGTGTCGGTGTTCGACGGAAGCTACCCGGGCTGGAAACCAAATCCAGGCTCCCCTATTCTGAAAACGATGCAGGATGTTTACAATAAAAAATATGGTAACATTCCTGAAATCAAGGCGATTCATGCAGGACTCGAATGCGGGATATTGGGAGGAGCATACCCCAATTGGGACATGATCTCTTTTGGACCGACCATCCGATTCCCCCACTCTCCCGACGAAAAAGTAAATATTGCAACCGTCGTGAAATTCTGGGATTTCCTCGTAGAGACACTCAAGAATATTCCTGTAAAATAAATTTTGGATTTAAACTTTTATTTCTTACTTTTGCAGTCCCAAAAATTAATGTGAGATGACAAAGAGAACGTATCAGCCCTCGAACAGAAAGAGAAAAAACAAACACGGTTTTCGTGAACGCATGGCAACTGCCAATGGACGTAAAGTATTGGCTGCCAGAAGGGCTAAAGGAAGAAAGAAGTTGACTGTATCCGACGAAAAATTGGACAAAGAATAATAATTCTTTTCTTGATTGACAGGATCAATCCGAATTTTACGCAATTTTGTGAAAAAAAGAAGATAACATCAGTTTATCTTCTTTTTTTATTTTAACATGTTCCCTGAAACCATAAGTCGCTGACATGAAAAACCTTGAATTCAAAAAACTGCTTCCTTACCTGGCCGCTATCGTCATTTTCCTGGTAGTTACGCTGGCCTATTTCACCCCGCTGCTCGAAGGGAAAAAAATTCTTCAGAGTGACATCGTCAATTTCAGGGGGATGTCGAAGGAGATTGTCGACTTCCGCGCAAAAACAGGACAGGAGCCGCTCTGGACGAATTCAATGTTCGGAGGAATGCCGGCATACCAGATTTCGGCTAATTACACTTCAAATCTTGTCGGGCACCTCGATAAGGTGCTTACCCTGGGGCTACCCCATCCGGCCAGCCTGGTTTTCCTCTATTTCCTCGGGTTTTTCATACTTCTTCTTGTAATGGGAGTCGATCCATGGCTATCCGTTGCAGGAGCAACCGCATTTGCCTTCTCCTCCTATTTCTTCATCATCATCGATGCAGGGCATAATTCAAAAGCCCATGCTATTGCCTACATGGCTCCCGTCATGGCAGGGATCATCCTGACCATGAAACGGAAATATATCTGGGGCGGACTGATGACAGCGATTTTCCTATCCCTGGAAGTTAAAGCAAATCATCCTCAGATCACCTACTACCTGGCCATGATTGCCATGCTTTACGGACTATTCCAGCTCATCCAATCCATCCGGGTTAAGGAGTTGACACCATTTTTAAAATCAGTTGGAATCCTGGTCATTGCACTTGCTTTTGCCGTACTCACCAACATTACAAGTCTTTGGGCCACCTGGGAATATGGAAAATACACCATTCGCGGGCAATCAGAACTGACCAGCAATAAAGGCAACAGGACAACAGGCCTCGACAAAGACTATGCAACCCAGTGGAGTTATGGGATTGGGGAGACCATGACCTTGCTGATTCCCGATTTCTACGGAGGATCATCCAGTGCAAAAGTGGGCGCCAGTTCAAAAATTGCAGAAGCCATGAGGACCAACGGAGTTCCCGACGGAAGCATCGCCCAGTTTACAAGCCAGCCATTGCCCTTCCTCTATTGGGGAGCGCAACCCTTTACCTCCGGGCCGGTTTATGTCGGGGCAATCCTCGTATTCCTTTTCCTGCTCGGGCTCATCATTGTTAAAGGACCAGTAAAATGGTGGCTTCTCACTGCCACAATTCTTTCCATTCTGCTTTCCTGGGGACATAATTTTATGCCTCTGACCGATTTTTTCCTGAACTACCTGCCTGGTTATAATAAGTTTCGCGCTGTTTCGATGATCCTGGTTATTGCTGAATTCACCATTCCACTGCTTGGAATACTTGCACTTAAGGAGATATGTGATAAAAAACAGGAGCAAAAGCGACTTTTCAGGGGCCTGCAAATTGCCTTCGCGATCAGTGCCGGCATTACCCTTTTCTTTGCCGTGATGCCCGGGATGTTTCTCGATTTCGTTGGTGCGGGCGACCGTTACATGCAGCAGCAATACCAGTTACCCGACTGGCTCATGCAGGGCATCCGTGACGAAAGGCTGCGTGTGCTCCGCATGGATTCGATCCGGTCATTTGTGTTTATCCTCCTCGCCGGCGGGCTCACATGGGCACTTTTATTCAGCAAAATCAAAAAAGAGTATGCGTTCCTGGCGCTCACAGTGATCCTCCTGGCTGATATGTTTACTGTAAACAAACGTTATCTCAGCAACGACAGCTTTACATCAGCCTCCCGTGTTGAAAATCCGTTTGAACCTACTGCAGCCGACAACCAGATCCTCCAGGATACTTCTCCAGACTACAGGGTGCTTAACCTGACGACCAGCACGTTCAACGACGCCGGAACCTCCTACTACCATAAATCACTCGGTGGTTACCACGGAGCCAAACTGCGCCGCTACCAGGAACTCATCGATCATGGAATCCAGAAAGACATTGAAACTTTTTCAAAAAGCATGAGCACCGATAGTACTCCTGTCTTAAACATGCTGAATACCAAATATTTCATCCTGCCAAATAATGACAAGCAACCCGTTGCATTTCCAAACCCCCGGGCATTGGGAAATGCATGGTTTGTGAAAAATGTTCAAATGGTTGACAATGCAGATGCCGAAATAAAGGCAATAGCAGGTTTTAAACCGGATTCACTGGCAATTGTTGACAAATCCTTCTCAGGTAATCTCACGGCATTCACCCCGGCCAGGGATAGTGCGGATGTAATTTCCCTTGATAAATATGCTGCCAATGAACTCGAATACAGTTATAAGTCGAAGAATAGCGGACTGGCCGTGTTTTCCGAAATCTACTATCCCAAAGGCTGGAATGCATATGTTGACGGACAGATCACCCCTCATTTCCGTGCCGATTATGTTCTGCGTGCCATGGTGCTTCCTGCAGGAGAACACAAAGTGCGCTTCAAATTCGAACCCGGTGTTTACCTCATCGGGGAGAAAATATCCCTCATAAGTTCGATCATTCTTATCCTTGTGTCATTGATCTTTGTGGCCCTCGAACTGATGAAAACCCGCAAGCCGGTGGCATGAAGAGAGCGCTGATCATCAGTTATTACTGGCCACCCAGCGGTGGGGCCGGCGTGCAGCGATGGTTGAAATTTGTCAAGTACCTCCGCGATTTCGGGTGGGAACCGGTTGTCTACTGCCCCGAAAATCCTGAATACCCCGAGACGGACCTTTCGCTCTTCAAAGATGTGCCCGCAAACCTGGAGGTTCTGAAATTTCCCATCTGGGAGCCATACAGCTGGTATAAAAAACTCCTTGGTCAGAAAAAAGAGGAGAAGATCAATGCCGCCTTTCTTTCAGAGAAAAAGAAGAATAAAACCCTGGAAAATATCTCCGTCTGGATCCGCGGTAACTTCTTCATCCCGGATGCCCGGAAATTCTGGATCAAACCATCCGTAAAATTCCTGAGTAACTACCTCGAGAGCCACCCTGTTGACGTTCTGATATCCACCGGACCTCCGCACAGCACCCATATGATCGCCATGCAACTGGCTTCACGCAGGGGAATTCCATGGCTTGCCGATTTCCGTGATCCCTGGACGAACATCGATTTTTACAAGGACCTGAAACTATCATCCGCTTCCGACAAGCTTCATCACAGGCTGGAACTAGACGTCCTTCGTAAGGCAAATGCCGTTTCGGTGATCAGTAATACGATGGCTTCCGATTTTGGCAAGATCTATCACAGGAATTACGAGGTGATCACCAATGGATATGACAGCGCCGATACTGACCACCCTGCGCCAGTGAAGGATCACAAATTCTCCATTGCCCACATTGGAACCCTGGTTGGATCACGCAACCCGGTTACCCTTTGGAAAGCCTTGAAATCTTTGTTGGCCACTCATCAGGATCTTGCCGCCGACCTCGAAATAAAGCTGGTTGGAAAGGTTGACTTTACCGTGACCACCGACCTGGAAAACTACGGGCTGAGCCGGTTTGTCAGGAAAATTGATTACATGCCACACGACGAAGTAGTGCTTTGCCAGCAACAATCTCAACTCCTCCTGCTGATCATCAACAATACTCCCAACGCCAGGATGATCCTTACCGGTAAATTTTTTGAATACCTTTCGGCAGGCCGTCCCATCCTTTGCCTCGGGCCTGCAGATGGCGATGCGGCAAAGATTCTGGCTGAAACCGGGACGGGCTTGCTTGCCGGATTTGGTGATGTGGAGACCATGAAAAAGCACATCCTTCAGTTTTACCAATCCTATAAAGATGGAACGCTGTCGATAGCAGGAAAAGGAATTGAAAAATATTCAAGAAGGGAATTAACCAGGAAACTGGCCCTCATCCTTGACAATATGATTTCTGATAAAAATTAGGAAGGAGTCTCCTCTGCGGATTTGTATTTTACAACCGCCTTCTTTTTCCAGTATCCCATGCGGTAGTAAGCATAATAGAGGATGACTCCCGACAGCCATCCCACCGGGATCGACCACCAGATGCCGTGCACACCGATCGCCGGATTTTTCGCCAGCAGCCATGCCACCGGAATACGGATAATCCATAAGGAAAACAAGCTGATGAACATGGGAACAAGGGTATCCCCTGCTCCACGCAATACACCGTTAATGACGAACATCACTGAAAACAGGATATAAAAGGATCCGATGATCTTCAGATAATCGCTACCCATTTCAATTACCACCGCATCATCGGTAAACATTTTCATCAGGATTTTCCCGAATAAGACAGTCACCAGCGAGATGATCACCGAAATCACACTGGTCATGATGAGCGTTGCGCGCAGTCCCGCTTTTACCCGGTCGGGGCGGTTGGCCCCCATATTCTGACCGACAAATGTAGAAAGCGCCACGGCAAAGCTCATGGCCGGCATTGCAGCAAAACTGTCAATTCTGCCCGCAGCGCTGTATGCAGCATTGGCATCCACACCGAATTGGTTGACAATCCAGTAGAGCGCGACCATCCCTGCCGCCACGAAAGTCTGCTGAAACCCGGTGGGAAGCCCGATCCTGATGCTTTTCATAAAGATATCCTGGTCAAAAGTCAGATTCCGGAAGGAGAACTTAACCACTTTATGATATTTATTCAGGTAAATGATCTGTGCTATAAACGCAGCGGCCTCCGAAATCACCGTGGCAATGGCTACTCCGGCCACGCCCCAATGAAGGACGGGAACAAAAATCAGGTCGAGGATAATATTCAGCCCGACGGAACCGATTAAAAAATAGAGGGGCGTTTTGGAATCTCCCAATCCACGCAAAATCGCACTGGTACCGTTATAACCAAAAAGGAATATCAATCCCGAAAGAAAAATGTTCAGGAAGAGCGTTGCATCAGGAATAATCGCAGGATCGAGGTCAATAATCCTGAAGATAAACCCGCTCAGCAGGATGCCTCCCAGGCTTACAACTAATGAAGTAAAGAACATGAAAATATAAAGCGTATTGATCGCCTTCTTTACATTATCTAGCTGTTTGGCCCCGAAAAACTGGGATACCACGATGGTAAACCCCATGGTCACCCCGATAATGAAGGAAACAAGTAGAAATATGATGGGCCCGGAGGTTCCGACAGCTGCGAGCGCAGCTTTTCCAATGTACTTACCAACCACAACACTGTCAACAATGTTGTACATCTGCTGGAAGACATTGCCGAGTAGCATGGGGATCGCAAACTTCAGGATCAATCTGCCTTCGTTGCCATAACTGAGATCCTTCATGGGCGCAAAGGTAGCCACAATTCACGGATAATTCTTACCTTTGTGCCAACAACAGTTCGTTCTGTCGCTTGTATCGGCGTTACATGTAACGTCGTTGCAAGAGGAAAGTCGGGACAACCTAGAGCATCATGCTTCCTAACGGGAAGGATCACGGGATATAAAGGCCCGGGAGACAGAAAGTGCCACAGAAAATGACTACCCGGTTCATCCCGGGAAAAGGTGAAAACGCGGTGTAAGAGACCACGGTCCTTCCGGGTGACCGGCAGGAGGGGTAAACCTCATGAGTTGAAAGACCAAGTATACCGGCTGTCAAGGGTTGCTCGCCCGATGCCGGAGGGTAGGTCGCTAAAGTCTGCCGGTGACGGTAAACTCAGATAAATGACAGAATTCAACAAAATCCTGCTTACAGAACTGTTGTTATTTTTTAATACTGCATTATGAAGATTGTCACCATCGTTGGCGCACGGCCACAGTTCATCAAAGCCGCTACCGTTTCCAGGGTCATCAGGGCAAATCCTGCCATCCATGAGATCCTGGTGCATACAGGCCAGCACTATGATGAGAACATGTCCGATGTCTTTTTCAGGGAGCTTAACATTCCCCTCCCCGATTACAACCTTGAAGTTGGCTCCGGGAGCCATGGAAGGCAGACAGGGATGATGCTCCAGGCGATCGAGGATGTTTTGGTGAAGGAGAAACCAGATTGCACCCTGGTTTACGGAGATACCAACTCCACATTGGCAGGAGCGCTAGCCGCCACAAAACTGCACATTCCGCTGGCGCATGTTGAAGCCGGGCTGCGAAGCTTTAACCGTGCCATGCCCGAAGAGATCAACCGAATTGTTACCGACCGGATTTCAGACATGCTCTTCGCCCCCACGAAGACTGCCATAGAGAACCTCCGTCACGAGGGTCTTGCCGATATCACCAGCTTTACGGGTGATGTGATGTACGACTCTGTGTTATACTATAAAAAAAGGATCCTGGCTGATCCGGAAAAGTATAAAACCCCCGGTATTCCTGACGAATACCTCCTTGCAACGATCCATCGTGCCGAAAATACCGACAACCCAGAGAAACTCAATGATATTTTCCGTGCCTTTTCCAGGCTGAATCATCAGATTCTGCTGCCCATCCATCCCAGGACCCGTAAGATACTGCAGGCATCTGTAGCCCTGCCGGGAAATGTAATCATCATCGACCCGGTGGGATACCTCGAGATGATGAAACTCACCATGGATGCCACCAGGGTGCTGACCGATTCCGGCGGCTTGCAAAAGGAAGCCTACTTCATGCAAAAACAGTGTATTACCTTGCGCACTGAAACTGAATGGGTTGAAACCCTTCATGATCGCTGGAATATAATCACCGGCAGCAACCCTGAAATGATTGAGAGGGCTGCTGCATCAGCACTTCCGGAAGCGCCCCAGGAGAATGCTTTTGGATTGGGTAATTCGGCTGACGTAATCCTTGAAAAGCTGCTCCTTTTTTAACCTCCGATTGTTAATAAAATCCTTGATTTTACTATTCAATACCTGCCTTCCGGTAACGGAAAAATTTGTACCTTTGCTTTATAGTATTCCTATTATAACATATTGATTATGACAGATGTAGAAAAAGAAATTGCCAGCCAGAGTTACACGGCTGATAACATTCAGGTGCTGGAAGGATTGGAAGCTGTTCGCAAACGCCCTGCAATGTACATTGGTGACATCAACGTTAAGGGTCTTCACCACCTTGTATATGAAGTAGTTGACAACTCAATTGACGAAGCTCTTGCCGGCTATTGCAACCGAATTGAAGTTACCATCCTTGAAGATAATTCAATCAGAGTTACTGATAATGGTCGTGGAATTCCGACCGACTATCACGAAAAAGAGAAACGGTCGGCACTCGAAGTGGTCATGACCGTCCTTCATGCCGGCGGAAAGTTTGACAAAGATACCTATAAAGTCTCCGGTGGTCTCCATGGCGTAGGTGTCTCTGTGGTGAACGCACTCTCCTCCCTCCTCAAAGTTGTGGTAAAGCGTGGCGGACAAATCTTTCAACAGGAGTATGCATTTGGTAAACCACTCTACCCGGTCAAAGTTATTGGCGAAACTGAGCACAACGGAACAGAAGTGACATTCAAGTCGGACAACTCCATCTTCATGGTTGAAAAATTTGAATATGAGATCCTCTGCTCACGTCTGCGCGAACTTGCCTACCTTAATAAAGGAATCACGCTGATTATCACCGATGAACGTGACCGTGATGAAAACGGGAATTTCATCACCAATACTTTTTTCTCCAAAGACGGCCTGAGTGATTTCATCAACTACCTCGATGCAAACCGCGAGAAACTCATCCCCGATCCAATTTGCATGGAAGGCGAGCGCAACAACATCCCGCTGGAAATTGCCATGCAGTACAATACCTCCTTTACCGAGAACATTCATGCCTATGTGAACAACATCAACACCCATGAAGGAGGAACCCACCTTGCAGGTTTCAGAAGGGCGCTTACCCGTACCCTGAAAAGCTATGCCGACAAAACCGGGATGCTTGCGAAATTAAAATTCGACATCAATGGCGACGACTTCCGTGAAGGCCTCACTGCGATCATCTCTGTGAAAGTCCAGGAACCCCAGTTTGAAGGACAAACCAAAACCAAACTTGGCAACAATGAAGTGATGGGTGTGGTGGATCAGCTGGCCAGTGAAATGCTCTCCAACTACCTCGAAGAACACCCAAAAGAGGCGAGAACCATCGTAAATAAAGTTATCCTTGCTGCCACAGCGCGTCATGCTGCAAGAAAAGCCCGCGAACTGGTTCAGCGTAAAAATGTCCTTTCCGGCTCAGGCTTGCCTGGTAAATTATCTGACTGCTCCGAGAACGATCCGGCCCAGTGCGAAATTTACCTCGTCGAGGGAGACTCTGCAGGCGGTACAGCCAAACAGGGCCGCGACAGGCGCTTCCAGGCCATCCTGCCTTTGCGTGGAAAGATCCTCAACGTTGAAAAGGCAATGGCCTATAAAATCTTTGACAGCGAGGAGATCAAAAATATCTTCACCGCCCTTGGGGTCACCATCGGAACAGAAGAGGACAGCAAGGCACTAAATCTCGAAAAGCTTCGTTATCATAAAATAGTCATCATGACCGATGCCGATGTGGACGGAAGCCATATCGCTACCCTTATCCTGACATTCTTTTTCCGTTACATGAAAGAGCTGATCGAAAACGGACATGTATATATTGCCACACCACCCTTGTACCTGATCAAGAGGGGAACGACACAACGCTATTGCTGGACGGAAGAAGAGCGCCAGCAGATTGTTGCAGAACTGAGTAACGGCAAGGAAAACGCCGTTCACATTCAACGGTACAAAGGTCTTGGTGAAATGAATGCCGAACAACTCTGGAGCACCACCATGGATCCCGAGTTCCGGACGCTGAGGCAGGTGGCCATTGAAAACGGAACGGAGGCAGACAGAATCTTCTCCATGTTGATGGGAGATGATGTTCCGCCCAGGAGAGAATTCATCGAGAAGAACTCAAAATATGCCAATATCGATGTCTAACAGTTGATCAAAACATATTCAGCATGACCCGGAAAAAGTACATTTACCTGATCGCCTCAGTACTACTCCTGGCGATTATCGCTTATTTCATCTTTGGAAAGGATAAACAGGGTCAGCAGATCACTGCAACGGTCAAAAAGGGTAGTTTCCCCATTGAAGTTACCACTACAGGTGAACTCATTGCTAAAAGCTCTGATAAAATCAACGGGCCTGCAGCGCTTGGACAACTTTTCCGGATATGGAATGTGAAAATTCAGGATATTATCCCTGATGGTACGGTGGTGGACTCAGGGCAGTATGTCGCCCAACTTGACCCCTCTGAAACCACCAATAAAATCAAGGATGAAGAGCTGAACCAGGAGAAACTGGAAACTTCGCTTACCAAAACCCGACTCGATACCTCCCTTGAGTTACGCGCCCTGCGCGACGATCTTATCAACCTCAAATTTTCACTGGAAGAGAAAAAAATCACCCTCGAACAGTCTAAATATGAACCGCCAGCCACTATCAGGCAGGTCGAAATGGAACTCGAAAAATCACAGCGCACCCTCGAACAAACTGAGAAAAATTACAAACTACGCTTTCAGAAAGCGGTCGCAACCATGCAGGAGGTTACCACCTCATACAACCAGGGACAACGCAAACTGGAACAGATGCACGACGTGCTGAAACAGATGACCATTCATGCCCCAAAAGCCGGGATGGTCATTTATAAACGCAACTACGACGGCAGCAAGATGGGGGTCAATGCCATGATGAATACATGGGACAACATTGTAGCCGAACTCCCCGACCTGTCCGAGATGATATCCAAAACCTATATCAACGAAATTGACATCAGTAAAGTTAAGGTAGGACAGAAAGTGCAAATCGGCATCGATGCTTTCCCTGAAAAGAAATTCACCGGAACGGTTACCGAAGTCGCAAACATTGGGGAGCAGCAACAGAACTCAAATGCAAAAGTTTACGAGGTGAAAATCGTTTTGAAAGAGGTTGATTCAATACTGAGACCTGCCATGACAACAAAGAACAAAATCCTTACAAATGTTGTCGAAAATGTCCTGTTCATCCCGATAGAATCGATCTTCAACAACGATTCCGTAACCTTTGTCTATAAAAAGGATGGCAACTCGGTGACCCGCCAGCAGGTGATTGTCGGCCAGTCCAATGAAAATGAAATCATTATCAAAGCAGGTCTCCAGGCAGATGATATCGTTTTACTTGTCCCGCCCGAAAAAGCCGAAAAATTAAGTCTCGAAACACTTCCCAAAGATGTCATTGAAAAGTACAAGGAAAAACCACTCCCTGTGAAAGATACGAAGTCTGCCGTCAAAGACCAGGGAAAACTCCGGGATCCACCGCCTCCCATGCTGAAAAAATAGCGGTTCAGGCATCAATCGTTAATTCCAACTCATAAAATCGAAAATTCCCGGTATGCTTGAACGTTATAAATATATCTTCAACATCGCGCTGGAAGCTGTTTTTTTGAATAAATTCCGATCTATTCTGACAGCCCTGGGCATTATATTCGGTGTGGCGGCAGTGATCACCATGATGGCCATCGGCAATGGAGCAAAAAAGGTGATCCTCGATCAGATGAAACTGGTAGGGGTCAACAACATCCTGATTGCCCCAAAACCTGAAAAACAAAATGGCGCCTCCTCCAAGTCAGGTGATGAAAATGCTCAATCCACCCAACAGTCTGATAACAGTGAAAAAGGTAAATACTCACCGGGGTTGAATCTGGCAGATGCCATTGCCATCAAAACCATCATCCCGACCGTTTCCAAGGTAAGCCCTGAAGTCATCTATGAAACTGATATCGTGAAGGATGGGGTTAAAATATTTGCCAAAGCCGCAGGTGTCACACCCGATTTTTTCCATGTTTTTGCCTTGGAACTGCAAGAAGGCCAAATGTTCAATGAAGAACAACTCAAAGACGGAAAATCTGTCTGCATCATCGGGCCGATCATTAAGTCGAAATTTTTTCCAACTGAAAATGCGGTCGGGAAAGATATCAAATGCGGACAGATCTGGCTGAAGATCATCGGAGTGTTAAAAAAGAGGGAAATCAGCCAGGCCAGCATTGATAAACTCGGGGTGTCAGACTATAACAACACGATCTACACCCCTATCCAAACGATTCTCCGGCGATACAAAGACCGGTCAGTGATTACAGCCGCCTCCCTTCATGGAAGTCAATCCCAGATCGATGAAAATTCCTTCATGGTCACTGAGTCATCTGGCCAGGATGGGAATAGCGGTAACCAGATCGACAAGATCGTGGTGCAGGTAAAGGAGAGCAGCCAGATAACTCCAACCGTCGAAATCCTTAAAAAAATGATGCTCCGGCGCCATGCTGGCATGGACGACGTGGACATCATTGTGCCGGAACTGCTTTTAAAACAGGAACAACGGGCCAAGGATGTCTTTAACATCGTGCTTGGCGCCATCGCAAGCATCTCCTTGCTGGTTGGCGGAATAGGCATTATGAACATCATGCTTGCCTCTGTGATGGAACGTATCAAGGAGATCGGGATACGCCAGGCCATTGGAGCTACCAAGCGCGACATCGTTCTTCAGTTTTTGATGGAAGCCACCCTGCTCAGCCTGACCGGAGGTTTGATCGGGATCATCCTGGGTCTTGTGCTTTCCAGGATCATCTCATCGGTCACGGATATTGTTACCATAGTCTCCCCGTTGTCAGTTTTGGTCTCTTTTGGCGTTTCTGCTTCGGTTGGGATTATTTTCGGCTACATGCCTTCGCAACGTGCAGCCCGCCAGGATCCCGTTGAATCGCTCCGTCATGAATAGTCAACAATTAAGAATGATGAAACAGTTTGTCATTATACTTCTCACCATGTTTTTCGGCTGCACGATCCTTGCCTCCGGCCAGGGAAATGTACGCCACTTAACACTCAACGAGGCCATCGAAATTGCCAAAGCCAACTCGCCTGATGCGTTGAATACAAAGCAGAAATTCAGGACAAGCTACTGGGAATTCAGGTCCTTTCGGGCATCCAACCTTCCAGCCCTCGGACTCACCTCAAACCTTCCCAATCTGAAGCAGGGTTTCTCAACCTACCAGGACAGCACCGGAAAAATATCGTATGTCCGCTCACAATACTTCAGCTCGAACATGGCATTGGGACTCACCCAGCAAATAGGGATCACCGGTGGTACCATCTCGCTCAACTCCTCTCTGGAAGGTACCTGGAACCAGGCCGGAGATAACCCCTACCCTTTTTTAAGTGTGCCGGTGAATGTTGTTTTTAATCAACCCCTCTTTACATATAACAGTTTCAGGTGGGACAGGAAAATCCAGCCCTTGAAGTACTCACAGGCAAAAAGAAGATACCTTGAAGAGGTGGAAGATATCTCACTGAACACCATTAACCACTTCTTCACACTCCTGCAGGCGCAGGTGGAGCAGAAGATTGCGTTGGTTAATCTTTCCAACTACGACACCATGTACCGGATCGCCAAAGGCAGGTTTCAACTTGGGAAGATCGCTGAAAACGACCTGCTGCAAATGGAACTCAACTTTCTCAAAGAACAGGCCGCTGTCGAAAATGCCAACCTGAATCTTGAAAATGCACAGTTCCGCCTTAAATCTTATCTTCGGCTTCAGGATACAGCCCGGATACGGCTTGTCGCCCCAGCCGAAATTGGCTTTTTCAGCATCGATCCTGCCACATCCGTAAACCTTGCAGTAGAATACTCTTCCACATCGCTTGATTATAAAAGGAGATTACTGGAAGCTGCACGCCAGGTAAATATCGCCAAAATGGACAAACGTTTTGATGCGAATGTGCATGTTGAAGTGGGGCTTACGAAATCGGGGACCACCATCCCTGATTCCTATATTAAACCACTCGACAACCGAATGCTTTCAGTTGACCTGACCATACCCATCCTCGACTGGGGAGTGTCGCATGGGAAAATTAAGATGGCCCAGTCGGAAGATGAAGTTGTGAAAAACTCAGTTGAACAGGAGAGCATCGATTTCAAACAAACGGTATACCTCAAAGCGGTACAGTTCAACATGCAGAAAAACCAGGTGCGGATTGCGGCAAAATCGGATACCGTAGCAAGAAAAAGCTTTGAGGTCATCAAAGGCCGCTACCTGATCGGAAAAATCAACAGCATTCTTGACCTGAACAGCGCCCAAATTGCCACAGATAACGCTGAAAAATCTTATTATGGCGCCCTCCAGACTTACTGGCAGAATTACTACGAAATCCGCAAGCTCACCCTCTTTGATTTCAGGGCCAATAAACCCATCGAATTCGACTTTAAAGACATTAAATAATTTTATTGAAGGCGATTATACCCATATCAATTGCCCCGGCCTTCTGGCCGAGGATGATGGCAAAGTATTGACATAATGGGCTTTAGCCCAAAATAGAGAGCCAGGATTTCGGGAATTAATTGTTTATTTCGGGCTTAAGGCCGAGACAATTGATAATAGTGCTTATTCAATTATGTATCAAACGCATAATATTCAGCCCATAATTTATCGGGACAATTGAGCTTAATCAAAATAAATAATCAATAACTATCCCCCTGCAATCTATACTCCTTCTAAATAATCACTATCTTTGCAAAAAAAAAACAATTAACCTTAAACATCATAATTATGGCAGTATTAGTTGGAAAAAAGGCTCCTCTTTTTGAAGCAGAAGCCGTTATCAATGGCGGTGAATTTGTCGACAAATTCTCGCTTGCACAGTACATCGGCAAGAAGCATGTAGTCTTCTTCTTTTACCCCCTGGATTTTACCTTTGTTTGCCCTACCGAAATCATTGCATTCCAGGACAAACTGGCTGAATTCGAGGCAAGAAATGTGGCAGTTGTAGGATGTTCCGTCGATTCAAAATTTTCTCACTGGGCATGGTTGAACACCGAACTTAAAAATGGCGGAATCAAAGGCGTGAAATTCCCCATCGTTTCTGACCTCTCCAAGACCATCTCCGCAAACTTTGATGTTCTCGCCGGAGAATATGTTTACACCGAAGACGGCATCATGGAGTTCGAAGGCGGTCCAGTTGCTTTCCGCGGACTTTTCCTCATTGACAAGCAAGGCATTGTCCGCCACCAGGTGGTAAATGATCTTCCCCTTGGCAGAAGTGTTGAAGAAGCCCTCAGGATGGTAGATGCACTGCAGTTTTTCGAAGAAAACGGTGAAGTTTGCCCTGCGAATTGGCATAAAGGTGATGCCGGTATGAAAGCTACCGCCGAAGGCGTAGCTGATTACCTCAGCAAGCACTAAAAATTGCAATTTACCTTGTAAGAGGTTGCCCGTGATCAGTTTTGATGCACAGGCAACCTCTTATTTTTTATATTCGTGGACATTGAAATTCTGGTAAAATGAGGTGGTTCGCTCGTGCCGGAATTTCCTGTTCAGATAATTGATCGTCGTTTGCCCCGGATCGGTCAGGGAGAGCCACTCTTCAAATAAAAGCACCCTGTCGGATTCACCCAGCTTGTTGGTATCCAAATCTTTAAGTTTATTTGCCGGAAAAACTGACTCCTTGTTCAATAATAGAGGCAGGTTCTGGTAATCTTTGAACATCCGCTGGTTGTGATGATAAGCAAACCCCAGCGAAAGCCAGGAAGGAGAGACAATGACACTCGTCCCGGGCCCTTGGTTTGCAGAGATATACGAAACCGCCTCTTTCAATCTCCTTTTATTATACACCTTTGGATGAAAGGTCACTGCCATGATCGCCAGGAAAACAGCCATCACGATGATCAGCGGTTTTACTTGCCGGACCATTGATGACAATGCAATGGCGACCAGCAGGTAGAATCCCACTGAAATAAAGACTGTATACCTGTCGAGGAACATCGGGATGCGATAGGAAACCAGGAACATCAGCAGGTAAGGCACTGTAAACCAGACAATCACTGCAATATTCGCCGGGGAAGCATGCACCGTTCCTTTCACTCGTCGTAAAACATATATGACAGCGGCTCCGGCTAAAATGCACAACACCATCACGGTTACAACCGGGGCATTCAGGTATCTCCAAACCATGGTGTAGAGGTCGGAAATAACCGGTGGCTGAACCCAGGTTCCCTGCCCAGCTGATTGAAAAAAACGTGAGAACAGTATCGGGAAATAGGGAATATAGGCAATCAGGCTAAGCGCTGCAGCTCCCGCGAACCACTTCAGGGTGGTTCTCCGGTACTCCCCTATAAAAAACGATGATAATCCCTGGATCAGGAAAATAAAAAACCCAAAAAAATGGGCGTATATCAACAGAACATTAACCAGTGAAAGCAGGAGCATATACTTCCACCTCCCCTTCCCGGATGACAGGGAGAGAAACAAGTACATGGAGGTCACGGTTAACAAACCGAACAGCGCATAAACCCGGGCTTCATGGGCAAAAAGCTGGTGGTAGTCAGACAAGGTAAAGATGGCTGCTGCAAAAAAACCAACCTGTCTTGAAAAGAATGTTTTCCCGGTTTTATAAAGCATCACAGCTGTCAGGATGCTGAAAATACAAGACAGGAACCTGATTGCAAAAGGTGAAATCCCGAACACCATGACCCAAAAATGCATCAACAGGAAATACAACGGGGGGTTGTTCTCTGTGGGAAAGATGCCAAACAAGGTATGAAGGTCAGCCTGGGCGTTAAACACCGTAAAAGGCTCATCCATGGCCACATCATTCGATTCCAGGAAGAGGAAACGGATCACGGTTATGGCCAGTAGTCCAACCCATGGAAACCAGGCATGAAAGGACTCAATCGTTACTTTTTGCTTCATTCCAGAATACATCCATCTCTGCAAGTGTCATCTCATGCAAAGGCCGGTTCAGCTCCCTGGCCCGGTCTTCAAGATATCTGAAGCGTTTCATGAACTTCCTGTTGGTCCGCTCCAGCGCATCCTCAGGATTAACATCAATGAAACGTGCATAGTTAATCACGGCAAAGATGAGATCACCGAGTTCGTCCTCCCTCCTCTTTTGCGCTGCACCGGTCTCAACCATCTCTTTGAGTTCGTTTAACTCCTCCAACACCTTATCCCAAACCTGCTCCGGCTTTTCCCAGTCAAAGCCAACACCGCTCGCCTTCTCCTGGATACGGTAAGCTTTTACCATAGCGGGAAGTCCTGTCGGAACACCCGAAAGCACCGATTTGTTGCCCTTCTCCTTCAGTTTGATCCGCTCCCAGTTGTCGTGCACCTCTTTGGCATCCTTGACCACAACATCCCCAAAAATATGCGGATGCCGGTGAATCAGCTTTTCAGTTATGCTTTCAAGTACGTCTTTGATATCAAATGCACTTTTTTCCGAAGCTATTTTTGAATAAAACACCAGGTGAAGCATCAGGTCGCCCAACTCTTTCTTCAGCGAATCCATATCGTTTTGCAGGATCGATTCCGAGAGTTCATAGGTCTCCTCAATCGTTAAATACCTCAATGATGCGATGGTCTGTTTCCGGTCCCAAGGACACTTTTCCCTGAGTTCATCCATGATTTCCAGCAACCTCTTGAATGCCGCAACTTTTTCTTCCATGAAATATATTTTAGGCAAAAATAAGCATTTCATTCCTGCTGCGTTATTAATTAACCGATCATCTGCCCTAATGTATCAGAAAACAAACAATTCGTCCTAAATTTGTCATTCATTTCACATTTAAAAACTACTTGAATCCTTTTGTAACAAAGCGTTTTGCATTTTTTAAATTCCTGGGTATTATCCTGGCATTCATTGTCCAATCTACCTCAGCCAATGCGCAATTTGAGCATAAGCTGATATCATCCAACCTGGTCATTGAAGGGAAAGTACATTATGGGTTTCTATATGCGCAACATCTTGAACTGGAACTGTTCAACGCCCACTTCCCGGCTTTTGAAATTGCCGTCCAGAAGCTGACCTATGGCAAACACCAGTGGGAACGCGATTACAACTATCCACTCATCGGCGTTACCATGCTCTATTCCGGTTTGGGCAATAATCCGTCACTTGGAAGCGCCCTCGCCGTGATGCCCTTTATCAACTTCCCTTTATATAAAACAGAACGGCTTACTGCCGGTTTTCGCCTTGCGCTTGGAATTGGGTACATCACCAAGCCTTTCAACCGGATCACCAATTACACGAATCTGGCTATTGGATCCCACCTGAATGCAGCAGTCAACCTGATGTTTGAAGCACGTTACAAGGTCAATTATTACCTCAGCATCACCGGTGGTTTAGGGCTTCAGCATTTTTCAAACGGATCCCTGAAACTTCCCAACTACGGCATCAACATGATGCTGGTTAACCTGGGAATCGCCTATCGCCCGTTTAAGGAGAATCAGAACATCGATGATCGCTTCTACGCCCCTACAAAACCTTTCTCGGCCATCATCAGACACTCGATGGACCTCAGCATTGGGGCATTTGCAGGGTATAAAAACATGCAGGCCGTGTATGGCAAGAATTATTGGATAACCCACCTTTACGCAAACGCATTCCTTCCCGTTAGTCCTAAAAGCAAGTTCGGCCTCGGGCTCGACTGTTCCTACGACCCATCACAAATTACCACCCTTGAAAAGCAGGGAGTGGCAGTAACCAATAAAATGAGTATCCTCCGGCCAGGAGTTAACGGAGCTTACCAGCTCGTCATGGCCAAACTCGGTTTCCTGTTTAACCTGGGATGTTATCTTGGCGGAAAAGAAAAGAGCAACGGCCCGCTCTATGAAAAAATCTCCGTTCAGTACGGATTCTCCAAAAACCTCTATGCTGCCGTCATGATCAAGGTCCACTGGGGCAGGGCTGATTACATTGGTTGGGGACTCGGGTACCGCTTTGACGTTGTTTATGGAAAAAAGACTGTTCGATGAAGAATCTTGTCAGGTTGATATGGCTGGTTGCCGGTGTACCGCTGATGTTGCTCAACTCATGCACCAAGGACGGTGGAAATTGTGTATCATCAACAGGTCAGATAGTTATGCAAGACAGGCATATCTCCGACTTCGACAGCATCCGGGTCTTTGATTATATGAACATCATCCTGAAGCAGGATTCAATCAACAAGGTGTCGGTCGAAACCGGGGAGAACATTGCCAGTGGCATCGTCACCGAACTGTCGGGAAGAGAACTTATTTTGCGGAACACCAACAAATGCAACTGGCTCAGGAGTTACTCCAAACCTGTCAATGTCTACATTTCGGTGAGAAACCTGCTGAAAATCCATTATGAATCATCCGGTAACATCACCTGCACCGATACCCTGCGTAATGGATATCTGAAAATTGACATGTGGGGCGGATGCGGTACCATCGACCTGAAGGTCCATATCGGCGACGGCTATTTCATCCAGCATATGGGAACCGCCACCCTCATTTTGAATGGCATCTGCAATATCAGCAGCGTTTTTGCAGGTGATTATGGTTTGCTCCAGTTAAAAGGGCTCAAAACCGGGTACACCTTTGTAACGAACAGCGGTTCAAACGACTGCTATGTAAATGCCAAACATTCTTTGGGAGCCACAATCAACTCGATCGGAAATATCTATTATTCCGGTGATCCTGAGGAGATTAAGAGCACAATAAACGGATCAGGAAAACTGATTCCCTATTGACAGGAGGTTCTGTTAATATGCCCTCGCAAACAACACTCTTTGTGTGGAAGGTTTTCCGGAATAGACGCAATGCCCCATCTCTTCCGGGTTGTCAATCGGAATCACCCTGATGGTAGCTTTCGTCTCCTCTTTGATCTTCTCTTCAGTTTCTGCAGTTCCATCCCAGTGGGCAGAGATAAACCCACCTTTGTCATCCAGCACCTTTTTGAATTCATCCCATGAATCAACCCTGAAGGTGTTGTTTTCGCGGAATGAAAGAGCACGGTCATAAAGGTTCTTCTGTATCTGATCAAGCAGATGCGCAACCTTGTTGTCAATGTCGGTGATCTGCAGAACCTCCTTCTCTAGCGTATCCCTGCGGGCAACTTCAACAGTTCCCTGTTCAATGTCGCGCGGACCAATGGTAATCCTGACAGGAACTCCCTTGAATTCATACTCCGAAAACTTCCAACCCGGTTTATGAGTGTCGCGGTCATCGTATTTCACGGTGATCCCCCTCGCTTCAAGGGCCTGTTTAACAGGCAATACCGTTGCTGTGATCAGGGCAAGCTGCTCCTCCGTTTTAAAAACAGGCACGATAGCCACCTGGATAGGCGCCAGTTTTGGAGGAAGAACCAGTCCATGGTCATCTGAGTGCGACATGATCAGCGCCCCCATGAGCCGGGTGGAGACACCCCACGAAGTTGCCCAGACATAGTCAAGCTGGTTATCCCGGTTGAGGTACTTTACATCAAAAGCCTTTGCAAAATTCTGTCCAAGAAAGTGGGAAGTTCCAGCCTGCAAAGCTTTACCATCCTGCATCAATGCTTCAATGGCGTAAGTATCAATGGCGCCGGCAAACCGTTCTGCAGGTGACTTTGTGCCTTTGATTACAGGAATGGCCATCCAGTTCTCCGCAAAATCGGCATAAACATTTAACATGGTTTTAGCCTCTGTTACCGCTTCGGCACTGGTTGCATGAGCTGTATGCCCCTCCTGCCACAGAAATTCCGTAGTCCTGAGGAACAGGCGGGTACGCATCTCCCAGCGAACTACGTTGGCCCACTGGTTGATCATGATCGGGAGATCACGGTAAGATTTGATCCAGTTACGGTAGGTGTCCCAGATGATCGTCTCAGAGGTGGGGCGAACAATCAGCTCCTCTTCGAGTTTTGCATCCTCATCCACCACAATTCCTTTACCATCCGGCGAATTCTTTAAACGGTAATGCGTTACGACAGCGCACTCCTTGGCAAATCCCTCCACATGACTTGCCTCTTTACTGAAAAAGGATTTCGGAATGAAAATCGGGAAATAGGCATTCGAATGCCCGGTATCCTTGAATTTCTTGTCGAGAACCGCCTGAATCCGCTCCCAGATGGCATATCCATATGGTTTGATGACCATACATCCCCGTACTGCTGAATTTTCAGCCAGATCGGCTTTAATAACCAGGTCGTTGTACCATTGGGAATAATTTTCTGCCCTTGAAGGAAAATCTTTAGCCATTTTATAAGTTTGGTATGAGATTTGTTAATTTTCGTGTCGCATTTTGCATGGGCAAAAATACGAAATTATCCCGTTCCTGCAGATGCAAACACCACCGAAGATATTTAAAAGAGATCGCCTTATGAAAAACTCAGCATGGATTATCGCGCTCATTGCTCTGTCAATCAGCGCCTGCACTTCCCAGAAGCAATCAACCGCCTATGTTGATGATGATGTTTACAGTTCATCCTCCCGTCATGAAAAAGCTCAGGTTGTTTCAGCTTCAACGGCCCAGGGTGCACAAGTTATCACCTCCCCCGATAAAGCAAAGGCCCAGAAACCTGCTTCTTCAACCCTTGAAGATGATTATAATGACTACTCCTACTCAAGCAGGATCGACCGTTTCAGCAACAAAGACACAACGGTGGGCTATTTTGATGATTCCTACGCCGGCGGAAACGCTTCCTATGGCAACCAGTCGGGCAATGATCCCAATGTCAATATCTATTTAGGATATGGCTCCGGTTATGGGGGATATTACGGCTCTTCCTTCTCTTATGGTATGGGATGGGGCTATCCATATTCAACCTGGGGATGGGATTATGGCTGGGGTTATCCCTATTATGGTGGATATTATGGATGGGGTTACCCTTATTATGGCGGATACAACCCATGGTACAGTCCATGTTGCTATTGCTACGGCTATGGTTACGGTTACAATGACTGGTATACCCCATATAATACTTACAACGGTTACTATGGTTCGCGTCATGCATCTTACCGTACTGATTTAGGCTCATCAAGGAGCGTTAGAGATGTTCGGCCAGGTACCTACACCCCTTATGGCCGCAACAGGACAAATACTGGTATCGCTACGTACAACAGGAGCGGTTCAGTTCAGGGGCAAGCACGGTCATCTTCACGCACACAGCCAGCCAGCCAGGAAAAATACAGGTACACCCGTCCTTCAAGCGAGAGACAACCCGGATATCAGCGTACCACCAGGCAAGGTGGAGGCGAACAGGGCAGAAGTCAGTCAACCCGGCAGCAGCCCTCCCCAAGGTATACAAGACCGGAAAATGCGAGCCAGGTTCAGCGGTCAGGATCAGCGCAAAGCTACTCATCACCAGCCTACAGGCAGCCTAAATCGAGCCAGGAATACCTTGCACCCAGATCACAAAACCCCGGGACCAGGGTCACAAACCAAAACACCGAAACCAGGACCAGCTCTGGAACATATGGTACCGGCACCAGGCAAAACTCTTCACCCGGTAACAACAGCAGATCATACAGCACGCCAACCCGGTCAGGATCATCAGGATACAGCTCCCCGTCGCGCACGAATTCAAATTACTCCACACCCACACGTTCCGACAATGGTGGCTCCTATTCAGCGCCCACACGCTCAAGTGGAAGTGGCTCCTACTCAACACCTTCGAACTCAGGCAACAGTGGCAGCTACTCAGCACCCTCAAGGTCAGGAGGCAGTGGAGGATCATCAGGCGGCGGCAGCAGCAGCGGAGGCGGAAGACGCAGGTAATCTAGTTCAAACACTTAACATTGACCAACATGAAGAAGATATTCATGATCATCCTGCTATTCACCCAGGGGTACTCTTTTATCCAGGCACAGACCCCTGAGGATGCGCTTCGCTTTTCCCGGGTCTTTTACAGCGGTACAGCCAGGTTCAACGGATTGGGCGGAGCATTTGGAGCCGTTGGCGCAGATTTCTCAACCTTAGCCACAAATCCCGCTGGTCTCGGATTATATTCAGCATCGGAAATGAGTTTCACCCTGGCTCCCACCATCGGTTATTCAAGTTCGGAATACAATGGGACAAACACCACTGATTACCGGGTTAATTGTGGCATTGGCAACTTTGGAGTCGTGTTCAACATAAAGCCCTATAAAAAAGCCAACTCCAGCGCGGTAAAAGCCATCAATATCGGTTTTGGGATCAACCGCCAGAACGACTTCAACAACAGGGTCGCTGTCCGTGGCCTGAACATGGAGAGTTCATTGATGCAGAGTTATGCAAACACCATGAACTCCGAAAACATCCCCCAGGAAGCCTTCAATAATGATTTCAACAACCCTTTTTACAGGCCTGATCTTGCCTTCGACCTCGGACTTGCCTATAACACCAACCTGGTATATTTTGATTCACTGTTAATGCAATACCGGTGCGATGCAGCGCATGGCGGCGTTACCCAGGATAAAACCATCGAAACCCGCGGATCGATGAATGAGGCTGATTTTTCGGTTGGGGCAAACATTTCCGACAGGTTCTTTATCGGGATGACCTTCGGTGTACCTTCAATCAACTACTACGAAAACAGCACCTATCGCGAAACCAGGGCCGTTGATACACTGCGTAACTTCCGGTCCTTAAACTACCAGTATAACCTCCACACAAGGGGAACCGGTATTAACTTCAAGTTAGGCGTCATCGGCAAACCTGTTGACTGGTTCAGGATCAGTGCAGCCATACACACCCCGACCTGGTACCCAAGCATGCGCGATGAGTGGTACAGCAGCATGCAATCCTCCTTTGATACTGCCTGGTGGGATTCGTTTCAATCCTCGCCGTTGGGTAATTACAGATACAGTTTAACAACACCCTTCAAGGCATTGGGTGGCATTGCCTTCATTATCGGAAAATTCGGTCTTGTCAGTGCAGATTATGAATACATCAACTATTCACAGGCCCGTTTTCATTCATCTGATGACAGTTACAGTGACGTAAACAGTTCCATCAAATCTGATTACAAATCGTGGGGAAACATCCGGGTGGGAACTGAATGGAGGGTTTCAAACTTCAGTATCCGTGGCGGTATCGGATATTTCAGCAATCCATACCAGGGAAGTCTGAACAGGGGCGAGCGTTACCAGGTTTCCGGGGGTTTAGGTTACCGGACAAAACATTTCTTTGCAGATGTAACCTATGTCTGGTCAAAGATGACCCAGGACTACTACCTTTATGATGCAAGCCTGGTTAATCCCGCTTCCATCAGTTACTATACAAATACCGTTTCCACAACGGTTGGGTTCAGGTTTTAGGCACCATTTTTTTTATCCTGTTCAAACCAGCCTTTGCCTTTTGGTGAAGGCTGGTTCTGTAATCCGGCGGTTTGAGGGACAAGCAAACCTGGTAAGCGCTGTCGGCCCTGATATAATCTCCCTTGTTTTCATAAAGCAGTCCCATCTGATAGGCTGCACTGGCTGCAAAATAGTACGGTTCGGTTTTACCCCTTAAGATTGTTTTCTGATAATTTTGGATGGCTTTTATCAAATTCCCTGTCTCATGGTAGATCCTTCCCATGCGGTAAGTATATTCAATAAAGTCCTGCTTTGACCTGACAACCAAGGCGACCTGATTATTTAACATCTCCCCGATTGCCAGATTATAATAACCGCCATCAAACAGGAGTCTTGCACGTAATAAGATGACATTTGGCAACATGCCTTTCAACGCTTCATTCCCTGCCTGCTTATCTTCATCCACGGCCGATGCCCCATATAGCAAGACATGGTGCATCAATTTCCTGTACATTCCGGTATCGCCCTTTAACACTGCAATCCAGGCCAGTTTTTGGTAGGCGGAACGGGTATAGTTCTGGCCCCGGAAAGTGCTTATAAACCGCTCAAAATAGCTAGAGGCACTATAATCCAACTTGTTAAGTCTTGCCATTCCCTCCAGGTAATCGAGGTATGCAAAATTAAATGTGTTTTCTGACGGAATCCGCTCATGAAGCACCTGCAAGGCGTCATCGTTGAAACCATTCCTCATGAGAATGGTTGAACGGGCATAAATCAGGAGCGGACTGTTTAGAAGTGGTTTTCCGATGGACTGGTTTCTGAATAAATTCAGGATTTGAATTGCATCCTTTTTGTTTTTCTGCAGGTTCAATGTCAGAAATGCAAGATAGAAGGATGCCTGGGTTTTATAGAGCCTGGTTATATTATCGGCGCCGTCATACTCGGCAACTTTGCGAATTTCTCCTAACCCGGCTTCCATCGTACCGCTCATTCCAACAATTGAGCTGAGCCATTTGTAGTTGTCGGGCACCAGGCTTACAATCACATGGACCACTCCCAGTCCAACGTTATTGATTAAAAAGGCAGGGTATTTCAGCCTGTTTTCAGAAAATAAACTGTATGCTTTGCGGATTTCAAAGGCGGCACCGGTATAATCTCCGAATTTAAGTCGAGCCAATGCCCATTGAAGGTGGACCTCCCCCAGGCAGAAGCGGTACCAGGGAGAGTGTTTATCAGCGCTTTCCAGTGCACTCAGCCGTTCATTTCTCCTGTTCTTCAACTGGTTATAGACACTTTGTTCCTCGCCGATCACAAGTGTAAGGTAATCAATATAGTTTTCGAGATAAACCGGCAGAAGATTATCCGGAGCCGCCTGTTTTTCGGTTGAGATCAGTCGTTGTGCTTCTGTGAATCTGAGAGAGATAACAGCTTCATATGCCAGGCGGCAATTCTGGTCGAAGGTGAATTGGGAGAATGAAAGAGGGAAAAACGATAAAAAGGCGCCAATTACCAGGATTCCCCTGATCAATGGCGCCTTCCAATTGATTGTTCCGGGGAACATCAATGCATCGCGTTCACAATTCCATCATCAACCAGGATACGACCGCAATATTCGCAAACAATGATTTTTTTGTGCATCCTGATATCGAGCTGATGTTGCGGTGGGATTTTATTGAAACAACCGCCGCAGGCATCCCTTTCAATCTGAACTACGGCAAGTCCATTCCGTGCATTTTTCCGGATCCTTGAGTAGGCAGTGAGCAGTCGTTCTTCAATAAATTGCTTGTTATTATCAGAGTTAACGATCAGGTCGTTTTCTTCTTTCTCTGTTTCGGCAATGATATCATCCAGTTCATTGCGCTTAATTTCAAGGTCATTTTTGCGATCCTGGAGCAACTTCTGATACCTTTCGATCTCTTCCTTTTTCAACTCTAAAGTTGCCTGGAACTCCCTTCCCCTTTTTTCCGATAATTGAATTTCAAGATTCTGGTATTCAATCTCCTTGGTCAATGAATCGTACTCACGGTTATTGCGGACGTTCATTTGCTGATCTTCATATTTTTTTATCAATGCCATCGCATCCTTCACAGAGGTCTTCTTTTCCGCAATGGATTTCTCCATCGCCAAAGTCTCCTGGATATGGTTATCAACCCGTGTTTCAAGTCCGGCGATTTCATCTTCAAGGTCCTGGACCTCCAGTGGCAGTTCTCCTCGGATGATCCTGATTTTATCAACCTGTGAATCAACCTGCTGCAAGCTATAAAGAGCGATTAATTTTTTTTCAATCGTGATTTCGGTCTTGTCATCACCACCCTCCGGTTTGGATTTGGGAGCAACCTTTGCAACAACATTTTCTTCGATCACCTCTTCAATTTTTGCTTCTTCGGGTGTTGCCGGAACAGCCTCATTCGCAACAGGTTTCTTTGCTAATTTAGACGGTTTGGAGGTAGCTATTGGCTTGCCTGGTGTTTTTGCCATAAACTCTTTTTTATAAATAATGAACAGGATTGGTATTTACTTCTGAAATAAGGAATGCAAAATTAGGAAATTTTTCTGTAAGCGCAGCATAAAGCCATTCTTTTACCCCTTGCTCACTTTCATAATGGCCAATATCAGCGAGAAGGATCTTGTTCTCCATATCAAAGAAATCGTGGTATTTCAAATCTGCGGTAAGGAAAATATCGGCTTTTGCGCTGATTGCTTCCCTGATCAGAAAACTTCCTGAACCTGTGCACAATGCAACCCTCTTCAATGGTTTGAGCAGGAATGGGGTGTGTCTTACCACGGGAATATCCAGGTTTTTTTTGACCAGACGAAGGAACGCGGCTTCGTCAGACGTTTCGTCCAGTTCCCCTATGAGCCCCGCACCTGCATCCTTCAGTTCATTATTGAGTGGAATCAGGTCATAGGCAACCTCTTCATAGGGATGTGCCGCCAGCATAGCCTTTAATATCCCGGATTCAAGATATTGTGGAAAAATAACTTCAATTTTAGTTTCTGGTTCAACATGGAGGGTGTTTTTTTCTCCAACAAATGGTGAAGCCAGGTCGGAAGCCCGGAAGGTGCCGTCGCCCAATGAATTATAACTGCAACAATCATAATTGCCGATCTGACCGGCCCCGGCCTCAAACATGGCTTTTCTCACTTCTTCTGCCTGGCCAACCGGGCAAAACACAACCAGTTTAACCAGTAACCCGCGTTTGGGACTCAGGATGCGATACCTGGTGATTCCCAGCTGGTTAAGGACCCAGGCATTCAACCCGTGAGGCGTGTTGTCAAGGTTTGTATGAATGGCATAAATTGCAACATCGTTCCGGATTGCTTCAGTAAGGATGGTGGTTTCCGGCAGTCCCCTGGTGAGTTTTTTCAACCCCTTGAAAATAAAAGGATGGTGTGAAATGATCAGGTTGCATTGCCTTAGTATAGCCTCGTTCATCACTTCAGGGGTCAGATCAAGGCACAACAATGCTTTTGTGATATCGGCTTCAGGGTTCCCGAGCAGCAGTCCGCAATTATCATAATCCTCTTGGAGAGGCAGCGGAGAGATGGATTCAAGGTATTGAGTAACTGCGGCAATTTTCATTTCGGTACCATTTCAAAATTCAAAGGTACACATTTTCACCAATAATATTGACCATCAGTGACAACAGTTTCAAACCTCACGAAATCGTGCTGATGGCGCAGGGTGTTCATAACATTGTTAAAAAGTAAACCATACAAATTGAATTGGGAGGGTAAAAATTCCAAATTTTGACAATTAATCTGAACCTGACGGGAATATGAAAAAATCAGTGATTTTTGTTGTGGATAAAAATCCGGCACACAGGAACCTTATTAAATTCAACTTTGAGAGAAACCGGTTTACGAATGTCCATGCGTTTCCCACTGCAGAAGAGTGCCTTTACCGCATGCAGAAAAAGGTGATTCCCGATTTTGTGGTTACCGGTTTTTTCATAGAGTGTCATTCGCGCTTTGATTTTTTACACCAGATTCTCGCCATTTCCCCATCCTGCGGGGTTGTGTTTTTTGACAACTTTGAGGATCGGGAATTTGCCAACAGGCTTATAGAAGCGGGAGCAAGAGACTATGTAGTCAAAACCAAGGATCCCGATGCCGGAATTTCTGAACTTCTAAAAAATGTAACGTACCTTGCCAGAGAAAAGCGCATGATGGGCGTGCAATAATTTTCCTTAATTTAGGAGGTTCAATTATGACACGTATCCTGCAGGTTATATTGTTCCCTTTTTCGTTATGTTATGGCTTGGTCATGCATGCCAGGAATCTATTGTTTGACCTGCATATCCTGCCCTCCCGGACATATGACAGGCCAGTGATTT
This sequence comes from Bacteroidales bacterium, assembly GCA_049317265.1. GTDB lineage: Bacteria > Bacteroidota > Bacteroidia > Bacteroidales > FEN-979 > CAIVAT01. Next base: position 109,839 of record JBMOIP010000007.1, read on the forward strand.
CCGTTGGCAACCTAACCGTTGGGGGTACCGGAAAGACCCCCCATATCGAATACCTCATCAGGCTGTTATCTTCAAGTTTCCAGATTGCCACCCTCAGCCGGGGCTATGGCAGGAAGAGCAGCGGTTTCATTGTAGCATCAGAGCAATCCGGAGTGACAGACATCGGGGACGAACCACTTCAATTTTATAAAAAATTCGCATCTGTTAAGGTTGCCGTTGATGAAAAACGACGACGGGGGATCAATCTCCTGCTTGAGCATTTTCCCAGCCTGGGTGTAATCCTCCTCGATGACGCTTTTCAGCACCGCTATGTGAAGCCAGGATTATCGATCCTGCTGACCGATTACCACCTTCCCTACTCCGACGACCTGGTTCTGCCATCGGGAACACTGCGCGAGTTTCGCACCGGTGCATCCCGGGCCGACATCATTATTGTAACAAAGACGCCAAAGATTTTTTCGCCTATCACACGACGGCGGATTATTGAAGATTTAAAGCCATCAGCCCATCAAAGGATATTTTTCTCATACATCACCTATTCAGAACCGATTTTGGTTTTCAGTAACCAGGAGCTGACTTTCCCATCAAGGGCGACCAATATTCTGCTGTTCACCGGTATTGCAAACGATTATCCATTGCGGGAGCATTTGGAACGAATGTGCAGCGAGCTGGTTGTGATGAAATTTGCTGACCATCATGCATATACTGTCAGGGATATTGAGGAAATTTCGAAAAAGTTCCAGGATCTGCCCACCCAGAAAAAAGTAATCGTCACTACGGAAAAGGACATGATGCGGTTGAAAACTCCGGAACTTAGCTCTTATTTGAAAAATTTACCGTTATTTTGCGTTCCCATGGCAATTGACTTTCATGGGACCGACAGAGAAAATTTTGATAACGAGATTGAGCGATATGTTAAAAAAAATCAAAGAGACGATTGATTACCTGGAAAGCAAAATTTCCATCAAACCTGAAGTTGGCATCATCCTTGGCACCGGCCTCGGCGGTCTTGTCAATGAAATTTCCATTCAGCATACCCTGCCTTATGAAGATATTCCTAACTTTCCAGTTTCAACCGTTGCCGGGCATCATGGCCAGCTGATCTTTGGCACCATGGGCGGAAAGAACATTGTGGCCATGCAGGGAAGGTTTCACTACTATGAAGGATATACGATGCAGGAGATCTCCTTTCCGGTGGTTGTCATGAAGTTCCTTGGCATCGAACTGCTTGTGCTTTCAAATGCCAGTGGTGGGGTGAATCCCGACTTTGAAGTTGGCGACATCATGGTGATCAGCGACCATATCAACCTGATGAAGGACAACCCGCTGATTGGTAAAAATGATGATGCAGTTGGCACACGGTTTCCTGATATGGGCAATGCGTATGATGCTGCACTTGTTGCCAAGGCATTTGAAATTGCGGCGAAACACGGAATAAAATTGCAAAAGGGTGTCTATGCAGCCGTTTCAGGTCCTACCTATGAAACACCGGCAGAGTATCATTACATCAGGGTTATAGGGGCTGATGCCGTGGGAATGTCTACTGTTCCGGAAGTAATAGCAGCCAGGCATATGGGATTAAAGTGCTTTGCCGTTTCGATTATTTCCGATCTTGGTGTTCCGGGTAAGATTGTTGAAATTACCCACAAACATGTAATTGATGCTGCCAGCGCTGTAGAACCACTTATGACCAGGATCATCAGGGAGATGATTGCGGGATAACTGCATCTATTTCCCGCCTTCAGTTTATAGTGACATCGAGCACCTTGATTTTCCAGCCCTTGCCGGTATTACATCGTTTCTGGCTCAGCGAGATGGATATAATACCAGCGCCCAGCATTGACCCGGAGATGATGAACATGTCGGGTGTGAACACCTGTTCATTGTTAATGAGGTGATTGAAAGTGACAATGGCAAAAATGGCTACACCCCCGATGCCAACAATCCTGCCAAACTTTTTAGGGAAGGAGAATTGCTTGTAAACGGAACCTATTTCCCCCAACCTGACATCAAAAGGACGAAGTTCTGAAACTGATATACTACTGTCGCGGATCGCCCACAACTTGCCTTTCAACAAAGTATCCTGTTTTGAAACCCTGAGTTTTATATAGTCGCCGGTGTGATAGAAATACCTTCGTGGCGAACCGATTTTCTCAACCAGCAAGGTCTTTTGTGCACAGACAAAGCCTGACACAAAACAAAACACCAGCAACAGGAGGATTTTCTTCATTTCTTGAACGGATATGTAAAGATAAAAAAAAAACAGTAATTGATTACCTTTGCAACCAACATGAAAAAAGGGCTGATCTTCTTTTTTTTTCTTTTATTGTTCACTCAGTGTGAAAAGGTTGTAGATTCTCCTAAAACCATCAAGGGAGATTCCCGACCCAGATACAATTTGGAAGTTCCCCATGCCGGCCTGGGGAAGGCCTCATCTGCTACGGTACAATCAGATATTTTGAACGAGCCCCTCCGAAGTAAAAAAAAAAGGAGTACACGAAAGAACAGCCCGGTAATTGACACATCAGACAGTTCAGGCAGACCGGAGATCAGAAGGTCTGATTCCATTTTCCTTATCCGCCTGAAGTATTTGCGTTCACAGGGAATCGAGCCTGACCTAAATGAAAGGGTAAGCAACGAGTATCTTTTTTCACCGGCTGATTATGGTAAAACCCGGTCCATCATTACCCTCAGCCGAGAATCCTTTCTGAAAATCGGGTTTGACAATGACATCCTTGATTACACCGACCGTTTTTACACCAACGGGATCAAGATTGCACTCATTACCCCCGGACTGAATAAAAATCCAGTGAGCCGGATATTGCTGCCATATCATCGTTCAGGGATGAACTATTATGGCATATCACTGGTTCAGAACATGTTCACCCCATCGACCACCAAAACCGGCGGGATTTTATATGGCGACAGACCTTACGCAGCCTATCTTTATATCGGGAGTTTTAAAATCACGAATGATTCTGTCCATAAATTCAGGCAAACCAGTGAGCTGGATGCAGGAATTATCGGACCAAATTCATACGGTGAATGGGTACAGCGCTCATTTCACAATGCCGTTCCAACCAACAATGAACCGCTGGGCTGGGAGTTCCAGATACAGAACGACCTGGTTCTGAACTATTCAGCAGGGATTGAACAAGGTATCTTAAGCAGTCGAAATGTTGAAATCATTGTCTCGGCAAACGGCTCCCTTGGGACGCTCCAGACCAACCTGTCGGGTGGTGGAATGATAAGAGCAGGTTTATTAAACCCCTATTTTGCGAACCTTGGCCTTGCTAAAAAAGCCCTGCTACAAAAAGCAGGATTAAGAAATATACAATTTTACATCTTCCTGAAAGGTTCCGGAGAGCTGGTTGGTTATGATGCCACCCTGCAGGGCGGTCTGTTTAACAAATCCAGCTCCTACACACTCTCCTCCGGACAGATATCCAGGGCGGTTTTCCATGGAAGCGGGGGGTTGACCTTTACATACAACGGCATCAGCCTGGATGTTGAACAATTCATGCTGAGTCCTGAGTTTCACGATGGCTGGTGGCATAAATGGGTGCATATTGCATTGACGTTCTGCTTGTAATAATACTGCCACCAAGGCAGAAAGGCACTAGGATGCACAAAGTGGAAATTTCAATTTACCTATATTCAACAATTTCGTGCCTTGGTGCCTTCGTGGCAAAAAACCTTCACCCGACCTGGCAGGCAACGAAAATGGTGAATGTTGAAAACTAAAAACGCCCGGGGTAGAAAAACCAAACCGGATTAGCGTTATTTTTGCCCCATGGAGGATAAAAATTTCAAGAAGCGTACCCGAAGCAAGACCGGTTTGAACGAGGTGGTTTTTGAGCATGGGAAGATTCCCCCGCAAGCCCTGGACCTTGAAGAGGCAGTGCTTGGGGCAATGATGCTTGAAAGCAACCGGCTTGCAGAAGTCATCGAAGTTCTTAAACCGGAAGCATTCTATAAGGAGAGCCACCAGATTATCTTTTCAGCTATCATGCGCCTTTTTGGCCAGAACGAACCGGTTGACATCCTTACGGTTACGGAAGAGTTGAGAAAAACAGGAGAACTTGAAGTGGCAGGAGGACCCTACTTTATCACGATGCTGACCAACCGCATTGCATCTACTGCCAACATTGAATTCCATTCCCGGATTATCCTTCAGAAATTTATCCAGCGGGAGCTGATCAGGGTCTCTTCAGAAATTATCAAAGATGCTTACGAAGACACCACCGATGTTTTCGATCTCCTCGACCGTGCTGAGAACGGCCTCTTTTCCATCAGTGAAGGCAGCATTGGCAAGTCGTACATGAACATGCAATCCATCATTGCAGAAGCAATCAAGGAGATCAGTGCAGGAAGAAACCAGGAGGGAAAGCTACGGGGCGTCGGATCAGGATTTACCGAACTTGACAGGATCACATCCGGCTGGCAAAAATCTGACCTGATCATTATTGCCTCCCGCCCCGGGATGGGTAAGACCGCTTTTGCGCTTACCATGGCACGTAACGCTGCCGTTGATTTCAAGAAACCCATTGCAGTGTTCTCCCTTGAAATGTCTTCCATTCAGCTGGTTACCAGGTTAATGTCGAGTGAAACTGAAATCCCGCAGGAGAAACTTCGCAAGGGCACCATGGAAGACCATGAATGGGCCCAGCTCAATGCCAGGATCACTCCCCTCATTGAAGCGCCTCTTTATATTGATGATACTGCAGCACTCTCCATTTTCGACCTTCGGGCCAAATGCCGCAGATTAAAGGCCCATCACGACATTCAGATGATCATCGTTGATTATCTGCAGTTGATGCAGGGAAGCCAGGATACCCGCGGCAACCGTGAACAGGAGATCAGCAGTATTTCAAGGGCGCTGAAAACCCTGGCCAAAGAGCTGGACGTTCCCGTAATTGCCTTGTCGCAGCTAAGCCGTGCTTCGGAAAAGCGCTCAGCTGCAGCTAAACCGATACTTTCCGACTTGCGTGAATCGGGCTCCATTGAACAGGATGCCGATATGGTACTGTTTATTTACCGTCCGGAATATTACAAGATTGATGTTGATGAAAGCGGCGACTCTACTGCCGGAGTAGCAGACATCATTATTGCAAAGAACAGGAATGGCCCTCTTACGGATGTCAGGATACGGTTTGTTTCGAAATATGCGAAATTCGTGGATGCAGAAATGGACTTTCGGCCCGTCAATACTATCCAACCCAATTCATCGTTTGAGGGTTCAATGAGAACAAGAACCGTAATGTCAAAAATGAATGATGATGAGCACCAAGATGCGCCGTTTTAATTTTTCCGGATTCCTGATCATCTTCTTTCTCCTTTGCATTTTCAGGCCGGCACTGGGAGCATATCTGCTGATCCCGATGGATGAATCCCAAAAAAACCATCTGAAAGCCTATGGTATCGCCTACTGGGTCTTAAAAAAAGATGTGGAGGTAAGCTGGCTTCTGAATTACAGGGGCGGTAGTTTCATGTTCCAGTATGCAAAACCAATTGAGGAGGAGTGCACCATTCGCGGGGTTACCTGCCAGACGATTGCAGATGCACAGGCAGCTGCCATTCTTGAGGAAATCTCTGATCCTCAGGTAAATATGGAAAACATTAAACTCCATAAGCCCCCCCGTGTGGCCGTTTACTCGCCTAAAAACAAATTACCCTGGGATGATGCTGTAACGCTTGTACTTACCTATGCGGAGATTCCATATGATGTGTTGTACGACGAAGAGATCATCTCCGGCTTGCTTCCGATGTACGACTGGCTCCACCTTCACCATGAGGATTTTTCAGGTCAATACGGAAAATTCTGGGCTGCCTATAAAGGGTTTCCATGGTACCAGGAGGATGTAAACTCCCAGGAGGAGAGTGCGAGGAAACTGGGTTTTTCGAAAGTTTCGCAGATGAAACTGGCGGTGGCAAAAAAAATCAGGGATTTTGTAGCGGGAGGCGGTTATCTGTTCTCTATGTGTTCGGCCCCTGACAGTTATGATGTAGCTCTTTCAGCGGAAGGCATTGACATCTGCGATGTAATGTTTGACGGCGACCCGCCTGATCAGGCTGCACAATCCAAACTAAATTTTGGCAATTGCTTTGCCTTTGAAAACTTCAACCTGGTTACCAATCCATACCAGTATGAAATTTCATCGATTGATGTGACAGAGACCCGGTCAAAAAGCATCACCAGGGATAACGACTTCTTCACCCTGTTTGATTTTTCCGCCAAATGGGATCCGATTCCCAGCATGTTGTGCCAGGACCATGAATCGCTGATCCATGGGTTCATGGGGCAAACGACCGCATTCAATAAAAAGTGCATTAAATCAAATGTGTTATTGCTTGGGGAGACCAAGTCGCTGAACGAAGCACGTTACATTCACGGTGATTTTGGCAAGGGAACCTGGACCTTCCTGGGCGGTCATGATCCCGAAGATTACCAGCACCTTGTAGGGGATCCGCCAACAGATCTGAACCTGCATCCTAATTCTCCCGGTTACAGGCTGATTCTAAACAACATCCTGTTTCCTGCGGCCAAAAAGCAGAAGAGAAAAACCTGATTACCCCAATCTTTCGTAGGTCTCATTTGAATAGTCGAAATCATTGGTTTCATCCGATGGAAAATCCTCTTTTGAGATGAGTTTCCAGTGTGAAAAATCGATTTCGGGGAAGAAGACGTCGGCCTCGAAGGACTTGTGAACCAACGTGAGGTACAACCGGCTGGCATGGGGTAAAAACTGGCGGTAAACTGAGGCGCCGCCAATGATAAAATTCTCCTCCTCAGGGTCGCACAGGGAGATCGCTTCATGGATGGAGTAAGCCATTTCACACCCCTCGATCTTCTCGCCTGGCAGGTCGGTGATCACAATATTCCGTCGGTTTGGCAAAGGACGCCTGGGGAGAGATTCCCAGGTTCGTTTGCCCATGATGACAGGATGTCCGCTGGTAATTTGTTTGAATCTTTTCAGATCGGCGGGAATGTGCCACAGCAGATCGTTATCTTTCCCGATGGCCATATTTTGAGCGATGGCGACAATTATTGAGATCATTTTTCGGATTTAAATGGCGATATCCCCTTTGATATGCGGATGAGACTGATAATTAATCAATTGAAAATCATCAAACCGAAACTCGTCAATATTGCTTATTTCCGGATTGATTTTCAACTGTGGTGATGGCATGGGTTCCCGTGTAAGCTGCAATTTTGCCTGGTCGAGATGGTTGAGATAGATATGTGCATCACCCAGCGTGTGGATGAAATCACCTGCTTTCAACCCGGCAGCTTGTGCCATCATCAAGGTAAGCAGGGCATAGGAGGCGATGTTAAAGGGGACGCCAAGGAAAATATCACAGCTTCGCTGGTACATCTGGCATGAAAGCTCACCATTGGCCACATAGAACTGAAACAGCAGGTGACAGGGCGGAAGAGCCATCTTATCCAGGTCTCCCACATTCCAGGCACTGACAATATGTCGACGCGAATCGGGATTTGTACGGATTGAATCGACTACCTGCCTGACCTGGTCAACATGGGAGCCATCCGGTTTTGGCCACGAGCGCCACTGGTATCCATAAATGGGCCCCAGGTTTCCATCCTTGTCGGCCCATTCGTTCCAGATGGTCACTTTATTGTCGGTGAGATATTTTGTGTTGGTTGCACCCTGCAGAAACCAGAGCAATTCGTGGATGATGGAGCGGAGGTGCAGCTTCTTGGTGGTGAGCAATGGGAAGCTTTCCCGAAGATCGAACCTCATTTGGTACCCAAAAACACTGATGGTGCCGGTACCTGTGCGGTCGGATTTATTGACACCATTTTTCAGTACATTGTCGAGCAGTTCGAGGTATTGCTTCATCAGAAATTAAGAATTATAAATGCAGGTAAATTTAGTGAGAGGTCACTGCTATTGCCTTGGGATCGTGTTTATGTTTAAACAGAATGGCAAATGCAACCGCCACAATCAAGGCATAGATTGCAAAAGCAAGCCAGATTCCATGCCAGTCTTTACCCTGGGGATGTGTGTAAAATTTATCAATAATGAATCCGCTTATTTTGCTGCCTGAGTAGGCCCCAAAACCGTTGGTCATCATCATAAAAAGACCCTGTGCACTCGACCTTATTTTAGAATCGGTTGTGGTTTCGACAAATAAGGACCCGGAAATATTGAAAAAATCGAAAGCCATGCCATAAACGATACAGGACAAAATGATCATCCATAATCCGCCGGATGGATTTCCAAAAGAGAATAATCCAAACCGGAGTACCCAGGCAATCATGCTGAAAAGCATCACTTTTTTAATTCCAAAGCGCCGCAGGAAGAAAGGGATTGTGAGGATAAACAGGGTCTCCGACATCTGGGAGATCGACATGATGATCGTAGAGTATTTTACAACAAATGAATCGGCATATTGCGGAATATTCCTGAAATCATCCAGGAAAGAATCGCCATACATATTGGTCAGTTGCAATGCGGCACCCAGGAACATGGCAAAAATAAAGAATAATGCCATCTTGTAATTTAAAAACAGTTTAAACGCATCTAAACCTAATTGTTCCATAATGGAAGCGTTTTTAGATATCGATTTCTGCGGGAGGCATTTGGGCAAAGTAAACGAATAGATACCCAAAACAATGGCTGCCACTGCTCCAATAATGAACTGGTTGGCATTGGCCTTACTGCCGGATAAATTGGTGCACCACATGGCGATAATGAAGCCGATGGTGCCCCAGACCCGAATCGGAGGATATGCCTTTACAACATCAAAATTGTTGTTTTTTAAGATTGAATAGGAGATAGAGTTAGATAGCGATATGGTCGGCATGTAAAAAATCATCGCCAGCAATATCACGTAGTACAGGGTATCCGGATCATTGACTTGAGGCACAAAGAAGAGTACACATCCATATAAAATGTGCAGCGCACCATAGAGTTTTTCGGTATTGATCCATTTGTCGGCAATAATACCGGTAAGAGCCGGCATAAAGATTGAAGCAATTGCGAGGGTAGAAAAAATTGCTCCAAACTGGGCCCCTGTCCATCCTTTGGCATTAAAACAATAGGTTCCGATGGTAATGAGCCAGGCCCCCCATACAAAGAACTGGAAAAAATTCATCAGTATTAAACGAAGTTTTATTCCCATCAGGATTTTCTTTTAAGTATTAATAAGTCATGTTCAGGAAAATTATTTGCGCTTGTTCAGTTCATCCCGTATTTTGGATGCTTTTTCATACTCCTCGTTTTCAATAGCGCTTTGAAGCATCTCTTTCAGTTCTGCCTGGGAGGCATCCGGAAATGAGACATTCACCTCAGGGAGCTCTTCGATGGATGGCTCTTCCTGTTTGAGCAGTTCGGCTTCTTCCTCCATCAATATTCCTGCAGCCGACATAATGTTTTCGTAAGTATAAACCGGGCAACCAAATCTTAAAGCCAGGGCAATGGCGTCTGAAGTACGGGAATCGACCTCCTCGGTTTTAACCCCGTCGGAACAGATCAGTTTGGCATAGAAGACCCCTTCGCTGAAATTGCTGATGATCACCTCGGATATTTCAATTTTATAGGCATCAGCAAATGCCTTAAAAAGATCATGGGTAAGGGGACGGGGAGTCTTGATTTTTTCAAGTTCTATGGCAATGGATTGAGCCTCGAACCCACCAATGATAATCGGTAAGCGCCGGTTCCCTTCATGTTCACCGAGAATGAGTGCATAAGCCCCGCTTTGCGACTGGCTGTATGACATTCCGATGATATCCAACCTGATTTTTTTCATTTTTCTCACCGCATATTTCCTACAATACAAACCTACGGGAATTTTCCCTAACTGACAAAAGATGTTAAAAAAAATTATGATTTCTTAAAATTCTTCCTATTTTTGTGAACAGTTCAAATAATTAAATAGGTAAATATGAAAAGAGCCACTACAATTCTTATGGCTTTGCTATTGCCATTTCTGACAATGGCAAGCGAAGCAAATCTTGTGATTCCTGCAGGGATTCGGGAACAATCAATTCTTTACTGGGGATTTTTAATCACCATTGCAGGTTTTATGTTTGGATTATACCAATTCCTGAAGGTGAAAAAAATCGGTGCACACAAATCCATGCTGGATGTTGCACAGGTCATTTTCGAGACATCCAAAACCTACCTGGTCCAGCAGGGAAAATTCCTGGTGATTCTTTTCGTTTTTATCGGTTCCGCCGTGGCATTTTATTTCGGATGGCTCTCTGATGCCAGCTTTGGAATTGGTGGCGTATTAATGATCCTGGGATGGACCATTATCGGTATCCTTGGTTCATACAGTGTGGCCTGGTTTGGAATCAGGATGAACACCCTTGCCAACTCCCGGATGGCCTTTGCATCCCTGGAGAGAAAACCGATCAAGCTTCTGAACATCCCCCTGAATGCCGGAATGAGCATCGGGGTTGTTTTAATTTCACTTGAGCTTATCATGATGCTCATCATTTTAATGTTTGTTCCGGGTGAATATGCCGGTGCAAGTTTTATCGGCTTTGCCATTGGTGAATCGCTTGGCGCTTCAGCTTTGAGAATTGCCGGTGGTATTTTTACAAAAATTGCCGACATCGGATCTGACCTTATGAAGGTGATCTTCAAGATCGGTGAAGATGATCCAAGAAATCCAGGAACCATTGCCGACTGTGTTGGCGACAATGCCGGAGACAGTGTAGGCCCAACAGCTGATGGTTTTGAAACTTACGGAGTAACCGGTGTTGCGTTAATCTCTTTTATTGTTTTGGCAGTTACAGACCCCGCCCTCCAGGTTCAGTTACTTACATGGATCTTTGTGATGCGTATCTTTATGATCATCACCTCCATTGTGTCATTCTGGATCAACGGCGCCATCAGCAAAGCCAAGTACAGCAATGCAGATGACCTGGATTTCGAGAAACCCCTTACCTCCCTGGTGTGGATTACTTCGCTGTTGTCAATTGTTGTTACTTTCGTTATCAGCTACATGACCATCAGCGATCTTCCCAATGACTTATGGATCACCCTTTCGGTCATCATCAGTGCAGGTACGCTCGGCGCTGCCCTGATTCCGGAATTTACCAAACTCTTTACCAGTCCCAAATCAACCCATGTGAAAGAGGTGGTTGTTGCTTCCCAGGAAGGCGGCGCGTCGCTGAATATTCTTTCAGGACTTGTTGCCGGTAACTTCAGCGCCTTCTGGCAAGGGATGGTTTTCTTCCTCCTGATGTTCATTGCCTATTTTGCCAGTACATTCGGATTGGCCAACTTCATGATCTATCCATCCATTTTCGCCTTCGGACTTGTTGCCTTTGGCATGCTGGGCATGGGACCTGTCACCATCGCTGTTGACAGTTACGGGCCCGTTACGGATAATGCACAATCCATTTACGAATTATCACTGATTGAAGAGATCCCGGGGATCTCAGCTGAAATTGAGCGTGACTTCGGATTCAAACCCGATTTCGAAAAGTCAAAACATTATCTAGAAGCAAACGATGGAGCTGGCAATACCTTCAAAGCCACAGCGAAACCGGTATTGATCGGAACGGCTGTGGTAGGCGCCACCACCATGATTTTCTCCCTGATCCTGGTTATTAAAAATTCGCTGGGTATTGAACCCGAGCAGATACTGACCTTGCTCAACCCGTATACCATTCTTGGTTTCCTGCTTGGCGGGGCGGTCATCTACTGGTTCAGCGGGGCCTCCATCCAGGCTGTAACGACCGGTGCCAGCCGGGCAGTGGCTTACATCAAGGATAATATCAACCTTGACCCCAACGCTCCGAAGAAGGCCGATACGGCCAAATCCAAAGAGGTTGTCAAGATTTGCACCGTTTATGCTCAAAAGGGGATGCTCAATATCTTCATTGCCATCTTCTCCTTTGCCCTGGCGTTTGCATTCCTCTCCTCACCCACGGGCCTGGAAAATTCGATGAGCGCAGCAGATAAACTGAACTTTGCACTTCCTGTCTCCCTGTTTGTCAGTTACCTGATTTCCATTGCTTTCTTCGGCTTATACCAGGCCATCTTCATGGCCAATGCCGGTGGCGCATGGGATAATGCAAAAAAAGTGATTGAAGTGGATATGAAAGAGAAGGGAACTGAACTTCATGCAGCTTCTGTGGTTGGTGATACGGTTGGAGATCCATTTAAAGATACCTCCTCTGTTGCATTAAACCCGATCATTAAATTCACAACCTTATTTGGTCTTTTAGCCATGGAAATTGCACTTTCGGAGCATTTCAGGCCTATTGCCCATTATGTAGGGGTTGCATTTTTTATTGTTGCCTTGTATTTCGTTTACCGTTCATTTTACAAAATGCGTATTAAAGACTAACTTTCAACTACTTGCAAAACTGAGGCTGTGGGAATGTTTCCTTCAGCCTCTTTTTTTTCCTGCGTGAGGCAACCATTGGAAACAGTTGTGTTACATTTATACGGGAATATATACCATCGTGGAGGAAGAACTTATTAAAAAAGCCATAGCCAGGGATTCAGGCGCCATTGAAGCGTTGTATGACCGCCATGCACCTCCCCTGCTGAGCGTTTGCTACCGGTATTGCGGAAACCGTTCTGACGCCGAAGATATCCTTCACGATGGGTTTATCAAGATCATTCAGAAGATTGGGACTTTCAAAATCCGTTCTGAAGGAAGTCTGGAGGCCTGGATGAGACGGATCATGGTGAATACGGCCCTGAATTTTCTTCGTGACAGGATGAAGGAGAAAAACTTAATCGATATCGATCCGATTCTTGATAAGATCGACCTGCATGAGGAAGATGAAGAAGATACTGAAGGAATCTACCTTGAGTTGGGAAAAGAGAGGATCATGGAAATAATTTGCGAACTGCCCACCGGTTACCGGACGGTTTTCAACCTCTACGTTTTTGAACAATACGGGCATAAGGAGATTGCTGAAATGCTTAAATGCTCTGAAAACACATCCAAGTCGCAGCTTTCAAAAGCGCGCGTACTATTGAGAAAAAAGATAAATCAACTGGTCAATATAAAACCATCACCGACCTATGAAAAAATATAATCATCCGATCGATGATTTTTTCAGGGATGCCCTGGATGATCATCAGATGACTCCTTCGGAAGAGGCCAGAAAGGCCTTTCTGAAGGACATTGCCGGGGATACCCCCCCTGGCAAAAGAGGGCGAAGCGGATTAATTCTCCTTTCGGTTTTCCTTCTGCTGGCCGGTGCCGGAATTCTTATATGGGCATTCAACCGGGAAGGGCATGCCACCAAGGGAGACATGATCCCTGCACCTTCCTCCATCAACAAGGCATCTGTAAAGCTGCCTTCCAACACGTTGAACAGCACAACAGTAGCAAGCCCATCCGGGAAGAACAAAACGGACATTAACACGCCAAAACCTCTGAACCATCCTGGTTCGCCAGCAAAACAGCCAAAAGAAGCGCAACAACCAACCACTACAAAAACAGCGACCTACAGATCGGGAAAATTAAATTCAACCAGGATGGTTGAAGCACCAGTAACTACAGGCAAAGGTCTTGAATATGCCTCTTCAACCGAAACGCAACCTGCCTATATTAAAACCCTTGAAAATCCTTCACCTTCAACACAAGCAGATACTCCGCAGGCCTTACAACCGGCTGACAACAAATCAGCCGCAACCGTCACGACCCCTTTACCAGACGGGGAGAAACCTGCTGAATCTTCGTTATTGAATGTGGATCCAGCGTTAACCGCCAAACAAGAATCCCCGGCAGATCAAACACCTGTGGAAAAAAAGGGACCCAGGGGAGGCGATATGCCCAACGAGAGGAAGTGGAATTTGGATCTCGGGGTTTACTATACCCCCGAATGGATGTTCAACACCCTGGAGGGAAGCAAGTTCGTGAATAATTTCGGGGTGGAGGGAACCATTCGTTTCGGGAAATTTTCTGTGCGTACCGGGGCCGGATTATCGATCGCAAGGGGGACCAATGAACTGATGGTTGCTTACAATGATTTCCTGGGAAAATATGATAAGCTCGACTCTGTTGATTTTACTTGGAACAGCCCGACACATGATTTTATTCCGACCAAGTACCTGTCAAAAAAAGATGTTTGGGACAGCCTCATGAAAATTGAGAGCGCAAGGGTCGTCAAGAGGTACACCTACATTCAGATTCCGATGATCATGGGTTATGATTTCCTGCAGTCGGGACGGATCACGGTTGGCGTTAGAGTTGGCCCTGTATTGTCTGTCCTGCTCACTGCCAAACAATTATCTGAAACCTATGACCCCGGTAACAAGCGGATCATCAGCATTAACGACATTGCCCCGGAACAGGTCAATCTCAACTGGCAGGTAATGGGTGGGATCAGTATGGCGATCCGGTTGACAGAGAAGTTAAAATTTGAATTGGAGCCCTGTGCAAGATACTATTTCAACTCTGTATATGAGAAACCGGCAAACAACACAAAGCCCTGGTCATTGGGCCTTCGTGCTGCATTTTCGATTGAGTTTTAATTTTTTCGCTATCCGTGGGCAACCATTTAATTTGAGCGGGTTATAACATCATCAAACATCCGGAACCAGGTTCTTAAAGAAATCACAAATCAATAAATACACCCATCATTAAAACAAATCTACCATGAAAAAGTTACTTCTTCCGATTCTGTTCCTTTTGCTGGTACTGCCGGCGATATCGCAGAATCTCATCACCATCACCGGTACCGTGACAGATAATGTTTCAGGCGCCCCGATTCCCAATCATGCCGTAGTCATTACGAATGACTCCACCGGCGGCTGGATTTATTACCAGACAGTATACACCGACATAAATGGAATTTATTTCGACTCGGTTTCCGTACCTGCCCCGGCAATGGGTGTAATTAATGTGCGTACGATGGACTGTCAGAACTATTATCACCAGATCGTGTTAACCTACCAGCCCGCGGTGATGAATTTCACCGCAGATTTTTCAATATGTTATAACAGTATCCCTTGTGTTGCCAATTACACCACACAGCAAAGCCAGCCACTGGCCCTTCAGTTTATTGATGCCTCAACAGGCGGGCAGAACCTCAGGAACTGGATTTTTGGTGATGGTTCTTCCTCAAATGAATTGAACCCCCTCCATATTTACCCCCAACCAGGATATTACACAGTCACACTTGAAATAGGGGCACCAGGAACCCCATGTTATGATGCTCTTACGCAGCCTGTTTACGTGTGGGATTCTAACGCAGCCGGATGCCATGCTGCTTATACGGTTTATCCAGACACCTCGGGAACAGGTTACACCTTTCATTTTGCAGATCAATCCACAGGTAACATCATCTCCTGGGAGTGGAATTTTGACGATCCATGGAGCGGCGTCAACAACACCTCCACGCTGCAAAACCCCACTCATACTTATGCTGATCCCCGCGTCTACAGGCCTTGCTTAACAATTCACGGAGCCGACAGCACTTGTTACGATATTATTTGTGACACCCTGATCATTGGGACACAACCAGCCTGCCATGCTGCCTTTACCTATTACACCGATTCTGTTAACACGCCAAACACAGTTCATTTCGTCGATTTATCCACCGGTAATATTGTCAACTGGGAGTGGAATTTTGGCGACGGCGGCACTTCAAACCTCCAGAATCCTGTTCATGTCTATCCCCAGGCAGGAACCTATGTTGTAACACTTACCGTGGGCAGTCCGAACCAGGCATGTTTCGACACCATGACTCAAACCATCATTGTCACAGCCGTTGGCCAGGGATGCCATGCTGATTACAGTTATGTGTGTTTTTTCACAAATTTCTATACGCTCTATTTCACCGATCTTTCAACAGGTAACCCAACCTCATGGATGTGGAGTTTTGGAGATGGCACTTCATCCAATATACAGAATCCCCAGCATTCATATTCAGGGCCCGGAACCTATTCAGTTTGTCTTACAATTACCGGGGACAGCTGCACCAATACTATTTGCAAGAATATTGTTGTATCGGATACCGTGCTGAACCACCAGATCTACGGGCAGGTATTTGCAGGCAATTTCCCGATCAATCTTGGAATGGCCATGATCTTTTCCATTGACACCACCGGCAGCTATCAACCCTACGTAGCAACATGCCCGATCGATTCCAGCGGTATATATTATTTCACTTCTGTACCGACCGGAAGTTATTACATCCTTGCAATTCCATTTGACTCAAACGGCTACCTGCCAACCTATTACGGAAACACCACCAACTGGGAAGCAGCAACACTGGTAACGCTTGGGACTGAAAACAATCCTTATAACATCAACCTTGTATCGGCTATTCCAATGAATTACGGACCAGGTTCGGCTGGTGGCCAGATTAATATGGGCGGCCTGAAAACCGCTATGCTGGATAAAATAAACATGATCCTTTATAATGACATGGGCCAGGCAGTTGGATTTACACAGGTTTCAGTTACCGGCACATTCAGCTTCCCGTCTCTTGCATATGGCACTTATTACCTCCATCCTGAGATGCCGGGTATTACAAGTGAGACGATCATGATTGTTATTTCAGCGGAAAAGCCTCATGCTGATGTGGTAATGACCTTCAGCGGAAATAAGATCCTTGGAGTCCGCGATGAGTCAACCCTTGCAAACCGCTGGCTCGCCTACCCGAACCCGGTGTCGGACAATCTAACCATTAGCATCGACATGAAAAAGGAGGTAACCGCCCAAATCGGCATCTACAACCTTACAGGTCTCCTGGTTTCGAACACCGCAGTTACATTGAATTCCGGATCAAACACCATCGGAGTTCATACAGGTTCGCTGCCTTCAGGAATATACTCCGTCAGAATCAACTCAACTGAAGGGTTGATTTTAACCACCAAGATTGTTAAAACACGGTAGTATCTTAAATTCCCTTGAAAAAGCGTCGTTCAAACACCGGAACGACGCTTTTTTTTTACTATTTTCGTTCATCAGTTTTAATACCCTGAATTTCAAAGAAAAAAGGGCAAATAACAGGCAACTTTTCATGTTTCGCCGGGTCTAATATGAGAAACCTCAAAATATTTCCCTCTTCCTTTCTTGTTTATTTCAATATTAAACCCCATGAAAAACAAATTACAACAATTCAAGGTAAAAGCAGTAATTTTCCTGTTAGTGATGGTATTTTCCCACCCGGGAATCAGCCAGACAACCCTTTTTACGGAAAACTGGGAAGCAGCAACCATCGGCCAGACTCCTCCCCCGGGCTGGGCCGTTGATCTTGTTTCCGGCGCCAACTACACCTATTTTCTGCAGGCAGGCAGTTTCCCCACCTGTACTCCATTCCTTGGCGCCAGGATGGTTGAATTTAAATCGTTTAATGCATTGGCCGGTGTATCAAACCGCCTTAAGATGACCACACCGGTATCAACGGCCGGGTTTGTCGCTGTTTCTGTTGATTTTGAATGGCTTGCCACACCAGGATACCCGGGAGTCAGCGACAATGTAGCTGTGCAGTGGTCAACCAATGGAACCAACTGGACAACTGCGGCAACTTTCGCTCGTTCCAATAGCGCCAATACATGGATTTATGAATCAATCCTGCTGCCACCTGCAGCTACCAATCAACCAACCCTCTATGTTGCCTTACAGTTTACTTCGGCATATGGAGAAAATTGTCATCTCGACCTGCTCCACATCAAGGGATACTTGACAATGCCATTGCCTCCGACCGTGACCACACTGCAGCCTTCATGGGTTGGTTCCCAAAATGCCTACCTGTCGGCAACCGTCAATGCCAACGGAGAACAAACAAATACCTACTTTCAATACGGACTTACAACTGCTTATGGATCAACAATTTCATCAGGGAGCGTAACAGGCAACACCTTGAATTATATCTATGCCAATCCATACCCTCTCATTCCAGGTCACCTTTACCATTGCAGGGCGGTGGGGACAAATGTGGGAGGAACCATCTATGGAAATGATGTAACATTCACTACCTCTGACACTTTACCGGAAGTATTCACCTATAGTCCATCAGACATCACTGCTTCCGGTGCCACCTTGCATGGAATGGTTTATCCCAATGGATCCAATACCTCAGTCACTTTCGATTATGGACTCACCTCAGGTTATGGATCAACGATAACCGCTACACCTGCCATCGTACCGGGCGATTCGACCCATTATGCAGTTGGTGCGGTGCTTACCGGCCTAACTCCAGTCACGACCTATCATTGCCGCATAAAAGGAGTAAACTCTTATGGAACCGGGTATGGTATGGATACGGTCTTTACAACCAACGGTACAGTCCCTGCAATGGTCATCACCAACAATGCGACCTCTATCACCTCTACCGGTGCAACGCTAAATGGTCATGTTAATGCGAACGGAACACCTACCGATGTAACCTTTCAGTATGGATTAACACCTGCTTACGGATCAACGGCAACAGTTTATACAGTTTATGGGAATATCATGGAACCGGTGAGTAAGCCTATTAGCGGGCTTTTACCCGGAACCTTGTACCATTTCAGAGCAGTTGGTGTAAATGCTAATGGAACGACCTATGGCGCTGACAGTGTATTCACAACCAATGTCCTGCTGCCACCCACGGTGACGACGAACCCTTCTCCAATGGCCGGAGCAACCTATGCCATCGTTTCCGGGACCTTCAATGCAAACGGAAACCAGACATTGGCATCTTTTGATTATGGTTTGACCACTGCATACGGACTGTATAATAATTACGGAAATATTAACGGAAACACGCCAATTACTTTAAATACTGCTATTTACAACCTGTTGCCTAGCCATGTTTACCATTTCCGGGCGGTTGGTTCCAATGTTGGAGGCACCACCTATGGTAATGATCTAACCTTTACCACTTCAGATACTCTACCGGCAGTATTTACATATCATGCCACCAATATCGGCCTGACGACTGCCACATTGAACGGAAGAGTCTATCCAATGGGTTCTGCTACCACCATTTCATTTAATTATGGACTGACCACCAGCTATGGTTCAAGCATATCTGCCACCCCATCCACCATCCCCGGTGATTCCGTAACAACGTGGGCCAGCGCGAACCTTACGGGCCTGTTACCTAACACAACTTACCATTATCAAATTAAAGGAGTCAATGCAACCGGCTCCTCTTTTGGGCTGGATTCGATATTTACCACAACCGGGGCTCTGCCAACTGTTATCACCAACGGTGCCTATTTCGCAACTGCTACAAATGCCGGCGTGAGCGGATTTGTCAATCCGAATGGGTCGGCCACCACGGTTTCATTTCAATACGGATTGACTCCTGCGTACGGCTCTGTAATTAATTCCGGCACATTCAACGGCAACTCGATGATCTATGTCAACGACCAGCTTTTCAACCTTATCCCGTCGACCCTATACCACTTCAGGATCGTGGGGACCAATGACGGTGGTACTGTATATGGCCATGACACGACATTTATGACATCCGACAGCCTCCCCTGCAATGCCGTTATGTCATATGCAAGTACCGGCCCAAGGACACTGCAGTTCCATGATAATTCGACGGGAGGAGACCACAACTCCTGGTGGGAATTTGGCGACGGAAACTTTTCAACGGAGCCGAACCCACTTCATACCTATGCTACTACCGGTGATTACGAGGTGTTTCTCAGGATCATCAGCAATGGTATCATTTACTGTTATGACTCCATTACACAGGTAGTCCATGTGGGAGATACCGTTTTACCCTGTCACTCACAGTTTACCTGGGCACATGATTCACTGAATTCCAGCATCATCCATTTTACCAACCTTTCCACCGGGAACTTCACCTACTATCATTGGAATTTTGGTGACGGATCTGCCTCCACAGTTGCCAATCCGACCCATAACTTCGCCGTACCGGGCAACTATAATGTTTGCCTCACCATATACAGCCAGGGTTGCCAGGATGTCTCCTGCATGACCGTCACGGTTACAGGAAGCCCGGGCCATCAAATTTACGGACAGGTTTTTGCGGATGGAATCCCCATCCAGACAGGGGTTGTCAACCTCTTTTCGGTCGACACGATTGCCCCTTATAATCCCTATCTCGACATCAGTAACATTGACACAAACGGCACCTACCAGTTCACAATGGTACCGGAAGGAGATTACTATGTGAATGCCATTCCGGTTGGGGTTCCCGGATACCTGCCGACTTTTTACGGGGATGTACTTTTCTGGGAAGAAGCCTCTGTGATCCACCTTGGAACGGAGAGCAATCCCTACGACATCCATCTTGTAAATGGTGCACCTTCGATGCCCGGCAGCGGTGGCATCAACGGACAAATCAACACTTCCGGGCTGAAAACCAACTATGTGGAGAAGATATCGATGTTGCTCATGAACTCCAACGGCACAGCCATCCGTTATGGCCTGGTGGATAACGGGGGGCAGTTTGCCTTTTCATCCATGGCTTACGGGACATACTACCTTAAAGCGGAAATGGCAGGCATTGCAAGTGAACTTATTAAAGTCATACTGTCTCAGGAAAATCCAAATCCTTCGGTAACCATGACTTTTACAGGCAGCAGTGTTACAGGAATACAGGGTTCCCCCGCTATAATTAACTCCTGGATCGTATATCCGAATCCTGTAACTGACCATGTGACCATCAGCCTGGAAACGAAACAGGAGTTGCAGATAAAATTGGATATCAGGAAGATAACCGGTGAATTACTGTCGGCCAGGGATGCAATTTTAATCAAAGGCAGTAACACTGTTTCAATGTCAACTTCAGAATTGCAAGCGGGGATATATATTCTGCATCTCGGATCAAAGGATGGAGCGGATGTCTATACCAAGTTTATAAAGACCAGATAATCAAACTGCTATATTAATTTAAAGCCTATGGGGCGCTAATAGCCCAGATTGCCGGGAATTTGCCTCCTGGTCATGGCCTTAAAACAATTCAAAACCCTGCCGGAAATGAACCTCCCGACAGGGTTTATTTGTTTATATTTTCACAAACTTTTGGTACTTTTGCACCTCATTCGATAATCCTCAAAAACCTTCCCACATGATCAACAATAACTTTGCACGGCGACACAACGGGCCATTCGGCGATGAGATCAATAAGATGCTTGAAAAGATCGGAGTTAAATCCATTGATGAGCTTATCGATCAGACAGTTCCATCCACCATCCGGATGAAAGCGCCACTCGACCTTCCTGTCGGCATGAATGAATATCAATACCTGAATCATATCAAATCCATCGGGGCAAAGAACAAATTGTACAAGAGTTTCATCGGGATGGGTTATTATGACACCATTGTTCCTGCGGTCATTTTAAGGAACATCCTTGAAAACCCGGGATGGTACACTGCCTATACACCTTACCAGGCAGAAATTTCCCAGGGAAGGTTGGAAGCATTGCTGAATTTCCAGACCATGGTTTGCGATCTTACAGCCATGCCAATTGCCAACGCATCCTTGCTCGACGAAGGCACAGCAGCTTCCGAAGCCATGATCATGCTCTTCAACAGCCGGTCGCGCGATGCGGTTAAGCGGGGCGCCAACCAGTTCTTTGTCTCCAAAAACCTCTTTCCGCAATCGATCGACGTGATCCGTACCCGTGCCATTCCCCTTGGCATTGAGATTATTATAGGCAGACAGAATGAATTCACCTTTAACGATATGGTTTTCGGAAGTGTGATCCAGTATCCGAACCAGCGGGGAGTAGTCTGCGATTTCGCCTCATTTGTCGAAAAAGCCCACCAGGCAGGTTCCATGGTTGCGGTAGCCGCCGATCTGCTGAGTCTCACCATGCTCACCCCACCGGGAGAATGGGGTGCCGATATCGTTTTCGGATCAACACAACGCTTTGGTATTCCGATGGGTTACGGCGGTCCTCACGCTGCATTTTTTGCCACCCGTGATGAGTACAAACGGCAAATGCCCGGCCGCATTATCGGAATTTCTGTGGATGCAAACGGCAACCGTGCCTTGCGCATGGCCCTGCAAACCCGTGAGCAACACATCAAACGCGAAAAAGCCACCTCCAACATCTGCACATCCCAGGTTCTGCTTGCCGTAATGGCCGGGATGTACGCCGTATATCATGGACCAAAAGGCCTCAGGCAGATTGCCCGTCACATCAACATCCTGGCCGGAGTTTTTGCCCAGGAGGTCGTGAAATACGGTTATCGCCAGGTGAACGACTATTTCTTTGACACAGTGGTGGTTGAACTACCTGCAGGCGTATCTGCCGAATCAATCCGCAAAGCCGCCCTCGAGCACTCCATGAACCTCCGCTATATCAGTGAGCAGCGCATTGGTGTGAGCATCGATGAGACAACAGCGCTTTCCGACATCAACACCCTGGTGAAAATTTTCGCGACGGCAAACGGGAAAACATATGCTGAATTTATCTGCAACCCGGCCGAGTGTGAACTGATCACCACCATTCCCCCACAGCTCACCCGTACCTCGGATTTCCTGACCCATAAGGTATTCAACAGCTACCACTCCGAAACAGAGATGATGCGGTATCTCAAGAAGCTTGAAATTAAAGACCTTTCGCTGAACCGTTCGATGATCCCGCTGGGCTCATGCACCATGAAACTCAATGCTGCCTCGGAACTCTTCGCGTTGAGTTACCCTGAATTCGGAGGCATCCATCCGTTCGTGCCGAAAGACCAGGCAGCCGGATACCAGTTCCTTATCGAAGAACTTGCAAAGGATCTGGCCACCATAACGGGTTTCGACTCTGTTTCGTTCATGCCCAATTCCGGCGCTGCGGGAGAGTATGCCGGGCTGATGGTCATTCGTCAATACCATATCTCACGCGGGGATACTCACCGTGATGTATGCATCATTCCATCTTCGGCCCATGGCACAAACCCGGCCAGTGCAGCCATGGCCGGCATGAAGGTAGTAGTTGTTAAATGCGATGAGAAAGGGAACATTGATGTGAATGACCTTCGCGAAAAAGCCATTCAGTACAAAGAGACCCTGTCGTCGCTGATGGTCACTTATCCTTCGACACACGGCGTATTTGAAGAAGAGATACTGGATATCATCAATATCATTCATGAGAATGGCGGGCAGGTATATATGGACGGTGCCAACATGAACGCACAAGTCGGTTTGACAAATCCCGGTATCATCAAGGCTGACGTCTGCCACCTGAACCTCCATAAGACCTTTGCCATTCCACATGGCGGCGGCGGACCAGGTGAAGGCCCGATTGCTGTTGCGAAACACCTCTCGCCTTTCCTTCCGAAACATGTTTGTGTTGAAACAGGCGGAGACCAGGGAATTACAGCCGTTGCATCTGCTCCCTACGGCAGTGCCCTCGTCCTCACGATCTCCTATGCCTACATCAAGCTGATGGGTGGTGGAGGACTAACTGAAGCAACGAAAATGGCCATTCTGAATGCCAATTATCTGAAATCGTGCCTCGAACCCCATTATCCGATCCTCTATTCAGGGAAAAACGGCCGCTGTGCCCACGAAATGAT
>JBMOIP010000008.1:0-113157 GCA_049317265.1 Bacteroidales bacterium
TTTAAAATAAATCGCCAGCCTCTTGTTTTACAACATAGAAGGGCTGGGGAGGGGGTGGCTAAAAACATGTACACCCTCATAATACCCTCTCCCCCAACTTCTATCACCTGATAATTTTTTATTATTTGTCCCAGTTCCAAATCCCCATCACCCTAAAATTTAAAATATTACCTCGAAATGTTAGGTCAGCATAAAAATATTTTTTATTTTCACCAGCTATTTTCGCCGTAATTACCTCTTGTTCAACCACCATTTACCGCGTAACATATTGTGTATCCGTCAATTCTGTTTATCAACCTTTTAAAACCATTTTTATGAATACACATGCTAGATTCGTAAAAGAGATTTTAGAAAGGGATTTTAATTTACAGTTGGTTGTCAGTGCCAGGAGAAGATTTTATAATACTTGTTTTAATTTGATCATTTAAGGTTATCTGAAACAAATTCCATTATAAACACTTGTTTATCAATTATTTAACGAACATTATTAAAACAAACCAACCATGATAAAAAATTTACATTTTGCACGGTTCTTTTTCATTATCCTGTTGATAACCTGTTTTTTGTCTGGCAATACTTTACGGGCACAGTCAAATCACACAGTAATTTTTACAGGCAACTCAACGGACTTTAATACTGCTGAAAAATTTTCGGCTGCGGCAGGTAACACCGATTATTATATTAGTTTTGATGCCACCTACATGTATTTTGGAGCCTTCAGTACTAGCGGTAGTATTGCAGCTTCAAATAATTTTGCGATATATATTGATACCGACCCTCGAAACACATTGGCGAGCGGGAATGGCACTACATCTGGCAGAGCCTATAATGGTGTAACACCTTCGCTGCCCTTTAACGCTGATTATTCATCGTATACTGAGCAGGGTTATACAGACCCTTTAAATAAATACAATGGTAGTTGGGCAACTACCGGAGTAACCCCGTTCGTATGGAGCGGTGCAAATTATAGGGAGGTTCGCATAGCACTAAGCGATTTGGGTAATCCTGCCTCTGTTTATGTCAGTGTGTTTATGGGTTATGCTGGCGGCATATATTCTAGTGCGCCAGGTTTAAACGTTGCAGCCTCTGCTACCCCTGCTCTGACAGGTTTCTTTGGAAGTTTCCCGGTATATAAATCTGGGATAACCCCTGTGACTTTCAGAACGCAAAATATTACTGCTGCAAATGGAGGGGGAACGGCTATCAGTAATTTGGCCGTTAGTTCAAACACTTCTGCAAATGGTGATTATGGTGATATTACCATTACTGGTGCTTTTACTTGGACATTAAACGGGATCAGTTCTTACACAGGAACACTTACTGTTGGTTCTGGAACTTCAAATGCCTCAAAAGTTGACTTAAATGCTAACTCATTAAATGTAGGTGGAAGAGGAATTGGGGGTACAGCAGGTGTCTTGTCATTAAATGGCAGTAGTGGCACTGTGCTTCAAAGTACAGGTACATCAACTTTGAATTTTCTTGGAGCCGGTTCAATAAACGGAGCAAATACAACCAAGCTTATGCCTTCTGGGTTAACAATGAAAATTGGTGGAGCGGTTGATTTTTTTGCATCAGGAACAATAAGAGTAGTTTTTGGAACAGGAAGTCTTTTACAGATTAATGCTAATGGCTCAGTTTTAACCAATCCACCAACATATAATACTGGTTCAACTATAATCTATAATACCGGCGCTGGATATACAGCTGGTACGGAATGGACCCCAAATGTTACAAGCGGAGCAGGTTATCCCGATAAAGTAACCATTCAAGGTAATACATCCTTGAATTTTGGTTCTTCCAACCAATACAGGCAGGCTTCAGGCGATATAACTATTTCCTTAGGTTCAAGTCTTACCCTTTCAAGTGTTGCAGGTGGCGACATAAAATTCCAGGGCAATTTTATAAACAGCGGATCATTTTCAACCAATGGCCGTGCTTTGTGGTGGGTTGGTACTGGAACCAAGACTTATACAAAAACAGGTGGCGGTACTGATAATATTGATATCTTCATTCACAACTCAACTTCAACATTAAATTTAGCGGGACCAACCAATGCCACAAACTGGACATTGCTAAGCACCGGAACAACAACGGCCTCCTGCCTGCAAATGCAAAATTCAGGCAGCCTTTACCTGGATGCGAATACACTGACCATCCCGGCCAGCGGAACAATTTATATTACCGGTGCATCTTCTCAAATCCAGGGTGCAGGTGCTGCTACCCCTGGAGTTCTTAGTTTTGCCGGAGTAGGAAATATAACACCCGTTACATCAGGAACCAGCACCCTTACTACAACTGCAGCAACAAGGGTTCAGACGGGAAGCCAGTTAATCATTGGCGGCACAGCAGCAACACCCGCATTATCTGTAACTGGTGTTTTCCAGTTAAACCAGGGAGGATATGTAGATAATACTGGTGGAACAGGCATTCCTGTTAAATATAACTCAGGAAGCACCTTGGTTTATAATCATACCACGGGCACATATGGCGTTCAGACAACAGAATGGCCTTCAACGAACAGCCCTTCAAATGTTACAATAAATGCCAATGGGGGAACTGGTATTACTTTTGCCACAAACAATATTACTGCCCGTACACTTTCGGGAACACTGACATTAAACCACGATATTAATTTAAGCGGAAGTGGAACACCTAACCTTACCACTTTAAATACAATAGCCAATGCAACGGCTACTGTAAAAGGAACCGGTAATTTTACACATAGTGCCAGTGGG
The DNA here is from genome assembly GCA_049317265.1 of Bacteroidales bacterium. Classification (GTDB taxonomy): domain Bacteria; phylum Bacteroidota; class Bacteroidia; order Bacteroidales; family FEN-979; genus CAIVAT01. Next base: position 2,736 of record JBMOIP010000008.1, read on the forward strand.
TCATTCACTACCGCAAATACAGCGGGAATAAATGGCACCATCACCACTTCGGGCCTAGTCACCTTGCCTGCCACCACTTCATTTACTTTTAACGGGACAGCATCCCAGGTAACCGGGACATCACTACCTCCAACCATTGCAGCGCTTACGATCAGCAATACGGCGGGCGGGACTAATGGGGTCACTATTTCAAACAATGCCTTGACAATTTCGGGTGTCACCACCTTAACCGCTGGAGCACTTATACTGCCTACTGCAACAGGGAACCTTGTAACTTTTACCGGAAATATTTCAACCCCGACTGGTGGTGGGACGATTACAGGTTCATCAACATCAAATATTTCTACAGCCGCAACAATTGCTGGTACAGCTAATGCCTTAACTTTTACTTCCGGTGGGGCTAGTCTGAAGAACTGGACTCATACAACCACCACTAATTTTGGTTCATCATCCGGAGGGGTCAATTCCGTTGTCAGCATTTACGGAACGTTTTCAACTACCGCGACCTCTCCCTTTATTTATGTTGGTCCGTCCGGGGGATTTATTTTTACTTCAGGGTCCAGTTTTATTGATAATGGAACTTCAATAGGCACTTCCTTCATGCAAACCACTTCAACAGGAGGAAGTTTTACGTTGCAATCTGGTGCAAGTTTCACGACCGCCAACCAAAACGGACTTAATGCAACCGGTTCATCAGGGGCAGTTCAGACCACCAACAGAACATTCAACGGCGGGGCCAATTACACTTTTGCAAACACATCAGCAGCCCAAGCGATCGGAACTGCCTTGGACGGTGCAGGAGGGACAGGCAAGACCGGGGCAATAACCGGAAATGTCATTTTCAATAATAATAATTCAACGGGTGTTACCTTAAATGCAGGTACTACCTTGACTGTTGACAGCCCAGGTGCAATTACAGTAGGGACGGGAAGCACAGCAGGTATCCTTACTATTCCTGCTACTTCTTTTATTAACGGTACCGGTAATTTTAGCTTACTGGGTAATGGTGCCACTTCCGGTTCATCGCTTACTGTTGCAAACGCAAGTGGTATTAATGGTGCCATCAGTTCAGGTACGATAAGTCTAACCAACGGCGCAAACAATAATACCAATTTTACTTTTAATGCTAGTGTGCAGCAAGTGACAGGTTTATTGTTACCTGCAACAGTTAATAATTTTACCAGTATTAATACTTTTAGTTCTTTGACGAGCAACCCAATTACTGATCCTGGTTTAACACTTTCTTCCTCTTGTACTGTAAATGGAACAATTGCATTAAATGGGGGCGTAAGTCCCTTGGGTCAATTTGGCATAGGTGCAAATAACACCTTGACAGTTAATGGGGCACTTACTCTTGGAAATGCAAACAAATTGATAGGAACTAGTACCTCCAATTTGATAGTGGCAGGAACAGGTGCATTCCCTGGTTTGGGATTATGTGCTAACGGTGGTACAACCTTAAATAATTTTACTATTAATCGTACGGGGGTAACTGTATTTGGAGGGGCCAATATAACGGTGGTTGGTACCTTTAGTTTAACCAATGGGTTACTTAACCAAAGTGCAGGATTGAATTTAAACGGTCCCATTGCATTTGGCGCAAGTGGTCAGCTCAGGCATACTGGGGGAGGACTGTCCATCGCAGGCAGTGGTGCTATAACCGGTACTCTAACCACCTCAACCTCGCCGCTTACCCTTACTTCCTTAACAATGAACCGGGCCGGGCAAACACTTACACTTGGTACAGATGTTACTATATCCGGAGGAACCACACCGTTGACCCTATCAGGGGGAGTGGTGGATCTGGGAGCCACCAATAGCCTGACACTCATAAGTACAAATAGCATTACCGTAACGCCTACCAATGGCGGTATGATAAAAGCCACCGGTACCGGCTTCTTTGTTAAAACACTTACAACCGGTGCATCGACATTTACTTTCCCGATCGGGGATGGGACCAATTATTCACCCATAGCGTTGGCCTTTACCGCCAATACAACAGCAGGCACCGTAGGGTCAAGAGTTACGGCAACTTACCATCCTCAGTATAATAACAGTGGACCACAAACTCATTACCTCAACAGGTATTGGAGTTTTACCACTACTGGTTTAACGAATTATACCTATAACTCATCTTATACTTATGTACCCGGTGATATCACTGGAGGAGATGAATCATTTAAATTAAACCGCTGGAATGGTTCTGCGTGGACAGAATATTCAGGCAGTACTGCAGCTTCCAATGTACTTACAGCACCAACTGGATTGACACAGGCAACCGGCACGTTAAATGCAAATGATTTTACCGGAAGGCTGGAACTTTCAGCGACAAATTACGCTTGGAATGGCAGTGCCTCGAATGATTGGGCCACACCAACCAACTGGACACCGAATGGTATTCCTGGTGCTTTGGATAATGTAACCATTGGTGTACCCGGCAGCAATACCAATTGTTCCATTAATTCAGGTTCAAAATCGGTGGCCTCTTTAACATTAAACGGAACGGGTATTTTAAATATGGCATCGGGAAGTACATTAAGCATTTCCGGTGCATTTACCTATGATGGCAGTAGCGGCGCAACAGCAACATTCAATACATCAAGCACGGTGAATATGACCAGCTCAAGCGCTCAGACTGTACCTGCGCTGAATTATGGCAATCTTAATTTAACAGGTGGCGACAGAACCCTGGCAAGTTCGGGAACAACAGGTATTGCAGGCACCTACACCCCGGGTGCCGGAGCAATTACTGTATCCGGAAGCACAATGAATTTCAATGGGACAAGTGCACAGACAATTCCACTTGCCACCTACAATAATATAACTGTCTCAACAACCGGTGGCAATGCCACCGCAGGCGGTGCAATTACAGTTAACGCAATTTTAAACATTGCGTCGGGATCTACGTTCGATATGAGCACCTATGCCCTGAGTGGGGCTGCGCTCACGACAAGCGGCACTGGTATCATAAAAACACAAAATACAACAACTACTCCATTTCCTACTGGCAGGACCTGGAGTATGGAAGTACATTACACTGGTGCCAGCGGGCAAACAATAATAGAAGGGACTTATGGAAACCTTTTACTTTCAGGTGCGGGCACAAAAACCATTGCAGCTTCAACCTCGGTTACCGTTAATGGGTCTTTAACAAACAACTCAACGCTCTCTATGACTTCCGGAACAAGCTCAATAAGTACATGGTTAACAATGAAGGGAGATGTAACCAATAATCCGGGAGCAGTTATCACTTCGACAGCAACGTATCTCAGGTTTATGTTTAGTTCATCAAATGCACAGACTTTTACCAATAATGGTACGGTTACATCCCCAATGACAAGTTTTGATGTATCTAATACCAATGCCTCCGGTTTAACACTCGCAGGTTCCAATAGCATCATTGTAGCAAGGGCTAACCTGTTTACCGGCACTGTTAATAACTCAGCTAAATTAACGATTGGTACAGGTACTACAGCGACTATTCAAAGGGGTGTGGCAAGTGCCACAAATCCAGCAGGAGCTTTTGACGTTAACCCTGTATTTAATGTTTCATCAACCGGATTAACATTATTGTATTCGCCCGGTTCTGTAGCTTATAGCACAGGACCTGAAGTTCCTGCTTCTTTGTCTGTAGGAAGTGTCATTCTTTTTACTACGTCTGATGTAACGTTAAGTTCTGATCTGACAATTACAAGTGGATTGACCTTTTCGTCAGGAACACCTGTTTTCCGGATTGGAGCACATACCTTGACACTGGGTGGAACTATTACATACACGGTAGGCGGTTCGCTTTACGGAGGGCTCACTTCAAACCTGGTAATGAACGCAGCCACTACGTTAAATGCAGTTAACAATGGATTAAATAATCTGACCATCAATGCAGCTACAACCTTAGGAGGTGCTGTTACTGTAAATGGCACCTTAGCGCTTAAGAGTGGAACTTTTACAAATGCTGCCAATTTAACCATGGCAAACGGAGCAACCATTGCCCGTACTGGTGGTAGTTTAAGTGCGACTCCGACATTTGGATCTTCGGTGAATGTTATTTACGGTGATGGTACGTATTCCACTGCCCTTGTCACAAGTTTTGAACTGCCTGCCTTGGCCACCGTATTAAATAATCTCACGGTCAATATCAGCGGAGGCGTTACCCTGAGTATCGCCAGAACAGTAAATGGCACATTGACATTAACAAACGGTGTTTTTAGCAATGGAGCCTACCTAACCATGGCAACAGGAACAACAATCACCCGCTCGGGTGGGAGTTTGGCTGCTGTGCCGACATTTGCAGGAACAGTTAATTTAGTATATACTGGTGCTTCTTCCATCAGTACAGGATATGAGATCCCTACTTCTACCGTTCTTACTAATTTAACGACCAATACCGGGGGTGTGGTGCAAAGTGGAATTCCGGGAACTGTTTCAACACTGTATTCACAGGGTTTTGAAGGAGCCCCGGCGGATTGGACTACGGAAATACTTACTAATACAGGTACCAATGGAACACCTGCCATTACCTATGTAACATCAGCAACCAGCGCTAGTCCCACGGTTACGCCTACTGAAGGGACGCAATGTATCCAATTTAACTCTTTCAATTGTGATGCTGGTGACCAGATCAGGCTAAAGAAAAATTCTTCACCAATATCTACAACTGGAAAAACAAATGTTACAGTTGTTTTCGATTGGGCTGTTGATGCAGGTTATAGTGCCTCTAATGATTATGTTACCATTCAGTGGTCAACAAACGGTACAGACTGGACCTCCTCGACATCATATTACAGATACAATGCAATAGCATCATTCGGAACAAATAGTTGTGTGTTGCCTGTTGGTTCAGAAAATCAGGCGTCACTTTATATTGCATTATTATTTAACAGTGCATTTGGCAATAATTGTCATTTAGATAATCTTAAAGTAAAGGCAACTGGTTCTGCATCACCCAGTACATGCACTGTAACCGGTACATTTGATTTATCTAGCGGGACCTATTCGATAGGTGCAAATACACTAACTTTAATTGGAGGGATAACGCCAACAAATTCAATTATTGGTGGCACTACTAGTAATTTATCAATCGGAGGCAGCGGAGCTAATCTCACATTGCCATCAATAACCAATGGATTGAATAATTTTACTGTTAACCGCGCAAACGGGGTTACACTTGGTGGTAACTTAGCTGTTAATGGTGTTTTATCATTAACCAACGGAGTTCTTACTTCTGGAAGCAATACTGTTACAGCATTAGGAACAGTTACTGATGCAAGCATCTCAAGTTATGTGGATGGTAAACTGGCACGGGTCTTTAGCACTGCCGTTTCCAAAGACTTTCCAATTGGGAAAGGAGGCAACTATCGCCCGGTAACTTTTAACTATACTACGCTTTCAGGAACCAGTACGGTAACTGCTGAGCAAATTGAATCAACCATACCCGGAACGACACCCGCTCACAGCACACTTTCAGCATCAAGGTACTGGTCAATTACCGAAAGCGGCAGCACTTCCCGTTCATTTAACGTAACACTTGATGGAACCGGATACACACCAAGCCATTCGGTTGTAATGATATCGGGTGATGGCACAACAAATACGCTCAATAATGTGACAACTCCCAATTACACCAACTCCACCAGCTTCAGTGCTTTCAATCCCAATTCCATCAATTATTTTGGGCTTGGTGAGTCAACAAATAAAATTAGCATCGCCGATGGAAGTTGGTACACTAATGGTACCTGGTCTCCTTCAGGAGTACCTGTTGCAGGTGAAGACATTACGATTAACCATGCAGTTACCATTGATGCTGCCCCGACAGCCGAATGTACTGACCTGACGATTAACTCGGGGAAAAGTTTAACGGTTTCCTCTGGCAACTCTCTTACGGTTGGCGGTACACTTATAAACAATGCCACTGCAACTGGTCTGGTCATCAATTCAGGTGGTTCTTTAATTCAAAACTCTGCGGTTCCTGCCATTGTCAAACGGTCTGTGTCTGCCTGGATAAACAACACCCACGGATGGCACTTCCTCTCTTCACCAGTTGCAGATCAAACAATCGCATCTGGGTTTACGACCTCACCTGCTGCCAATTACGATTTCTATGCATGGTGGGAGCCGACCAACGAATGGGTGAATTATAAGAACACAACAACGGCTCCTGTCTGGAGTACCGCCAATGTTCTTGGAGTCACCAGTGGTGCAGGAAATTTTATCCCCGGGAAAGGTTATCTTGTTTCATATGCTGCGACAGATACGAAACAATTTTCAGGCACCCTCAACAAGGACGATATTGGTGTTAACGACCTGGCAATCAGCACCGGGACCAATAACGGCTGGCACCTCCTAGGCAATCCATTCACATCCGCCCTCACGTGGGGAACCGGCTGGTCATTGACCCATATCAATGCAACAGCAAAAATATGGGAGGAATCCTCGGCTTCCTATGTTGATATCTCCACCGGTGGAAAAATTCCTGCATTGAACGGATTTATGGTACAGGTTGATGCCACATTTGGCGGCAACAATTCGCTCACGATTCCAACAAGCGCACGTACCCACGATGCTACTGCATGGTATAAATCAACGGATTATCCGCATATTGTACTGGTCGCCAGGGATCCTGCCGGTCAAACCGCCCAGCAAACCGTGATCAGGTTCGATGAAGGGGCAACAACCGGATTTGATCCTGCCTTTGATTCTCACTTCCTTTCCGGATATGCACCACTCTTTTATTCAGTGGCAGGCAGTGAACATCTTTCAACCAATTCATTACCCGAAGTAGGTGGAACAGTTCAGATTCCGGTGTCGTTTGTGAAAAATGATGGCAGCAATTTCACCATCGAGGCCAAAAAGATTTCCAACCTCTTTGGCCCGGTAATTCTAAACGACCTGAAAACAAATTCTTCCCAGGATTTGACCCTCAACCCGGTGTACTCATTCACTTCAACCTCAGGTGACGACCCTAACCGTTTTCTGGTTACATTCCACTCGGTCGGAATTAATGAGACTCAAACTGGTAAGGTGTTTACGATTTATACTTCAGGTAATACCCTGTATGTAACCGATGTCACAGGCAAAAACCAGGGAGTTGTTTACGTCTACAACCTTATGGGACAACGATTACTACAGCAAAATGTCGGTGGCAATTTAACTAAAATAACCCTCAACACCCCCACCGGCTACTACCTCCTGAAAATTGTAACCAACGACCACGCCTACACCACCAAAGTGTTCATAAATAATTAACAGCAGTATTAAAAATTTCATAACTTTACCGCTTCAACCCTCAGTAAGTCCCTCCCCTTCAGGGGAGGGATTTAGGGTGAGGTCCTGAAAACCAAAACCAACCACCATGAAAAAGTCAATCAAACCCTTCGCCTTCTCCCTGGTCCTCCTGGGTCTTGTAGCATTTTCGCAGGTCACGTCCGCGCAGGCTCCCCCGCCTCCGCCCGCCGAAAAAGGCTCAGGCACCAACAAAGCCCCCGGTGGCGGCGCCCCCATCGATGGCGGACTCTACATCACCATCGCCCTGGCAGCCGCTTTCGCCGCCTGGAAAACCAGATCAATCCTGAAAAGAACCACTAAAACCACCTAGCCCCCCTTCACACTTCAACATTCGTTGTTCAATATTCAATATTCAATATTCCTTTTCCATGCCCCCCCGCCCCCGTCTCAAAAACCCCGGCAATGGCCCTCACTCTGGAAAAGCAATATTCGAATTAAGCCTCCTCTCCACCTTCCTCTTTATCTTTTCAGCCCTGCTGCTGCAGTTCCTGCTCAACCTGCATTCGGCTTTGCTGCTTGCTGCTTACGACATCACCTACCAGTACAGCCTCTTTGCGATCAGCTACCTGACGGAAACAGCCACCGTCCCGGAACCCTCCGGCTACCTTGCTGCGGGCAGCTCAAAATGGTCGGAAGATAAACTCTATTTTATCTTCGCCACCGGCCCGATGGTCCTCACCTCCCTGGGATTTTTGCTGCTCTTTGGCCTGAGAAAACTTAGAAATCTTCCCTGGAAAATAAGACTCTTCCTCACCTGGATGGCATTTTTGATGGTCAATGCCCTTCCGTGCGGACTTATCGCCGGGGTATTCTTTTACGACGGTTTCGGCATCGCCTTTCAATGGCTCATCCCCAGTTACATCGTGCGACTGATCATCGCCCTGATGGTGTTACTCCTCCTCATCTTCTTCAGCCGTTTCTGGCAGCGGATGTTCCTGAAGGCCTCCTATACCAGCGCCTTTACCGATTCGGTGGCCCATCAGCGGAAGTTCATCCTCAATGTCTTTTTTAAACCCTGGATCTACGGTTTCTTCATCCTGCTGCTCTTCAACTGGCCCTTCAACAACCTCTTCTGGCGTACGTTCCTGCTGAGCTTTGCCTACATGGCGATCGCACTCTTCGACCACAACATCCGCGTTCACCGGAGACCCCACATCCACCGGACGGATAAGAATATCTTCACCTCCCGGCTGCAGCCGTTGTGGTTTGCGCTTGCGCTCGTGGGGGTGTGGGTGGCAGATTACTTTTTGATTTTTTAATGACGATCCGAAACCCAACATGAAACGCATTCTCATCATCAACGGGCACCCGAACAGCGAGAGTTTAAATTTTGCCATGGCGGCATCCTATAAAAAGGGCGCCCTGCAGGCAGGGGCGGAGGTACAGGAGATCGTTATCCGCGACCTGGAATTCAACCCCAACCTTCAGTCAGGGTACCAGAAAAGAACAGAACTGGAGCCCGACCTGCTCGATGCCTGGGAAAAGATCAAATGTGCCGAACACCTGGTCTGGATCCATCCCGTATGGTGGGGCGGACTGCCCGCAATCACAAAAGGGTTTCTCGACCGGCTCTTCCTACCCGGCTTTGCGTTTCAATACCGCGAAAACTCCGTGTGGTGGGACAAACTGCTGAAGGGCAGAACAGCCCACATCATCACCACCCTCGATCAGCCGGGGTGGTATTACCGGCTGATGTTCGGCAAGCCCAGCGTAAACCAGCTCAGGAAATCGACCCTCGAATTCTGCGGGGTCAAACCGGTGAAGGTCTCCTATTTCGGCCCGGTGAAAAGTTCCACCCCGGAGCTCCGGAAAAAGTGGCTTGAGCAGGTGGAAGGCTTTGGCAGAAGCAGTAAATAGATTTGCAATTCAACCACCGGATTCGACAGTTCACCGGTTTTCTCCTTTCACATCCTTTTATTCTCTCCGAATTTTGCCGGAAATAACCAAACGGTATCCATTCACATCTAAATTCAGAGAAAATGAAAAAGTCACTAATTTTAATAGCAGCCGTCGCATTGTTGTGGCTGACAAGTTGTTCTGTAAGTAATAAGGTCATTGTCCCACTGGCCGGCCAGGTGGTGGTAGACGACACCTATACCATCATCTGGAACGGAACCAGCCTTGCCTATCGTTTTGTCAACGACAAATGGGAGAGGGCTGCCAATTACGATTACCAGTTCAACGTGATGCAAAAAAGGTATGACAACCAGTGGAAATCAATTAAAACGCTGCACCGGATCCATCCGGGTTATGACGGCAAAGCAGGACAAAGAGACCAGACCATGTATTTCGAATTGTCGTACAAATCGCATAACGACTCCATCCTTTGTGACCTGCACTCCTCCCTGGGAAAGGGCAAGGGATTTACCGACAAGGAATTCAGGAACCAGACGATTGAGTTTAAAGTCGACAATTTGAGTAAATTCGCACCGTACGACCATATCCGGATCACCCAGGAGTATAAGTATGAACAGGGTGTGCTGGAGGAGACCGTGTTTTTATACAAGGAAAAAGACGGCAGGGAGATTCCGTTCATGAAAAACCAGGAGAGGGCCTCGTTTTACATGAAAGGCAAGCTGGACAAGGCGCCAACGACATTTAAACAATAGCATCAAGTAAACAACTGGTCATGCGACACGATAAAAAACGATTTCTTTACATGGTTTTGCTGGGGATCCTGGTCACCCTCGCACTTAACCTCTTCATCCCGGGAAAAACCTGGGAAATTTTACACGTCTACGATTTCCTGGTCTCTATCTGCATCACCATCGTGGTGTGGGAAGGCAACCTCCGCATCGACCACTGGCTGAATCAGAAATACCCATGGATCACCATGCCCGGCCGGCGCATCCTGGTGCATCTGCTGCTGAGCGTTGGATACAGTGCGGTGGTCATCTTCATCGGATCCTTTGTTTCCAACTGTTTTACCGACAATATGCCCATGAGTGGTCACGATTTCGTGAAGGTAACCGCCATCATTCTCGCCGCACTGGTATTGATGTCGGTCATTTTGCTCTCCTTCGAGATCAGTACCCAGTTCTTCAGGCACTGGAAAAATTCGCTTGTGGAGATCGAAAAATACCGTGCCGAAAGCCTGCAGGCCCAGCTTCAGAACCTGAAGAACCAGATCAATCCCCATTTTTTATTCAACAACATGAGCGTCCTCTCATCACTGGTTTATAAAGACCAGGACAAAGCGGTTGAGTTTATCAGCCAGCTTTCGAAGGTTTACAGGTACCTGCTTGACAATCAAAACAACGAGCTGGTGCCGGTGGAAGAGGAGCTGACTTTTATCCGTTCATACATATTTCTATTACAGATACGATTCGATAAGAATTTGGTGATCAGCGTTGATGTGCAAAAGGATGACCTTTCCAAACTGATCCCGCCAATGGCGCTCCAGGTCCTGATCGAAAATGCCATTAAGCACAACGAAGCGTCGTCGGATCACCCGCTCACCATTTCGGTGGCCTCCTCGGATGGAAAACTCATCATAACGAACAACCTGCAGCCACGCACGCAGCACGAACCCGGTTCGGGAACCGGACTGCAGAACATTCGGGCGCGGTACCAGTTTTTCACCTCCAACCCGGTGGAGATCGTTAGCAGTGCGACGAATTTCATGGTTAAAATCCCTTTATTGTCATCAAAATGAATGCAATCATCATCGAAGACGAGAAGCTCTCTGCAGAGCACCTCTCCAACCTGATCAGGAAAATTGATCCGGGCATCCGTGTCCTCCATGTTTTCGACTCTGTAAAGCAGAGTGTTGATGCATTCAACGAAGGGGTTACGGCAGATCTGCTGTTTGTTGACATCCACCTTGCCGACGGGCTGAGTTTTGAAATTTTCAATGAGATCGCCATCGACACCCCGGTCATCTTCACAACGGCTTACGACGAATATGCCATCCGGGCATTCAGGCTCAACAGCGTGGATTACCTGTTGAAACCCATTGGCATCGATGAGTTGCGCACCGCCCTCGAAAAGTACAAAAAGTACAACTCAAAGGACCATTCCATGATGATCGACAACATCGTACATGCATTTCAGTCGATCAGGAAGGAGTACAAGAGCCGTTTCATGGTGAGGATCGGGGAGACCATCGTGTCGGTAAAGAGCGAGGAGATCGCCAATTTCATTTTTGAAGATGGCATCGTCATCCTCACCACCCAGAAGAACCACCATTACCCGGTCGACTTTACCCTGGAACAGCTGGAGCCGATGCTCAACCCGGGTGAATTTTTCAGGATCAACCGGAAGGTGATCGTCAACATCAGCGCCATTCAGAAGACAGGGACCTACTTTAACAGCCGGCTGAAGATCACCTCCGCCTTTCTCCACGACGACAACTCCATCGTGAGCCGCGAACGGGTGAACGACTTCAAGGAGTGGCTGGGAAAATAGCGGGCATCGTTTCTGTTTAAATGTTACTCCTCTTCAATCGTTTTAAGGTTCACTCCCGGGGTTCTGTCAACCAGGTAGTTGTACGGGTCGATTCCTGCCTGGTAGGGCTTCTCCTTCACCCTGAAGGTGAAAATATTCTCCTTCTTCGTCAGTTTGATCCGTTGCAGCAGCAGGGGTTTTCCCAGGTTATATTTGTTGGCAGGGGCTGTAAAAATCCCGATATCGACGTAGTCATTCATGGCAACCGTCTTCTCCTTCCCCAGTGAATCGGCCCTGAATTTTTCAGAAGTTGTTTTAAGGGTCACCTCGTACTCCTTCCCGATTTTCCTCACTTTTGCCTCGGTCATACGGTTGGAGAAGAGCGTGATGTTTTCGAAAAGGTCATCCACCAGATACTGCAGGCTGTCGGGTGTCACCTGCCTGAAGGCTCTTACGGCGGAAAGCGAGGTTGGATAGGGCGGTTGTTTGTAGGCAAATGAATCGAGCAGGTTACGCAACGCCTCATTCACCTTCTCCTCACCGATCATCTCCTTCAGGTAGTACATCACCACGCTGGCTTTCTGGTAGTGGATGTAGCCCTGGTGTTCCGATTTATAGAGCGGCCGTTCGGCTTCAAACTCCGTGCTTCTGCCGCTTAGATAACCATCCATTTCATACTTCAGGAACTTTTTCATCTTATCCCTTCCGTACTCCTTTTCCATCACCATGAGGGCCGAATATTGGGCAAATCCCTCGCTCATGAGCTCGCTTCCCTGCATATCGGCGCCGCACATCTGGTGTGCCCACCACTGGTGCCCCATCTCGTGAGCCACCACATAAAACACCAGGTCGACATCCTCTTTGGTCACTTTTCTCAGGTCGACGATAAATCCGATCCCTTCGCTATAGGGCATGGTGCCGGGAAATGCCTGTGCAAAGCTGGAGTACCGTGGAAATTCGATGATTCGGCACTGTTTATGGTAGTATTTCCCGAAATTCCGTGTATAGTAGGCCAGTGATTTCTGCAGGCTGTTGAGCATGTTTGGAACGTTGTAGGCATGTTCGGCGATGTAGTATACTTCGAGGTCGATGCCATTCCATTTTTTCCGGGCAACTTCATACCTTGCGGAGATAAAGGAGTAAAAATCGAGGGAACCTTTGTCAAGTTTGTAGGAGAAGTACTTTTTACCTCCCGATTCCCACGATTTAACCAGGCTTCCGGGAGCTACTGCAACCTGGTCGGGCACCGTGCTGATGATGGTATTCACCTCCACCCAGTCGGCATCGTCGGTGAGGTAGTTGCTTGCCCGTGTTGCCAGGTCGTGCTCATCCAGTTTGGCCATCCGGATCCGCCGGGGAAGCTTCAGCTTGACCCGCTTGTTCCTGTCGGAAATCTCGTAACCGCTGTTGTAGCCGAAGGAGGGCATGATGTCGGTATTGTTGAAGAAGGTACCATTCTGGGTGAGCTGGGTAAAGGTAACCTGGTTCTCAAATCCTTTGGTAATGCGGGATACCTCAAACCGGATCCCGATCGAATCGCCGGGTTGCAGGGGTTTCGGCAACGAATAGATCCTGTATCCGAGGCGTTTGTCATTCAATTTGAGTTTGCTGCCGGAGATGAGGATTTTCACGCTGTCGGGAACCTGCGGAAGGGTGAAATGCAATTCGCTGATCGGTTTACCGGTGGTATTTCTCGCGTAGGATTCAACCACGACCCGCATGCTTCGTTCATAGGGCATCAGGTCGATGGCATAGTTGTATTTGTAGAACCGGGGCTGGGCCAGCCGCTCATATTTTTTATAGCTCTTCTCATATTCGACCTGTTTATCTTCCTGCTCTTTTTCAGAGTCATACTTGTTCAGCACCTTCGTGTTGTAGTAGACAAACCCGGCGCAGAGGATGAAGAGAACCATCGACAATCCGATGGCCACTTTATTCTTCCACAGCATCCAGCGGGCATTTCCGAGGCGATGCAGGAAGCCGGTCTCCTTTCCGCGGATATAAAAAGCGTAAATCACATACCCGACAATGATTGAAAAGAGGGACCAATAGACCGTAAACCACACAACCGAGGGTACAAACGGACCGAACCCGTTCATGTCGGAGTAGGTAACACTGGGTGTGGAACCAAAGTTGACCATGTTGGTGCTCACCCGCAGCAGGCCCCAGATGAACTGGTTCAGAATGACAAACGCCACAAAGGCGAAGTAGGCGATGTAGCGGTTGTTGATGAGATAGTGGAAAAAGAGGGCGATGATGATGAGGAAGGTGAAGTTCACCAGGTCCATCCCCAGGAGGGATTTGAAATAGACATCCAGCTGGTAGCGGTGGTAACCGAGGATGGTTTGCATGACCACGCCGATCAGGATGGTCAGCAGCAGGACAAGCGCCACAGAAGCCACCATGGCCGCTACCTTGGAGAGAAAAAGCATGGCAGACCGGATGGGGGTGGAGTCCTGGATCTCGCTGAATTTTGCATCCCGCTCCTTCCATGCCAGCACCCCGGAATAGAAGGTGATGATGGCGATGAGGAACAGGTAGAACGACCCCCTGATCGAATCGATCACATCATAGGTTACAGGATACATGTCGGTGCCGTACCTGCCTGTAAAACTGGTGAGGGAAGCTACAAGGTTGATCAACCCGATCACGGTGATGATGATGAACGTCGGGTTTTTGATGATCGCCTTTGTCTCAAAACGGATCAGGTACCACAGGGCAGAGAGGGAAAAGCTTCCGGCGCCGGATGGCTGAAAATTTTCGTAAGCAACCTCCTGCTGTGGTGTTTGGGTCGACTCCTTTTTCACCTTCCCGGCTTTTTTATTCCTGGCGCTGAAGGAGAATTTAAAGTAACCTGCCACCAGGATCACCACGCTGATCCCCATCCAGACCAGCCTGTTGACTAAAAATGCGCCGGAAAGGGCCACGCCATGGGCATTTTTCTCATCCACGGTCATGTACTTTGAGATGATATTTTCGGGTCGGAAGCCAAATGGATCAAGCAGGTTCGCCAGCCACTCCTTCTCGATATCCCTTGTAAACCCTGCCGAAACGGCATAGAAAACCAGGATCACCATCGCGCCAATAAACGAAACGATATTGCTTCTGAAAAGTGTTGCCAGCATGTAAAGCAGCACGGCCGAAATGATTGTGTTGGGGATGCCAAAGGTGATGATCCCCAGGAGATGTCCGTTCAAGATCACATCGCCGTAGCGTTCGGGTTGCGCCCAGGGCATCAGCGGGCCGATCAGAGCGCCCAGCGACACCCCCAGCAGCGGCAACACGGCAATGGTCACAGCGCCGATGAACTTTCCGAAATAGTAATCACGCTTTTTTATGGGTGACGAAAAGACAAACTGGTACATGTTGTGGTCGAAATCGCGGTTGGCCGAGGCATTCATGAAGGCCGTGGTCATCAGCAGGCAAACCAGCGACATCACGCCGTAGTAAAACTGGATCACAAAGGGGGCGTTTTTATGTACGCTGCCCACCCCGCCGCCGATGGTTACATTGTCGGATGAAACCGCTCCCATCACCAGCAGGGTGTTGATGATCAGGAATATCCACACCATGGGGGAACGAAGCCAGAACTTCCATTCATATCTGATAAATTTCCACATACTTTTCTGTGATTGGAGGTTAGACTAATTCGTTCATTTTGGCAAAGAAGACATCTTCCAGGTTCTCCTCGGCCCTGGTAAATCCATCTCCCAAATCCGTGTTGGAAAAAGCGTGGATCAGGGGTTTCCCCCCGGAAAGTTTGCTCGAAATGATCTTGTATTCACCCTGGTACCGGGCGAGGTCGGCCTTGTCAACCTTGCGTTCCCACACTTTTCCCTTGATCTGCTGCAGCGCATCGTCGGTATTGCCGCAAAAAAGCAGTTTTCCCTTGTCCATGATCGCCATCTGCGTGCAAAGTTCCTTCACATCCTGTACGATATGGGTGGAGAGGATCACGATGATGTTTTCGCCAATTTCGCTGAGGATGTTGTAAAACCGGTTGCGCTCCCCGGGATCGAGGCCGGCGGTGGGTTCATCCACGATCACCAGTTTGGGGTTTCCGATGAGGCATTGGGCAATGCCGAAACGCTGGCGCATTCCGCCGCTGTAGCTCCCAACTGCTTTTTTACGATGCTCGGTCAGGTTGACCTTATTCAGCAGCTGGTTCACCATCTCCCTGCGTTCGGCCCGGTTTCCAAAACCCTTTAACAGTGCCAGGTGATCAAGCAGTTCCACCGCGGATGTGCGGGGGTAGACCCCAAATTCCTGGGGCAGGTACCCCAGCACTTTCCGCACTGCGTCCTTATCGTTCAGCACATCAATTTCGCCCAGCATAACAGTTCCGCTGTCGGCATCCTGCAGGGTGGCAAGCGTTCGCATCAGCGACGACTTCCCCGCGCCATTAGGTCCGAGCAGGCCGAACATCCCCTTGTTGATGGTGAGTGATACATTGCTCATGGCTACCACGCCATTGCTATATTGTTTGTTGAGGTTGTCGATTTGTAAGATCATGTTTTCCAATTTTCTGAATGAAAGAAACTAACCTGATTATTTCATACAAGTTGAAATGTTTTTGTTTTCTCTGTGGTTCTCAGTGGCTTCTCCGTGTAACTCTGTGAAATAAATAAAATTACACGGAGTAACACAGAGAAAATTCACGGAGAGCACAGAGAGAATTTTAATGAATTCATCAGTCTAAGATGTATAATCTGCTGGAAAGTTACAAATATAGTTGATGAGGTTAGGCTTTATGCGAAATTCTTCTATTTTTGCCATACTGCAAAATACGTTCCTAAAGTCCATTTGAGTCCAACACTATTCATGATGAAGAAGATTTCCATTCTTACACTCCTTGTATTTTTCAGCCTGATGCTCAGCGCTCAGGAGAAGTCTGACTCCATTGCCCCCATCCACTGGCCGGATACCCTTACCGCTAAACAGTTCAACCAGGGAGTGATCGGCGATCCCCTTCAGCTGATCCTTGGAAAAGAGGCCGGGGCAGAAGTTTTTAAGGCGGGAAGCGACCCGAATGTGCCATCCTCTTTCTCGATCAGGGGTGCCGGCAGTACCTCCGGAGAAAACTACCCGCTCTATGTGATCGACGGAATTGTGGGAGGTGATCTATTCCTGCTGCCACCGGAGGAGATTGAGTCGGTGAAGATCCTTAAAAACCTTTCAGAGACCAGCTTCTACGGCAACGAAGGAAACAATGGCGTGATCATCGTTACCACGAAGAGCGGGAAGAAAAACAGGCGGTTGTCGGTCGATTTCAACACAGCCATCTCCCTGGGGCAAACCTCCCGGCTGCAAGGCCTCTTTACCGCGCAGGAGATGCGGGACAAAGCGGCGGCACATCCCGAAATTCAATTCACCGACGGCGGCGCCAATACCGATTGGCAGGAGGAGGTATTCCGGACCACGGTCTCTCAATCATACCAACTCTCCGTTGGCGGAACGTTGAAAAACACTTCCTACCGACTCTCTTTCGATCACATTGCACAGCCTGGCAATGTGAGGGGCTCCGACCGGAATGTAAACGGGGGTTCGGTAAACCTTTCCCAGACAGCTTTCAAAAACAAACTCAGGGTCAATGGCCTGTTTTCGTTTTACCAGACCGGGACCAACACCATTCCCTACACTCCAGGCAGATCGGGGCAGAACCCGCTTTACCAGGTTTTTATTCAGAATCCCACCGACCCTGTTTACACCTCCAGCGGCTCCTACTTCCAGTCCAACAGGGCTTTCCAGCAATTTAACCCTTTGGCGCTGGTCACCCTTACTTCCAATGAAGCAACCGGGAAAAACCTCGCGGCAGTGTTGAATGCCACCTGGGAAATATGGAAGGGCATCGGGATAAAAGTAACGGGTAGTTACCAGGATAAAAAGGGAACCTCCCGGGTTGTCCAGTCCATAGGAACTTATTCCTATCCCTGGACCTATGAATCGGAAGGGTCTTCCGGCTATTCCCGCACTGATATACTGGCGGGAGTGACTTTCAACAGATCTCTGAAGGGAGATCACAATGTTGACCTCTTTGCCGGGTATATGTACCGCTCCTCCAGGAAAGAACAGGAGGTGTCGATCTATTTCAGCGACACATCAGAGAACATCTCCATGGGTAAATCGCATTACCAGGATTATGGTATCCTCGCCTCACTCAACTACAACTACAAACACAAGTACAACCTGGGTGTCATCCTGAACCAGGAGCATGATGTCAGCAAAGTTACACCGTCACAGTCAACCACCGAACTCGACTGGGGTGAATGGGTTTTCTATCCCGGGATTACCGCCTCCTGGGAAGTTCACCGCGAGGGATTCATGGCTAAAATAAAGCCGCTGAGCACCCTCATTCTCAGAGGCAGCTATGGCATCGCCGGGATCCGGCCAAAAGACTCCTACATCAACCTCTATAATGCCGGGTTCAAAAGCGGGAAGATGGAAACGGAAAGAACCATTGAATTCACCGGTGGGTTGGATCTCGGCCTGTTCCGTAACAGGATCCTCCTGGCCTTTGACTATTACCACCGTAATTCAGGCAACATCATCCTCAGGGAAAACCTCCCGGTTCCTCCCAATCTCGTCTCCTACAGTTATACCAACGGCATGAAGGTGGTCAACAGCGGCATCGAACTAAGTATGTCGGGACGTGTGATCGATAAACCGAAACTGCTATGGAACTCCCTCCTCGCCTTCAGCAGGAACAAGAACAAAGTGGTCTCCATCGATGGTGATGTGTCACTTAAATCAGGGTACATCGACTATTATTTTCATTATACTGACTCACCATACCTGCTTACCACCACTTCCGGCTCTCCCTGTCTTGCATTCAACCTGCCTGTTTCAACGGGATATTACCAGGGAGTACCGGTGTACGAAAAAAAGGGCGGAGGCCTCACCACCTATTTATCCAGCGCTGCCAGAACCGTGGTTGACAAGGTTTACCCGGATTTCTATTTATCCTGGACCAACTCCTTCACTGTGTTTAAAGCCATTGATGTATCAGTGATGGTGCGATATGTGGCCGGCCACCGCATCTTCAACGGCACACGGATGTACCTGTCCATCCCGGATAACTACCTCAGCCTCAACACCATTGCCGAAGCTGAAAACAACTATAATGATGGGGTGCTGCAAATCCCATTCAGTGACATTTATCTCGAAAACGCCTCTTACCTGCGGCTTGAAAACCTTTGTATCGGCTATACTTACATGCCTCAGAACTCAAAATGGAAAGGTCATCTCAGGGTTTACGTGGCGGTTAACAACCTCTTTACGATTACGGATTACAGCGGACTTGATCCGTCGTTCAACGGAAATTCGCCGGGGATGGATTATTTCAATACTTATCCGAAAAACCATACCTATACGATCGGGTTGAACCTTGTAATTTAATAGTGAGATCCCTGGTTTGTTGTATTTAAAGAATGGATTAAATGATAACCACAAAGACACAAAGGAGGCACAAAGGGCACAAAGCCGCTATGAAAACAGTGATCATTGTTTTCATGGTTTTTGCCTGTAGTTATCTGCTAACGGCCCAAACTGGAAATCCGGCAATGGATTCCATCACCAAACCTGTTTCCAGGTTTGAGCAGTTATCGTCGAAGACGAAGGTTCTGGCGGCACAGGAACTGGAGCAACGGAAGGTGGATTTCGTCGAACACCAGGCTGTTATAAGGCAAAGCAGGCATTTTGTACTGATCAAGAAGGAGTTGGAGAAGGCAAGGAATGTCCTTGCACAAGGGTTGGAATCTGATGAGATTTACGAAGAGATCAACGAGCTCAATGGATGGAGGACAGCCGCCGGTGAAGGTGTCGTGACAAACAAGGATAAGTTTCAGACCGTCAGGAATTTAACAACTACTTCCATCCTCCTGCACGAAATTCTCAACAGGACCAACAACAGGTTGCAGAAGATCCTGGTTTATCACAACTCCCTGGGAAAATTGCAATACAGGCTCGACTCCCTTCTCATGGACAGTATTCTATACCATGTCCCCGGCGACTCGGTGGCGCTGGCCCGCTATTTCCAGAAGCTGACCATGTTGAAAAAGGATCTTGAACCGGTGAGCAAGCCATTGAAGGCAGCCCTTGACAGTGTCCAGAAAATTGAGATTAAGGTCAATACCATCAAATTCGGACTGGAGTCAGATATCGCTGAAACGGAATCCCAGCGCAAAGAGCTGTTTGAACACCTGGGAATCATTGAAAAAGGTTCGTTCGGGTTGGGGGTGGACAACCAGACCACCAAAAGTGTCATCTTCTTCTCATTCTATAAAGCCTGGATGGTCCTGGTGTTTTACATTTTCAACCACTTCAACTCTCTCATCCTGATGGTGTTGTTCGTCTTCGGCATAGGCTTCTACGTCATCATGTTGAAACGCAGGGGAAGGAGCGATGCTGCCGGGGTGTTGTTGCCGGGGGAGCTTCAGACCTTATCTCATCCATTTGCCTCCTCCACTATTTTGGTAGTTACGGTTTTTCAACTCTTTCTGCCGATGCCGCCATTTGTTTTCAGCGGGTTGCTCTGGTTGACCTGTGGCATCGCACTGAGTATCATTATGCGGAAAATGGTTACGCCTTTGTGGTACAGGGCATGGTTGATTTTTTACACACTGTTCCTGTTCGGATTTGCCGGCAACCTTCTTCTGCGGCAATCTGTGTTCGAACGGTGGACGATGCTCTTCTTTATTTTTTCCGGGTTGGCTTCCGGGATGTTTTTTCTGATAAAAATAAAACGAGCCGAGATCAGGGAGAAACTGCTTCTGCTGTTTATTGTTGTTCTGGTCCTGTTTGAAATTCTCGCACTGATCAACTATTTTTCGGGTGGATACAACCAGGCCAAGACTTTTATGATCACCGGGGTATTTGCGGTGGTTGTGGCCTATTATATTTACTGGGCAACCCGTATCGGAAACCACCTCCTCCAAATTTCATATTCCTACCAAAAAAACGGTGAGGATGATCACGGGTCATCTGCAGAAAAAGCCAATAAAAAAACGCCCCTTTACTACTATTTTCTCTTTTTCATTGCATGGTTCATCCTCATCAGCCGCAATTTTTACTTTTATCAGACGATGTTTGAACCCATGGGATCGGTACTTACGGAGACACAGACCATCGGTGCATTCAGCTTTACTTACAAGAGTGTATTTATTTTCTTTATCGTTCTGATTATTTCCGGAATCGTTTCGCAGGTTGTTTCATTCCTGGCAGCCGACAATACCCTTGGAACCGGCAAATCCAAGGCGAGCGGACTGGGAAGCTGGATGCTGCTGATCAGGATCTCCATCATCACCATCGGCGTGCTGCTGGCTTTTGTCTCGGCCGGGATCCCGATGGACCGCTTTGCCATGATCCTGGGAGCGTTGAGTGTGGGCATCGGTTTTGGATTGCAAACGCTGATCAACAACCTGGTGAGCGGGCTGATCATCGCGTTTGAAAAGCCAATCAATGTGGGCGACATTGTCGAAATTACCGGCCAGGTGGGTAAGATGAAATCGATCGGGATCCGCAGCAGCGTGGTGACCACCTGGGATGGCGCCGATGTGATCATTCCCAATGGCGACCTGCTTAACCAGCACCTCGTTAACTGGACCCTGGGCAGTACCCGGAGGCGGTTCGATCTGCTCCTCGGGGTTGCTTATGGGACAAACCTCGAAAAAACCACGCAGCTCCTGCTCGATCTGATGTTGAAAGATCTCAGGATCCTGAAAAATCCACAGCCAATCGTCCTGGCCACCCATTTCAATAACAGCTCGGTCGACCTGGCGTTAAAATTCTGGGTGCCCCACTTCAGCATCGGGTTTGATGTAAAGAGTGACCTGATCCTCGCCATCGATGTGCTCTTCAGGGAAAATGGAATAGTGATCCCGTTTCCACAGCAGGATGTTCATATTTTGTCGACCATATCCACCAGCGAGCAGAAGGATCTGTTGCCTGGAGGCACTGAATCCTAGCGGACACAATATTTACTACCTTTATGGCGTAAACCCGCTAACAATAATCAGTTTAATAAAAACAACAGATATGAAACAACTCATAACCACCTTTTGTCTTGTCGTTCTGGTGCTGTCGGCCACCACGGCTCAAACCACCTGGAAAGCCTCCGACTATAAACCGGAAACTTATCGCAAGGTGATGGTACTGGCCAAAATTTCAGATGTCGTGGCCAGGAAACAACTTGAAGACGCTACCGTAAAATTTCTGAATGACAAGGGGATCGTTGCAATTCCTGCCTACTCAAACATTAAAAAGACCAATATTGCATCCCGCGAGGCATTCCTTGTCATCGCCGACTCCCTCCAGGTGGATGCGCTCCTGGTCTATTCGGTGAACGGGGCAGAGAAACAGATCGAGAACAAGCCAACAGTAAGCGTAGGGGTGGGAGTAGGAGGCATGTACGGTGGTTACGCAGGCGCCAGTGTGCCGATTGCCGGTGGTGCGAAGGTGGTGACGGTGGTTAAACTCAGTACCTATTTCTACAACAGGGCATCTGTGGATGAGCAGTGGGCCCAACAGCTGAGCGGATCGCTGGCCGACGGCACCGACAAGCTGGCTTATACCTTCGCCAGGACGACGGTTAAAGCCATGATAAAAGACGGATTGTTTTTGAGCAAGAAATAGCTGCCAGGACTATTCCGTTTCCGGAAATCTTCCTGTAATCTGCCTTTCCACCATCCAACCCGGGTATTCCGGGGCCAGGGCGCTGATGGCATCCAGTTTTTTCGTGTCATCATCCGAAAGTTGCAGCCTGGTTGAAGCAATGTTTTCAAGCAACTGCTCCCTCTTCCTGGCCCCGACAATGATGCTGGTTACACCCTGCTTACCCAGCAGCCAGGACAGTGCAATTGTTGCCACGGAAACACCGTACTGACCAGCCATTACCGCCATTGCATCAACAATGTCAAAGGCTTTCTCTTTGTTGACCGGGGGAAAATCGAAGTCATCCCTGCGGCTTTCGCCTGCCTTTTGCTTCTCCCTGGTAAATTTTCCCGAAAGGAAACCTCCCGCCAGCGGGCTCCATGGCATCAAACCCATGTTTTCACTGAGGGCCATTGGAACCAATTCACGCTCTACATCCCTGCCGGCGATGGAATAGTAATTTTGCAACGCCACGAATCGGGTCCAGCCCATCTTTTCTGCATAACTGTTTGCTTTCATCACCATCCACGCGGGGTGGTTGCTGATGCCAAGATAGCGCACCTTTCCTGCCCTTACCACATCTTCCAGCCCGCGCATGGTCTCTTCCAGCGGCGTAACCGGGTCGACACCATGAATGTAGAGCAGGTCAATGTGCGACATGCCAAGCCGTTTCAGGCTGTCGTCAACGGAATCCATGATGTGCAGCCGCGAAAGTCCCACCTGGTTTGCACCCGCCCCCATCCGTCCTCTGACTTTAGTGGCAAGAAATATCTCCTGCCGGTTGATGCCAAGCGATTGCAATGCCTTGCCGGTCATGATCTCCGACAACCCTTCAGAATAGACATTGGCAGTATCAATAAAGTTGATCCCATGATCAACCGCAGTTTTTACCAGTTGATCAACTTCCGCCTGGGGCAGCTCGCCGATCGATTTCCAGAAGCCCTTGCCGCCGAAAGTCATTGCCCCCAGGCAAAGTTCGGAGACAAGGACTCCTGTATTTCCCAATAAATTAAATTTCATCGTCTCTTTTTTCTGCAAAGTTACCGTTTTCTTATTGCGGACTTTCTTCTTTGCGTTTTAAATAATCATTGAATGACTTCTCCCCCTCTTCGTTCCAATACTGGTCATAATGACTCCATTTTGATCCATGGGAATAATCCCTGCAGGTAGCGCCGCTGTTGCCATGATGCCAGTGTTTCCATGGGCCCATCTTGTGATTTCCGCGATGGTGGGAGCCGTGGTGGAAGCTTCCGAACAGGAGCCTTCCCAGGATCGCCAGGCCAACTGCCTGCCAGTAACTGATGACGCCAAGGTGGAAGATAACCGGCATCAGCCAGTTCCAGAGCCACATCACGACAGCACCGAAGAGGAATGCGAATGCAATTCCGCCGATAACTCCGAGAACGATCCATCCGGCCTTGTGTTTCATACTGCCACAACGACCTCTTCTTTCATTTCTTATTTCTGTTGTTTCCATGATTTTCAATTTTTAACTGTCAATAATATTTTGTGTAATTTGGAGAGAGCCCTGTGTTTTCGCGAGAGGAGCGTACCCACCGGAACATCCCATTCTGCGGAAAGTTCTTCGTAGGTCTGGCGCTCAAACTCTGTGGCAATGATCACTGCCTGCTCATCAGGTCTCAATTGGGAAATGGCTTGTTGCAGCATTTCCGGTTCAATGTTCATATAATCCTGCTCTTCTGCTAATGTTTCATCTGCGACCGTGTTAAGTAAATAATTCCCGTTTTTTGGATCCGTGAAGCGCTCGATCGAAACATTCCGTTGCTTCTTCTGCTGGTAGTCGATGATCCTGTTCCTTACCGACCGGTAGATGTAACCCGTCAGGTTCCCGATCTGGGTGTCCAGGTCCAGTTTGTCGATCAGCCCAACTGCAACGTCCTGTATGATGTCTTCCGGAGAAGCTTCAAAATAGCGGTCATCGAGATTCTTCCGCACGAAATTGACCAGCTTCTGGTACTCATTCCGGAAGAACCTGTCCAACGATTTTTTCTGTTGCTCCTTTTCCATGGGGTTATAGACGGGGAGAGGTGATTTTATTGCAGGAAAATGTAAATATTTGACAGAAAATATTCCAGGGAAGGGAAAAGTACTTAAAAATGAGCTACTTGCCGTTGTCGGTGTTGTCAGTACTGAAAACAGAATCCTCAATAACACCATTGATTTTATAGTCGGTAAAACGGATGATCACCTTTCCTTCCTGTTTGCCTTTCGACTTTTGCTTGTCAATAGTCATGCCGTTCGATTTGCCGATGAACCTCAGCGGGATCGACATGCCTTCGATTTCAAACCTGACGGTGATCTCTACGGGAAGAACATCGTGGGAAGACTGATATTTCATATCCACCACAAAGGTTCCCTGGTCACGGGTGTTGCTTTCGGTTCGGGTCACGTTTCCCGATTCACAGTCAATCCACCAGGTGGCCAGGATGACATCGCTTTTTTTCTCCGACGGGATGATTTTGATCACATCCTGCTTCCGGGTACCGATCATCTCTTTTCCCATGCTGATCGCCAGGTATTGCCCGTTCAGCATTTTGCTCAGCGAATTATGAAACCCCCTCCTGGGAAGCATGATAAAATCGCTCGATTTGAAGCTGATCTTATCCGGCTCCTTGAAAAACAACCGGGCATGCTTGATGGGCATCTTGATGAAATCCACATCCACCCTGATTTCGATATTGGCAGTATAGCTTTTAATGGCCGCCGTTTTCTGTTTAAGTTTACCAAGAATGGCATAAGGATCGGCATCCTGGGCATGAACGGCCTGCATGGGCCGGAGGATCATGAAAAACAGGAGGAGCAGGATGGTGGAGTTTCTTGCCATTATGAAAGGATATCCCGGCGGTTAAAGGTAATCACCGTTGCAGTGTAAAATAATACGATATGGATCAGCAGCACAGCGGCATCGCGCCACACCGCCTGCATGTCAGTCTCCAGGAGAAACAGCTGCTGCCATGAGTTCAGGTAGCTGGTCAGCAGGAACGGTTTCACTGGGGCGAAGAGTTCGAAATTAAAGGTGGAAATCAGGGTAAACAGGATGATCACCGCCATGGTGGTGATGATCGGACCGAGGGAGTTGCTGGCATGTGCGGAGAAAAAGAGGGAAAGCGATGCCACCGAAGTCATCGCCAGGAACCCGAGAAAGTAGGCCAGGAGGAACCTCCAGAGCAGGTCATCCTGCGGAATGATGTTGATGGCATTGAAGATCACCATCAGGTCGCCCTTTCCGAATAAAACCAGTCCTGGCAGAAGACTGAAGAATGCAAAGAGCACCATCAGGATGAAGGTATAGCCGATTGCGGCCAGGAATTTCGCTGTGACAAGTCCCGTGCGGCTTACCGGGCGTGACAGGACGAGCCGGAGGGTGCCCCCCTGCGACTCTCCCGAAATAAGGTCGCCGGTTACGATAACGATCAGCAACGGAACGTGGATCCATAGAAAATTCAGGATCAGGTAGGAGACAAGGTATCCGTTGACCAGGTTTCCCTGCATGAAAAAGGTGTCGCTCAGGTTCTTGGTCAGGAGCTGGTGCAGCGTTCTCCCTTCCCATAACATCCCCGCCTGGGCGAGGACCACGATGACGATCACGGCAAAAAAGCCGATGTAGCTTCTTTTCCTGGTGAAGATCTTGTATAACTCTATGCGCAGCAGGGTCAGCATGGTCAGGTCAGGGATAAAAAATAGTGTTCCAGGTTGTTCTCCACTTGTTCAGCGAGATGGATCGTCTCGGTCTCAACAACCTTTTTTCCATGATTGATGATCAGCACACGGTTGGCAATCTGTTCGATCTCCTGGAGATTATGGGAGGATAGGAGGATCGTGATCCCCTTTTCCCGGTTAAGGAAATGGATCAGGTCGCGGATGTCGCGCATGCCGGATGGATCGAGCCCGCTGGCCGGTTCATCGAGGATCAGCACCTCCGGTTCATGGATCAAAGCCTGGGCAATACCCAGCCGCTGCTTCATCCCCTTTGAATAGGTCTTCACCTTACTGTAGCCCCTCGATTCCAGTCCGGTAAGCTCAAGCACCTCCCTGATCCTTGAATCTGAAGGTTTGATTCCCGAATAACGGGATAACAACCGCAGGTTCTTCTCCGCACTCAGGTAATCATAAAAGTCGGGTTTTTCAATAAAGGCGCCGACCCTGGCGAGAATCTCCATCCTCTTCCCCTTCAGTGGCATGCCTAAAATGTGGATGGTTCCTGAATCGGGCTTTACCAGCGAAAGCATCATGCGGATGGTGGTACTCTTTCCCGATCCGTTGGGTCCTAGAAATCCATAGATGTCGTGCCTGTAGACCGTGAATGACAGGTTGTCAACCGCCCGGATATCACCCAGCTGCTTTACCAGCCCATTCACCTCAATAGCTATGTTATTCAGCACTGGCAGGGGTTTGTTGATGGTTGATCACAGCAGTTAATCCGTTATCATCCCAGGTCTTGAACCTGGAATGGTAGGTGGGCGTGAAAAAGGTCGTCCGCCAGAAATAGGGGGTAAGCAAAAACCAGGGATGGGTAAAGAGAAAGTCCGGAAAGAGGTGATACCACCGGTATCCGTTGGCCCTGAAATGGCGGGAACACTCCTTCAAATAACCTGTGTCCCTTGCCGCAATCTCCGCTGCATCGCGCTGGCATCGTGATTTAAGCACGGGTTTTAATATTCGCTGATCAAATCCGAAGATGATAAACTGGTCCTTGATCTGCTTGTAATTCTGATAGCGCGACCGGCCGTCTAACTGCGAAAAAACGGGAAGTGAAAGAAAAAAGGAGATCAGGTAGTACTTCCATACCAAACCGGTCATTGAAGTTGGTTGCAGGCTGTAAAGCTTCGGTACAATCACCACGATCGCGATCACTTCAATGACCGTGATTACGTGGAGCAGTCGGCCTGCAAGGAGATAGGTTATATATACCGGCTTTGTTTGAGTCATTGAAAACAGTAACAGTACAGCTTCAGATAGATTCTATGTGGCAAATATAAAAATTTAGCGGATTAATCACGACCAAACATATTGACAGGTCGGAACCATTTGGCGGTGGGGACACACTGGTAGGGACACGCCATGGCGTGTCCCTACATTACCATTGCCGGTCGCCCGTAGGGACATGCCATGGCATGTCCCTACACCACGCCATGTCCCAACACCACGGTTTCACGGGAATAAAAAACATTTAATACATTTGTCAATTCGTGCATCGTCATCAACGATCACTTCCACGGAATTACCCTTCAACCATCGTAACCATGAGAAATTTCAACACCATATTATCCAACATATTAATCCTGATTATGCTTGCCGGAGGCTCCTGCCAATTTGGTTCCGGGAGAAAATCAGGTAAACCTGCCGAAAACCGCCTTCATGGCGCGGTCAACCACCAGAGCAACCTGCCATTTGACAGCGCCCTTTTAACAAACTTCTTCCGTTCCTACCCGGAGTTGAAAAAATACCAGGAGGAGGTGGCTACGGTATACAGGCAGCATCGTTTCAACCAGATCTGGTATGACGGCCAGGGTGTGGTGGAGTTCGGTCAAACCCTCTTCAACAAGGTCGCTGAAATTGAATCAGAGGGAGTCTCCTCCAAATTCCCATACCAGGAAAAGGTTAACGGCATTTTTTACGACAACATAGAAAATACCCTCTCTCAGACAGAGACCGACCTGATGCTCACAAACCTCTACCTTTTCTATGCTGAAAAGGTTTACAAGGGACTCGACGATACCACCACAACGGGCTTGGGCTGGCTGCTTCCAAGAAAAAAGGTTTCCTACACGGCCCTGCTCGATTCAGTGGTGGCTGGTCCGGGGTCGGTTCCCCACGATGACAGCCTCCTCTTCAGCCAGTACTACAAACTACGGGAGGTATTGCGGCAGTACCGCGAAATCGAGAAAAAAGGCGGGTGGAACCCGATTGACCTGGATCCGAAACTGAAGGCATATAAACCGGGCGATACGGCAAAGGCGATCCTGCAGATCAGGGAAAGGCTGGTCGTTACCGGCGATTTAAAACAGAACAACGGCAGCAAAAGTTACGATCCGGAGTTAGCGGAGGCTGTTAAAAGATACCAATTGCGCACCGGTTACAACGAGGAAGAGTCCATTTTACCGAAACTCATCAACGAGATGAATATTCCCATTGGTGACCGCATCCGAAAGATCATCGTCAACATGGAGCGTTGCCGGTGGATCTCTCCCGGGTTCGCACGTGCTAAAGAGTACATCGTCGTGAACATCCCATCCTTTAAACTGACCATGGTCAGAGATGGGAAACAGGTATTTGACTGCCCTGTGATCGTGGGGAATACCATGACGAAGACCGTCATCTTCAGCGGGATGTTGAGCTACATCGTTTTCAGCCCCTACTGGAACCTGCCGCAAAGCATCATCAACAAAGAGGTAAAACCCGGGATGGCCAAAAACAAAAACTACCTGGAAAAGCACAACATGGAGTGGAACAACGGCCAGGTGAGGCAGAAGCCGGGAAAAAACAACTCCCTTGGCCTGATCAAATTCATTTTCCCGAATTCCAACGACATCTACATGCACGACACCCCGGCAAAAAGCCTGTTTGCCAAAGAGAGCAGGGCATTCAGCCATGGGTGCATCCGCCTGGGAAAACCGAGAGACCTTGCCGTCACGATCCTTGAAAACGACCCGAATTGGAGCCCGGCAAAAATCGATGCCGCCATGCATGCAGGCAAAGAGAGCTCCTACCCGTTAAAAAGCAAAATACCGGTCTATATCGGTTATCTCACCGCCTGGGTAGATCTGCAGGGGGCGATACATTTTTACGACGATATCTACAACCGGGATGGGCGGCTTGCTGAACTGTTGTATGCGGAAAAATAGAGATGGTCAATCCTACCTGGTTACATCGATGCACTTGTAAAAGCGGCGGCGGTAGCCATCTGAGCCAAGGTCGCTGATGGTAACGCTGTGCGCCCGGCCCGATGATGCGTGAATAAACCGCGACTTCATGCCATTGGCTTCGCACACGATGGCCACATGGCCGATGTGCCCCCTGTCCCTGAAGCCATAAAAGACGATCACGTCTCCAACTTTGAACTCCTCAGGTTTCAACGTGGTGCCAATGACTTTAAACTCCCTCGAACTCCGTGGCAGGGTCAGGTTGAAATGCTTGTAAACAAAATTGACAAAACCCGAGCAGTCAAACCCTTTTTTCGGATCAGCGCCGGCACGCCGGTATGGGGTTCCAAGGTATTGTTTGGCAAAAGTGATCAACTCCGACCTGTCTATATCTTTGGTAACAGTCACTGGTTTGCCTTGTACTCCCGGTGTTGCCGTCTCCTGCGAAAAACCCGCAAAAGCAAACAACAGCAGGAGGAGAAATACCGGAACAAATTTCATCTTTGGAAAATGTTTCATCCGGCAAAGGTACGAAACTTATTGATAATGAATGTCGGGCACCAAACAGCAGGTCAGGCGGAGGGGTGTAAATCTCCCGGGTAAGTAAACTATGCGTACCTTTGCAAAATGAGAAAGTATCTGTTATACCTCTTACTGGTCCTGATCCCTGTGATGAACTGGGCCGGTTCCGAAAAGGCCGTTCCGGCCATGGATGACAAGGTTGCACTCTTTTCTGCCTTGAACTTGCTTGAAAAAGGACTTTCCAGTGAAGTTTACCAGCTGGCCCTGAAAGGATACAGGAAGCTGGATATGGAAGGGAAACTGAAAAAATCAGGAATCCTCACCATTGTTGACTTCTCCCAGTCGAGTAAAAACAAACGGTTTTATGTGATCGACCTGATCCACAAAACCTTGTTGTTCAATACCTATGTGGCCCATGGCAAGAACACCGGTGAAGAGTTTGCCACCCGGTTTTCAAATGTCTCAGGCTCTTACCAGAGCAGTCTTGGTTTTTATATCACCAAACAGGAGAATGCGGGATCAGGCGTAGGGTTGTCGCTCATTCTCGATGGTATTGAGAAAGGGTTCAACGACAATGCATTAAAGCGCGAAATCATCATCCACGGGGCGGCTTATGCCACCGAGAATTTTATCAGGAAAACCGGGCGTCTTGGCCGCAGTTTTGGCTGCCCATCCCTGCCTCCCGACCTGATCAAACCCATTGTTGAAGCCATCAAAGAGGGGACCTGCCTCTTTATCTATCACAAAGACGACAGGTATATCAGCCACTCCGCAATGCTGAATTAACCTGCCGGCAGGTTAATCCCCGTTATTAGCAAACTCTATGAATTCTGACAAATCGGAATAGAGGATCTCCTCAAATTCCGAAAACCGCTGTTTGGGAACCCTCGCAAACAAGTAAATGGCCATCGGCAGTTTGGTGTAATCCATTTTCACATAGTGGATCGGGTCGGAGAAGTGTGCGATGAATTTTTCGTAGTTGAAAGTGATCCGTGATTTGTCGAGGTGTTTCGGAATATCGATGCCAAACATCCCGTAAAGGTTGTCATTGCGCGATTCAAGGATATTTGCCCAGTCCGGCTTTTTCTGTTGAAAGTAATATTCGTAAGGGTTTATTCCATAGAAATAGTACTCCACATCCGCCACACAGAATCCCATGAACCTCATCGGGTTGATCTCTATCGGAACAAAATTGCCGTTTGATTCACGGCGCATCTCCAGGTGGAACGGGAAGTTCCGCAGATCTCTCAAACTGGCAATCTCTTCAAGGTAACGGGTAACCGGATCGTGGTAAGTTCTGACAATTTCGGCGGAAGTCATATACAACCGGTCGCTCATGTCCGATTTATGGCTGAAAAGATGTGTCAGGATGTTGAGGATAACCGGTTCGCCCGATGCATTGAAATAGGCATCGATGGCAATTTCAGGGCCTTCGATATGGCGTTCAATGATAAAGTCATTCAAACTGACCACCACCTCCGGAAAGATATCCTTCATCAGCTTGACCTCCTTTTTGATGCTGTCAAGTACTCCCTTCCACTCCGAATCCTGGTGAACCGAGTGGATGCCGATGCTGGCGAAACCCCGTACCGGCTTAATTACAAATGGCTTGGGCAGCGTTGAAACATCAATGTCATCCAGGTCATCCACGTTATATGTATGGTACCACACATCGGGGTTGAGTGTTGAAAAAAGTTGACGAAGTTTCGACTTGTTTTTGAAGAAATTTACATTTTCAGTGATGGGGAGTTCAGGACAAAACCGGTTCAGCAACTCGATGGAATTCTCAGAATTACTGTACAGGAGCGGGGTGCCGGCATGTTTGAGCTCGCTGAAAAACAGGTCGCTTTCAACCAGGTTCATCTCGCTGGCATGCATCAGCCCTTTTGAAAACGGAGTTGACAGAACAGGTGTTTGCAGCCGCACGACAGTTAGTTGAAGAAATTCGGAAACGTAAGGTTTTTCAAGTATGATCATGATGATGGGGACTTCGCGGGGTTGAATTGATTTCAGGTCACGAAAGTATGGTGTTTTCTGTTACTTTTGCACCCCCGGTAAGAAACGGGTCTTAATAAATAATCTGAACTGACCATGAAAATCATAACCACCGCAATTCTATTGTTCATCACCCTGCTGGCCGTTCCCCTGTTCAGCTATTTTTTCGGCACGGCGCTTGGCCCGGCCGAATGGAAAGTCATTCATACCCTTATGATCATCGTTGGGATGGTCACAGCCTACTGTTTTATCGTGGGAGAACTCACCGGTAACAACAGCCAGGTGGATAAACTGTGGAGCATCCTCCCAATTATCTATACCTGGGTGATGACCGGTTACAGTGATTATGCTCCCCGGCTTGTGATGATGAGCATTTTGGTAACGATATGGGGCGTTAGGCTGACCATTAACTTTGCCATGAAAGGTGCTTACCAGTGGCGGTTCTGGGCAGGTGAAGAGGATTACCGGTGGCTGATCTTGCGCCGGAAGCCGGAGTTCAACCCCAGGTGGAAATGGACACTCTTCAACCTGTTGTTTATTTCAGGATACCAGAACGTGCTTATTCTCCTCTTTACCCTGCCCGCAATTGTTGCCCTCCAGAATATCACAGCGCCGCTGGGGATTTACGACTACCTCATTGCCGGACTGATCCTCTTTTTTATTGCCTTTGAAACGTTGGCCGATATCCAGCACTGGAATTTTCAAAGTAAAAAGTGGGCGAAAATCAAATCAGGAGAAGAGTTAACCGGTGACTACAAAAAAGGCTTTTTAGACAAGGGATTATGGGCTTATAGCCGACACCCCAACTATTTTGCCGAACAGGCCATCTGGGTTTGCTTTTACCTTTTCAGTATAACTGCTGGCGGACAGTGGTTTAACTGGAGCATTGCCGGATGTCTCCTGCTGATCGTCCTCTTCCAGGGCAGTTCAAATTTCAGTGAAGAGATCAGTGCAGGGAAATACCCGCTTTATGCAGCGTATCAGAGGAAGGTCTCACGGTTTTTTCCTTTCACGAATTAGTGCTATTTTTGACGTACAAAACGCTAAAAACCAAACCAAAAAAGATGAATAAACTGATGTTGACCATTGTCCTTGTGATGACAGCCATGCAATTCGGATTTGCCCAGGAAGATGCCGAGGGCTGTAAAGATCATGCACTCCTTACACGCATGCCGGGTTACTATATTTCAGAGTGTACCCAAAACTATAACCAGCTCGATTTTTACAACAGCAAGGGAGAGGATGTGAAAATAGAGGGGAATATCACCTATGCATGGTATGTGTTTAACCTGGAATCGGGAAAAACAGAACCAAGTTATTTCCAGATTCAAAAAAATTATGCCAATGCCATTCTCAAAATCGGTGGCCGGAAAATTTACGAATATGAGGGATTAGGATGCTATGAGTTGAATAAGAACGGGAAGGAGTATAAAATAAAGGTTGCCGCTACAAACAACAGCGACATTATTCTCAATGTGGTGGAAATTGAAGCAATGAAACAGGATGTTACAGCCAATGAACTGCTCGATGCACTGAACAAAGACGGTTTTATTACCCTAAACATCCTGTTTGAAACAGGGAAGTCGGTCATTCAAAAAGAGTCTCTTCCAATTGTCGACCAGGTATACCAGTTGCTGCAAATTGACAAGGATCTTAAAATAAGTGTTGAAGGTCATACCGACAATGTGGGTGATGCCGCAAGCAATAAGAAACTCTCCAACGACCGGGCAAAATCGGTGACAGATGCCCTAATTACCAAAGGGGTTGATAAAACCCGGCTATCCTACGTTGGCTGGGGACAGGAAAAACCGGTGGCCGATAACCGCACCGATGCAGGAAGAGCACAGAACAGGCGGGTCGAAATCGTCAGGAAGCCGTGATCCGTCGGCCGTACAGTACAAAATCAAAACCGCCTGAGCTGATTTGTTTTCAAAACCTGTGACATGAAAGGTCAGCATTCCCGCAGAATTTTCAGTTTGAAAGAACACAATCATTTAAACAGTTTGAAAATTAATATTCAGTATTAGGTATTGAATATTATCTTTGTTGAGTCTAAATAAAATAAAATGAAGAAAAAAAATAGTCTTTCGGTCCTGCTAATGCCCGCCATCCTTCTGTGGGTATCTCTCTTAGCCAGTTCAGCAGCATTGGCACAAAATGATAAACCAGCTGATGCAGTCACCAGGGTGCGGCCTGCCTCCGCCGAAACCGTTACGGCAATTATGGAACGTGCCCGGCTTGCACCTCCGCAAACCATGCACGAGCGGCCTGAAAGGGAGTACCCCGACCGTTCAAGCCTTCCGCAAAACCCTTTTTCCCCGAATACTGCAACGTATCCCGAAATAGAAATGGGCCTTAACACTCCGCAAAACGAATCCACCGACCTGCCGCAAACGATCGGTACCAATATTAATGGTTTCACCAGCAGTCCCACAAACGGGCCATTTCCCCCTGATAATATGGGAGCAATCGGACCTACCCAGTATATTGTCGCAGTGAACGGAATCATCAGGTCATTCAGTGCCGCAAACGGTTCGGCAGACGGGGTGTTGAATGTTACTCCTGACGTATTTTTCTCCTCTGTCATGACGCCCCCCATTGCCAGTAATTTCACCTCGGATCCGAGGATACGGTACGACCGGTTTTCCGGAAGATGGATCATCATCATCATTGATGTACCAAACGGCGGCGCTTTGGCAAACAGGGTCCTGCTGGCAGTTAGCAATTCATCGACCATCACGGCGGGTACCACCTGGACCTTCTCACAGTTTACCGGGCAGGCAAGCACATTCATCGACTATCCTACCATCGGGATCGATGTGAATGCCGTATATATCGGGGGAAACATGTTTTCGCTGGCCGGGAGTTTTCTTCGTACCAACGGCTATGTTATTAACCGGGCCAACCTGATGTCGGGAGGGGTCTATACTGTTTACACCTTCCTTAGCCTTGCTTCGGGAGCAGGAGCCGGGCCCTACACACCCCAGGGGGTCGATAATTTTGACATCAGCGCAACGCAGGGTTATTTCATCGGTGCGGATAACGCAACCTATGGCACCCTGATGCTGCGCCGGGTAAGTACCCCTGCTGGTGTTCCCACCATTTCAGCAAATATTTCTCTCACTGTCAGCGCTACCTCAGGACCACAAACTGTTCCCCACCTGGGAAATTCCGGTGGAACAAGTGGTAACCTGGATGCAATTGACGACAGGTTGTATGCGGCGATGATCAGGAACGGGCACTTATGGACAGCACAGACCATCTACGTGAATGCAACAGGCACAACCACTTCGGCGAATCGCAATGGTGTGCGCTGGTATGACCTCATCAACCTGGGCACCACCCCAGCGGTGAGCCAGTCGGGAACGATTTTTGACCCGGCCGGAAGTGGTCCGAGATGGTACTTTTTCCCGTCGGTCATGGCCACCGGACAGGGACATGCCGCATTTAGCCTCACTACAGCCGGAACCAATTTCATGGCCAATGCCGCCACTACCGGAAGATTGTCAGGTGATGCAACGGGAACCACGATGACTCCGGTCTTAACAACAGCCAGCGCAACGGCATACAACCCAACAGGCGACCCGGGAGGTGCCGGAGGAAGGAGATGGGGCGATTACTCCTACGTTTCACTGGACCCGTTGGATGATATGACCATGTGGATGGTAAACCAGTATTGTGCCGGCTCCAACGTTTACGGCTGCAATTTTACCAAACTGATCGCGCCGCCACCCGCCACTCCTTCAAGTTGCCTCCCTGCATCAACATTGGCAGGCCAGGCTTCTGTAAGTATAGCCGTGACCGGAACTTCAGTGAGCGGTTCAGGTTTTTATGATCCCGGAACCAACCTCGCAGCGCCTGCCCTCGCTTTTCATCACATCTCGGCAACTGTCACCGGTGGGGTGGTGGTGAATTCCGTAACCTATACCGATCCGACACATATTACCCTGAATATCAACACAACAGCTGCATCAGCAGGAATGCAGACCGTTACGGTTACCAATCCCGACGGCCAGTCGCTGGCAGGAGCGATCCTCAGAATATGCCCTGTGATCGCAGTTCAGAACCCCGCCTCAGCAAGCGGAACAGCCGGGGCAGTGTTCAGCAAAACCTTCACATCCACCGGTGGGTCAGGGGTGGTGACCTACAGCACATCCAGCACATTGCCCGCCGGGTTGACCTTCTCTTCAGCGGGTGTACTGAGCGGCGTACCCTCCGTGACCGGCACTTTCCCGATCATTGTAATTGCCACAGATGCTAATGGATGTACCGGTACCGGCACCACTTATAGCCTGTTATTAAGTTGTCCTGTTCAAAGCCCTTCCATCCTGTCAAGCGGTCCAACAACGTTTTGTCCTGGCGGATCCGTGCAGCTTACCTCCACGGGAGGCAATGCCATTCAGTTCGCGGGGACCGGAAATTATGTGACCATTCCGTCAACGATCAATTCCCAGTTCGGCACCAACCGGATCACCGTGGAAGGTTGGTTTTACCAGACTGCCGCCACGGTCGGCACCCCGGTACTGGTGGGAGAGGCTTTCCTGGGAGACGGTACTGTGAAATTTTCAATTTACATGAACGGCCAGCAGATCGTAGCAGGTTTCTTTGCCGGAGCATGGATCAACGCAGTGAGCACGGTGAACCTGCCATTGAACGCCTGGACCCATATTGCGGCCACCTACGATCAAACAGCCATCAGGATATATGTCAATGGGGTTGCTGCTGGTTCCCTTGCCGCCTCCGCTGTGCTGCCAACAGCCAGCGAAGAGTGGCGGATTGCCAGAAGATGGGATCTTGCGGAGTATTTTACAGGCAGAATGGATGAGATCCGCATCTGGAATGTCGCAAGATCACAGGCACAGATCCAGGCGGGAATGAGCAGTGTCGTTCCGCCTTCGACCAGCGGACTTGTGGCCTATTACAAACTCGACGAAGGAACCGGAACAAACGTGGCCGACCTTACCGGTCACGGCTATAGCGGCGCCTTTGCTGGCGCACCCACCTGGGTCATCCCATCCACCGCGCCATTGGCGGGTTATGCGGGATACCTCTGGTCAAACGGAGTCACCACCTCAGGTCTCACGGCCAATGCATCGGGAAATTATGCAGTGACTGTCACTGACCTTTATGGTTGTACTGGCACCACTGCTCCGGTAACGGTAACGGTAAAAGCCCTGACAGGCGCAGCCAGCGCAGTTTCCGGACCATCCGTCACTGCCCAGGGTCATACCGGTATCGCCTACTCGGTTGCACCCATTGCAAATGCTACAGGGTATGTGTGGACATTGCCGGCAGGAGCCTCCATCGCCACAGGAACCAACACGAACAGTATCACGGTTAATTTTTCGGCTGCTGCAGTTTCAGGAAACATCACTGTTTACGGCACAAATGACTGTGGAAACGGAGCTGTATCTCCCTCTCTGGCCGTCACGGTAATTGCCTCCACCCTGAATCCCGGGAACACGGTGCTTGCCTCAGGCAACATTCAGTGTTATAACGCACTCCAGACGGTCACAATAGCAGGGGGCGCCACTACGTTCGTGGTACAGATCGGCGGCAGCGCTACGATGATCGCCGGTCAGAACATCGACTACCAGAGCGGGACTACGGTCCTTCCCGGGGGATACATGCACGGGTACATCACCACCAATAACCAGTATTGCGGCGGCATGGCCCCCTCCATGCTCACGATTGTCGCGGGTGAGGAGACAATTCCTGCTATTTCTGCATCTCCTTTCATGAAAGTTTACCCGAACCCGACATCCGGCGTGTTTACGATCGAATTGACGGGCGACAGGGGATCCCAATCCGTAAAAGTTGAATTGTTCAACATGAACGGTGCCCGGCTGATGAGTAAAAACATGAACGGCGATAGTAAATACTCCCTGTCAATTGCTGATATGCCGCCAGGACTCTATTTCCTGCATGTTGTCTCCGGAAATACTGCCGAAACGGTCAAACTCATCAAGTTATAAATAGGATAGCATCAATCCTTAAAGAAAAAAGCCCTCAGACCAGCTTGGTTTGAGGGCTTTTTAATTCCACCTGATCGATTTCCTTATTACTTTTTCAGAGAGGCCAGGTCAATGACAAAACGGTAGCGTACATCGCTTTTAAGCATTCGCTCATATGCTTCATTGATATCCTGGATGTTGATGATCTCAATTTCGGATACGATATTGTGTTCACCGCAGAAATCGAGCAACTCCTGTGTTTCTGCGATACCGCCGATTACAGATCCTGCTACGGCTTTTCTGCCAAGGATCATGGGTACGGTATTAAGCATTGGTTCCAGTCCACCCAGGTAACCAACCAACACCAGGGTACCGCTGACATTTAAAGTGGAAACATAGGGATTCACATCATGAACATATGGAACGGTATCGATAATCAGATCAAATTTTCCTTTCACTGAGTTCATCTGCTGATTGTCGGTAGAGATGATCACCTCATCTGCGCCAAGTTCCATCGCATCTTTCCGCTTATCCGGTGTTCGTGAAAACAGGGTAACCTCGGCGCCTAAGCCTTTTGCCAGTTTAATGGCCATGTGTCCAAGTCCGCCCAAACCTGCAACCGCTACTTTGCTGCCTTTCCCGACTTTCCAGTGACGAAGCGGTGACCAGGTGGTAATGCCGGCACAAAGCAAAGGTGCAACAGCGGCCAGATCAAGGTTTGAAGGCACTTTCAAAGTGAAGTGTTCATCCACCACTACCTTTTCCGAATAGCCGCCGAATGTCTGCATTCCCAAATGTTTGTCCCTGCCGTTGTAAGTTCCTGTAAACCCGTTCAGGCAGTATTGTTCTAGATCGTGTTTGCAGCTGTCACACTCACGGCAGGAGTCGACAAGGCACCCAACCGCGGCTAAATCTCCCACACTAATTTTGGTGACTTCACTGCCGACCCGGGTAACTTTCCCCACAATTTCATGGCCGGGAACTGCCGGGTAGACGGTGCCGCCCCAGTCATTTCTTGCGGTGTGCAAATCGGAGTGGCATACCCCACAAAATAAAATTTCAATTTCAACATCTTTTGCAGTTACATCCCTCCGAAGGATGTTCATTTGCTTTAGAGGCGCATCAATTGCCTCTGTTCCATATGCTTTTACGTTGCTGGTTTTCATCTTATCTATAGTTGTTTATTTGTTTATCAAGGTATATAACTTCATTTAACTATTTTATTGTCTTCTATTTTCGGAATTAACCCAAACCAGTGTAAATCAGCATAACGATTCTTATTGTCATACTCTCTGTAAGAACAATATACATACTGTTTTTGAAGGACATTTTTCCTGCTGATTAAACTGGATATGATTGCACCCATGTAGCTTTCGTGATAGTTAATAACGATCTGACAATATGTTTTCCCGTTCATTTCCAGCGTATCTATTCTGGGTACAGCTAACTTCACATCCCCTGCATAAAACTGTAACACAGCTTTCGTTAATAATTGATTGGAGCCCCCGGTAGGTGTGCCGTACAGGGAGATTTTCCCAATTGCGGAAACCACTCCAGTCTTACCATCATAATAATTCCCATATTCCACAGAAAATGAATCAGCCTGAAGGATTTCACTCTTGCTGATGAGCATTGAATCTGCCGGCATATTTGGCGTCGTTGCTGTTATTTTCTCTTGTTCCTGGTTGGATTGACCCATGGAAATCACATAAAGGAGTCCTCCGAAAATTGCAGTCGAAATTAATTTTTTCATGGCATCAAGTTTTATGTTTTCTTTTCATTTATTGGCGGATCTTGCCATCTGTCTTTTTTTTATATTGCCTGAGCGGAATCGTACCCGTAGATAAAATTTGATGGACCTTTGAATCTAAATGACCCTTCCCCGGCCCTCCCCTTGAAGGGGAGGGAGTACGTTTGTCGAGGATTCCAAACGATTTCATTGAAGAATGGATGATCCTTGCGGTTTCACAATGAGGACATCTCTTGTGGCTGGCACAGGGTTCCCCCTCCCCTTCAAGAAGGGCCGGGGAAGGGTCATTGACTTTCCGAATGAGGTTTCAATATGTGAACTGGTACAATTGTGCTCAATCAATTTTTTCTATTTCAGACAAGAAACAAATATACTTATTTTTCATTGTTTGAGTAATCATAGCCGTGGAGCAGCCAAATATCAATAACCACGGGTAAAACCTATGCAGGCATGAAGGTGTGAAGAATTTTCATACATTTGACAGAACAAATCCACTAAGTCATGAACTGGGAAACTCTTCTCTGCGCCGGCGACAGCATCACGATAGGCGCGAGATCCTACCTTAGCTACCCCGAATACTGCGGAGATTTTTTGTCGAAGGAAACCAGGAAACACTGGAATGTGGTCAACCATGCCATGCCAGCCCTGATGACCATCGACCTGGCCAGGAGCATCGACAAAAATTTCGCTGCATTGAAGGGCATCAGGCCCGACGTTGCCACAATCCTTGTAGGAACCAACGATTTAAAGTCCGATGTTTCACCGGGAATCTTCAAGATTGCCTACAGCTTATTGGTCTTGAAAATCAGGCTGATTGTTGGGAATAACAATGTAATCCTGATCGAAATTCCAAAATTGAAGAACGGTGTGATGCTCCCGTATCGGATTGACATGAACCAGAAAGTCCTTGAATACAATGCCATCATCCGGGAAATTGCGGGGGAGGAAGGCATGATATCCGCTCCCATTGAATGTGACGATAACTGTTTTTTCGATGGTGTTCATTTGAATGAACAGGGAAGTGAGGTTTTCGGAAAGCAACTGGCTGATCAGATATTAAAGCTAAGAACCGGCTGATGTCGTTGAGCACACTGATTGTCTTTGGAACAAGGCCCGAAATTATTAAACTTGCCCCGGTCATCCTGGCGGTAAGACAAGCGTCATTGAAAAATGAGGTTGCCCTGGTATCCACCTCCCAGCATGACGAATTGCTGGAGGAACAACTTCGCTTCTGGAAGATAACACCCGATTACTTTCTTACCCCGGCCCCTTTTAAAGGCAACCTTGTAAGGCTTCTTTCCCACACGCTTTCAGGCCTTCAGGATATCATTGACCATATCGGAACGGTTGAGTACATCGTTGTTCAGGGAGACACGAATACTGCATTGGCCTGCTCCACCCTCTCTTTTATGAACCGGATTAAACTAATTCACATCGAAGCCGGGCTCAGAACGTTCGACTTTGAAAATCCATTTCCGGAGGAGTACAATCGCGTGATAACTTCAAAAACCGCCTGGTTCCATTTTGCACCCACCGAATTATCAAAGACGAATCTTATCAATGAAGGGGTCGATCCTTCCAGGATTATGGTTGTCGGAAATACAATTGTCGATGCGCTTTATCATGTGAAAGATCATAACCGGGAAGGAGTCGTTGGCAAAAAGAACCTGGTGATCATCACCCTTCACCGGAGAGAGAACATCGATCACCTGTATAAGGTGCTGATCGATGTGGTCACCCTTCTTTCCAGGGAGTACCCGAATCTTGCATTTGCCTGGATCACCCACCCGAATTGTGCGGAGAACATTGAGGCAGGAATTTCAGGGGTCGGAAATATCAGGCATTACAACCATATTCCCTACAACACTTTTGTGGAATTGTACGGTTCCGCAAAAATGGTCATCACCGATTCTGGAGGTGTTTCAGAAGAGGCCATCCACCTCGGTCTGCCTCTCATTATTTTCAGGCGGCATACCGAGAGGGTAGAGGCTTTTAATGTAAACTATCCGATGATCGTATCGATAGAATAAGAAGAGATCATTTCATTCTTTAAAACAACAATCAACCAGGAAGTTACGACCTGTTATTCATATGGGAACGGGAAGGCCGCCCTTGCGATTGCCAATTGGCTGGAAACAGAATTAACGACAAAACACAGAAATGACAACGAATTATTATGACATCGTGATCATCGGCGGCGGACCGGCCGGCACCGGGCTCCTGCTGAAAGCGCTGAAAGACGGACCAGGCAGCAAACTCTTCCAATTGCGTATCGCTTTGATAGAAAAATCTGATCATCTGATCAAAGGGGTGCTGACTGATTATAAGATTAACAGTGACACCCTGTCGGATGTCTTCCTGGAGTGCCTGGAAGGCGCGGCCGGCAGCTTCCTGGATTTCGGGAACCTGAAAGAGGAGATTGAAACCATTCAAAGGTTCAAAGGCCGCGCAATTCCGTTGAATGATATTGAAACCTATTACAATAAACTTGGTAAGTTGGTGAAGGAAACCCTCACGCAGATGAATTTCTGTGATTTCTTCATGAATTCCGGGGCCGAAAAAATCGTCATGAAGGAGGATGGAACCTACCAGGTTTTTCTGTCGGGATCCGGGCCGGTTATAAATACCAGGCAGGTGGTGATGGCTACAGGAGGCATCCCGAATGCAAATTGCGGGAACGCCGAATTTTTCGCCGGTAAAATCCCGCTCAGCCACTTTGCAGCAAAGTCAATTCATTCCGACCACCTGATGAGACATGGGATACCGCCAAATTTAAAGACAGGGTTGGTAAAAAATCCCAAAGTGGTTATTTTAGGCGGGAGCCATGGCGGCTTTTCTTCCGCCCATATTTTACTGAACTCCGGAGAAAAAGTTGGTTTTTCAGCAAGTGGAATAAAAATCTGGAGTACCACATTGCCTAAAATCTATTTCTCGTCGAAGGAAGAAGCCGCTGAACACGGGTACAATGATTTTACCGCCGATGACATTTGTCCCGTTACCGGAAGGGTTTTCCGCCTTGCAGGCTTAAGGATGGATGGAAGGCAGTTGTACATGCAGATGGTTGGATTGAACGGCTATACCCCGGAGGAGAGGGTTCGGCTAAATGTTTTTGATGACCAGGAAAACGAGCTGTTGAATGATTTATCGGAAGCCGGGCTTGTTATCCTTGCCTTTGGATACAGGTTCAACATGTTACCGCTTTTTGACAAGTACAATCACCCGGTGAAGTTCGCCGGGACAACCACCGACCATTGGGTGAATGAGCAGTGTGAGATGGTTGATGATAACGGGGCGGCGATCCCCGGGTTATTCGCCATGGGACTTGCAACGGGGTTCATCCCCTCCGGAGTGCTTGGCGGGGAGCCCAGTTTCACCGGGCAGACCAATGGCATCTGGTATTATCAGAATATTCTTGCAGAGCAGATCATCAACCAGTTACAAGGTGAAAATATTACAGATCGCGCATAAACCACCCTGGCCGCCCGTCGACGGTGCATCCATTGCCATGTACAACCTCTGCAGGGGGTTGGTTAGCAATGGCCACCAGGTTCACGTGCTGGCGATGAACACATACAAACAATATTGCGATATCAGTAAGGTTCCTGAGGATTTCCGGACCAATGCCCGTTACACCCTTGTTGATATTGATATAAGGATCAGGGCCATTCCGGCACTCCTCAACCTCTTCTCCGGAAAATCATACAACATGGTCCGGTTTGATACGTCTGAAGTACGTAAAACCCTGGATGAAATATTATCTCGTACTGAGTATGATCTCGTGATCCTGGAATCGCTCTTTTCTACAGCTTATCTTGATCTGCTGAGGAAGAG
The DNA here is from genome assembly GCA_049317265.1 of Bacteroidales bacterium. Taxonomy (GTDB): domain Bacteria; phylum Bacteroidota; class Bacteroidia; order Bacteroidales; family FEN-979; genus CAIVAT01. Next base: position 45,986 of record JBMOIP010000008.1, read on the forward strand.
ATTCCCGGGGCCGGTGATTCTCAGGAGCCACAATGTCGAGTTCAATATTTGGGAGAACCTCACCAACAATGAGCGGAATCCTTTGAAAAAATGGTATCTGAAACTCCTCACCCACCGGCTGAAACGATATGAACTGGAGACACTCTCGAAGGTTGATTTCATTTCTTCGATCAGTGAACCTGACATGGACGCCTTCAGGAAATCAGGATGTACGACGGCCATGGAATATGTCCCCTTCGGCATCAATTTTAACGATGAAGTGTATAAATCCTGGTCACCTCCCGAAAAGGAAGAGTTTGTCTTTTTTCATGTCGGTTCAATGGACTGGCTCCCGCACCAGGAGGCCTTCAGATGGTTTCTGAGCGAGGTATGGGTTCCCTTCAGCAAGCAACATCCTGAAGCAGTATTACACCTGGCCGGCTCTAAGATGCCCGGATGGATTGCGGAGGGTAATTTCCCGAATGTGATCACTCAGAAAGGCTATGTCAACGGTCATGAGTTTATGAAAAAGAAGGCGATCATGGTTGTGCCCTCCTTCTCAGGCAGCGGCATTCGGATTAAAATCGCAGAGGGCATGGCCATGGGGAAAGTGATCATCACCACCTCCAACGGGGCCATGGGGATTCCCGCAACAAACAATGAAAATATCTTTATCTGTGACGATCGTGCCGCATGGATTGAAACCCTCGGGAAGTGCATGGACAATCCGGAATTGACAAAGGCCATTTCCCGCAATGCCCGCCAGTTTGCCGAACGGGAATTCAACTACCTGGCATCTGCGAAAAAGCTGGTAGAGGAGGTTTTTCAAGCGGCTGGCGAAATCATTAATAAATAATGGAAAAGTATATTGGTCTTGTGAAAAAGAATAATTTTGAATAACAAAAACCATTGTAATATGGGTTATCAGGTTACAGGAATACCCGCGCACCTCAGGTTATTCCATTTTCAGCATCACCAGGGAATTAGTACAATCTTTAAAACGGTAGCCTCGACTGTCTCATTTGTTCTTGTGATTTGCCTGAATTTGCTTGCACAAAACCCTGGCAGATTACCTTTTTTTAAGGACACATTGAAACCTGATTTACAGAAAAAAGATTTATGTTTAAACTCAGTGAAATATAAGAGTCGAACCAGCCGACCCAATGATTCTGTAACCAGTGGTAAAAACTTCTTTATTTTACCTGAGTATGAAGGCTGGCTGGTGTGGTGGAATAATTATAATTACTTGAGTGAAAACAAAATACAGCCGGGTTTTTTTCACAGCCCATCACTTGCAGTTAAATATGGAAAATACACATATAAACTCTCTTTTCAGGTCGCAGAGAATGTGTCTTCAGCAATTACTGCATCAATTAATACGGTTAGTTTTATCAGCCTTCAGGCAAGTTCTGATCTTGTATCTTCTGAAACAGAAGAATCCAATAATTTCACTTTTGATTCTAAAGTTTCCTATGGCAGATTAAGGGGGCAGGGCGCTGAAAGTTATTACGCTGACACAATCAACTTTCAAGTAGTATACAATACGTTTGACATAGACAGCAAGTCGTTGATTGCCACTTTTCTTGTTGGTTTTAACGGTCGCAAACCATGGTTTGGCTTAAGATTCATTAATTACAATACTCCGGCTTACCAGGTTGGCAAAGAGGTTGTTGATCCCCGTAATCCTAATGATACCCTGATATGGGCAGACGTTAAAGATACAAAATTTACCCATTTCTTTCTCATTGTGGATCCCCTGGCATTGGCCTTTCCCGGTTGGTTTACGACTGCACCCTGCAAAAAGAAAACGCAGTTGAAATTGCAGGGGCATTGTTACACCATGTTTGGGCTTGGATATGCGAAAAATGACACGATAGGCACGGTAATGACAACTTCGTTTCCGTTCCAGGCTACCCGTTCCTTGAGTACAAATCTGCCTTTCGGCCTGGAGGCAGACTTAGGGTTGAGACTTACCACGCGAATAGGGAAACATAGAAATGACAGCTTTACAAAAATTGAAGAAGCTGCGAATTTCAGAACCGCAGTTGGTTTTCGGTATACCAATTGGTCAATAATATCATTTATAAAAAACGATCTTCAGCTCAGGTCAAATGAATTTTATTGGGGACCCTATTTGATGCTGGCCATACAGTTTTAATGTATAAAACATCGTGATCAAATGACTATACCTTGTTTTTCCCGTTGTTTAAAAATTATTTCATTAGGCCTTATTGTTTTATTTGGATCATGCAATGTGTCAAAAACAGGCATTGATAAGAATGCAAAAATGCAATCATTTTATTTGGAAGGTACCCGTTTTAACAAGCAAAATGAATTCAAAAAAGCAATACTGTCATTCGAGAAGAGCCTCCACTATGCAAATAACTTCCAGAATAATAAGGTCAAAGCCGAGTGTTATAACGGTATCGCCTACGCATATTTTAGGATGAATAAGTATCATTTTGCCAATTTGTTTTTTGAAAGGGCTTTACAATTAAAACCTTCAGATTCCAAACTAACGGACTCTCAATTATTAAGTGCTATAGGGAATTGCTGTCATTTTTCAGGAATATTGGATTCAGCAGAATATTACTATGCAAAGGCTGAGAAATTGGCAAGTTCACCAAATGACAAGTGCATTGTATGGAATAGCTGGAGTCTTTTAAAACAACAAATTGGAAGATATGATACAAGTTTGATGCTTTTAGAAAAAGCAAAATCACAACTTAAACACATTGAATCAGGGAAATTGCGGCAAGAAGTATTAATGAATTTAGGTGTTCTTAATTTTATCCTGAACGACACTGCCAATGCATTGAAGTACTATTTCAATGCACTGGCTGAAGCTGATAAAAAGAATGACACCATTAGCATGGCAGTTGTTTTATTAAATAGAGGAAGGCTTTATTTGGAACTTCAGCAAAATGACAAAGCAAGTGCTGACTTGAAATCTGCAAAAAACCTGTTAGACCTTAAGAATGCTACCAGCCAGGGTGATGCTTATTATTGGTTATTATTATGTGAATCGGAGAAATATTACAGGGGAAATGGTGCAATTTCAGCAGGGATATCCCTCCAGGGCATCCTCAATGCAATTGAGCTTGATGGGAATCCATTTTTAAGACTTGCTGCGTTATCTGCATTAGGGTCTGTCAAGAATTCAATGAAAGAGTATGGTGAAGGAATTAAACTGTATCAAAGAATTCTGTCATTTATGGATTCAACAAAGTTTAATCAATTTGAATTTAAAGTTGGTGCTTATAATGGAATCGCCCGCTCTTATGAAGGATTAAATGATTTTATCGAAGCCGGGGAATATTATCGTAAAGCATCTTTCGCTTTAAAAGAACAGATTCAAAGCCAAATGTCTTTTTTTAGTGAAAGCGACCGCACACAATATATTGAGTCAGTGCAGTCTTTATTTGAATCGCCCGTGTCATTCACGATGAGGGTGAAGGACAAAATCCCTGCGATGTGTGCGCTGATTTACGACAATTGCCTTTTTTTAAAAGGCTCTCAAATGTCGGGTACCCGCAGCATGTTGGAAGAGATCAGAAACGAAAGCGATAAAAAGGCCATGCAAACGTTGGTTCAATGGAATAAATTGAAGAATACGTTAGCTTTTCAATATACGTTGCCTTATGAGAAGAGAACCAGTGATATCATAGGCATTGAAGAAAAAGCAAATGAACTTGAAAGAGAATTAGTGAAATCTTCTTCCGGGTTCGCTGCTGAGAAAGGAAACCTTGCTGTAACCTGGAAAACAGTGAGAGAAAAACTGAATACGAAGGAGGCTGCCATTGAATTTTTGACTTTTAATAATTACAAGGCTGATGGAACCAGTGATACTGTTTATTGCGCATTGGTTTTACGTTCAAACTATGAATTTCCCAAACTGGTATACCTGACTGAAAAGAACAATTTATATGATCAACTGATAATGCGACCGGATGAGAGTGATACATCACAAATAAATAGAATCTATAGTAGTAATTTAACGTATGAATTGATTTGGAAACCTTTAGATAGCCTCCTGGATGATGTTGAAACTGTTTATTATTCTCCTGTCGGACTTTTACACACAGTCTCTTTTGCTGCCATCAGGTTGCAGGACCATCGTAATTTATCTGACAAGTATAAGTTAAATTTAGTTACATCAACAAAGCAGGTTGTTTTTCCTGAAGCTGATTTCCGGTTAGCTGACATGACATCGGCGGCGCTGTTTGGAGGCATATATTATAGTGTTGAACAACCAAAAAGCAATAGCAATTCTGGAAGAATAGGTATTTATAAGAATAGTGTTGAATACCTGGAAGGGACTTTAGCGGAAATAACAGAGGTTGAGTCGCTACTCACAAGAAATGGTATTCGCCCTGCAACTTTCAGAGAATTAAATGCAACTGAAGCCTCCTTTAAAAATGCATTAAGTGCGAAGGGTGTAAGTATAATTCATGTCAGTACCCATGGTGTTTATTTCCGGGACTTAAAGCAGCGTGGAGAAAATTTAATTTATGGTGAACAGGTGTTAAGACATGCTGACAATCCTCTATTCAGGTCTGGTTTGATGATGGCAGGTATTAATGACAGATGGCATGGTAAAACACCGGTTGAGGATGCCGATGATGGTTTTTTAACCGCGTATGAAGTTGGTAATACAGATTTAAGCAAAACAAGGCTTGTCGTTCTATCTGCATGTGAAACCGGGCTTGGCGACATAAAAGGAACTGAAGGTGTTTACGGGCTGCAGAGAGCATTTAAAATTGCCGGCGCTGACTTTGTAATTATCAGTTTATGGAAAGTGCCTGACAACCAAACAACAGAATTGATGAAAACATTTTATGAAAATTGGGCCACAGGCATCGGAATAAGGGAAGCTTTTGGTAATGCTCAATCGTTAATGAGTAAAAAATATGATCCATACTATTGGGCTGCATTCGTTTTGTCAAACTAAGCGGCCATTTATAATTCATTCATGTGTTTATGAAAAAAGCAACCATTCTCCAATCATTAGAAGCGCTCTTTATGAAAATAACAGCTTATTTTAAAAAATATTTCTGGGACGGTTTGGCAATAACCGTCCTTGTATTAGTCTTTTCTGTCTTTTTTTTAAAGTTTCCGTATCACATCCCGAAATTTGATCCGCTGACCAAAGCATTGAAGGATTTTGAGCTGAGCGACATTTGGTTTTCAAAGGTACATGAACGGGATACCATTTTAACCAACCCATATATCCGGATTGTTGACGTTGGAACCCTCGACAGGGGGCAAATAGGGGAACTTATAAACAAGATCAATCGGTTTAACCCTAAAGTTATTGGCGTTGACATTCAATTTACCGGAAGCAAAGACCCACACAAAGATTCCATTCTGTCTGAAGCAATTCAAAATTCTAAACATATTGTGTTGGCCGGCTCTCTGAAGAACATGGAAGATCAGAGCAATTCGATTTTCCCTCTCGAAGGGAAATCAATGGGATTTATCAATTTAAACGTCAGCCATAATACAAATGTGCGGTCGTTCTTCCCTGTGGAGAAGATAAATGGTAAGGATCAATTTGCCTTTGCAGCCCTGATTGCAAAGGCATTTGATGAGGATGCATTCGATCATTTACTGGATAGGAAAGTCAAAGAGGAAGTAATCAACTATTCAGGTAATAAGGAGCATTTCTCACTGTTAACACCTGATAAGATTGACTCGAGTGAAGTTGCCGGGAACATTGTGTTAATCGGTTTTTGTTGTTCAAATTGTAAGGCTCCTGTTTTGGAGGACCTACACTTTACTCCTTTGAACCCGGAATATAGTGGTAAATCATTTCCTGATATGTATGGCGTTGTTATACATGCCAATATCATAGCCATGATTTTAACTCGTCAGTACATTGATGATGCCCCCTTTTGGCTTATCCTGATCCTTGCCCTTCTGTCAGTGTTCTTATACATACAAATTGTGATTCCCTGGTTTGTTCAGGAATCGAAGCACAAATGGTTTCATATTGTTGCCAAGCTTTCACAGCTTGGCCTTACGATAGCTTTTTTGTTTTTTGAATTTTTTCTCTTGGGAGTTGCTCGCTATAAACTTGACATGGGATTGATGATTTTAGCAATAGCCCTTTCTATTGACTTTATATACTTTTATGAATTCTTTATTCGTCTATTTAAAATAAAGGGAAGCGTTTTCTTTTAATATCATTCATGATGAAAAAAATAATTTCAGCCTTATTGGTGTATTTCATTTTTGTTATTACAGTTTCTGCACAGGAAAATGTACTGGAGGTCCTTTCTGTAAAGGGGAACGTCTTGTGGAAAATTTCCAGTAAAGGTAATCCGCGTGAATTACTGGCTTATCAAAGACTCCTGCCAGCTGACCAGGTCATTATACGGGATACCGCATGCAAAGTAAGGTTTATTAATAACAGGACAAAGCTGGTGGCCGAACTTGGCAGAGTTGGTCAATATTCTGTCAGTACTTTGCTGAATGGTCCTTCCTGGCGGGATGATTTAAAAAACTTTATTTCACTTATCCTTAATGAGGTGAAACCAGATACTGGTTATAGTGGAACAGAGGGCGGGATTCCAGGCGGGATTACCAGGGGGCTAAAAGGTTTTCTTTATCCTCCTGATCAATCAATCATTATAAGGGACGAAATAACCTTTAAATGGAATCGGGGAAGTGGAAAGCAGAAATTTTTAATTACAAAAGACAAAAGGCTTTTAATGGAGCTTTGTATATCAGATGCTTCCCTTACATTATCAACGAAATCCGATTTGCTTAACCAGCCCGGTATATATAAATGGAAAGGATCTGGCAGTGCTGAAAATGTCAATCCCTCCACCTTTATTATTTTGAGTGATGTCGCCAAGGCAGATCTACAAAAGGAGATCACGGCTAAAAAATCTCAAAAAACAGGGAATGAAATGTTTGATTTATTGGAACTTGCCAAATTTTATATTAAACACAATTTGTTTATAGAAGCAGAAAGCACCTATATGGAACTATTGAAAGTTATTCAATAATAAAGTTGCGTCCGATTAACCTTAAAAACCGTTGTTCAGGGAACCGTCCCCTCCATGCAGCGGGTAAGAGTTAATTATATCACCTATTTTTTACTACAGTCACCCGTCTTCAGGTTGATTATCAGGGAATTGTCGGCAGGTTCCAGGTCGGTCCACAAATTGTACCAATCGTAACTGATCGGGATAAAACTCGCGCCTAACGAGTTGATGGTTGCCTGGATCGAGTCTAACTCGGAGTTTGATGTAATCTGTTCATCACCGGCCATCTGACCCATCAATGCACACGCCATCCTCCGGGCAAGCCGCACTGCGGTATCAGGTTTATATTGATAAGGAGGTTGGGTATAAAAGAAGGCGTTATCAATAATCACGGTATTCTTGATCCTTTGCTGTGCGTATTGGTGGAATGTTTGTCCTGAAGGTGTTGGAAAATTATCGATATGGGTGATGGGAACGGTTGAAATGATCAGGGCAGAATCCTTAATATAGGTGATCATTCGGTAAGTACATGGATAAGCAATGGTAGAGCTGGTTTCAATGTCGTACAAAAATTTGGTTCCTGCTGTCTTTTTCACGATGTCGGTTGAATGACCATGGCCGGTGAACATCACCCTTAATCCTCCGTTCATAAGCGAGTCAGATACCGTTGTTGAGCGCGGCACCACATTATCAGGGTATAATAAATCCTGGTCAGGATAATGATTGAGCAGCGCGTGATGCATCATACCGAACACTGTTTTCCCTTTGGCTTTCGCTTCAGCCAGGCGTGCCAGCGCCCATGTCATCGTTGCCTGCCGGATGGCTCCACCCGAATATGCCGAATCTTTATGGTCTTTATTGTAGATGCAGGCGTCGATTGAAAGCAGCCAGAGACCCGGCAGCGGTTCCGAGAGATAGCTCAGCGAAGCGGGGTCGGTAGAGAGCGCATCGCTGTATCCAAAGTTCGTATAATTGGATAAAAACCATGCCGGATCTATATGCGGCACATGAACGGTGTCCTTGCCGAGAAAACTGCTTGCCATCGTGAAGTTAATATCGTGGTTGCCATTGATCACCCTGACCTTAATGCCTGCAGCGGTCAATTCATTAAGAAACCCTTTAACCGATTCGTGACTGACCATTTCACCGTCGAACGACAGATCGCCTGGTATCAGGACAAGGTCGGGCTTTGGTTTTGCATTGATCAGTTCCTGTATGACCTCTCTCATGATCACATCGCTCTCTTCGGGCATCCGCTGGTCGAGTATTCTGAATTCTATACCCGAAGTACTGGTGTTGCTCCACAACGACGGATCCAGGTAGTGAAGGTCGGAAATGACCGCAATCGTGTAAACCGTTTTACCCGTAGGGGTATAGTTGCTGTCCTCCTTCTTCCTGCAACTGGTGTTTAACAGAAATATTAAACTCATAGTGACCATAACGCCGGTCAGGAATTGGGTTGTTGTTCTCATGGCAGTGGTTTAGTTTAATTTAGTATGATTACCGTAGGGGCTTAAATGTTTAAATAATTTGTGTAAATAGCTGAAAAATGCTCAATATAAGTATTCTGTGATACTTTGTTTTTTTGATTTGAGTTGACCTGTAATTTTGCAGATATGATGGTGGAAAAATGAATTCACGAAAGTATCTCTTTTCAGCCTGTTCTCCTTCCTGGTATGATTTCGGATTAATAATAGGATTCAACCCACGGTCAAATGTATAACATATCTGTTAATATTTTCACAATTAAATAAATTTAAAAATTGATTAAGCACAACTGTACCGGTTCACTTATTGAAAACTCATTCGGTTTGTCAGTGTCACTTCCCCGGCCCCAGATGCTTATATACCTCGATCCCACATCCAATAATTTTCTCCGTAATCTTATTGAGTTCCATATATTTCGTTTTTCTCTGTGGTTCTCTTCAGATCGCCGTGACCCTCAGTGTAATTTTATTTGTTACACTGAGAAACACAGAGGCCCACATGGAGATGCACCGAGCGGTTAACACCTTAATTTAAACGCATCAGCACTAGTTTTAAAATTAGGATGCAAAATCAGGCTAAAGAAAATCAGCAGACGAATAATGCGAAAAAATACGCATGCTGATCAGGCATTTTAACGCTTGAACTGGCTTGTGTGGCGGTAGTACTTTTACCCCATCAAAATGTAACAGACAAATTTTAATAAACATTTGACCAATTAAACAAAAGACAAAGGCTTCAGCGGATTCATTTCTGAAACCTGATCGTTAAAATAAACCCTAAAAAACAGATAATTATGAAAAAGTTCAATTCAGCATTTATGTTCCTTCTATGGCTGACAACGGCCGTCATGGCCCAGCCTGAGGCCCGGGTATACGATAGCATAGGCAAACAGGCCGACCTGATCTTCAGTGGAACAGTCGCCCGGCAGAATTGCTTTCTGCAGAGTGATTCCATGCTGGTCACCGAAACGATTTTCAATGACATAGAATTTGTAAAGTCATTGAATCCTTCGAGATCTGGTAATGATCCGGAGCTCAGTATCATGCATGCCGGAGGTGTGCTCAACGGTAAGATTATCATAAACCCTGATATTCCTGACCTCGCCGTCGGAAAAAGGTACTTCGTTTTTGTGAAAGACGATGGCGCTTTTCATTCCAACCCCTTTCCAGGAGGCTGCAAGGCAGTGATCGAGATTTCAAGGGATTCCCTGACAGGGGGGGAGAGCCTCTCGCCCGTATCGTCGTGCCAGCCGGTAGCATTGGCCCCATCAGGCGGATTGTAAAAACCTCAGGCCATAACCGACAGTCCATCCCCGGTTTTTGAAAGTTGTTGATTAAATCACAATAGATAATGCATTGCATCAGATTGATTTTTATCCGAACTTTGTTTTCATATTCAGTTCATTTATCGTGTTATAAAAAATCGTTTATGTTGGCAATACGTCGGTCCCATCGCTGTTTTTCATCCATTTTCTTGATTTTGTTACTGAATGCCGGGGTGCTGTTCCCGGACAGGGCTGCCGCCCAGGATTTTCAGTGGGTGAAAACCATGGGGGCGGGGACCGTCGATGCGGCGTTATCGGTGAAAACAGATGGCTCGGGTAACTGTTACACCACGGGGATTTTCAGTGCAACGGTAGACTTTGATCCGGGTCCGGGCATTTATGAACTGACCTCTGCAGGCAACGAGGATATTTTCATCACTAAACTGGACGCTTCGGGAAACCTTGTATGGGCCCGGTCGATCGGGGGCGTCAACACCGATTTCGGCACCTCCTTGTCACTTGATGCTTCAGGGAATGTTTGTATCACGGGAAATTTTTCCGGAACAGTCGATTTTGATCCGGGATCAGGAACCTGCCTGATCACATCCATCGGCGCCATCAATACGTATGTCTGCAAACTGGATGCACAGGGGGATTTCGTATGGGCGAAGGCATTGGGCGGATCATTTCAGAATTCAGCTAACTCGATATCCATTGATGCCAGCGGAGACATTCTTGTAGCGGGTTCGTTTTTTGAAACCGTTGATTTTGATCCGGGAGCAGGGATTCATGAGGAAACCTCGGTTGGCGGACAGGATATTTTTATCCTGAAACTGGATGCTTCCGGAAATTTCATCAGGGTAAAAACCATGGGCGGAACATCCGACGATTTTCCGCTTTCCATTGCAATTGATGCAGTGGCGAACATTTACACCTGCGGTGCTTTTCAGGAGACCTGTGATTTTGATCCCGGTACGGGAATCTCCAACCTCAGTTCCAACGGGGTTGAGGATGTTTTTATTTTGAAACTCGACAGCGCAGGCAACTTAATATGGGTCAAGGGGCTGGGAAGTGAGAGTTATGACGAAGCCCAGTCTATCGCCACCGATCCTGCAGGAAATCTCCTGGTTACCGGTTTTTTCAGCTTAACGGTTGATTTTGATCCCGGGCCGGAAGTTTTCAACTTATCCACTCCGGGGGATGTTCATGATTACGACATCTACATTTTAAAACTCGATGCTTCGGGAGATTTTACCTGGGCAAAATCAATTTTTGCACCGAATTTCAACGAAGGAAGATCGCTGACTGTGGATGCCTCCGGGAAAATATACTCGACTGGGACCTACCAGGGAGCATCCGACTTTGACCCGGGGGCGGGAACCTTCAATTTAACCCCGACAGGGTCGGAAGAGATGTACCTCCATATCCTGGATGCCGACGGTAATTTCGTTTGGGCCGGAGCAATGGCGGGAAACTCAGCAGGTACTTCGGTAACCCTTGATGCCTCCGGATTTGTTTATACAACAGGATATTTTGGCGAAGGATCATGTGACTTCGATCCCGGTCCCGGATCATTCAATGTCACTGCAAACGGAATGACGGATATTTTCACGGCAAAATTTTCGCAGGTTGCGTTGGGCATAAAACCTATTCTCAGGCAGGATGATGTTACGCTCAGCCCCAATCCAACCGGTGGAATCTTCACGTTAAGCTCCCCTGGGAACTGCGGAAGGTTTAAGCTCTGTAATCTGACGGGAGAAGTAATCAGGGAATACGATGGCAGGAAGTTGTCTCAGGAAGGCAATCTGGTAATAAACATCAGGGATCTCCCTGATGGAATTTATCTCATTCAGTGGGACGATGGACGGAAAATCTGTAACCGCAAAATAGTGCTGCAAAAATGAAAAAATCAGCACAAATCATTCTCATCCTGCTTTTCTCACTCAGCCTGGTATTTCACCTCCTGGTTGTCCTGAAGGTAATTCCCTGGGCCATTGTATGGGGTGGACGGCTGGAGTCGGATACCGACATGTACCGGTTTGAAGCTGTTTCAATCTTCGTGAACATCCTCTCCCTTTTGGTCCTGCTATTCAATGCCGGGGTGTTCAGACCCATCATTCCTAAATCTATTATTACCGGGGCCCTTTGGGTCATGTTTGGACTGATGGCCCTTAATACGGTGGGAAACCTCTTCTCCGGAAATCATCTCGAGAAGATCATCTTCACACCCATCACGCTCATTTCAGCAATATTACTGCTGGTCATTTTGCTTAAAAAGAGCTGATCGTGGTATTTTTGCCATTGCAAAATGGTTTGTTAATAGTTCATCGGAACCTCCATCAGGAGAAATTCAGCGTCGCTTTCAGCCATTACAGAAAATGAATCGGCTTCCCATATTCCAAATCCATCGCGGGCTTGCAGTTGCTGCCCGTTTATTAAAACATCGCCGCTCAGAATAAATGCATAAACACCGTTCCCTTTTGCCTTTATCAGGTAATCCCTGGTGATTCCTTTATCAAATTGGGCCAGGTGAAACCAGGCGTTCTGGTGAATCCGGACCCCATTGTCTTCCGCAGTGGGAGAAACAATCTGCTGGAAATTATTGTGTCGGTCAGCTTTTTTTAAAGTGATCTGATCATAGCGGGGGGTAACATTTCGCTTATCAGGAAAAACCCAGATTTGCAGAAACTTAACCAGGCTGATTTTACTTTTGTTGTATTCGCTGTGTTGTATTCCGGTACCTGCACTCATTATCTGTACATCGCCATGTTTTATCACAGCTACATTGCCCATGCTGTCCTTGTGCTCCAGGTCACCTTCCAGTGGAATGGAGATGATCTCCATGTTGTCGTGGGGATGCGTCCCAAATCCCATTCCGGCCTCCACGGTATCATCATTTAGTACACGCAATGCACCGAAATGAACGCGATCGGGGTTGTGGTAGTCGGCAAAGCTGAATGTATGCCTGCTATGTAACCATCCATGATTGGCCTCACCGCGGGTTTCTGATTTATGAAGAATTGTTTTTACCATTTCAATGTAAATTTGCCTTCAAAATTAAAGAAAACTCTGCCTGCAGAGGAAACACGATGGCTGAAGTATGATCATTTGTTTAACCGAAAACCATCCCTCCTGGTCAGAGATCGAAAAACCGGGAATCGATGCCAACAAGGTAACAATATATTACAGCCCGGAGAGGTTGCTATAACATTTGCTTTGCTGATTCAACCGTAATCTCCAAAACCCTTGTGAGGAACGAAAATTTCTGTTTCATAAGATCATATTCCTCTCCGGCACTGATATATCTGGCTGTCCCATTAATGAGAAAACCTGTTCCGGGATAATCTTTATATCCCAAAACATCTTTACTGCCCAGTGTTAATTTCACATGGCTGTTGACATTAACATTCTCCTCCGTTTTTCTAAAACCATAAGCAGGTATGAGGATACGTTCATCCTCTGTTACCACAAGGTAAGAGTTCCAGGTATTCGCCACATGCGTTTCGACACCCCAGGATACGATGGAGACAACGCCTTCATGCTGTAATACTTCCAGGAATTTTTCCGATAATTTTTTATTTTCACTCATGTTGATAGGTTAAATTTGAGACAACCTGTTTCAAAAACAAAATTACCTGTTTAAATGAGTCAAAAAAATACACTGATTAAGAATTAACACTTGCCGCATAAGGCATCATTGATTCGTCTGCTTTATAAATTTTCCGGTAAAGATATTTTTACCTTCTTTGGTCATTATATGAATAAAATAAATTCCACCAGATAAATGACTGACATCAATTTTCCTTACTTCTGACTGTTGAATCAACGCTCGTCCATTCACATCAATAACAGAAAGGGTTATATCCTGCTTCAAGCCATTAATGAACAACATGTTTGAAACCGGATTAGGGTATAAACTGATCTCAGTACCAGTTTCATGTTCATCAATACTGTTGATGTTATTTTTCAAAAAGGTATAAATGTCCCTGTGTAAAAACTCTTGTCCGATTTTCATGTAATTCCCGGCAGAACAGACATAAACATCCAATTCAGGGATATAAGTCAGCATATCTCCATATCCAAAAGCTGATCCGGTATGTCCATAACCATAAAACGGGCCGTTGTTATAACTTTTAAATCGCATCAAACCATAACAATAGGCTCCCATATCACCGGTATTGGATACAACCGTGCTCATGGTATCCAGCCAGTTTTGCCCGATAAGCTGACCCGAGAATAACGCTTTGTGGAATTTTATCAAATCCGGTGTGTTGGACCATATGTCGGCAGCCCCATAACCCCAGGAATTACTGGCTTCCGTAAAATCGTAGGTCGAATCGGGGTCTAATCCATTAGGGACGCCACCCTGGGGATAAAAAGCACCTTGCAAATATCCCCGCATAAAACTTCCTGTTGGGATACGATTAAAATCAGTATTAAGGAGACCGAGAGGCACAATGATACTGTCAGTAATAAGCTGTTGACATGTTTTGCCGGATATTGATTTTATTATTTCCGCCAACACATAAAAATTGGCATTGCTATAATTATAGTTGCCAAAACCATTGCCTGCCGCATAACTCCATAAAAGCAATGAATCAACCGATATATCTTCAAACCGCTTCATGTAAATCCAGAAATTCAGTCTACCCTGAAAATATGACTGAGGCTCACAAATCCCGGATGTATGGCTAAGCAATCGCCTGATGGTAATTTGATGATGATTATCATAGTTCTGAACAACCGAAGGAGGCAAAAATTTCCCTATGGTATCATCCATTTTCAATGAACCGGCCTGTATAAGTTTAAAAATACAGACAGTGGTAAACATTTTAGTTACGCTGGCAATTTTAAATTTCATTTCTGGTGAAACTGAGTCATTTGAATGCAGCACAGAAACACCGGCTCCTTTTTCATAAACCCAAAATCCGGGTTTTTCAATACGGATAACATGACCGGGAACAAAGCCCAATGTTTGATTGACATGTTCAGCAAACAAACTGTCTAATCCGTTTTTAATGCGAACAGGTGGTGCCTGTGCATACGCAACGAATTCAAAAACAAATAAAAGAAAAGTTGATATGATTGTTTTTTTAAGGATTGCCGGTTTCATAAATTGTATATCTAACTTTGTTAGACCCTTACAAAATCTTCGGTTTCAGAAATTACTTTCATGAAATGCTGCAACTCCTCATTGTCATTCATCAATTCCGGAAAATCAAGCAGCCGTTTCACACCCCACTGCCGAAGAACTATAATTACCGGTAACAAGGTTTTGCCATAATCGGTGAGCGAATATTCCACTTTAGGCGGAACCTCGGCAAAAACCTTCCGGTTAATCACACCTTCCTTTTCAAGGTCCTTCAAATCAGCGTTGAAGATTTTAAGGGAACATTTCGGCATCTTCTTGTGCAATTCTCCAAATCTTAAGGGATATTCCCGGAGATACCATAAGATTACTGCCTTCCATTTCCCCCCAATGATGTTCATTGTGGCGGTTATCGGACATGAAACTTCAACTTTTCTCATTTATTTTTCTCCCTGAATTTCAAGTGTGATGGTAATCTTCACTTTTGGTTACATTACTTCACTTTTGGTTAGTTATTGACTTTATGGGATAATGGTTGCAAATTTGCAACCTGAATGTGCAAATTCCAAATAAATATGAAAAAAATTATCACGACCGGAATAGTTTTCATGACAATTGCTGTTAATGTCATTTCACAAAATTATCTTGCCATGGTATACAGTAGCAATGGCATGGAGTATGGCAAAGCCAATGCTGTGGATAATGACACGAACTATATCAACGGTGCATTGTTCCAGAACACCATCAATGTTGACCCGGATGGGACATATACGCTTACAGCTCCGGGGGCTACGACCCAGGTTGCAATAACCAAGTATAATAAGCATGGCGAACTTCTCTGGGGTTTTCATGTCGGTGGGACAACCACGTCGGAGGCCCCGCATGGAATTGGGTGTGATAACAACAATAATATTTATATAACAGGTTATTTTGGTTCAACTACCCTGGCTGGGCCTCAGACAGCCAGCTTTAATCCTTTGGGAGGTGGTAATGTATCGACTCAGGGTAATGAGGATTGCTTTGTGGCAAAATATGGTTCAGACGGAAGTTATCAATGGGCATTCGGTCTTGGGAATATTGGTCAGAATACCCAGGAACGGTCATGGGATATTGCCGTAGAGCCTAATGGCGATTTTTATGTTGCCGGGGGTTTTCACGGAACGATGAACTTCAATCCGCTGGGGACCATGATGAATTACGCTCTTCCCGATACCTTAGCCGGACTTTACATCGCAAAATACAATACAAACGGTATTTGCCAGTGGGTCATTTCTTTGGATGCCCAGACAACAAGTGTTTTCAATGAAGGTTATGCCACCTGCGACATTGATGGTTTCGGAAGCCTCTACGTTGCAGGAAATTTCCGGGGTACAAGTGTGAATTTCAATCCTTTGGGAACGTCTTCATCCCTCAGCAGTAGCGGTCTGTGCGACATTTTCATCGGGAAATACAATACTGGTAACGGTGTGTTGCAATGGGTGAAGAAAATCGGAAGCACGGCACAGGATATTGTTTCGCCAGGGGCCTTGCGATGCGATCACAACGGCCATCCCTGTTTTACAGGCAGACTTTCGGGAACAAACACTGTGAACTTTGACCCGAACGGGGGCACAGTCAATGTGTCAAATTCTGCACTTTACCTTACTTCATTTTTCCCGGAAGGCGACCTTCGGTTTGCAACAGGATTTAACAGTGGGACCGGTGATGGGGGACATCGGGTTGCTTTCGATGATCAAAATAATATCTACATGGCAGGATGGATGAACGGCACCGTAAATTTTGGACAGGGAATCACCAGAACGGCCTACTCTCCGACTGCCGATGTCTTTCTTTCAAAATTTACCAACAGTGGCGACTGCATCTGGGCTTTTAATTTCGGTGGTATTGGCAGTACAGCAAACAACATCTGTGCGGGATTGTCTGTTGACCAGGAGAACAACCCGATAATCACAGGGCAATTATATGGAACTGACGCGGATGTCGATCCGGGAAGCGGCATCTTTAATCTCAGCAGTGCAGGAAATAATGATTGCTTTTTGATTAAATATACCAGTGCCGGTCAATTGTGGACAAATGACTCAACTGCCACAGGGTTTAAAAATCCAACCGTTGATTTGGCTGATAAAGTAGTGATTTACCCGAATCCTGCTTCAAGCCATATCAAAATTCAAGGGATAAGAAGTGATACCAGATCAAGATTTGAAATTATCGATTTTCATGGGAATATAAGTCAATATGGAATAATCTCAGGTCAGCCTATCGATATATCTTCACTGCCTGGAGGAATTTATCTT
Source organism: Bacteroidales bacterium (assembly GCA_049317265.1). Classification (GTDB taxonomy): domain Bacteria; phylum Bacteroidota; class Bacteroidia; order Bacteroidales; family FEN-979; genus CAIVAT01. The sequence continues at coordinate 63,092 of JBMOIP010000008.1, forward strand.
ATAAGGGCAGAGGGCACATCAGGTCGGTTTATGAAAAGAGTCATGGTTTTACGATAATTTGGAAGAAACGCTGTACCTGAAAATTTCCCTGATCCCGGTGGGCAAGGTTATTTTTCACGGGTTGAAAAGGAATAGTCGAATTCAATGGATTCAACCCGGATGTCCTTATTGGTCGGATTGAATTCATCGACCGACCATTTTACCGGGTATGCATCATTAAACCGCCACATGCTGAGTACCTCCTCCTTGTCATTCTTCAGCTGAACCAGGATTGTTTTGCGTTTGATAACCGTTGACAGGTCGCCCTGCAGTGTTTTTATACACCAGTCTGCCAGGTTAGACTCCCGGGCGATTAAACCACTTTTCAATTCCAGCTTTCCATGCTGTGCGTTTTTCGGAGCAGTGTGAACAAAATTGTTCAAGCTGCCCTCTTCATTGATGCCGGTAGTGATTTCCGTTGCTATACCTGACACTTCCAGGAACTCTATTTCCGGTTTTCTCTCAGGTTTGATGACCTCGTCGGGAAACACAATCGTGAAAGAAAAGGCGGGTTGTATTGTATTGTTTAGTTTCATAAAAGTTTTTAATCTACACAAAGGTGGTTAATTTTGATGATTTATACGGTTGCAGTAAACTGTAATAATGCCGGGACAAACGGGACGATTGTCTCCATGCAGATATCAACCAGCTATAGGTCCGCCATATCATTCCAGCGTTGGCGGCATCAGTTTATAAATGACCGGTGTAACAATCCTGGAAAGAAGGGTCGAACTGATCAGGCCGCCGATAATAACGATCGCCAGCGGCGATATGAGTGGATTCGTCGATATCGCGATAGGCATCAGGCCGCCGATGGCAGTCAGTGAGGTGAGAATGATGGGCAGGAACCTGATCTCGGAAGCGCTCCGGATCGCCTCCTCAAGCGGGGTTCCTTCAAGTCTCATCTGGTTCGTGAAATCAACAAGCAAGATGGTGTTCTTGACTTCAATCCCCGCAAGCGCGATCAGCCCGATGATCGCAACGAAAGAAACCGAATTCCCGGTAATCCAGAGGGCAACCATCGCCCCTACCAGTCCCAGCGGGATGACCGAAAGCACGATCAGGGTGTTACGGAACGACTTGAACAGAAGGATGAGGACGGCAATGAACAGGAAGGTGGCGACAATGATGATCCCTGTAAACCCGCCAAACGATTCATTGCGGCTCTCAAACTCTCCTCCCATGCTGTAGGAATAGCCTGCCGGAAGTGAAAATTTATCCATCCTGCCAATGACTTCGGTATTGACATTATCGCTCAGAAATCCTTTTTTTACAAATGCGGTTACTGAGACCGTGCGGCTTTTATTGTAATGGTTGATGGTAAGAGGAGATGCTTCCAGCTGCAGTTTCGCAAGTTGCTGCAAAGGGACGGCAGTTCCCTGGTAACTATTGACATACAGGTTGTTGAACGCATCCATCCTTGGCTTGCCATCGCGGGGTGTGCCGACCAGGATATCGAACGAAGTGCCCGTTTCATCGGTGAATTTTCCTGATTTTATTCCCGCCACAGCCATTCTCACGGTCTGCCCTATGTTCACGGTGGGAATCCCCAGCTGCCGGGCCTTGTCTTTGTTGACTTCCACCACGATGTCGCTCTTCAGGTTGCTGACCGGGTTGTCGATATACATCGTCCCCTGTGTGTTTTTCAGAAGCATCTCAACTCTGCCTGCAAGGTTCCTGAGCGTGTCGAGGTTTTCACCGAACAACCTCACCTCAACCGGGGCAAGCACGGGAGGGCCCTGCTCAAAATTCTTGACCTCGATCTTTGCTCCGGGATAAGAGCTCCATTTGTGCCGCAGGGCTTCGATCAGCTCCAGTTTCTTTTTTGCCGGTGTATGCTGATCAAGCTGAACAAAGATCTCAGCAAAATCGGTACGCACATTCGCCTGGATCACATTGTAGTATACCTGTGGATTGCCCTTTCCTACATTCGAAGCATAGTACTTCACAAGGGGCATGGTACCGAGTTCCTTTTCAATATTCCTGGTCACGGAATCGGTGTACGCCAGCCCTGACTGCAGAGGGGTTTCTATGCGGACCAGGAACTGCGGCTTTTCTGATGCCGGGAACAGGCTGAACCCGGTCACCTTGAACAACCCAATGGAACCGGCGAATAGAGCGAGTGAGATGCCCACGGTGATCCATGGTTTTTCAAGAGCCTTGTCGAGGGTCCTGGAATATACTCCGCTGATCAGGAAACGTTTCATTCCCCTCATGAAGATGTTCCCTTCCGATGGTCCGTGCTCTTCCTTCAGAATGTAGCCTGAAACGAGCGGAATGACGGTAAGCGAAACAACCATCGATGCGAGTACACACATCATAACCGCCATGGGCAGTGCCCGTATAAAATCTCCTGAAGCCTCGGGAAGGAAGGCCAGGGGGAGGAATGCGATGATCAGGGTTACGGTGCATCCTACCACGGCAAGCCCGATCTGCCGGGTTGCCCTGACAACGGATTCTTTCCTGCTGAACCCCTGCATCATCCATCGCTCAATGTTCTCGATTACCACAATGCTGTCGTCGACCAGCAAACCCAGGGCCACTACCAGTCCGACGATACTAAGCTGCGTCAGCGTGAATCCCGTCAAATTGAGAAGGATGATCCCGATAGCCAGGGAAAGTGGTATTGAGATCATGACCACCAGCGAGGAACGGAATCCGAGTGGCAGCAGGGTAATGGAAACAAGCAGGATGGCGATGAGAAAATCTGTCCCCAGTCCGCTGAGTCTTTTATTTACGTTATCGGCCTGGTCAAAGTTCTGCACCATATCGATGTTCTGCGGAAGTGTTTTCCCGAATTTTTCGATCACTGGGTTGTAGGCTTCCTGGGTGGCTGTAATGTTCTCTCCCGGCTTCTGCGCTGCTACCACAAAGACGCAGCGGTGCCCGTTCAGGCGGGTCCTGTAATCATCTGAGGCAATATCCTGGTAAACATCGGCGATGTCTTTGAGAAAGACATTCCTCCCTCCGGCCGAATACACGATTGTATTTTTGATATCCTCGATGCCGGTGAACTTTTCGCTGGTTTTTACATTGAAGGATTTATTTCCGGCCTCGATACTGCCACCGGGTATTCCTGATAACTCACTCTGTATCGAACCAAACACCGCATTCAATGGAAGATTCATCCTGGCCATCTTTTCGGGATGAAGGTCAACTCTCACGATCTGCTCATCGAGGCCGTGGATCTCGACGTTTTTCAGTGCCGGGATCTTTTCAAGCTCATCCTGGAGATCTTCCGCCTTCTTCCTCAGTTTTTCCGAAGAGACATTCTCCGAAACAAGGGCGATCTGAAGAATATTGACGCTCGATGGTGTGAACTTCTGCACTTCAATACTGGCAATTTCCTGCGGCAGGTCCTTCTTCAGGGAATTCACCTCCCTGACCAGTTCCTGGTACTTCTCGTCCACATTGCTGTTATATTTGTATTCCACGGTCAGAACGGCAATCCCGTCGCCTATCCTGGTCTTGATTCGCTTGATGTTTTCGAGTGCGTAGACTTTCTTTTCAATCGGGCTTACGACTTCCTCTTCCATGTCCTTCGGACTGGTCCCGGGATAGATCACCACCACCGGGAACATCGGGCTTTGCATTTCCGGGTCTTCCGAACGCGGCATGGTCATAATGGTTGAAATGCCCAGTACGACCACCATCAGGAACATAACCAGGGTGAACTGGGGGTTTTTTATGGCTAATTCAGAAATTTTCATGGGTCAACGATATCATTGTGTGATGTGGATGAGTGAATTGTCGGTAAGATATGCGCTGCCGCTTACGATAACGGTACTGCAGCCTTCCAGCCCGCCGTCGATCAGCACATGGTCCCGGCTGATGCCGGCAACGGATACCTTGATCTTTTTTGCCCTGGTCTTGTCACAGGTGACGAAAACGTAGCCTTTGCTGCCATCGCCGTCGAGAAGTGCGTCATATGGAATAAGCCACATTTTCCTGCCATGTGAAGGGGTGATCGTGACTTTGCCGAACATTCCTGATGCAACCGAATGGCCTAACGACCTCACCGGTTTAATGTCGATGGTAAAAGTACCTGTCACCGGGTCTACCCCTTCAGATTTTTTATTGACAAATCCACTCATTGATTTCAGCCCGGGGAGGTCGGAAGTAATGCTTGCCGAATCTCCTTTTTCCAGGCTGCCCCATTGTCCGTCACTAACCGCCACCCTCAGGATCCAGTTTCCGTCGCCGGCCCCGTTGGTCTGGAAAACGGGTGAACCCGGGCCTACCACCTGTCCTTCGTTCACGAACTTCCTGAGGATGAACCCGCCTTCGCCTGCCCTGATCTCCGAGAAGGTGCGGTTGAACTTTGCAGCGGTCAGCTGTTCCTTTGCTATGTCGAGGCCGGTTCGTGCATTCTGTAACTGCTCCAGGGTAACCACACTGTCGCGGTAGAGGTTGCTCAGCCTGTTGAAATCCCGCTGGGCCTTCTCCCAGGCAAGCGTAGCCTGCGCTACCTGGGCAGTGATCTCGGTCAGGTCAAGGATTGCAAGCAGCTGCCCGGATTTTACAGCATCCCCCTCTTTTACATAGATATGCTGCACAATACCCCCTGTTTTGAATGAACGCATGGTTTCGTCATCGGTGGTAAAACTCCCTGATGCAAACACTGGTTCAAATACCGTCTGCTGCTGAAGAGTGATCACCTTAACGGGAAGAACGTCGCCGGTTCCTTCCTTGCCTTTGTCCGCTGCAGGAGTGCAGGAAGCAAGTGCGAGTCCGAGCAGGAATAAGATCTGAATATTGATTTTCATGGGATTGGTTATTGGATGGTTGAAATTGATGTTTGACGTTTAAGTTCGGCATAGGCCGATAACACTTTATACCTGTTCAGCCTGACCTGTATCTCCGATGCCGTATACTGGTTGCGGGCGTCCATGAATTCGATCAGGCTGTTCATTCCTTCGGAATATGCTTTTTCGATCAGGCTGAAATATGCCCTGGCGCTCTGGTATTGTTTTTCGGAGGAGCTGAGGTTCGAAACTGCAGTGCCCAGGTTGTTGCGGGCAACCAACGCCGAAACTGTAAATTGTTTTCCTGCATTCTCTGTCTGAACAGCCAGCATGTCAATTTCCAGTTTGTTCTTCGATATTTTTACACGGTTCCTCAATCCGTTGAAGATCGGTACCGTCATCTGCAATCCTGCAAGAAAATATCGGCTGTGATCATTAAACTGCCAGTCGGACGACTGGGAGCCCAGGTCAACAAATGTGTTCACTTTGGGCACGGCATAGGACCTGTGCATGCTTAACTCGGTCTGCCTGATCGTTGAAGCCGTAGCCAGTTCCCTGAGTTCGCTTCTGCCCGCTATGTCAGGCGTCTCCGACACCGCCATCGCCAGATCTTCCGGCATGGGCAGCGTTTCATAAACAACCGAATCGGCAGGCTGACGATTCAGCAGGAAGTTGAACCACGACCGGGCATTCTTCCGTTGGTCTTCGGCCTCCCTCAAGCGGGATCCGATCACCTCCGCTTCGCTCTCGGCCCTGAGCACATTTGCAGGAAGCCCTTTGCCGTTGCGAAGCAGGGAACGGTTGACCTCCAGGTTTTTATTTACAAGCCCAAGGGCGCTTTGGTATATTGCAGAGGCGTCCGTTGCAAGACAGTACCTGTAATAGGAGGTCTGTATGTCCTTGATCAGTTCCTGCTTATAGGTTTCGATCTCATAATTTGCCAGTATGACTTCCTGTTTTTTTATTTTGTAATTGTATGCCAGGTCGGTATTCACCAGCGGATAGGCGATCCTGACCCTTGCATCATAAAAATTTGTAGGCATCAGCTGGAATTCGGCATTCGGAATCTGGGGGAATTTTTGTGTGCCCGTAAGCTGGTTTAACGTGGAATAGACCGGGTTCAACAGATCTCCGACAGGGAACGTGATGCTTCTTCCCCCCTCTGCCCATGTATAATCTCCAAGGAAATCGGCTGAAGGATAAAACCAGCTCCTTGCCTCTTTCAAGGCCAGAAGGCTTTGCTGCAGGCTGATATTTTTTTCTTTCATCACCAGGTTGTTCCCGAGGCCCTGGTCGATATAACTCTGAAGGACCCCCTGGCCGAATAATGAACCCTGTGTGACCGGAAGAACATGGAAGGTCAGTATAAAAACTAACATCACTAATTTACTGTTCATAATATATTATATTAACACCGTTTAGTAAATGGGTAAAAAAATCACAAGCTATCCAACATGCGTATAAAAGCTTCAAAAGCCGACCTGAATATCACTTTAGGATCTTCATCGCTTATTCCCTTGCACCGGTCGCGGATCTCCAGCGCAACCATCCCGTGTACCGTACTCCAGATCACAAAGGAAAGAGGATCGGCGTCATGACCTTTGAAGAGTCCCGAGTCAAGACAATCCTGAACAGTCTGCACCAGGTAACCGAATGCCCTTTTCCCTTCATCCCAATCGGCATCATTCTTTTTTTCGAGGTAATCCATTGGAGCCCTTGCAATGAACATCAGGTCATACATCTCGGTGTTCTGGTGGGCGAAGTCAATGTATACCCGGCCAAGCGCTTTCAGTCGCTCAAGAGGGTCGGACACAGCCTGCAGCACCGACATCCTGGCACCAAGCTCCTGGAATCCCTGTGAGTGCAGCTCATGAAGGATCTCGTCTTTATCCTTAAAATATAAATAGATGGTGGCCGGACTATATTCGATCACCTCGGCGATATTGCGGAGGGAGGTTTCTTCAATTCCTTTTTCAATGAACAACTTCCTGGCAGCAGCCAGGATCAGCGCTTTCAGCTCCAGTTTTTCCTTGATTTTCCGTTCCGTGATACCCATGACCATTAATTTAACGCTGCAAATATACTAAACACTGTTCATAAAATGCAAATATTTTTGAATATTTTTGAAAATTTAACATTTGAACGGTTTTAAAAGCAGAAAAACGCTCCAGGTAATACCATACTTGCGGCTAAGACTACAAGCAGCCGTGAGGCCTGCAATACCTGAACCGGTAAAGGCCATATTTTGTTTAGCCGTATTCATGATTATCCCGGGGTACATTTAAGAAATCCTCTGCGATTTTACCTGTCAAAAATACTGTTTTTTCGAATGCACAACACTTATCTTATTGTGTTTAATGCAGATAATCAATCTCTTATAAATTATTCATACATTAATGTAATATTTTTCGCCCCGGGGCGTCTTCAATCACAATTAGCCTTAATTCAATCTAAATCTAAATATATATAACATGAAAACAAGTCATAGAAACCGAATCTTCTCCCTACTGATGCTCCTTGCCATAAGTTCAGTTATTTTCGTTTCCTGTTCAAAAGATAAGGATACAATGGATCCAATGCCTCAACAGAAAAGCATTGTGGAAACCGCCGCTTCAAACCCCGATTTCTCCATACTGGTTCAGGCGCTTACCAAGGCTGAACTGGTTAGCACCATCAACAGTTCAAATAACCTTACTGTTTTTGCACCAACTAACAGTGCATTTCAGCAACTGTTTAGCACGCTTGGAATCACAGGCATCAACGATCTTTCCAAGGAAACCCTCACGCCCATCCTGCTTTATCACGTGCTTGGCAGTAAGGTGATTGCAGGTTCGGTGACAACAGGTTATGCCGCTACCCTGAGCAACGGCCCGGAAACCAAATCATATCCGTTATACATCGAAAAAACAATGAATGTGAAGATCAACGGAAGCACCATGGTGACTCAGGCTGACCTGATGGCAAGCAACGGGGTGATCCATGTGATCGACAAGGTATTGCTTCCCAATTCAGTTGTTGATATTGCCTCCAACAACAGTAATTTCAGTATACTTGTTCAGGCGCTTGTCAAGGCCGAATTGGTATCAACCCTCTCCGGTGCCGGACCCTTCACCGTTTTTGCTCCGACAAATGCTGCTTTTACCACTCTCTTCGCCACATTGGGCGTGTCGGGTATCGCAGACCTTACCAAAGATCAGCTTACTCCGATCCTCTTAAAGCATGTTGTTTCAGGAAATGTTCTGTCAACTGAGTTGACCAACGGAATGGTTCCCACACTGAATGGCAGCATCGACATCATGGTTGGCACCGGTGTGGTCATCAATGGTAACACTAACGTGATTCTTGCCGATGTGCAGGGAACAAACGGCGTGGTGCATGCTATCGACAAAGTTTTATTACCGTAATCCCGATTATACTTTTCATTGCAAACAAACAGTCAAATAAAATCAATTATTATAAACAATTAAATCCAAAAATCATGAAATCATTAAAATATATCATCGCAGCTTTGATCTGTGCAGTCGTTATGAACAACCAGGCCCAGGCAATGGGAGAAAAAACCATTGTTGAAATCGCGGTCGGGTCAAAAGATCATACCACACTTGTTGCAGCGTTAAAAGCTGCTGATCTTGTGACCACGCTCAGCAGCAAAGGCCCATTTACGGTATTTGCACCAACAAATGCTGCCTTTGACAAAATTCCTGCAGATGCCCTGGCGAACCTGCTGAAACCGGAAAATAAAGCAACCCTTTCCGGAATTCTTACCTACCATGTTGTTGCCGGTAACATTGACGCTGCCACCCTTACAGGCCTGATCAAAAAGTCGAAAGGGGTTGCTGTTGTTAAAACTGTCAACGGACAGGAACTGAAAGCTTCCATCGAAAATGGCAAGGTGATCCTAACCGATGCCAAAGGCGGAAAAGCAACTGTGATCGTCGCTGATCTGAAAGCTTCAAACGGCGTGATCCATGTTACCGATGCGGTTTCGATGCCCAAATAACAACAAGTAGTTTCTGCAGATTTTCGCACCTGAAAATGCGGAAATCTGCAGGATATTTAAAATAAACCTGGCATGAAAGTAATAAGGGAATTTCCACATACGGGCACTACCGGTATTTAGGGTATAACCCTCCATACCAGTTAATTGACCGCAGAAATGAAATCATTATTTCAGTTAAATTGAACTAACACACTGTACCATGAAAAAACAGAACTTCTTATTCCTGATGGCACTTTTATTGAGTGTTCATGCCGGTTTTACACAGACTCTTGTCAGCGGGGGCATTTACGCCAACACCACCTGGACACTGGCCAACAGTCCGTACCTTATGACTGGCAGCATTGTAGTTTTTCCTGGTGTAACGCTCACCATTCAGCCTGGAGTGGAGATAAGGGTCAAAGAGAATGGATTATCAGGCGGACAATATTACCTCGAAACAAGGGGTACGATCAACATGGTAGGGCAGCCCGGAGCCCCCATCACTTTTCGGGCCGACACTGCAGTTACAACGCCCTATGCATGGGTAGGTATTGTGGTGAAAAACTCCCAGGGAGGTGCCATTAATTACGATTATGTCAGTATTTCAAATGCAGGCAATGCCATCGCCTATGATTCCTTTATTCCGCCCCTGATAATCCTGAATCAATGTGTGTTTAATTACAATGGATATGCCATTAATGTCGGAACAGAATTGCGTGCCGACAGTTGCACTTTTATCGGCAACAACACTGTTATTATGGGATGGAGTATATTCAAGTTCACCAATTGTGAGTTCCGGGATAATGGTGCAGCGCTTTTCATTTATGCCAGTGAACTGATGATAAACAATTGTTCTTTTACAAATAATACGCTCGGTATCAATATCAGTTCAGGATCTGTTAACGGCATCAATGTAAAGAACACAATTTTTGACAACAATGACGTTGCCTTTGACAATCCCAACAATGGCGTGATCGATTCGTGCACCTTTATCAATAACTTGGAAGCCATAAAAAACACCAATACGGTAACGATCAGCAATTCAGTTTTCAACAACAATCAAACAGCATTGCAGGCTGGCTGGGGAACCATTGTGACGGGTTGCGAAATAAACAACAATGTTACCGGCATAGCCCTTGGGCCCATTGGATTCGGACAACCCGCACCAGTCGTAGAAAACAACCATATCTGTTACAACTCTGATTATAACATCGACAACCGCACCGACCTTAATCTGTTCATTCCGACCAATTGTTTCTGCACAACCGATCCTGCCGTTCTGGAAGAAAAGATTCTGGACGGATACGATGACATCACCAAAGGCCTGGTCAGTTATGCCATTTTTGACACTACCTGCACCACAGTCATCGCAATGGTCATTAAAACCGTCCCTACAGCAACGAACCAGTACCTTTTAGAAAGGCAAATCAACATTTTTCCAAATCCTGCGACCACCCATTTCACCATCAGCAACCAAAGCCCATGCACTCTTTTCGATCTTTATGACCTGCAGGGGCAACGGCTTATGTCGTCGAACCTGCTGCAAGGTGACAACCGGGTTGACATCTCCCGGTTGCAGGCAGGGGCCTATTATTGCCGGTTGACCGGGGAAAATCAGAGCACATTGAACAAACTTATAATCAAACAATAATAGTTTTCACCTTTTTTATACTTTTTAAGATCCAATTAATTTATAAAAACAACCATGAAAACATATATATCAGTCGTTTGTGTATTTCTCTGCACCGTTCTGACCGGGCAGGCGCAGATCAATCTTGTCGGTGCAAGTCTAAATACAGCCACCGGTTCAATCGATATTGTAAAATGGCAGGCACTCGATTCAAGCACAATCACAACATACCCGACAAACCTTCAAGGTTACGTGATGAATTCATCGTTATTCGATGCATTCAACAGCAACTATTATTTGTCGGGCATCACTCCGGCTTCCAACGGGTTGTTTAGCTTTAATACGGTTACGAATCAAAGCAATCTGATTTCTTACAATGCTTTTTCCAATTCCACAGAGATTGACATGAGTACAGGAAAAATCTATAGTCTCACATCCGATTCTACAGGCTATATTAATGTATATGAATTTGACATCAACACCGGGACCGGCAATTTACTCGGGGTCATCAGTGAGCCTGGTATTTTAGGGATCGTAAGCGATGCCACGGGTTTTGATTCCAACAATGGGATTTTATACTACGTTGGCTACGATGGTGTTCCTTCCAGTTGTTTGTATAGTATACCCGTCAGGAATCCTGTATTTTCATGGTCAAAGACCACACTTCTGACAACAGCCCCGGGCAACAATTTTACCAGCGTAAATTATGACAACGTCCACAATATTATTTACGCATCTAATGCCGAATATGATTCATCCTATAACTACATAGGGAATAAGGTGGTGGAGATAAATAAAACAACCGGCGATGTAATTACACGAGGTTTTTTGGCAGGATTTCCATATTACCTGGCAGGTTCCTCCGCCTTTGATCAGAACTCTGGCAGCTTATTGCTTGTTGGATTTGACAGCAGCTTTGTTCAACGCATGATCGTATTTGACACATACAACAACACCTATCAAACAGGATTTGCTCCCGGTTTTGTCTCGGAAATTGTATGTGACAATTACGCTTTTGCACAAAACGCCTATGCGACTGTGTCGGTGGATGAGACGAATAAGCCGGATGTAACAATGTTTCCCAATCCTGCAACAAGCAAATTTACGTTGAAGATGAAGAGTGCTGAAGACAAATTTACCTTGAAAATATTCAATGTAAGTGGCAGGGAATGTTTCTCAAGGGAAATTGAAAACCCGGAAACCGAAATTTCAACTGAATTCCTGACCAGGGGAGTCTACCTTGTCAGCATTCAGAATCAAAAAATCTCACAAACAAAAAAGCTTGTTGTTCAATAATCTTAAATAACCGACCATGAAAGCATCTCTCCTCAAAAAAGCAGCAATCCTCATCTTCTCCCTGGCATCCTTTTATACAACATTTGCGCAGGTTCAGGTTGTTTCTCCAAATGGCGGCGAAACATGGGTTTACGGAAATAGTGCAACTATTCAATGGCAGAACCTGGGTGTACCTGATGATTTTTACATTTACATTTCGGAGGATAACGGAGCCAACTGGTTGCAGTATTACCAGCAATATGGCATAACCGGAATGAATGAAATTCAGGTCTTTATTAACTTTGGGAATACGGACCTGGCCAAGGTCAAAATAGAGAGTGTGACTAATCCGCAAATTTTTGATGAAAGCAATAATGTATTCTCTGTCATCTACCCGGAATACTATATATTCTCACCTCCTCAGGGGGTAATTTATTACCAGGGTTCGGAAATAAGCGTGCAATGGTGGACAGGTAATTCAGGTCCGGTAAACATCAATTTTTCCGCTGATAATGGGGTCACCTGGATTCCGGTTGGTACGGGAATTACTTCCTATCCCTTTATCTTTACCGCTCCGGTGGTCAACTCAACAGAATGCGTTATGAAGGTTTCGAATGCAGCCAATCCAACGATCTTTAGTTTGGGCCAGGTGTTCTCCGTTTTATCACTTCCGGAAGTCACGTTATTAAGCCCAAATGGCGGCGAAATATGGAATTATGGAGAATCCAACACTGTTTCATGGAGCGGGAAAAACCTTTCATCCTTTCTTACAATCGATATTTCCTACAATGGCGGTTCAACCTGGGAGTATTATGCGTATGTGCAAAGCGGCACTGCAGGCGGAACGGTGGAATTGCTGTCACCTGCCATGGCGACAGAAAATGCGCTTCTACATATTTATGATGTAAATTTCCCCACTGCAACTGATGTAAGTGATGCAGTTTTCACCGTAGATGTTCCTCCGTTCATCATTTATGAACCAATAGCCGGCAGTACTTTCTTTACCGGTCAGCCCATCCGGGTAAGTTGGCAAACAACAACGACGGCCACAGTAAATATTGAATTATCCCTTGATGGCGGAATTACATACCAGACGACAGCGTCAAATATACCCTCATCGCAACTCCTTGCAGTAATCAATGGTTCAGCAACAGCCTCAGACAATTGCAAATTAAAAATTGTCGACAGCAACGACCCCTCATCATTTGCATTGAGCCCGGTTTTCAGGATTATTAATGCTCCTCTGCTTTCGTTAGTTAGTCCCAATGGCGGAGAGCTATTGGATAATGATTCAACCTATTCCATTACCCTTACTTACTCCGGTGAATTGCCGGAAAGCCCTGTAATTTCATTTGATTTTTCAGCTGACAATGGGCGAAGCTGGAATAACCTGGGATCCTTCCTTTATGAAGAAAACCAAAACTCATTTCAGTGGAAAACACCATTAGCAATTTCCGACTCATGCCTGATCAGGATTTCTGATATCAATTTCCCGTTTATTTCCGATTCAAGCCAGTCAGTATTTGCTATTAAAGAAATTCCGGCTCTTGAGATCTGTATGGTAAGCGTTGACTCAAGTTCCAGCAAGAATCAGATTGTATGGAATAGGGTTCAGAATGATCTGATAGATGAGTACGTGATACTAAAAGAAACCAACGAGGCGGGTGTTTACCAGGAAGTTGGAAGCGTATCCAAAGATTCTGTTTCTGTTTTTATCGATCCCGGATCAAATTCACGCGAAAAAGCTACCCGTTATAAATTATCGTTCAGGGATTCGAACGGGACATTATATGGTCCTGGTAAACTTCATCAAACAATTCACCTTGCAATCAACCAGGGAGTCGGCAATATCTGGAATCTTTTCTGGACCCCATATTTAGGTTTTCCTGTAATATCCTATAATATTTATCGTGGCAGCGATCCGGACAATATGCAATTAATCGGTACTGTGTCGGGTAACTTTTCCACCTATACTGACCTTAATGCAGCACCCGGGATTTTATACTATATGATTGAGGTCATTAATCCCAACAACTGCAACCCGGCGGGCGGGAAATCAGCTGGTTACAGCAGTTCCACCTCCAACATCGAAACAAACAAAAAATTAGGCATTGAAGATGAACCATTATCAGCTAATCTGTCGGTCTATCCAAATCCTGCGACTGATCAGGTAACCATCAAGTCAGGATTGGTGATCAGGGGAATGATAGTGCTTTCAATTGTAAACTCAAATGGTAATACTATAAAGTCTGTTGAAATGAATGCCAATGACTTATCATCAGGATATGATCTTTTTATTGATGGTCTGGCTCCCGGAATGTATACGGTGCTTGTAAGAGGGACTGAATTAGCCGGCTTAGTAAAATTCATCAAAACCAGGTAATTCAATTATATCCTGTTTAGCTCTCTGGCATGCGCTCAAAATGTTGGTAACTTCGTATGAGCGGGCCTGCAGTCTGTTCCACTGATTTTGGCATAAATAATTAACTCAAGTTCCATGTTCTTGCTCAACAGCATCTGGCTTATCCTGTTCGTTGTCTGGGGATTGCCCCTGACTTTTTATCGAAGCAAATTCCGGAAAATCGTTTACCAAACTGATAGCTGGACGATCAACATCAAACCTTATTTCTGGAAAGAGCTTAGAGCTTTGTTTGGCAACTTGTATCCCGAAAACAGGAATTATCTGAAATTCAGAAATTTCTACCGTTTTTACCTGATCATATACTTGGCCTTGTTCACATCATATTTAACTTTCAGTCAATCCAATACCATGAGCGAAATTAAAATCGGAAGCACAATTCCTCTTTTTGCCTTAAAGGATCAAAACGGAACTTTATTTGATATATCATCTGTAATTGGCAGGAAGAGCATGGTGATATATTTTTATCCCAAGGATGACAGCCCTGGTTGCACCAAGCAAGCCTGCACGTTTCGCGATCAGTTTGAAGTATTCACCGAAGCCGGTGCAGTGATTATTGGCATTAGTGGCCAATCGGTTGAAAGCCACAAAGAATTTGCCCAAAAATACAGGCTTGGTTTTACTTTGTTGAGTGACGAAGGAAATAAAATACGAAAACTTTTTGGCGTACCAACCAATTTGTTTGGCTTACTGCCTGGCCGTGTTACTTATATTGCTGATAAATCCGGAAAAGTAGTCTACATCTTCAATTCACAAACCCAGGCAACAAAGCATGTGGATGAAGCATTGAGGATCCTGAAGGGATTAAAGCCGCCATCACAGAATTGAAAATTCGTCAGGCTGGGAAAACCGAAAAATCAGACCAACCACCACCGATTTTTGATGACTTCGCCAATCTGTTAACAGTCAATGCTTAAATGTGGTCAATCTGAACCGGGCTGAAGTGATCATCGTGCCCTGGCAATTAAACTGCAAATTCCATATGTATGACTACAGGTGATCATAAAACTGAAATCGAAAGCAGGATCAACTGGATTCCGGTCCACACCTTTTCAAGGCGATCATGAGTGACCAAATAGAGAACCAGGCGCAGGGGATGACGGAATGCTCTGATGAATAATTGTGTTCTATGTCAGACTGAATGGCTAAGTGGATAAATTGTTAAAACGTCCGGATAGCACGTACATAGTAATAGTTGGACCTGCTGGCCGTGTACTGGGCACCACTGTAGAAGTTTTTGATCCATGCGAGGTACAACGAGTTCTCGGAGGAACTCCAATAGTTACTCTCGGTAAAGCCGCCAATTACACTGTTTTGCAAATACATTTGAACCAGTTCATCTTCTGATGGTAAAAACCAGTCGCTGTAGCCGTTTAGCACCAGGTCATCACAAATGCGGGCTGCGATCCCTGCTTCACTGCATGTGTTTATAATAGTCGTCGTATTGGCCTGCCCCGTACCCAGGGCTGTTGAAGTACCCGGTATGGAGGTTCCGTTACACCCCCATGGTGCGAAACCCTGGTTGCTGGTTGCGGAAATCAACCCGTGCTGCCCGGTGCCGTCAATATAGAAAATGATACCGCCACCGTAGCTTGCACCGATATAGAATTGTCCATCCGTCCTTTTCCACCCGGTACCGTTAAAATAAACCGGACAATGAACGGAGCTGTTATATACCGACAGTCCCTCTGCAGGATTGGCAATGGCATTTATTTCACCGGTAGTCATCCTGGGTGGAAGAATTCCTTTGCTGGTGGATTTAACGTCCAGCATGGCTGAATTATCGGGGGCGCTGCCATCTGTGCTGACGGCCACCTGGGCGAATATGGTGCTACTGAATAGCAGAAAACCAATGATCAAAAAGGTCAAATATTTCATGATTGTCAGATTTTTAGGAAAATGATATTTTTCAAAGATACAGCATCTTTTCTTATTTAGAACAATTATGAATTAAGAAGGTGGAATAAACACTCACATTGACCTGTCTTCGCTGTAGCGATCTGGCTACTGCATATAACGGATCATCTGACCACCCTCTGCCGGTTTTGGCTGACCACCCTGCCCGCTTCAATATCAATGGGGTGAGGTGGTCAGGTTGCACCGGCGAAGAGGGGTCAAGGCATGCGTTTTTTCCACCGCTCTTATTATTCCGCACCCATTTATGAATTTTTAGGCACATCCTCAGACTTGATCCTTGGAATTTTAGAGAGACAAAATGAATTTGCGCTACTTCAGACCCAGCGTGATGCGTGGATAGAGGAGATTGGGATTCTTAAAGAAACACTCCGTCAATATAAGGGGACTATTTATTTCGAATACAATATTCCTAGAATGGGGAGGCGAATAGATGTCCTTCTAATTATTGATTCGGTCATCTTTGTACTCGAATTTAAAATAGGTGAGGCCGCATTCCCATCGTACGCGATTGACCAGGTTTGGGATTATGCATTGGATCTTAAAAATTTTCACGAAACCAGTCATGATCAAATAATTGCTCCGGTTCTTATATCAACAAAAGCAGTTGTCGAGTATTTGTCTGTATCGGCAACTCCGGAATTCGATAAAACAATTTTACCCATAAGGAGCAATGTGGAAAGCTTCCCCGAAGTTATCAAGGCAGTTTTATTATTCTCTGATGGTAAAACGATTGATTCTACCTCATGGGAACAAGGTCGATACTGTCCAACTCCAACCATTATTGAAGCGGCCATGGCTTTATATAATGGTCACTCAGTTACTGAAATTTCAAGGAATGATGCGAGTGCAATCAACCTTTCAAAGACTTCTGATGCGGTTTCTCAAATCATTCGGTTTTCAAAAAATAATTCTCAAAAATCAATTTGTTTTGTAACTGGAGTACCTGGAGCTGGAAAAACACTGGTTGGCCTCAATATCGCCACCACTCACTTTGATCAAGCCAATGCATTATATAGCGTCTTTCTATCCGGCAATGGTCCATTGGTTTCGATTTTACGTGAAGCATTGGCGCGAGATAAAGTACGTCGCGAAAAGGAGTGTTTAGGAAAGTTGAGAATTGGGCAAGCGAGAAGTGAAGTAAAAGCATTCATCCAGAACGTACACCATTTCCGAGATGAATGTCTTATTGATCCTACCCAACCGCCTGTTGAACATGTGACTTTATTCGATGAGGCCCAACGTGCATGGAACATTGAACAAACATCAAAGTTCATGCGAGTAAAAAAGGGAATTTCGGATTTCAATAAATCGGAACCAGACTTCCTTATTTCTTGCCTAGATCGTCATCATGATTGGGCTGTAATTGTATGTCTGGTTGGTGGTGGACAAGAGATCAATACAGGTGAGGCAGGAATTAGTGAATGGATTGAAGCACTTGAACGGTCATACCCAGATTGGCATGTTTACATTTCAGAAAGGATGAATGACAGTGAATACAATGCCTACGAAATGTTAAGAACCTTAAACAACCGGCATAATGTTGTTTTCAAGGAGGAATTACATCTGGCAATTTCAATGCGCTCATTTAGGGCTGAAAATGTTTCATTACTTGTAAAGAATATTCTTGATATCAACATTGGTGAATCCCTTTCAATTCTTAAGCAATTAAGCTCCAAATACCCAATTGTTATTACACGTGATCTTAATTCGGGAAAGACATGGTTAAAGAAGCAAGCGAGAGGCTCGGAAAGGTATGGAATTGTTGTCTCGTCTCAGGCGGAAAGACTAAAACCCTATGCAATCGATGTGAAATCACCGATGGATCCTATCCATTGGTTCCTTGACGAAAAACAGGATGTTCGATCTTCATATTACTTAGAAGATGTTGCTACAGAATTTCATGTTCAAGGTTTAGAACTTGACTGGGTATGCGTAGCCTGGGATGCCGATTTTAGATACTCTGAAAACGGATGGGAACATTGGTCTTTTGTAGGTGATAAATGGAATCATATTAAAAAATTTGAGCGTAAGCAATATTTAAAAAATGCATATCGGGTTCTGCTAACCCGTGCCAGACAAGGAATGGTGATTGTTGTGCCAGAAGGAGATTCCGGTGACCCAACACGGAATCCATCATTTTATAATTCTACGTTTGAATATCTTAAACAGATTGGTTTTGAAATAGTTTAAAACCAGATATTCAAAGAGGAATCCTCAAACTCAATTATTTTTCCCATTCTTACCAAGCCATCCCTAAAAGCTTACGGCTTTATTTTCTCCTTCATTTTGCTTTTTATAGATGTAAACAGCCTTACCAATTCCTCAACTTCATTGCATACCTTCAACGACTCGTTTATTTCCAGAACATTTATCCGTTGGAGGTAATAGAGCCAGAATTGCGTTTCGTCCATCTCCTCAACCACAATGCAGATCTTTGAATAAAATTCTGCATCGGACCGGCTACGGGTTGCGGCCCTGTAGTTTGCTGCAACAGAAGAGGAACTCCTGATGAGCTGATTGACAATGGGCCTTGTAACCGGGGATACGATTGTTTTTACCAGGAGTTCATGAATGACAACCGCCATCTTCATGGTTCTTTCCCTGATTTGTTCATTGAATTGACCTTTTACTGATGTTTCCATGATTGAGTTTTATGCTTAATCAGGAAAAATGGAAAAGGTAATACAAGGAATGTAGATTTTTTTTTACGGGAGGTGTAAAATCTAAAGTGCAAAGTCTAAAACGAAAAGTGCAAGGTGCAAAATATTACACTTTGCACCTTGCACTTTGCATTTGGAGGGGTACCCGGAGCCGGAACCCCAAATATGATATGCAATAATACTGCATGATTCCATATGACACTTTTGACAGGCATTTGCAAACATGCAAAGTATCACCATATGTTAAAAAATGTCAAAAATACCACAACCAATACCACAACCATTTTGTACATTTGCCCAAAATATAACAAGCCACAAAATGGATATCAAGCCCCGTTTCTTCCTCAAAAACCCCACTTCCTCCCGCCCTTCGCTCATATGCCTGCTGTTTTATCTCAAAGGACAACGATTTGTATGGTCCACCGGGGAAAACATCTTACCCATTTATTGGGATAGCTCTACCAGCCGCCCAATCACGGATAAAGTCAATCTAACACAGATCGCAAATGACCCAGCCGGTAAGGAATTGACAAAGGAACTTTTAAAAATCAAAACACGCCTTGACCTGATCGAAGGCAAAACGCTCCAGATTATTGACCACGTCAGTTTTCAGGGCGTAAAATTGAATCTCAAAACCCTCAAAGAACAGCTTAAAGGAGAGTTCTCCCCGGATTTAGTGCCCACCGGGGGCGCCAAGACGATGAACCTTATGGAGTTTATCGACCATTATATATTGACTTCTAATTATAAGTACAATACGAACAAAGGATATCGTACAACATACAATGTGCTTAAAGAGTATAAAAAACGCAAACGGGTTCCACTCAATTTTGAAGACATCAGTATTGATTTCTATAATGATTTCGTTCGCTTCTGTATGGAGGAGGGATATATGAAAAACTCCATTGGAGGATTCATAAAACACATCAAGGTTTTTATGAATAATGCCATTGACAGGGGACTAACCACAAACCAAAGTCACCTGAACCGAAGATTTATTACCCTTGAAGAGAAAGTTGAATCAATCTATCTGAACGAAAAAGAACTTCAGGACATTGCCAATCTTGACCTATCCAGCCATAAGACAAAGGACCAGGTGCGTGACCTTTTTTTAATAGCCTGCTATACCGGACTACGTTTCGGAGATCTTATGCAACTGCGCAAAGAAAACATCTATAAGACAGAGAATGGCCATGTATTCAAGATTCGTACACAAAAAACCGATGAAATGGTGGTAATCCCGATTCATCACGTTATCCTAACTATCCTCAAAAAATACGACAATGATCTGCCCAAGCCAATATCAGATCAGAAAATGAACACTCAACTCAAATTAATTGGCGAACAAGCCAAAATTAAGGAACGGTTAAGGATAACAAGGACCATCGGGGGCAAGAATAGTACCGATGATTTTTTCAAATATCAGCTCATTACTATTCATACCGCCCGTCGCTCGTTTGCTACAAACATGTATTTGCGTGATGTCCCTTCTATTTCAATCATGAAGATCACCGGCCACAAAACGGAGAAAGCATTCTTAAAATATATCAAGATTTCCCCCGAAGAAAACGCCAGTAAATTGATGAACCATCCTTTTTTTCAAGGTCAACCCGCTAAATCAAAACAACCAGAGGGGAAGGATTCTGGCACCAAAGGCAAGGCTTCCCCAAAGAGGAAAAACACTACCAGCAAAACCTCCGAAAAGAAATGATGAGGAGGTCGTTGTTTTAAAGCAAGCTTTCGATAAATCCTTCAGTTCTTTTTTACTACCGCATCACATATTATTATCTGGTGTTACGATATATTTTATAAAAATGATATATATTTGCAATTCGCGATTCGCAAATCAAGAATAATCAGATGAAAAAGCACAATGGAATGCGCCCCCAGGATGTTGTGATCCTTCTGAAAATTGCAACAATGGAAGGCCAAAAATGGCTCGGTAAGGACCTCTCCTCCGCACTGTTTATCAGTCCTTCAGAGGTAAGTGAATCAATCAACCGGTCTATCTATGCCGGATTATTGGACGAAAGTAAACAAAAGCTCATGAGGCAATCGCTTCTTGAATTCCTGGAGCATGGTCTTAAATTCGTCTTTCCTCAGATGCCTGGAGCAATCGTCCGGGGTATGCCTACCGCACATTCGGCGCCACCGCTTAATTCCCTTATTCAAAGCAGCGAAATCTTTGTCTGGCCGGATGCATTGGGGGAGTCCCGGGGTCAGGCCATTGAACCACTGCATCGTGGTGTTGTAAAAGCAGCCCGGCAAGATAGTTACTTGTATGAGTTGTTAGCGTTAACCGATACCCTTAGGTTTGGCAGAGCAAGGGAGCAAAATATTGCCATGCAGGAATTAACAAACCGTTTAAAACATCCTCGTGAAAAGAAAAATTGACATTGATAGCATTATAGAAGTTGCAACGGCACTGGGAGAGCTTAATCAGAAGTCTGTCTTTGTGGGTGGTTCGGTTGTTAGCCTATATATCGACGATCCGGCTGCCGATGAACTTCGGCCAACCATGGATATCGATATTGCATTGGAGATTGTTACCCTTGGGCAACTTGAACAAACACGACAAACGCTGGCTAAAAAGGGATTCCTTCAGGATCCACAGCAAAATGTAGTCTGCCGGTTTGTATATCAGGGGATTTTAGTTGACGTAATGTCAACTAAAGAAATCGGTTGGGCCCCTGCGAACTCCTGGTTTCGTCAGGGTTTTGAATATTTAGAGAAAATTTCTTTAAATGAAAATATGACAATTCAGATTTTACCTCTTGCGTACTTTCTCGCCTCAAAATTTGAGGCATTTCATAGCCGTGGTAAAGATCCACGAACCAGCCATGACCTGGAAGACATCATATTTCTTCTGGATAACAGGATGAATCTGGTCGAGGAAATTCTTTCAGCATCCGAAAATGTAATTAGCTACCTCCGATCTGAGTTCATAGCCTTGTTCACCCCAGAAATGGAAGAAGCAATTTTGGGTCACATGAATCCTTTTTCAAGGAAAGAAAGATATCCACTGCTTTGTGGAAAATTGCAGACAATTATCAATGTTAAACAGTAAATTATGACGGATTAACGAACGTTTCAATAAACTACCAATATCTCCCTGATAAAGTTTGCGAAATCTTTATAACACTAATTTTTCATACCCAACAAGCAATCACTCAATAATACATCATATGGTATCTGTCATTGATCATAGCTGCTATACCTTCATGCGGGAAATTCTTGTGTGGAAAACAATGAAAAACGGGAAGACAACTTACCTTGCATCCAGTGAAATCTCAGATGAACGCAGGTATAAAGAAACCGGGGTTTTTATGGTGTTATATCCTCAACATCCAGGAGTAAAATCCAAACAATCCGGGTTTAAACCTATCGAAGAACCAGACCTGACCTTAACAGATGATGCTTTCGAGATATATTCCCGGCTTAAGAATGATGCTGTGGGCAAACCTGAAGATTTTTTAAATATTATTCTACTGAAAAAATTAGAATCCCTTGATCCAATTGCCATCCCAAAGTTTTTAACCGGTCAAATGGAACTGTTTAATAATAGGGGAGGAGAATTTTCCACATTTTACCGCTATACTAAAATGTTGATTGAAAATCAGAATAAACCCTGGACAATTAAATATACGACCTGGCTGAAAAACAACGAACTTGAAAAAGAAAAAGAACAAAATCCCAGAAAGAATGCATTGTCTGCCAGACAACTTATACTTGCTTTAAATATTATGGAGAAAACGCGCCGGATTAACTTACCATCAACAGATAAGCGCGTAAAAGCGAAATTTCTCGAATTCTTATCCGGCATTGGATCAGAAAACATCGAAGACCAATTGATCAAACTTGGTGATTTTAGTTTCACTGATTTCAATACTCAAAGTAAAAAGACCTTTCTAAGAAAGGATTTAGAAAAAGTGCGGGAAAAATTTCAGGAATTGGGTTTTTTTGTAGAAGTACAATTATCTGATGAAGCACTTTTGAAATTGAAAGCTGTCAAATTAGCAGGGTAATCCAAAGTTATTTTGGTTAAACTTATTTAATTTTTCTGCCAAGGGCATCCCCTTACTCCTCCCCTTTTGCTATTGGATCGCCGTTTGCACAATGTAGGTGTTTTAAAACACATCCTATGAGAAAAATTTTATTCGATGGCATTTCAATTGATGACTTTATTGATATGATCCGGGAAGTCGTCCGGGTTGAAATCCAAAGTTCTGGTCAGGGTTTATCAACAAAAGCTAAAGATCAATTATTATCCCGCGAACAAGTCTGCGCAATATTGCAAATAAGTCTACCAACCTTTCATCGCTGGAGCAGGGAAGGTAAACTCAAGGTCCATAAAGCAGGTGGCCGCGTTCTTGTCAAAAGAGAAGATGTTCAATCATGTCTCAAGGAAGTTAAAGTCCAGAAAGCCCATGCTCCTCCATAATTCTAAACTTTTGAGAAGTTAGTTCCTTGCCATTGTATTGGATTACCAGGATTTTCTTCGGCGCCCCAATACTATGCTTCGAAGAGTTTCATTTACTGAAAGATAATAAAATAAATAATTTATGAATGTTAAAATCTCTAAATATGAAAAAGAAAAAGTTTGAAGTACCGCAAGATCTGATGTCAGAATTTGCGGAAAAAGTAGTGGAGTTAGAATTAGTCAATAGGATCGTCGGTGTAGAGGACGATATCGTAACCATTGAGATTCGTTATGAGGCCCAGGAAAAAGAGGTTATTTACGACCTTATTGAATGGTATGATGAGAATGTTGAAACAACTGTCGAGTAGTTAAATTAGGCTCCCCGGTTAACCCGGGGAGCTTTTTATTAAAAAAAGAGATCTATGACCATGAAAAAATGTGATTTCTGCAATAAAGAATTCCAAGCCAAGCGTTCCGATGCCCGCTTTTGCAGTACAACGTGTAAGGCCAGAGCCTGGGATCAAAAAAAGGAGATACCGAAAACACCCTCCGTCCAGAGTAATCTAAGGGGAGTTATCGGATCTGCGCAACATCAAAGTGATACAATTCAACAACCAGAAATGGTTGCCCTTGAGGAGTTCAATCCGCAACTACGAATATATTTTCAAGAAATCAGTGCATTAAACCGTCAAAAGATGGATATTGAAGCATCTCTGAAGATTCTGCAGAATTCAAAACTTTCCGTTGGTGTAAATTATGATGGGTTGACAGAAATGGCGGCAATTGGAGGTGGTGCATTGTTGGCAAGTACAACCTGGAATAATACAGCCGGTATAATGTTGGGAGGCGTGGCTGGTGAACTAATCTATAATCTTTTTAAACCTACCCCTGAGCAAAAGGCGATAAAAATTGAGCAGGATTTGATTTTAATATCCGTCCAGGAATATGAATTAAACGTCCGTCTGACGTCAATCCAGGATCAGATAACCGTCCTAACCAGGAAATTTAAGGCAACCCCTCAAAAATTAACCCGGATGGTTGAAAAACCAGTAATAACGGTAGATCCAGGTACAAATAACAGTGTGGAATTACCCGTCTTTAACCGTCCTCAAGACGTCCAGACCTCTGTAGGGGATTCTAACAACAATGATGCTCCATCAACCATCTCTGGAAAAATAAAAACAAGTATTGAGGTTCATGCGATGGAGTTCAAAGCCCTTGGGTTTAAAGGAGAATGGAATGACTTTCTTGGGTCTCCGTCGATTACTTTCTCCGCAGTAATTCATGGATTGCCTGGACAAGGGAAGTCAACATTTTCACTGTTGTTTGCCCTCTACCTTGCGGAAAATTTTGGCAAGGTAATTTATATTACTGCGGAGGAGGGATTCTCAAAGACCATGCAGGATAAACTAAAATTGAATAAGGCAAGCCACCCTGATCTCCATATCGCTGATCTGAAATCCATGGATGAAATTAAAACGGAAGTCAATACAAACAAATACAACTTCATTTTCATCGACAGCCTGAATGTCCTTCATATTGACATTGAGGACCTGCATGAGTTGCATAAACTTTACCAGGGAGCCGCCATGATCACCGTAAGCCAGTCCACCAAGGATGGGAAGATTCGTGGATCGCAGGAAATCGTTCATGATTGCGATATTGCCATTGAGGTGGCTAATGGGATAGCACGAACAACGAAGAATAGGTTTCAGGCGACACCGAGGGAATTGACGATTTTTAAAAGGCCTTGATGATTTGAAAATCAACAACACTCCTGTATACCTCAATCTTCTCAGATGTGCGACTGCGCATTATATTAGAATAAAAATGCTGGAGTTCCCACCTTCATCTGATTTTTATGGCTACGTTAACTGTCATATAGTGACTTTAGATCGGCTTTTGCTATTGAAAACTTCCCGACGATCTTGATTAACCAACTTCACCCTTTTTCAATCAATAGATAAGGGTGGTCAATTTAATTCAGATGGGAATGGAGATAACCATCTGTCTTTAAGTGGTATACCTGTTCGCCTAAAATCGAACAATAAAAAAAATCCCTTGATAAACGAAAATATTCAAGATCCCAACGGCAAATGGTAATCAATTGAGATTATTGCAACTAACACAAATCGCAAGCATGATGGAATAAATAAAACAAAGAATTGAATTGTTATGTTAATAACAAATGCTTGACTTTTCGATTAAATCAGCTTAGTTTTACATCTATATTTCCCTCCTGTGAAACCTTTTTTTCTAATCGTAGAAATTTAACCACTGATGAGAATCCCTACTTCAATTTGGCTATCACTCTTTTTTTTGTTGAATGTAAACTCATTGTATTCACAGTCGGAGTATATTCCGAATCCCCAATTTAGTTTATCTCCAAACCGGTCAGTTCTATTCGGAACGGATATAGTTATCCTTGACCAGGCACAGAAAAATCAGACAAATACAGATATTTGTTATGCTTTCAATGGTTGGATTTTTTCTGCTTTCATTTTCAATGCCACCAACACCCAGGAAGTTAAGATAATGAAATCTGTCGATAATGGACTAACATGGTCGCTCTTTTATAATAAGGCAGTATTTCCGCCGGGTTATGTCGTTACCAAGATTGATATTGTCAGTACAGGGGATTCATTATCAAATTTGAAAATTGTACTTGCATGTATTTATCATGACACCTTAGTCTACGGCGTGACTGCATTTGCTGCCGTTCACAATGGTATTACAGGAGCATGGGAACGAAACTTATTGGTGATTCAGTCTGCTGATTTTACCCCAAGGGATATTGCTTTGGCAAGCGATGCCTTATCCCCTGCTAATAATCTGCATCCTGGGAGTGTGGGAATCCTTTATTCGAGACATGCTTACAACAAGGATTCTGTAATATTTTTAGCATCTGTAGATGGCGGGCTTTCCATTGCAAGCAGAAAAGTGGTGACGGTCACTGACAATTACGTCCTAAAGGTGTCTTTATCTTATGGGTCTGGAGCTACTTTGAATGGGGGCCGATACTATGCCGCATGGAGCGGGATGCCTGGACACATCTATACAGCCCATACGGAACCCGGGATTACAAGCCCGATGACTGCACCCAAGAATCTCGACAGTCTGCAGTCATTGTGGACCAATCAATGTAGAAATCCTGTCATTGCCTGCCAGTTTGGCAACATGAACAACAATGCCGGCAACATTACGGAAGTTGTTCTATTTGAGAAGTTCAATCCACTGACTAATGATTATGATATCGCTGGGTGCTATAATCCGCAATCTTCCACGTCATCGAATTACCAGCCTTTCGAGGTCGCAGCAACGACGAACAATGAAGTTCAACCAGATGTTGTTTTCAATCCTTTCGACTCTACATTTATCCTTACCTATTTTGATGAAACTGCTAAAAAATTACCTTTCCTCACAAATGATTTCAATCTTCAGAATCCCGATATATGGAGTATCATACATCCGGGATATAATGATAATTCGGATCTGGTTTCTCCTTTTCCCAAAGTCTCCCTGAATACGGGATTAAAACAAGGAGTATTGGCATGGACAGGTCGGCGGACAGGGGGAAACGGAGTCGCTTTATTTGATGCAGTATACAATTACTATACGAGCATCAGGAATAATCGACTTGCCGCTGATTATTTTTCGTTTAGCATTTCCCCGAATCCATGCCAGTATAATACCTGCATAGGATTTGATCTGCCAAAGGAAGAAAAAATCTCAATTTCAATTTATAATCTTCAGGGAATTGAAGTGTTTGATTCCGGCGAAAAATATTTTCAATCAGGTCATTATATAGAAGAGATCAATCTTTCTAAATTAATTCCGGGTTATTACATTGTAAATTTTAGAGCTGGTACCTGCTCTGGTTCAGCTAAACTTATTGTAATTCATTGACAGAGTGATCCTGTTGCATTCTTGATTAGTATCCTGTTAAACATCAAAACTGAAAAATAAGCAATATGAAACCGGGAAAAGTGTTTATTAACCAAATTTTGAAGATAAGTGTTTTTACTTTCTTACTTATTCTATACAATTTTAATAAGTTGTCCGGGCAAGACCTTATACCTCCGGTTGTACTTCGTTTTGATGCGATTCGAAACGGTAACAGTAATTTATTTACCTATGACGGTTCATTTCATAAATTAGGGTTATGCGCTGATGCTTCCATGACTGATTTTACGCCAGAGGCAAATTTTCATATAACCGGACACTATTGAGATATTAATATATTTTGTGCTTTACATTTGCCGTGTAGCTAACTGCGAATCTTGAATAAGATTTTATTAGTCCTTCAATTATGAAAATCATTTTAATAATGTATTTAATTGTAATGGTAGGTTGTACTGCTATTGCCCAATTCCCACAAATAAAAAGTGGGGTGTTCGTCAGGAACTACCATAAGGAAGAGCCTGTTATCCGGGATCCGGTTGAAAAGATTAATCTTTCGCCGGTATCTTCCGTACACCCGGCAAAAGACAAAAACGTCGGGACTAGTACCGTTACGGTGCTTGACCTGGGCACCTCAGCCAACCTGGCGGGCTACACCCTCGGCACACGAACCATGCTCTGGGCAGACGACAATCTGAAGGTGGTGGCCAACATCCACCGCCTGGGGCCTGGCACTACACCTCCGGCCCTTTACGGATACCTCGGCATGGACCTCGGTGTGAACATGGGTAAAACCCAGGCAGACTGGACCACCCAGATCCAGGTGCAGGCGGCTACCCTGGCCGCATCGCCCTCCTATTATGATGCCAGCGGCTATCCCTCGGCTGGGATTTACAACCCCGCCGGGAACACATCGCTGGCCAATGCCTTCCTGACCTGGTTCGCCCCCAACCATGCCAACCTCATCGTACCGGCCAACTACGGCGGGTATGGCTACGGAACCGCCAACCTGGCCAATCATACCGACACCACCAAACACATCCGCTGGTACGACGGGCACCCCTACACCTGGCTCCCTTCCGGCTTTACCATTTCAAGTACCGGCGTGGTGCACATGGTCGACGGCGAATACGACATGGAATCGGGTACTCCGGTATACAAGGACAGCATCATCTACGGCCGCGGGGTGTGGAATGCCGCCACCCATGACTTTGATTACACCTTCCGCACCCTCGCCTTTCCCTGCGTGGGCAGCTATGGCATCTCCGATTGCAAGATCGCCTGCTCCCCCGACGGCAACACCGTGTGGATGTCGGTGCTTACCAATTTCGCCGGTGCCACGCCCCTGCGCGACTCCACATGGTTCCCGGTGCTGAGGAAATCAAGCGACGGTGGACTGACCTGGGGCGATCCGATCGTGGTTCAACTGGATGGACCCGGTGGAATCGAAGCCATTAAAAATCATTACAGCGATTACTTTATTCTGAATTTATTTGCAGGACCACCCTGGCCTTCCCGTGATGAAATACCATATACCACGGCCTTCGATCACTCACTTTGTGTCGATAAATGGGGAGCATTTCACATCGGAGTGGCCGTTGGTTATGCGCCAGGTGGTTATCAGATCGCCACAGGTATCGATAGTCTGATCAATGTATTTGATCTTGTTTACTGTACTGTTAACTATCACTTTACAGCAGTTCATCTTGGTACGTTGAAGACCCTCCGTGGAACCTGGGGAAATTACACCTGCGACAACCGGGTTTATATATCGCGGAATAAAGCCGGGGACAAAGTATTTGTGACCTGGAATGATACCCGGGTTGAGGGGGAGTTGAATAACCAGGATCCGGATGTGTATGCCCGGGGTTTTGATGTTTCTGGCAGTAAACTAACCACTCCAGATCCCGGCACAGATGCCTCCAATGTGACCTCCCTTTCCGCGATTGCCCGGGAAGCATACTATCAATGTACCTCACCGACCGTATTCACAGATGGAAATAAGTACACCCTCCCGATCTGTACGCAGTGGTTCAATGATGCCAATGCCGATTCCCGCTTTAAATATGTTGAGGGATTTTCGTTTACTCAATTCAACTTTACAATTTCAATGTGGCCGTCACTTTGCGGATTCATTGGTGGTCAGCAACCGCATGACCCGATCGTGGTGAATGTCTATCCAAATCCCGTTGATGAAGTAGTCCGGATCCGGCTCAATCTGGAGGATGCCTCATTGGTTTCGTTTACCCTCAACGACCTGTTGGGCCATGAGGTATTGTCAGTCAACGAAAGAAGAATAGATCCCGGAAACCAGGAATTGAGCGCCGATGTAAGCGCCCTTTCGCCCGGAATCTATTTCCTGGCAATTCGGATCAATGAGCGGCTTGTGACGAGGAAAATTGTGGTGGAGTGAAAATTTTGCACTTCGAGACCAATAAGGAAAGTCATAATTTAAACCCTAGCAAATCGCATTTGCCTTTGAAGGAATAATAAAAATCAAAAAGTAAGAATCAACGTAACTGCCTAAAACTATTTATCATGAAAACCATCATTCGTTTAAGTCACTGTATTTGGTTAGTTCTTTTAATTGTTTGCCCAACTATTTTTTGTTTTGGTCAAACCTATTCCTTAACTAATAAATTGACCTTCTATGACATGGTTAAAAGTTGTTATGATTCTACTTCAAATGATTCAGTTAATCAAGAAAACGGGGAAATTGAGGAATTTGTAGAAGAGATGAATCGGATTTGGGCACCTCGGCTGGCGCCGAGTGGAGATTGTAGAAAAGCAGCCAACGCAATTGTTAATTATGCTCAAACCTATGTCCCGGCTTTAACGAATTATCAGCCAAATTGGAAATGCCTGGGGCCTCATCATAACCCCATTAACCTCGTTCGTCCACCCAAGGTAGCCTTTCCCAACGTGGCTTCGTCGGGCATTGGTCAAATTCATAGGATAACATTCGATCCGCATTACGGGCAAAGCAACAATATTGTTTATTGTACATCTAATTTTGGAGGTTTATGGAGAAGCGAAAATAGCGGAGCATCCTGGCAACTGGCAAACACTGATTTTTTACCAATGACCAACGTTGCCGATGTTGCAATTAATGCCCAAAATAATCATATGATTTTTATTGCAACTGGATTCTGTGATGTTGGATTTCCAACTGGCTGGGGGCCAAATTGGGGAATTATTAACCCGTTAACTACTATCGGTATATATCGAAGTAAAGATAATACGGCTTCCTGGGAACCAATCAACAATGGGTTTCTGGATGACTTCTTCGATGGTGGTACTGCAAGGCGAATCATTAGCGATCCATCTGATCCGAATTATCTTTTTGTAGCTACATCCAATGGTATATATAGGTCGACAAATGCAACTTCAGATAATGTGACTTGGGAGAGAGTGTTTACTGGGGTACAAGGCTCCCAAGACCCTGAATTTAGAGGACTTGAATTTAATCCGGAAAATTCAAATACTATTTATGCAAGTGGACAAAATGTTTACATTTCCCGGGACAGAGGTAGCAGTTGGTTTGTATTAACCGGGCCTGGTACCAGCCTAAACTGGAATAATTTACCGGATAATTTTGTGCCAAATAGAATAAGCATAGCAGTTACACCGGCTGACACCAGCCGACTTTATGCCTGTGTAGAGGGGTCGGTAATAAAAAATTCAAAAAAATATGAAGCTGTTTATATCTTTTTTGACAGCAGTAACGTTTGGAAAAATAAGTTTTATAATGCTGAATATACTGTGGTAGACAATGGACGATTTTCTTCCGCGTGGAATACGATTTCAGCATCTCCAATGTACCCTGATGAAGTAGTATTTGGTTGTAGGGACATTTTTCTCGCACGTCCTAACTCTTGGTTAACTTTTTCTCGTGTAAGTTATAATCAACTTACCGATGGGATGCATCCAGACATACATGGTATAACATATGAACCACATATTACTAATATTCCCAACATTAATCGTCCAAGATTTTTCTGTGGAACCGATGGAGGAGTTACTATTGTGGATTATTGGGGTCAGATTCCATTTAGATTTTTAAATAACGGATTGGAAAATTCAACTATATGGTCATTTGATGATACCGAATCGAATCAAAATGAAATTTTTATCTCGAATCAGGATAATGGAAACATAGGGTCCTATTATAATAATTTGACCGACTCCATTGATTGGTATAAATTTACAGGAGGGGATGGATATGGAGTCGGTATTAATAAAATGAATTCTAATTCAATATATTGCAATGTTAATTCTGATCCAGTTTTCTTTAAGTATTGTGATTATGAAGCAAAAGATTTTTATGATGCTACTGTATTTCCGCTTGATAATTGCGATGGGAACCCAGCGGCCATTCCGGCAACTCTGCCTATAGTTAACCATCCACGAACAGGGTCTCTTTATTTTGGGTTGTCTGAACTCTATAGACGAGAAATAGATGGTACAGGAAGCGCCATGCCTTGGCAAAATCTTTGGACTCAGGAGTCAGATCTTTGCGTGACTCAACCAGCATCATCTGCACGTCAAATAACGGAAGCCGTATTTGCTGAATCAAACCCCAATTATATATACCTGGTTACGGGAGGTCAAACAAGGCCGGAAATAGGGTCGGTCCTGCCATCTCTTCTATTCCGGTCGACTACCGGCGGATTAACGGATAATGTAAATAGTAATCATCCCGTTTTTCATAGTGTCGATTTTCCCGGGAGCGGCACTCCCAGTTTAGAAATTCCAATAATAACCGGCATTGCAGTTGATCCTATGGACGAAAATCGATTTTGGATCTCGTTTACCGGGTATAAACAGCATTATAAAGTGTATTATTACAATGGTGATAGTATTAACAATCCCTGGGTTGATGCTGACCCAGACTCAACATTATCGAACCTGCCTGTAAACGGGATTGTATACCAGGCAGGAACAAATGATCGTCTTTATATCGCGACGGATGCCGGGGTTTATGTAAGAAACGGGCCTCAGGGTACTGCTTGGGAAAAATATGGTAATTTCCCTAATGTCAGAGCGGTTGAGTTAAAAATCAATTATTGTGCCAATAAACTCAGGGTTGCAACTTTTGGAAGAGGTATATGGGAAGGAGATTTGTTGCCATCAACTCAATCATTCGAAAAAGTTGTAAGTGAAAATGAGTCCTGGGATTTCAGAAGAAATCTTCATGGTGATTTACGAATTAAGAGTGGTGCAACTCTCACCGTTTCGAGTATCGTCAATATGCCCCCCAATAGTAAAGTCATCGTTGAGCCAGGAGGTGTCTTAACAATTGATGGCGGCACATTTACAAACGCCTGTGGTTCGTTGTGGAAAGGTATTGAACTGTGGGGTAATCATAGTTTAGCTCAAATGCCGGTCACCAACCAAGGCCATATTCAGATTATAAACGAAGGTAAAATAGAAAATGCCGAAATTGCAATACTTGTTGGTAAGCGACTGGCTGATAACAGCGGCTTTGATCCTTCCTTCGCTGGCGGGCTAGCCTGGTCTATTGACGGCAACTTCATCAATAACAAAGTAGCTGTGTTATTTACACCTTATTCTTTTTACAACAATTGTCATTTCCGCAACACAGATTTCCTTACGAATGCTGCATTGAATGAATCTGCCCAACCTGATTGTTTTATCAAGGCATATGGTGTTACAAATGTCAACATCTACGGTTGTACATTTAGGAATACTCGCGGATGGTATGAGGTGGCAGAGTCTGACCGCGGAACTGGTATTTATTGCGACAACGCTAGGGTTTTCATGGATGAAGGCTGCCAGGTGAATGAAGTACCTTGCAACCAAGTCATACCGGGATTGTTTGAGAAACTGTATAGAGGTGTTTACTTAATGAACAGTGGTAGTTTAGCATTTGCCGATATTAGAAATACGAACTTTTACGACAATGCGAGAGGGGTATACATTAGTGGTTCTAGCGGGGCTTCACATTCGAGTATCATCCAATGCAATTTCAGGGTGTTGAGACCTTATGAAGATATCGACACCTATGCAATGTATCTGAATGAATGCTCAGGTTATAAAATTGAGGAGAATAGTTTTTATTCCGAAGGGAGTTATTGCGATGGTATCGGTTTGATTGTCAACAATTCAATTGTAGATGAGCCAGCTGAAATCAACCAAATCTATAGAAACACGTTCACAAACCTTCAATATGCAACCATCGCCCAGAACAGGAACAGAAATGCAACCACCGGCGAAGGCCTGTGCTATAAATGTAATAAGTTCTTTG
Source organism: Bacteroidales bacterium (assembly GCA_049317265.1). GTDB lineage: Bacteria > Bacteroidota > Bacteroidia > Bacteroidales > FEN-979 > CAIVAT01. The sequence goes on from JBMOIP010000008.1 coordinate 96,344, forward strand.
ACAATTATTCTGACATCTCGGTAACAAAGGATCCTGAAATACCAGTAACACATAGCTTCGGGATTGCGGTAAATCAAGGAAGAAACAGTCCGACTCCAACTGGACCGGCTGGCAATATGTTTGATTACACACCACTATCTTCCCACTGGGATCTGGATAATGGACTTGCATCGTTTAATTACTATTATCATAATGGTACTTTTCCACCTTATACAAGGCTACGCCCTGATTACCGTCAGGGGCTCATTACTCCTACTGGACTACCAGTTGCATACATGGAGGCTACAGCCTGTCCACCCAGCAGTTCTGGGAATGGAACCAGTGAAGAAGAAATGGATGGAATGGCTTCATCTGCAGAAAAATCTGACAGTATCCAAGAGATATTAGCGATACATGTTGATGGAGGTTCAACCGAAACCCTTAAAAATGAGGTTGAAACCAGTATTCCCCCGGAAGCTTTGCCTATCCGCGATGAACTTATGGCCTCTACACCCTATTTGTCTGATACCGTCATGCAAACTGCTATCGAAAAGGAGGATGTACTTAACAACACAATGATCCGGGATATCATGGTAGCTAACCCACATTCATCCAAGTCGGAGATTTTGATCGATCTGCTTGAGAACCGTACCGTTCCAATGCCCGATTACTTGATGGCAGAAATCCTCCAGGGAGAGGATTCTATCAGTGGCAAAGAAAATCTTGAATCAGAGAAGGCTTTCTGGAATGCAGAACGGAGCAAACATTACCACAACCTCATCCGATATTACCGCAACGATTCTGTCGCTGGGTTAGCCAATGACAGCTTGATTTATTTGTTGCAATTGCATAACACTATTGATTCATGGTATGACTTGATTGCAGTATGTTTTCATAAAGGGGAATACCAAACCGGATTGAATTTGTTAAATTCCATTCCTGGTTCTTTCTCTCTTAACGAAAATCAGCAGGAAATACACCAATCATTTGTCGATCTTTTTGCTATTCTGAAAAAAGTCGAAACAGATTCTTCAAGTGTTCTGAATATTGATAGTACAGATATACAAACCCTTGTCTCCGTTTACACTTCAAATCAAGGTCAAGTTAGTGCCTTTGCCCGGAACCTTCTTCTCGCAGCAGAAAAGACAGTTTACACTGAGCCAATATTTTTACCGGAATCCGGATTAAAATCATCAAAGCGTGGTAAATATCGTGGTGATAAAACCCATTTTGAGGCAAATCTTTTGAAAGTATATCCCAATCCGGCAAAAACTCATTTTGTAGTGGAATATCATCTAAATGAAATTGCAGAAGGATGCTGTATTGAAATCACGAATATCTTGGGCAAAAAATTAAAAAGGATTCCGCTTACCCAAAAAAATGACCAAAAATTGATTCCTGTCGATGGAATGGGTCAAGGAGTCTATTTAGTAACCCTTAAGAATCATGGGAAGTCTGTTCAGGAGGCAAAAATAACGCTGATCAGATAAATCGATCAAAATGTACAGGATAATACGATACGCATCATTTTTTTGTTATATATTATCACGAATTCAGAATGAAAAGAGTTATTTATTTCTTTTTTTTATGGTCATTATTTGTGTGCTTTGACCTTTCTTCCCAAGAATGGCATCAAGTTTATTTTCCCAATAAGCCTAATGGAACCAGCGCTGTTTTTGAATCTTATGATAAAGGATATGTTTTTGGAGGAGATTTTGAAGCTGGAGGAATTCCATCTCAAGGTATGATTATTAAGACAGATATAAATGGGGAAATGCTTTGGTATAAAACAATATCACGAGTAAACGATTTCACAAGTATTTGGGATATCAATCCAACCATTGACCAAGGATTTATCTTGACCGGAGTTACAGGAGAACAAACGAATTGGTTAAATCCATTCATAATGAAGCTCGATGCTTGCGCTCAGCTTCAATGGTGCCGGATTTACAATTTACCCAACACAAACCCTGAATGGGGTCAATCTATATGGCAGATTCCTGGAGGATACATTTCTGTCTTTTATGCGTATGGTGACGACCCTTTAAACGAACGAATATGGTTGTTTCGATTGGATAATGAAGGGGATCTGATTTGGAAGCAGGTATATGCACAAAATGATACAGCAATCCATGATGAAAACAGTGTGCGAATGTGTGTTACGGATGATTATCACTTCATCATCAATGGGTATTGCTGGTATCCTGACCCTGGGAGTCCGTCTCCCCAAATCCTGCGTCCATTCATCATTAAAACTGATAGTGTAGGAACCTTGGACTGGGAACTCCCCTGGGCTGTTGTAAATGGTGAGAATTTTTATGGCGAATCGTACAATTCTGTGACTGATACTCATGGGATGATCTATTCATCAGGCAGGCATATCATTATCGGTGGTGCCAACCCGGGAGATAAACCTTGCCTTATTAAAACTGATCCTATTGGCAACGAGATCAGTTATACTGATTTTTTTCCTAATTCCTCAATGGGGGGAACACATACCATCAACTGGCTTTCTGATTCAACTCTTGTATTAGGATATGGATATGATGGGAATGTTGGGGCTATTAAATGTGATCGTAACGGAAACATCCTTACTATAAAACCTATTTTAACCGGCCAACAATTATTCAGCGATGCTGTAACGACTTTTGACGACAAGCTTTTATTGGTGGGTGGTTTCTGGGACGGTATTTGGCAGAGCCATGCCTATAAACTCAATTCCAATCTCGATTATGACACCATTTACAACCGACCATTTGTATATGACAGTCTATGCCCTCACTCCATTCCATCAGATACCATTCCACTTGGCTGTGTGCTGGTGGGTACAGAAGAACTTACTGATCAGGCAGAACGAACCGAAATGTTGGTTTATCCAAATCCGGTGTCCGAAATCCTGCATGTTATTTTGCCGGATCAACTGAAAACAGAGGTGAAAGCGAAACATTTTAATATAACCACTTTTCGTTCAAGATGGGATAATGTAGACCTGGAGGTTTATAATTTATTCGGAGAAAGAGTATTTTTCCGTAAGATTCCTTTTGCTGAGAAGGAAATCGGGATCAATGTATCGGGCTGGCAAAAAGGGATGTACGTGGTAAGATTGGTTTATAACAATACTACTTTAGGAACAACCAAGGTTATAAAGAATTAAACTATATGCTCATAATAATTAAGGCTTCGTGCGGTCGAGGAACGAGACCCAGCATGAAGCCTTAATTATTGTATTCCGTAAACGATTGTTATGTTAATAACAATCAAAGAATTCCCTTGTTTCCCGTGACATCCTTACCTATATTTGATTGCTTAACGGTTCAGTATTATTTTGACCTTCTTTTTAAAGTTTCAAGTAAATATATAAACTCACATCCTATTAATACTATGAAAAAAAAACTGGTTTTCCTACTTCATGTTTTTGTTTTTATCACACTTTTTACTCATGCTCAATCCTTGCAGAGCTTCTATCAAGAAATGTTCTCAAACTTAACAAGATCCGTATCATTTGGGCAAGACATCATAATGAACAATTTACCGCTTCAAGACCAAAGGAACCTTGCAATTTGCAGTGCCCCAAATGGATGGCTTTATGCATCGTACAGTTTCGATAGTATTGGGGACCATTACTCTGCTGTTATCCGCTCGAAGGATAATGGGTTAACGTGGGCCTTGTTAAAGAATCTAAATTTTAACCAATCGAACCTGAATGTATTAAAACAAGATATTATGGTTTGTGGTATAGACTCAACTGATCAGAAATTGTTTTTAACAACAGTTACTCATTATTTTGGTAATAACTATTATTTACTTGAGGTTTTGCGATGCAGTTGTGACCCTTTTACAATAGATTCAGATATAATCCTGCGACATTCTTCGGCTATACATGATGCCGCTGTTGTCTGTGATTTTCCATTTCAGGCAGTAAATTCTGATCAAAATAGTATCGGTGTCATTTATTCTACCTCCGGGGCCAAGGACTCTGTTATTTTTATTTCCTCCAGTGATGGAGGAATGACCTTTAATAATCATCGTGTTTTAGCAGTAACGACCAAGAAGTTCAATAAAGTTGCTTTGGCTTATGGGGTATCTCCTTCAAAAAATGCTGGCCGATACTTTGCAGTATGGGAAGAAAAACAAGACACCTCCTCAAAAAATGGACATATCTATACTTCCCATTCCAATCCCAATTTCAACAGTCCGTTTACAACTGCTGTGCAATTAGATGGTCTTGATCCATCATTGACGAACCTCTGCAGAAATCCGGTGATTGCTTGCCAGATTAATGACGTGGATAACGATAGCACTGATCTGAGCGAAGTGATTTTATTTGAAAAATACAACTCAAGTTCTGATGACTATGATATTACTGGTATTTATAATAAAAAATCTACGACAAGCACCAATTTCAAGAAATTGATTGTTACTGCAACTTCCCATAAGGAAATGCAGCCTGATATCGTTTTTAATCCCTATGATGGCAATTTCATGATTACATATTTTGATTCCAATGATCAAAATCTACCCTTGTTTAATAAACAATTTAATTTAGACAATCCAGATACTTGGAATTTGGTGACCCTTGGCTATAATGACAGCGGTATTCTGAAATCTCCTTGGCCAAAGGTCTGCATCGACAATGGAAATCATATGGCTATAAATGTTTGGACAAAGGAATCAAACACGGGAAATGGGGTTGCCTTGTTTGATGCATCTTATATTCCCGCCACAGGAATTGGGCAACAGAATCAGGAGAGTAGTTTGTTCATTTCTCTGTCTCCAAATCCTTGTAGTTCAGAAGTGAACGTTAACTTTGGATTGAAAACAAGAGCACTTGTAAAGCTTTTAATCAGTAATATGGTTGGTCAAATAGTTGGGACTGAACTTGAACAAACCTACGAGCCGGGATTATACCATGTGAAATACGACGTCACCAAATATCCATCAGGTATTTATCTATGTTCATTCACGATTGGGTCGGTTACAAAATCACGCAAAATCTCTATCGTTAGGTAATTTTCCCATCCCGATAGCTGATATCTAGAACTTTAAATTCTAATAATGAATCCACTCCGGAAAGTATTTATTTGCCACAAAGTCACAAAGTTTCATCAATAATAAGCAGCAGATATCTGGCACTTTGTGCGACTTAGTGCCCTGGTGCCTTTGTGACATTTTCTTGCTTTATGGATTCTCGGATTAGACTCAAATAATAAAATTAAATATTTCTATAAATCCTTACCATATGAAAAACATTAAAACATACATTCTAATCTGTTGTTGTTTATTTGTTGTTACAAATCAAATTCATGCCCAGGTGATTGTAAAACACGGTATACCAGATAGTAGCAATATTTACGAGGTGGGGAGTAATAACAATGCAAAAATAGGAATTGGATTAACCAATCCAACTTCAAAACTTCAAATAAGGGGATTTCCTGATTCTCAAACTCTTTTTGAAATTGATGCTTTTCAAGACGGAGTATCAGGCGCCAAATTTGGTTCTATCGAAAGTTGGAAACTTTTGAATGGAGTATATTACGGTATTTTCCAAACGCAAATTCCTCCGATAACGGAATATCAACTTAAAAATTATTTTAAAAACAACATGGGAATTGATGTCCTGGATCCAAAAAATAAATTGGACGTTAATGGTATTATCGGCTGTACGGGACCATCTGCAACCGGAATAAATATTTCCAACACCAACCAACCCTTCGTTTTTCAATATTTTTCCACAGGTGGTTCATTTGGAAATCAAGAGACGGACGCGGAGGTAGATCCGATTTCTGAGGAGTCAGATACTATTATTCGTGCACCCCTTACGATTTATTCCGACGGTATCAAGGTGGAAAATTATCTTGAGTGTACTTCAATCCTTACAACTCAGGGTTTGAAAATTAAAAGTAACCCCCATATTGGATCTGTTTTTTTGTGCAATGATCAGTTTGGTCATGGTGGATGGACAAATCCAAGCATTTTTTCAATTACAGAAGGCCGTGTAGGTATAGGAACCATCAATACTTATACTGATTATAAACTCGCTGTGAATGGTAAAGCGATCTGCGAGGAGATGAAGATAAAACTTAAAAGAAATTGGCCCGATTATGTTTTTAACGATGATTATTACCTGCGATCATTGAATGAGGTTGATAATTATATACATTCCAACAACCATCTTCCGGATATGCCATCAGCAAAAGAGGTTGCTGAAAACGGAATTGATGTCGGTGATATGAATGCAAAACTTGTTAAAAAGGTTGAGGAACTTACCTTGTATCTCATATCTTTGGAAAAAGAGATAAATCAATTAAAAGCAAAAATTGCTACTCGGTAAATTCATATTATATGCTATGAACAAGAATATCCTTTTACAAACAGGAACATTAACAATCCTGGTGTTTCTTTTTAATCACTCCTGCGTTAGTCAGGTAGTTTTCTCAGAATGGATTGCTGGCACAGGTACAAAGGGATGGGATATTGTCAATGATATGACAACCGATAGAAATGGAAACATTTATTTAACGGGTAGTTATGCTGATACTTCTGCAAAAAACAATACAGGAAACACATCAGCCAAGATAGTCCGATCAATGTATGTCGCCAAATTTGATACGAATGGGAAAATGGCGTGGAAAAAAAACATCCGGAATTATGGATCAGGATATGGCAGTTTGATTGGGAGAGGAAAAAATAATGAATTGATCCTAGCTGGAGGGACAGAAATTCCCCATAAAACAGCAGGGATAAAATCAGGACGATCCGGTATTTTCATTTCTTCATTAACCACCCAAGGAGTTGTTAATTGGAGCCAAAATTTCACAGGATCAAAACTCGATTATCTAACATCTTTGGTAGTAGACACCTTGGGAGCAGAAATTCTGATTAGCGGGTATTTCCATGACACACTACGCATAGGGGAAACCGAACTAATAACAAATGGAAAGTCGGATGGTGTTTTTCTTCAGTTTGGTTTATCTGGAATACTGAAAAATGCCCGTGTAATTGGAGGGTATGGCGAGGATAAAATCGATGGTATTGCCATCGACAATATAGGTAACCATTTTGTGGGCGGCACTTTCCAACAAAAAATTCAGTTTGGGAAAAACACTAAACTTGAGTTAAACGACCGTAAAGAAATTGGTTTGTTCCTTGCTTGCTATAATGATAATGGAGATTTCATTTTGGCTAAACAACTGGCATCGGGGAAAAAAATCAGGACACATTCAATCATCGGTATCGACAGTTCCATATTGATTGCTGGAAGTTTCAGTGACTATATGATCATTGGAAATAAAACCCTTGCTTCCCTTGGTAGCGATGATATTTTTTTACTGTGCCTTGATAAAGCATTGCAAATAAAATGGTACAAACAGATCGGAGGCCTCAAAAAAGACCGTCCTTCAAAAATCATTAGTGTCAACAAGGAGATCATTCTTTCAGGTTCATTCTGCTCCTCCATCAGTATTAACCAAAAGAAGCTTACTACATCAGGCATTGGTAGTGATGTGTTCGTAATTGCTTTTGACAACTCTGGAAACCTCAGATGGATGAGAAGTACCGGAGGTGAAGCCGATGATTACCCAACGAGCATGATCCCTGTTTCTAAAGATTACATTTATCTGGCAGGCTCATTCCAACAGAAATTTAACTTGAATGGGAAAACTCTTCAATCGGTTGGAGAAGAGGATGTCTTTATAGGCAGGTTGGAAAATTGTCACTCGCTGGCTCCTGTCTTTAAAAAGCCTGAATCATTGTGCAAAGGAGGACTTTTACATCTTGATGCAGGAGCGGGATTTACCTCTTACAATTGGGACAATGGAGTGGGACGGAAACGTACATTCGATATTGATCAGGCAGGATTACATCCTCTAGAATTGATAGCTGTAAATGGATGCATCATATATGACACTATTGGGGTTCTTGATATCCCTCAACCATATGTTTATCTTGGAAAAGATACCACTATTGCCGACACCTCCCGGATCATTTTGCATGCAGGTGGGAATTTTACCCATTGTTTATGGAATAACGGCACTACGACATCTGAAAACCTGATTAAAGGAGTTGAATTAAAAGAAGGACCAAACGTAATAATGATTAATGTGATTGGTATAAATGGTTGTACGAGTGCTGACGATATGGTGATCAATATGATCAGGACGATGCCTAACCAAGTATCAGAGAAAGTTTCCGGAAGTTGCATTCTTTTTCCAAACCCTACCAATGATTTGGTGACAGTATATTTTACCATGTCTTTTAAATCACTTATCCTGACCATCAACGATCTTATGGGAAGGGAATTAGTGAACCGGGCTGTTTCCGGATATGTGAATAATACTCCTCTTGAGTTTAATCTCGGCACATTACCCAAAGGGATATACATCTTGAATATGAAAACAGAGAGAGGGGTAGCAACAAAGAAAATAGTCCTTCAATGATTAAATATATCTCACAATGCCACATCCTCAAGGTATGAATATCACAAATACATTCGGTTATAAAATTCTCCGTTATACAATGCTGACGTGGCTCGTATTGGTCGCGGGACTGTATTCAGTCACCGCCCAATATCCATATACCATTGAGATGTCTCATAAGATGATAGGCAACGCGACAATTGTGGCAAAACTAGAAATCGTTCACAAACCCGGATTCGAGACAAATTCGGGTCTGGATTATGATGCGTATATTGATACGAATTTTGTTGGAAACGGAACGGCGTACGATCCACCTATCATTCCAGGTAACCAGGTTGTTTCTCCTTCCAACATGAACTACATTATTACCACAACACCACAAGATACCGGATATCATACCGGTATCCAACACAATTGCAACCAAGTGACAACAGATATTACCTATTTCGACGGTCTCGGTCGTCAGTACCAGGATATATCGGTGATGGCCAGTCCTGATCAAAAAGATATTATCAAACCCTATCTTTATGATGCTGTGGGAAGGCCTTATGCCGATTTTCTCCCCTATGTGTCGTCGACTGGTCAGAATGGACAATTTGACGGTAACTACATTTTAAATCAAAAGACTTTTATTGGTACAATTTTCGGCAACGACAATAAGGGATTCGGATTTTCCAAACCCTTGTATGAAGAATCATCGCTCAGCAGGATATTGAAACAATCAGCGCCCGGGGCCGACTGGGCCTTTAAACCCAATGCTCTGGATCAAGAACATGTTATGGAGATGGAATTTTCAGTGAATGACTCTGATGTTGCCGGATGGAAAATAGAAAACAACTCGTTTTATTCAGTCACTTATAGTACTGGTCAGTTATTTGTCAATATCACTAAAAATGAAAACAAAGGGTCAAACCAGTCCATCACCAAAGAATATAAAGATAAAACTGGGAAGGTGGTACTTATGGAGAACTTCAACGGAAATACCTGGAATAAAACCCGGTACATTTATGATGAATTTGGATTATTAAGATGTGTAGTACCCCCCAAGGCAACCACATACAATAATCCGAATCTTTGTTACTATTATCGCTATGACGGACGTCATCGCCTGGTGAGCAAAAAACTACCCGGGGCAGATTCTGTACTGATGGTTTATGATAAACGCGACCGGCTGGTAATGTGTCAGGATGGAATAATGCGGGCTAAAGAGCCTGCCGAACAATGGATATTAACTTGCTATGATCAATTCAACAGACCCGTCATGAGCGGAATTTACGAATACTTCTCATTACGCTCCCAGGTACAGATGCAGGATCATTATAATAATGTTGTAACCAATTTAAATGAAAGTATTAATGGCCATTTTAACGATACGGAGCATGGCTATACACGTAATGTATTTTCGGCGCTTTGCAGTTCAAACTGTACTTATAAAGTGTTGAGTGTTATCTATTATGATGATTATCTCTTTGCCCTGAACAATGTGGGGTCTGATCATTATGGGTTCGACAGTACCAATGGCCTTGTAGACGAAACAGAAGTTATCATCCCCAGGAATATGCCAACCGGAACGAAAGTAAAGGTGATGAAACGAGAAGCTGAGGCAACATTGAAAGACTGGATCATCAGCGCACAGTATTATAATGATCAATACAGAGTGATACAGACAGTTGCTGATGATCCATGCTTAGACGGACGCGATGTGATATCCAGTAAGTACTCCTTTACTGGAAACTTGGAAGTTCAAAAAACATGGCATCTGGCTTTCAAGGACACCATTGAATTTACTGAAAAATATGTTTATGATCACAGAGGTCGAATGTTGGAACACACCTTGGAAGGATTGCCGAACCAACCAAAGGTAATGATGGCCTCCATGCATTACAACCCGGTTGGGCAACTGGTAACGAAACAAATCCATTCCGAAGAATCTGTTGGAACTTATCAGCCATTCATACAAAAAATCGACTTTCAATACAACATCAGGGGATGGCTCACTGCAATCAATGATCCCGCAAATACAGCAACGAAAAATGATATTTTTGCGATGAAGTTGCATTACAGCGATGCTATAGTAGGCTCATCCAATGCTGTTCAGTATAATGGGAACATCGCTTCAGTGAATTGGGCAACCAACCATGACCAGGTGAAAAGTGCCTATGCATACGGTTACGATGACCTAAATCGGTTAACCAATGGCGAATATTTTCATGTAACGGACAACGGATATTCACACGACGGATCGTTTGATGAAAAAAACATAACCTACGATGAAAACGGGAACCTTCAAACACTTCATCGCTATGGAGCAGGAAATATTGCAATTGATTTTTTAAACTATACGTACCTCAATAACGGCAATCAAATCAGTTATATCGTAGATCGCACCGGGGATGTTCCCGGCGTAATAGACTATCCCGGAGGAACAACGGGGAACCAGGGTTTTTGGTATGATCAAAACGGGAACATGCTAAAATCGGTCGACAAAGGGATAAATAGTGATATTATTTACAGTTACTTGAACAAACCCGAAGAACTGAATTTTGGTAACGGGGAGAAACTTGATTATATTTTCGATGGAACCGGGAACAAACTAGCTAAAATCGTTAAGGATGGCGATGCATTGCCGGAGAACTCGCTGATCTATTCCGGAAACTTCGTATATGATCTGAACCGGCAACTCAAGTACATCCTTACCGGTGAAGGGCGGTTGGTACGTGAATATGATTCTTACCTGTTCGAATATTTCATGAAAGATCACTTGGGCAACACCAGGGCCACCTATGCGCAGGCAGCTCCAGGTCTGCCCCAGGTTTCTGAATATCAACACTACTATCCCTTCGGTATGCAACTCGAAGCGCTGTGCTACTCGTCAGGGGCTGATCTTGTAAACAACCATTTATACAATGGGAAAGAGTTGCAAACGGATTTTGGATTACAGTGGTATGATTACGGGGCCAGATTTTATGATCCGGAGTTGGGGAGATGGAGCGTAATTGACGGTAAGGCGGAAAAATATTTTCCTTTAAGTCCTTATACTTATGCTACAAATAACCCCATTAGATATTTAGACCCTGATGGTTACAAAATAGTTGATGCTAATGGACATATAATGTATACTCAAGGCGGTGGTTGGACCAAATATGCTACAGCTGACGCACGACGCATTGGGACAGGGATGATGCAATCAAGGACAGGAACCCAACAGTGGAATAAGATGGTTGGTACTGCTCATCCTGTTACACTAACAATTAGCTCTGACGACAAAACAACAACTAACACTAATGGCTCAAAATCATACTTACTTGGGATTACTAAAAATAAATTGAAAGTAAACCCCGTAACTGGCAAAGCGACAGTCGCAAAATCAGACATTACAATATATGAAGGTACAATTAATACTTATATCAATGATACTCAGCTATCTAATAGTGATAAGGCACAGTCTTACCAAAATAATACAACTAATAATGATGAACGCATAGCAGCTGTTGCAGGCCATGAATCAGTTCATGGTACAGATCAGGAAAATATACAACAAAAGGCTGACAACAAATTGAAAGGGGCGACAAATAATATCGAAACTGCTCCCAATCAAATTGAAATGAAAATTTTGAATGAGATTGGATTGCAAAAAATCAAACCAATCAAACCCCAAAAAATAGAACTATTACCCACTATACAACCAAACATCAAATAACCATGAGAACAAGGATGTTATTGATTTTTATTATTCCAGTAACGCTCTTTACGGTGCATTCTGTTGTTGCTCAAGATAGTATTAAATTAACTATAATAGATTATTTAATAAAAGTTGGTGACTTACAAACAACTGATACTAAACTAAAATATCTTGAAAATATCTTTATTGTTGATTTATTAAAGCATACAGAAGTTGGAAATAACGATGAGGGAATATATAAGTTTGGTACTTTTTCAGATCATTCAAAATCATATTTGTTACTATTAAATGGTGAAGGTTTTCAAATTTTAGGGTTATATAAATTAGATGAAGATTTATTATTAGAGCTTGATTTTTTAAAGATAAAAAAAACACCAGCAAATAAAGTATTAAAATATATTGAAGCTACTATTATCGAATATCAAAAAAATTTAAGTGTTATACCGTGGACCAATGAATAATAAAAACCTGTAACATACAGATTCTACCTCAGTACTGTCCGGTTATAAAACGAACAAATTCAGTTGATTATCTTTTTGTGTGTCAACATTGAACCTATTGTTATTGGTAAACAGCTCATTTGTAGATATTTTATCGAAAATGCAAAATTGAAGGACCTGCGAAATCGTATATAATGATTCTTCCAACTGCCAGCGCTTCTTTGCTGTGGCGAGGAGCAACTACGAGAACACAGCAATCCAAATCTGGGCATATACTGAAGGGAACCTGACCTAAGATGCAAACGGGAACATGACCTGTTAAGTTGGCAAATTGATAAATGGAATGATTGTATACAACTACCTCAATAAACCCGAAGAACTGAATTTTAGTAATGGAGAGGAATTTGATTACAATTAGGATAGTGCTGGGAGAGAACGAATCTCTACAACGATTAATAAATAATCAAGAAATACAAAACCAATTTTCAATGAAAAAGTTTATTAAATTTCACCTTGTACCCATTTTATTTTTTCCTATAATTTGTACAGGTCAGATTGGGATTAATGTGCCAGGTTTTATTCCCAGTCTTATTCCTCCTTCCCCTAACGCTTATGAACTCGGAAAATATGGACAGATACCTGTGGGTTTATATACTGGGTCGGTGAACTTTGATCTTCCATTGTATATTTATAAAACAAATCATTTAACCCTCCCCATTTCATTGCAATATAGTTCAAATGGAATAAAAGTTGATCAGATAGAATCAAATGTAGGTCTGGGTTGGAACCTTAATACCGGAGGGGTAGTCACAAAAATTGATCGTAACAGAGCAGATGGAACGGATCAATGTATGTACCCTCCGCAAGAACTTTTCAATGTCAACGATCCTGTTGCCATTGCATTTTTTAATTCCGTTGGTAATTGGAATGGTGATGCTGAGCCGGATTTGTTTATGTTCAATTTCATGGGACATTCCGGAAAATTTGTATACGATAAAGATGCAAACATTGTTCTAATGCCATTACAGGATATAAAGATTGAGGAAGATGAAAATAGTGGATACATGATTACGTGTTCTGATGGTATCAAGTATTATTTTGATGAAAGCGAGGAAGTGATGAGTCGACTTTCGGGTTTTACTCCACCACCATCACCTATAAACACTACTAACGCATGGTATCTTACAAAAATTGTTCATCCATATGGAGACACGATATTACTCGAATATGACACGGCAAATTGTTCATATTACACTTCTGTTTGTGAAACTGTGACGATTTTTGACCCTCCCGGGCAAACAGCATGTGGAAATTATGAGGCCAATATTCCTACAATTAATGGTCCTTTTAAATTCAAGTCGACCATCGCGGGTAAAAGATTAAAAAAGATTTACTCTGCCAATACTGAGGAAAATGGGGAGGTCGATTTTATATCAAATTACAACTCTATTGGTGTTTCCGGATTTAAACTCATAAGTAGCATTTTGGTAAAAGATCGTAACCAAACTGAAATCGAACGATTTGATTTTAATTATAACTCCTATCAAACAAATAAAAGAGTATTCTTAAATAAAGTGACCTTCAAGGATATTAGTAAGTACTATCATTTCGAATATATCAAGCCTGATTCATTGCCGGTACGTTTGTCCTATGGCCAGGATCACTGGGGGTACTATAATGGAGAAAATAACAATATCCATTTTTATCCTAATATTCCTGATAATATTTACTTTAGTGGCCTTAATGGTGCAAATAAGGAATCTAATGGTGTATTCTCAAATATAGGATTACTTGAAAAAATAACCTATCCGACAAAAGGATATTCAAAACTATTTTATGAACCAAATGACTATTATGGGTTAAAGCATATCCCAGGACATTATTCAACCAGGAGTTTGGATGTTGTGACAAATGATGAAGGATGGGGTTCCGCGTACGCGGATTCCGTTATTATTGAAAATGTTGCAGATCAGAAAATTCAAATTTTCGTAGATGTTGCTGAAATTTATAATCAGGGTGGCGCGCAATGTTATCTAGATCCTGAGCACAAGGCTGCTTCAACGTTAAAGATAAAAGATAATTCTACAGGGTTTCTGGTTCCACTTTTTATAAAAACGACCTATGGCTATATGCCAAGAATCAATGATATTTTTTATCCAAATGGAGTTGATAATGGATGTTATGCCAACCTTGAAGTTGGCAAGTTTTATACCATTATTTTAACGCCTAAATGGAAATGTATGACTTCACATGCAAGTATTAAATATCTTGATATCGCACCTTCTGAATATTTGGCAAATATAGAATGTGGAGGACAAAGAATAAAAAAAGTAGTTAATCATGATCCTTGCAAAATTCAGGATGATATTTCCAGATATTATTATTACAAGAAGGATAGATTGGAAGAATCATCGGGTGTTGTTGGTGAGAAAGGACTTTATATCACCCCAACTGTGGCTCAGATTCAGTGTTCTGATTATATTCAGGAACCAATTTATTATCAAGTTTTAAGTGCATCAAGTCTTTGCCCACTGTTTAACACAAACAACAATAATGTTTATTATCCTAATGTTACAGTTAGTCATGGAGGTGACAATTTCGAAAATGGAGGAGAACTTCATGAATTTATGAATAATTTAGATTCACGGGGGGTTACTCTTAAAGGACAGGAAATTTTAGGGGCAGCATGGACAAATTTTGGTTGGATGACAGGGCTTGAGAATAAAAATACTGTTTTTAAATTGGGGAATAATGGGGATAGAATAATTTTAAGGGAAGACACTATTGAATATTTTAATGATTGCACCTTGCCTAACAAAGAAGTTGTTGGGTATGCAATTAGAAAGAACTATAATAATTTATTATTTGGACCAACAACCATAGATAATCTGGATGTCACAAAATATAAGAATATCTCTTATTGGAAATATCAAAAGTCTTCTACTGTCAAACAGTATGATCAAAATGGGTTAAATCCTGTATTTACTAAAATAAACAATTTTTATGACAACATCAACCATCTTCAACTCACACGAACTGAATCTGTTGCAAGTAATAATGACTCTTTAAGAACAATATCTTTCTATCCACAAGATGTTGAGCAAGATCCGAATTTAACTAAATTAATCAGTCAATACCGTATTGCCGAAAAAATAAAAGAAGAAGAATATTTAAAAATTCCAAACTCGACGGAATGGCAGAAAATTTCCACAAAAGAAGTAAATTTTAAGGATTGGGGCGGAAATATTATCCATCCCAGTTATATCGCAGTTTCTACATTTAACAATCCATTAGAACCGCGTTCACGATTTTATGTTATAGATAGTACAAATGGTAATCCAATGGAGTTTTCTCAAGAAAATGATGTTCATTCAGCATATATTTGGGGTTATCAAAAGACCAAACCAGTTATTGAAGGGAAAAATGTCAGTTTTAACAACTTGAACACTGCAGTAAATCAAACAAACCCAAACCTTGATCAACTTCTTTCAACTTATGGCGTAGGCGATCTCACTAATCCAACACAAAGGGCAATATGGAAAGAATTTAACGAGAATCTCAGAAGACAACCGTTAATATTGAATACAATGGTTAATACATATACTTACAAACAACTTATTGGCATAACCTCCTCAACTGATCCCAGCGGACTCACAACCTATTTCGAGTACGACAATTTAGGAAGGTTAATCTATGTCAGGAACAATAATTATCAAATCGTGAAAAAGTATGATTACCATTATTCTACGACGATAGAAAAATAGGCCCCGGCCACCCACCACACCCAACACCGCAACCGGAAATAAAAAACCTCTGTAACCCGCAAGGGTCCAGAGGTTTAAGGTTTGTAATCGTACCCGGAGCCGTTCTCTTAAGACTGATTCTAAATAATGTCGGTTAATGCGCTCTGCATTGATAATCTGACATGTTCCCCTATTTCAGCATTATTTTACGCCATTCAACAGTAAACAAAACTGAGGGGATTCTTTCGTAAATTCTTTCGTAGATTTTTTAAACTTTTCCAAAAAGTTTATCTATAAAAAATAATCAAGCCCCTCGTGGTTTAAAAACAAATATAAAAGTATGAATAAAAAGATTAATTCAAATGAAGTAAAATTTTATTTAAAGAACAAGTCAAAAGGCAAAGGAACAATTTTTGCAATTTTCAATTTTGGCTACAAAGAAGACGGCAGTTACCGAAACGTTCAGATATCAACGGGTGAACACATTGAAGTCCGCTTCTGGGTGGATAAACCATTCACTTTGACCAGTGTCTGCCGATCCAAATTGACCACCCCT
>JBMOIP010000009.1:0-111233 GCA_049317265.1 Bacteroidales bacterium
AAAGAGGCATGGGTCATCATCAAACTCAACAGTTTGGTCGACGGAGCCATGGTGAAAAAGCTCTACAAAGCCAGCCAGGCGGGCGTCAGGATCAAACTTATCATCCGTGGGATCTGTACCCTGGTCCCAGGCATTCCCGGATTAAGTGAGAATATAGAAGCCATCAGCATCGTTGACCGTTTCCTTGAACACGCCCGGATCCTTGTTTTCTGTAATGGCGGCGACAACCAGTACTACATCACCTCCGCCGACTGGATGGTACGCAACTTCGACAACCGTATTGAGGTGGCAACACCGATTTTCGATCCGGAGATCCGTGCACAACTATGTAAAATGTTAGACCTCCAGTTATCCGACAATGTAAAAGCCAGGGTGATCGGCCCCGATAAGCAAAACGAATACAAAAAAACCGACGGTCCCGAAATCCGCTCCCAGCTGGAGATCTATAACTATCTCAAAAAGCAGGTTTAATCGTAAATCGTCCAATCGTAAATCAAAATGTCTGTCCTGAGATTCATCTTCCGCATCATAACCAATAAATTCTTCCTGACAACGGTGGCATTTATTGTGTGGATGATCTTTTTCGACAGCAACAACCTGTTAACGCGCAACCACTTGCAGGAGAAACTCGATGTGCTGAACCTTGAAAAGCAGTTTTACATGCAGGAGATCCGGAAAGATTCCATATTGACCAGTCAGCTGATGACCGATAGTTCCCAACTCGAGAAGTTTGCCAGGGAACGGTACCTGATGAAAAAAGAACAGGAGGATCTCTTCCTGGTGATCGATACTACTGCGGATCGACATCCATAAGGATCTTCACCGGCCTGAAAGCCGGAATCAAATGAAACCTTCCTATCTGTTCCATCAATTTGGCTTTCATGGCCGCCGATGAAACTTCGCGCTCCATCTTGAACATGATGTGCTTGATATAGTAGTTCATGATCCTGGACACCATCGGAAATTCAGGTCCGAGGATCCGTTTTCCAAATGCCTTCCTTAACAATTTTGCCAGTTCATCTGCACCCTTATTCAGCAATTCAGGGTCCTTGTGTTTCAATTTCAGGAGGACAAGGCGTGTATATGGAGGATAGTTAAACTTATATCTTTCAACCAATTGCTGCTTAAACATCGCGAGGTAGTCGTTTTTAACCACATGGAGGATAACCTGGTGCCCGGGGTTATAGGTCTGGATGATCACCTTGCCCTGTTTGTACCGCCTTCCCGAACGTCCGCTCACCTGTGCCATGAGCTGGTAACTTCGTTCCGCCGCCCTGAAATCGGGATAACTGAGCATGTTGTCGGCATTCAGGATGCACACGAGGCTTACATTGTCGAAATCAAGACCCTTTGTAACCATCTGTGTTCCAACCAGAATGTCAATTTTTCGCGCCTCAAAATCACCAATAATCTGTTGAAGTGAGTATTTACTTCGGGTGGTGTCCAGGTCCATCCTCCCAATGCGCGCCTTGGGAAATAACAGTCCAAGTTCCTCCTCCACCTTTTCAGTTCCAAATCCCTTCATTTTGATGTTCACGCCGTGGCAGGTGGGGCATTTATCGGGGATTGCTGCAATATAACCGCAGTAATGACAACGTAACTGATTGATTTTCTTATGATAAACAAGGGTTACATCACAATTTTTACAGGAAGGCATCCAGTGGCAAAGGTCGCATTCGAGGCGCAGTGAAAACCCCCGGCGGTTTTGGAAAAGGATGGCCTGCTCTCCATGCTCAAGGGCAGTGGCAACCTGGGTAAGCAACGTCGAAGAAAAGTGGTTTTTCATCAATCCCCGGCGGAGGGCCTCCTTCACGTCAACAATCTCAATCTTAGGCATCTCCATGTTGCCAAAACGCTCAAAGAGTTCGGTGAGTCCATACTTTCCCTGCATGGCATTAAAGTAACTTTCAACCGATGGCGTTGCAGAACCAAGCAGTGTTTTTGCCCCATGGAGGTGAGCAAGGTAGATGGCAGCATCGCGGCCGTTGTACCGGGGTGCCGGCTCCATCTGTTTGAATGAAGGATCATGCTCCTCATCCACCACCACCAGTCCAAGGTTAGAGAATGGAAGGAACAAGGATGAACGAGCTCCGAGAATGATGTCGTATTGCCGGGCGGGTGAATGCCCGGCCGAGTTTCTGTTCAATACTGCATTCCAGATTTCAACCCGTTCATGCACATTGAACCGGGAGTGGTAGACTCCCACCCTGTCACCGAAATACTTCTGCAGCCTGCTGATTATCTGTGTGGTAAGTGCGATTTCGGGGAGCATGAAAAGGACCTGTTTCCCCTGGTCAATTACTTCCCGGATCAGCTTGATATAGAGTTCAGTCTTCCCACTGGAAGTTACCCCGTGAAGCAATACCACATCTTTTGTTTCAAATGCCTCCCTGATCTTCACCAGCGCCTCCTGCTGGCCGGTTGTAAGTTCTATCTGTTCGGAGTCAGACTCCTGCCCTTTCGCATCGAAGCGGCTTACGACCTTGTCGTAACACCCGAAAACTCCTTTTGTGACAAGGATATCAAGTTGTCCGGAGTTGCATTTTGACTGCTTCAGCAACTCCTGGCGCTTCACCTCCTTCAACTCCCCGAAACCATACCCTGAGAGCCTGATGAATGTCATGACCAGCGCAAGCTGCTTTTTGGCCCGTTTCTCAAGCTGGTCAAACAAAATTCTCACAGCCTCCTCATTTTCAACGTATTCAGGCATCATCCTGACAAATGTCTCGCGCCTGGGTTTATATGGATCATTCAACTCCTCTTCGGGTACGATGATTCCCTTTTCGATGAGCGTTTTAATGACCGGGATGGTCTTCTGCTGATCAAGGATTTTCGCCACTTCAGAGATGGCAATGCTTTTCCGGTGATGGAGTGCCTCAACAAGGAGCAACTCCTTTTCCGACAACTCCGACACATCATCCGGGAGCACCGGGTTTAAGGCAATCCTCGATTCGCTGGCAAGTTTGAAGGCCGATGGCAAGGCCGCATTCATCACCTCTCCGGGATGGCACAGGTAATAACCCGACAACCATTCCCAGAAAGCATGCTGTACCGGGGTGACTATAGGGTTTTCATCCAGGATTGAAAGGATATACTTTGGAATATATTCTGACGGAGGGGTTTCATGAATCCGGGTGACAAGTGCCGTGTAGATTTTCTTCACTCCGAATTGCACAACCACCCTGACCCCGGCCTGAACCTGGTCATTCAGTTCAAAGGGGACACGATAGGTGAAGGTTCCGCCCACGGGAAGGGGCAGCATGACATCGGCAAACAGGGTGATCCGTTCCAACCGGAAAAGGTTTAGCGCATTAAAGAGCGAGGATCCGCGACATTTCGAGCATCTCCTTGTTGATATCCTTGTGGTGTTTGATGGCCTTGTCAAACGGAGTATAGACCACCTCTTTATTGACAATGCCGGCCATCACTCCACGCTGGCCTGAGATCAATCCCTGCACGGCAAGGTATCCCAGCGAGCTGGCCAGGACACGGTCAAATCCGCTTGGTGATCCGCCCCGCTGAATATGACCCAGGATCGTTACCCGTGCATCCATCTCCGGGAGTTTCTCCTTCACTTTTTTGGCCACTTCATATGCGCCACCGCTGTCGTCACCTTCTGCCACGATCACGATACCCGATGTTTTACTTCTGCGCCAGTCATGTTTCAGCAGGCGTGTAAAATTGTCGATATAGGTTGTTGTTTCAGGAACCAGTATAAATTCCGCTCCGCAGGCAACGCCGCTGCGCAGGGCTATAAACCCGGCATCACGCCCCATTACCTCGATGAAAAAGAGCCGTTCGTGCGCATTGGCTGTGTCGCGGATCTTGTCTGCAGCCTCCACCACTGTATTCACCGCAGTGTCATATCCTATCGTTGCATCGGTGCCATAAAGGTCATTGTCGATGGTACCCGGCAACCCGATGATGGGGAAATTGAACTCCTTGTCGAAGATGGAAGCCCCTGTGAATGTGCCATTGCCGCCGATCGTCACAAGGGCATCGATGCCGTGTTCACGAAGGTTGTTGTAGGCCTGGAGACGGCCGTTATACTCCATAAACCGCTTGCTTCTTGCGGTTTTCAGGATGGTCCCTCCCCGCTGGATAATGTTCGACACCGAATTGCTGTACATCTGTTCGATCTGGTTGTCGATCATTCCTTCATAGCCGCGATAGATGCCAAAAACATCGATCCCGCTGAAAATGGCCGTACGCACTACCGCCCTGATGGCAGCATTCATCCCCGGTGAGTCGCCTCCCGAGGTCATTACTCCGATTCTGGTTATTTGTGGCATAAGTGTTTTGTTTTTCTAAAGGGCAAAAGTACAAAATTTGCAGTCAGCCTATACCGCCTGTTCGGGGACCTTGTGCTGAAAAACCAGTTCATTTCGATATAACCGGCAGATAATATTACAGTTTCAAGGCAGCTGCTATTATATGTTTTTCCTGCTCTTTTTTTTACTTTTATCCGGGGTTCCGAATTGAACAGGCAGATTAAACTCATAATCAACCGGTGACCCTCTTAATTTTGCAGGCACCCACTTCGGCATTGTTCTGATCGCATCCAGTGCAATGGAGTCAAGGACCGGGTTCAACCCTTTTAACAGTTTAGGATTCACAATATCCCCGTTTGACTTAATCAGAAACTGAACAAATACCTTTCCGTTGATGGAATCCTTTCTCCAACCGGCCGGGGGTTTGATTTTCAAATCCAGGTATTTAAACATCGCATCATAACCTCCGGGGAAATCGGGGGGATCGTCGGCAATTGTTCCTCCAATCTCAACACCAGTTGAATTTGAAGAATCTGTCTGCCCTTTTACAGGAAATGTGACAAGCAGGAAAATGAAAATCGAAATGATCCTGGAAAGCAGGGCAATTTCTGGAAAAATAGTGGACATTGCTAAAAGCATCCTTGCGGTTATCTTCATTATTTGCCGGATCGTTAATATCTCCTGTTAAAAACCGATAAACTTTTTATAGAATGCCTTTTTCCTGCTTTCTATCGAATCCTTTTTCTGCTGTTCCCGCCTCGCCGGGCTTGTCTGGGGTTGATTACCGTTGGATACCGAACAGCATAACCGGAAGCCCACATAACCATATCTGAAGGAAGGATTTGCGCTCTCACGATCGGAGGAGGCAAGACCTGTATTGTCGTAAAACCAGCTTCCACCGCGGATGATCCGAAAATTGCCATCCACCGGACCCTTTGGGTTCTTCACCTGCGATACCTGGTACCATCCGGGAGCGTACCAGTCGGCACACCATTCGAATACATTACCGGTCATGTCATAAATACCGAGTTCATTCGGCTTTTTCTGGCCAACAGGATGCGTTTTCAAGTCCGAATTCCCAACTTTCCAGGCCACTTCGGCCTCTTCATTGCTGCCGCTGTATTTATACGCCTTCGAATAGATTCCGCCTCTTGCAGCAAACTCCCACTCTGCCTCTGTCGGGAGGCGATAGTTCATTTTTGTTTTCTCATTCAGGGTTTGGAGATATTCCTGTACGTTGTTCCAGCTGACCCGTTCAACAGGACAGCTGTCGCACCCTTCAAAATATCGCTTACTGGTGTCCTGATCCATGATCAGCCTCCATTCGTATTGAGTGACTTCAAACCTTCCAATTCTGAAATCATCCAACACTATCTCATGAACCGGCTTCTCATCCGAACCGCCGGCAACTGAACCCATTTTGAATCTTCCTCCCTGAATAAAAACCATCTCAGGGATGATTACCTGCGCATAATTGATATGCAGGCATAGGCACATGATCCATGAGATCCCGACAATCTTCATCTGTTTTCTTTCTCATCATTGATTTTCCCATCCTGGTACCCCTTCTTCCCTGCAAACAGGTCAAATTTTAAAAAGCGGCACTCCAGCGGTCCGTTGAATACAGGGATGCGGCGGGAGGGCCTTAACCCGATGAATTTGATAGACTCCAGGTCGGAGGAGATCATCCAGGCGGTATAGCCAGCGTATTTCCGCTTCAGGGTATCCCCTATCATTTTGTAAAATGCCAGTGAATCTTCAATTTCCAACCGCTCGTCATAAGGAGGATTTGAAATAATGAACCCCTTTTCAAACGGGGCCCGTGTATCTTCAAAACTCTTCACCTCCAGTGAAATATCATCGTACAGGGCAGTAAACTTAAGGTTTTCACGGGCCGAATCGATGGCACGCTCCGCCCTGTCTGACCCATGCATTTTAACCGTCATCTCCGTGATGAGCGCATTGCAATCCTCTTTCACCTTCTCCCACAGGGCACTGTCAAAGTCGCGCCATTTCATGAATCCCCACTCCCCGCGGAAATAACCGGCGGGCATGTTTTTTGCGAGCATGGCTGCTTCGATCAGCAGGGTTCCCGAGCCGCACATGGGGTCGAACAACGGGGTAACGACATCCCATTCCGATAGTTTCACCAATCCCGCTGCAAGCACTTCATTGATCGGGGCCGGGCCGGTGCTTTTACGATATCCGCGCCGGTGGAGTGACTGTCCGGAAGAGTCGAGTGCCACCGTGCAGGAATCTTTGAAGAGGTGAACATTGACCTTGAGATCTGGATTCTCCAGGTCTACAGAGGGCCTTGTTCCCAGTTTGTCGCGTAACCTGTCGACAATGGCATCTTTCGACCGCTGGGCAACAAATTGCGAATTGGTAAAGACCGTGTATGAGATTACCGCATCAATGGCCAGGGAGTGTTCCGCATCAAGGTAATCTTCCCATGGGAATTCGTATATTTTTTCGTAAAGGTCCTTTTGCTCCAGAATTTCAAAGTGAAACAGGGGTTTCAGGATTCTCAGGGCGGTACGACAGCAATAATTCACTTTATACATCATCTCCCTGTCGCCTGAAAACGAGACTGCCCGGTTAAGCTTCATAACGCCCGTGGCGCCAAGTGCCTCGAGTTCACGGGTCAATACATCCTCCATTCCCGAAATCGTCTTCGCGATCAGCGGAAATGTTGCATCCTTCTTCAATTCATCCATAATTTTCTGCCTCTTTACACCTTCCCGGTGATCTTAATTTTTGGGAAAGTTACGATTATTTTAAATTCTTACCTTTGAAAAAAATCACGTTTCCATGACCTACCGCTTTGTTCTGTTCCTCTCTTTTTTTCTTTCAACGTATCTGACCTGCCTTTCACAGGATTCATTTGTTGTAAGTGGCAGAGTAATTGATTCAAAAACAAGAGAATCGCTCGCCTTCGTCAATATCGTTATCAACAGTAGCAATACAAAAGGAGGAACCACCGACATCGACGGTAAATTCAGCCTGAAGTCGTCGCAGCCTATCCAGACCCTCCGGCTGAGCTATGTTGGCTATGAACCGATGACCGTTACGCCTGGCTCGAAAACAAAGGATTTCATCATCCAGATGACCCAGAAGGAGATCGACCTGAAGGAGGTTGAGATCCTTCCGGGAATCAACCCGGCCCACCGAATCATCCGCAATGTCATTGACAACAGGGATATCAATGATCCTGAAAAGGTTAAATCGTTTTCTTATACGGCTTATGACAAAACAGTTTTCACCGCCGACATGGATACCACCATTAAAAATGATTTCTCTGCCCTGGTCGACACCACGTCAATGCAGCCATCCAAAGGTGTAGGGGTTCAATTCACCGTAAAAGCAGATTCAGGCAAAGTAAGTTCAGCCTCGGCGGATTCAGTAAATAATGTCATTGACAAGCTTATCGGCAGCCAATACCTTTTCCTGATGGAGAATGTAACTGACCGTAAATTCATGGCACCTGACAAAAACTATAACAAGGTGATTGCCACCAAGATGTCGGGCTTCAAAGACCCAATCCTGGTTTTTCTTTCTACCCAGATCCAATCCTTCTCCTTTTACAAACCCATTATTTCGATCATGATGAAGGATTATGTAAACCCCATTGGCAGCGGGAGTCTGAACAAGTACTTTTTCAAAATCGAAGATACCACCTATGTCGGGAAGGATTCGGTTTTTATCATCTCATTCAGACCGCGGAAAGGGACCAACTTTGATGGCATGAAAGGCTTAGTGTCGGTAAGCAGCCATAACTGGGGGATACAGAATGTTACGGCGGAGCCCTATCCCAACACGGGTGGCTTCATGATCCGTATTCACCAGCTGTATGAACTGATTGACGGGACCCAGTGGTTTCCTGTACAGCTCAATACCGACGTGGCTTTCAACAACATGCGAATCGGGAAATACAAGGCGGTTGGCAGCGGCCGAAGCTATATCCGCGATATCGTGCTCAATCCCGACCTGGTGCGCCGTGAATTCAACCACCTCGATGTGGAAGTGGATAAGGATGCAACCTCCCGCAGCGAACCATTCTGGAACCAGTACCGGGTTGACAGCCTCAGCCAGAAGGACCGGCAAACCTATAAAGTGCTCGACAGCATCGGGAAGGCTGAGAATTTTGACAAGATGGCAAAAACCCTTCAGACACTGCTCACCGGCCGCATCCCGTGGGGACCAATCGACATGGATATCAACCGGTTTCTGAATTACAATACTTATGAAGGATTGGTTGTCGGGGCCGGCATCCACACCAATGACCGGGTTTCCGAGCGCTTTAAAATCGGCGGGTTTTACCAATATGCTTTTGGTATTTCCACTTCAAAATACGGAAGTGATGCGAGCTACCTGGTCAACCGGCGTCACGACATTACCCTGGCTGCCTCAGGTTTTTACGACCTGGTGGAATCGGGCGGATTGAGTTACCCGTCCGATTATGAATCGATCTTATCCGGGAATTTCAGGCAGCTAATGCTGAGGAAACTCGACCGGACCCAGAGTTTCAACTTTTCCCTGGGATTCAGAGCCTTAAAATATGTGTTGTTCAATGCCGGGATTTCCAATAATTTCAAGAAGACCACAACCTATGACCTTGCCACAACCGAAGGAAATGTCACGTTGCTTGATGACCAGTTCCGGTTTACCACGATAACCGCAGGCTTCAAATGGGCCTACGGGGAGAAATTCATCCAGACCATTAAAAACAAGATTTCACTTGGCACCAACTACCCGGTTGTATGGTTTGAATACACCCGGGGAGTGAAAAACTTTATTGGGGGCGAATTTGATTATAACCGTATCGATTTAAAAATTCGCAAAACCTTCAACATCAAGTATCTTGGCAAATTAACAATGCAGGTCAATGGTGGTTACATTGATCAGCCGATCCCCGTTTGTAACCTCTATTATGCACCTTCCAGCTACCGGATGGTAACCATTTACGCTCCCTACAGTTTTGGAACCATGCGCAGCAACGAATTCCTGTCAAGCAAATACGCTTCTCTTTACCTCTATCACGATTTCGGGTATCTTCTTTTCAAAGGTAAAAAGTGGTTCCATCCTGAATTTGCCATTTCGCAAAACATTGGATTCGGCTGGCTCGATCATCCTGAACGTTATACGGCAAATACTGTTAATCCCAAAGAGATGAAACTTGGGTATTACGAATCGGGATTGCTGATCAATAACCTCATCAATCTGAAGATCTACACGGTCGGAATTGGCGCCTTTTATCGCTGGGGGCCCTATTCATTTGATAAGGCAGGGGATAACCTTGCCTTGAAAATTTCGTTGATTTTCCCATTTTAAAAGTTACTTGCAACAAAGACACCAGGTCACAAAGGAACACAAAGAATAATTCTTCTGAAGAATGTGCCTTGGTGCCACTTTGTGTCGTTGTGCCATTGTGGTAAAAAAGTCACTTTGGCACCCCTGCAACTGATCCGGTCCTCTATAATTTAGACTGGTTCAAAATTACATTTAAGTAAATAAAGGTTTGATTATTTATTTACATTTGTGCATATAATTACCGACAAGTAAATTACTATGGAAGATAGCAATACTCCGCATTCCCCTAATGAATCAGAGAATCAGAAAGCCTCCTCCCGCAGGGATTTTCTGAAGAATCTCGGGCTGGCCGGTGTAGGCGTTGCCACCGGTGCGGCGGCACTTTACTCCGGTCACATTTTTGAGGCAAAAAAAGAGGTTTCCGGCGATCAGAAGGTACTTCTTACCCAGGAAGGGAAGCTGGTGCTGGTTGACTCACTCGAGATCAAAGCAATGGAAAAGACAGGGGAAGATCTCCGTGAAACACAGAGTCGGGAAGGTATTCCCGGCCGCAGGTGGGTCATGGTAACCGATCTTTCAAAATGCCGTAACGCCCGTAAATGCATCAGCGCCTGCCAGGACGCCCATCAGCTGCGCCCGGAGCAATACCACATGAATACGCTGCAGATGCAGGATACGCCTGCAACGGCGCCCTACAATATGCCGAAAAACTGCCAGCATTGCGACAACCCTCCCTGCGTTGCCGTTTGCCCCGTTGATGCCACCTATAAACGTCCCGACGG
Organism: Bacteroidales bacterium; assembly: GCA_049317265.1. GTDB lineage: Bacteria > Bacteroidota > Bacteroidia > Bacteroidales > FEN-979 > CAIVAT01. The sequence goes on from JBMOIP010000009.1 coordinate 10,364, forward strand.
TATCGTACTCATTGAGAACGACCGTTGCATCGGTTGCCGGTTCTGCATGGCCGCCTGCCCCTATTCTGCGCGGATATTCAACTGGATCGAACCCAAAGATGCCGCCAGCCACGAAGGCCAGGAGTACAATGCGGAATTGAATGTTCCTCAGAAAATGGGAACCATTTCAAAATGCCTCTTCAGCGCCGACCGCCTTAGGGAAGGTAAATTACCATACTGCGTTGAAGCCTGCCCCAACGGCGTCTACTATTTCGGCGACGAAAATGAAGATGCAGTAACCAATGGCACCACAAAGGAGACCGTCAGGCTCAGCAAGTTGCTGCGCGATAACGGCGGCTACCAGCTGATGCCCGAACTGGGCACCAAACCAAGGGTATACTACCTGCCGCCCAAGAACCGCCTGTTCCCGTTTGAAGAAGCCACTGATGCAACACCCGAAAAAGTATAATGACCATGGATGACAATAAACTGACTTTCGACAGGATCACCAGCGATCTGACCCATCATATCAGGATCAACAAGGGTTTCCTGGTCTGGATGGGCTTTCTCACCATTTCATTGCTGGTGTGCCTGTATGCCTATTCTCTTCAGCTGCGCAACGGGTTGGGTGTTGCTGGGATCCGCGACTATGTAACCTGGGGGATGTACCTCGCCAACTTCGTATTCTTTGTCGCTGCCAGCCTCATCGGCATGCTCATCAGCGCCGTACTTGGGCTGATCGGCATGAAATGGCTCACGCCCATCACCCGGATCGCTGAAACCATTGCTGTTGCTTTTGCTGCGGTTGCAGGCCTGGTTATCGTCTCCGATATGGGTCGCCCTGAGCGACTTGCCTATGTGTTTATTTACGGACGGCCGCAGTCACCGATCCTCTGGGACGTTACCGTGATCACCACCTATTTCGTGCTCAGCCTGTTGCTGCTGTTCCTGCCCATGATTGCCGACATGGCCATCATTCACCGGAAAGTGGACACACTGCCTTCGTGGCTTAAACCCGTTTACAAGGTATTGTCGCTCAATTTCACCGATCACCCGGAACAGAATAAAATCATCAACCGCGCTATCCGTATCCTGTTAATTCTCCTGATCCCTGCCGCATTGTCAATCCATACCGTCACCTCCTGGCTGTTTGCCGTTACCTCGAGAGCTGGTTGGGACAGCACCGTTTTTGGCCCCTACTTCGTTTCAGGAGCCTTTGTTGCCGGTTCTGCAGCAGTCATCATCGCGATGTTCTTCTTCAGGAAAAATTACAAGCTGGAAAACTACCTCACCGACATGCATTTCAATAATATGGGAAAAGTTCTGGCCACCGTTTCACTGGTTTATCTTTACTTCAACATCAATGAGTTCCTTGTACCCGGCTATAAACTGAAAAGGGCGGATGCCATTCACCTTCAGGAACTCTTTGCCGGGAAAGATGCCGTAATGTTCTGGCTGGCCCAGATCGGAGGGCTGATTCTCCCGATCCTGTTCCTGCTTTTTCGCAGGTTCAGAAAGCCAATGCCCCTGATGCTTATTTCAATTGCTGTTCTGATCGCAGCCTGGTTCAAACGGTATCTCATTGTCATCCCGACCCAGGAACATCCTTTTCTTCCTATTCAGCATGTTCCCCATAACTTCATGCATTATACCCCAACCTTGATTGAGACACTGATTACGATAGCTCCGTTTATCCTTGTTCTCATCATCATCACGCTGATTTCAAAGTTTTTCCCTGTCATCCCGCTGCATGAAACTGCCAGGGAAAAAGGAGTTGACCATATCAAATTTGATTAACCCAGAAACAATCAAGGAACTATGCGTTTCAAAAAACTACTGATAATCTTACTCGTTGTTACGATCGGCACCAGGGTTTCCTCTCAAACCTGGGTGGTCCCCGACGATCAGAAAGCGGTTGTAGCCCCGGTAAAATTCACCCCGGAGATGCAGAAACAGGGAGAGCAGCTCTACCTGAAAAACTGCCAGTCATGCCATGGACTGATGGGGAAAGACAACTGGGCGAAACTTACACCTCCCCCGGGCGACCTTGCCAAAGATAAGGCCCAGGTTCAGACAGATGGCGAAATTTTCTACCGCATCACCGCAGGGAAAGTCCCGATGCCCGAATTCCGCAACATCCTGTCGGAAGATGACCGCTGGTCGGTGATCGCTTACCTGCGCAGTTACAACCCAAAGTATGTTCAGCCCGCCCCAGTGGCAAAGGCTGCATTCACTGGCAGAACGGTAACTCTTGCCATGCAGTACAGCGACCCGATGAAGAAAATCGTTGTCACAGCCAGTGAATTGCTTAAAGACAACCAGACAGGACCGGCAGCAGGCGTTGAGGTCATGCTCTTTGTCAAACGCTATTTCGGAAGCATGCAGGTTGGAGATATCAAAACAACAAACGGCAAGGGAGAGGTGATGTTCGAATTCCCGGCCGACCTTCCGGCTAATAAAGATGGATTTGTTGAGGTTACGGCAAGGGTCAATGATCCGAAGGGCGTCATGAAAACCACACCAGCAACCGCCAGTCTTGCCATTGGTGTTCCCACCGATAAACCAAGCCTGACGGCAACAAGGGCCTGGTGGTCAACACGGGGCAATGCACCTGTTTGGGTACTGCTCACCTATACCCTTTCGGTAATCATTGTGTGGAGTTTCATCATTTATATCCTGTTCTCCATTTTGAAAATCAGGAGGCTGAGCCACTGATGAAGCAACTCTCAACCATCGGGCGAATCCTGTTTGCACTGCCTTTCGGCATCATGGGGCTTAATCACTTCTTAATGTACAACTACTATGTGGGGATGGTGAGTTCGTTTATCCCCGGTGGCGGTTTTACCGTGATCATTACAGGATTGGCGCTGATTGCTGCCTGCATTGCGATCATCTCGAAAAAATTCATTCAGATTGCATGCCTGCTCCTGGCTTTGTTGCTGCTGATCTTCATTAGCACGATTCATATACCGGGACTGTTTGAACCAGCTGCAGCCAACATGGCATTGATCGAATTGATGAAGGATACGTCATTGATGGGAGGAGCCCTATTGATCTCCGCTATGTATAAGGAGGATGATGTGAATTAGTATGACTATGAGGAACTTCCATAAACTATGAAAAATATATTTTTTGTTTACAGCCGGCTCTTTTTCGTTTGCCTGGTACTCTTGCTCTCCCATCCTTTGATTGCCCAGGTGGAAGGTCTTGAAGAAGAAGTTGGCATCGTAGAGCACCTCGACACCATCATTCCGGCAAACCTTACATTTAACAATGAAACAGGCAGTCCTGTGCAGTTAAAATCATTGATTACCAAACCTACCATCCTCTCCCTGGTCTATTATGATTGCCCGGGGATATGCCCTCAGCTGCTTTCGGGAGTTTCTGATGTCATAGAAAAAATGGGACTGGAACTGGGCAAGGATTACCAGGTGATAACCGTCAGTTTCAATTATGACGACACACCTGCCGCATCCATTGAGAAGAAAAAGAACTTCCTTAGGGCACACAGCAAGCTGCATGCAAATGATTGGCAATACCTTACAGGCGACAGTGCAAACATATATGCCCTGACACATACTGTAGGTTATAACTTTACAAGAGCAGGAAACGACTTTATGCATCCCTCCTGTATCATGGTGCTCAGTCCTGAGGGAAAAGTTACACGATACCTCTATGGAACCACCTATTTACCTTTCGATGTTAAAATGGCGCTGATAGAGGCTCAGAAAGGACAATCACGACCCACCATAAACAGGGTGCTCGAATATTGTTTCAGCTACGATCCTCAGGGCAGGAAATACACCCTGCAGGTAACTAAAATCACTGCCACCATCATTTTATTTTTTGCACTTTTATTATTTATCATCCTGATTATCCGGTCATCCCGGAAGAAACCGAAAACACAAAACACATAATATGACAGAACACACGACTCATCACCCTGAGCCAAGCTACCTTGTTGACACCGGCAAGTACAAAGGCCTGATGGCCTGGCTTACATCGACCGACCATAAACGGATCGGTTTGATGTATATGTATGCCATGATGATTTTTTTCAGCGTCGGGGTCCTCCTTGGCGTTGTTATGAGGATCGAGCTATTCTTTCCCGGGCAGCAATTTTACGGCCCGCAGATGTACAACGGAGTATTTACCATTCACGGCATCATCATGATCTTCACTGTGGTGATCCCCGGACTGGCAGCAGTGTACGGAAATTTTGCCATGCCCATCATGATCGGTGCAAAAGACGTTGCATTCCCAAGGTTGAACCTTTTTTCATTCTACCTATACATTCTCGGTGCAGTGATCGCTCTTTCGTCACAGTTTATGGGCAATGGTCCTCCGGATACCGGCTGGACGTTTTACGCCCCTTACAGCATTCAAACCCACACCAATGTTGTTGCTGCTGTGTTTGGAGCTTTTGTACTGGGATTTTCCTCCATCCTGACCGGACTTAACTTCATCGTCACCATGCATCGCATGCGTGCCCCCGGCATGACATTTTTCAAGATGCCGCTCTTTCCATGGTCGCTCTATGCAACAGCCTGGATCCAGGTCCTGGCAACCCCCATCGTAGGGATTACCCTGCTCATGATCGTAGCCGAGCGGTGGCTGCGCATCGGGTTCTTCGATCCCTCCCTCGGCGGCGACCCGGTGTTATACCAGCACCTGTTCTGGATTTACTCCCATCCTGCCGTTTACATCATGATCCTGCCTGCCATGGGTGTGATCACAGAGATCATCCCCACATTCTCACAAAAAAAAGTCTTCGGCTACAAGGCCATTGCCATCTCCAGCCTTGCCATTGCCCTGGTGGGCTATTTTGTATGGGCACACCATATGTATACATCCGGAATGAGCACAACGGCCCGCTGGGTCTTCTCGCTGCTCACCTTCCTGGTTGCCGTTCCAAGCGCCATCAAGGTATTCAACTGGGTTGCAACCATGTATAAAGGATCCATCTCGGTGAAACCGCCTTTCCTGTTTGCCCTGGGATTTATCTTCCTGTTTATGATTGGCGGTATGACCGGTCTCTCCCTTGGCGCCCTCGCTACCAATGTCCATGTACATGATACGGCCTATGTGGTAGCCCATTTCCATTATATTGTATTCGGCGGAGTCGGGTTTGCCTTTTTCGCAGCTACCTATTACTGGTACCCCAAGATGTTTGGCAGGATGTACAATTTCAAAATGGCCAACTGGTCATTTGTCTTCCTCTTTTCCGGATTCAACTTGCTCTATTTTCCCCAGTTTATCATCGGGATCATGGGAATGCCCCGCAGATATTTCGACTACCTTCCCCAGTTTACCTTCGGACAACAACTTTCGTTTTTTGGTGCGGTTTTGCTGGTGATCGGGTTCGTTATCATGCTGATTACCCTGTTCAGTAAAAAAGGCGCTAAAGCTCCTGATAACCCCTGGGGTGGAAGAACTTACGAATGGACTGTGGCTTCCCCGCCTTCTCTTGAGAATTTCGAAGTAATGCCGGAGATGGGAGTGGATGAACATCCGTATGACTATAAATAGCGGACAAGCGGACGGGCGGACAAGCGGACAAGGATAAAGTTTAATCGTAAAATCGAAAATTGAAATATGGAACATCGCGACGACATTGGTGCAAAATTGGGCATGTGGGTCTTTATTTTTACGGAAATCCTGCTGTTTGGCGGGTTATTCCTGGTTTATGCGATCATGCGCAGCAGCTATTCAACCGAATTTCACCAGGCAGCCCACCATCTGAACGCATTCATCGGTTCGATCAATACCATTGTGCTGCTGTTGAGCAGTGCCACGGTTGCGATGTCGATCACGGCAGTTCAGAAAGGAAATAACAAACTTGCAGTATTCCTGTTGTTTGTTACCCTCATCTGTGCTGCAGTTTTTATGGTGAATAAGTATTTTGAATGGGGACATAAATTCCATATCGGGCTCTATCCCGGATCAGACCTTATGATCTCCCTGAGCCACGGCCAGGTAATGTTTTTCAGCCTCTATTTCTTCATGACCGGCCTGCATATGTTTCACCTTGTTGTGGGAGGAATTATCCTAACCATCGTGATGATCAAGGTACAGCGAGGAACCATCAATGCCAGTCGTTATGTGTTGCTTGAAAATGGCGGACTCTACTGGCATCTCGTCGACCTTATCTGGATATTCCTGTTCCCGCTTTTATACCTTATCACGTAGCATACTGTGAAATCATCCAATCGTAAATCGTAAATCGTCCAACCGTAAATTCAACGCTATGCATACCGAAACCGTACATATAACCCCATACCGCACACATGCCTGGGTGCTCATCAGCCTGCTCACCCTGACATTCATCACCATTACCGTTACCTGGGTCGACCTGTCGGCCCTTACAGTGCTTGTCGCAATGTTGATCGCTTCAGTAAAGGCCTACATCGTACTCACCTACTTCATGCACCTGAAATTTGAATCATCGCTGTTCCGTATTTTTGTTTTCATGGTCCTGGCAATATATGTGCTTGTTATTTTATTTACATTGTCGGATTATTTATTCAGGTAGACGGGCGGACAAGCGGACGGGCGGACAAGCGGACGGGGAAAAATTGTAAATCGTAAATCGTATAATCGTAAATCAATCATATGGGTGCTTCAAACTTTGTTGAAGGTGTTGATCTGGCCTTTAAAGTCATATTCGGTATAAGTCTGTTTTTCCTGGTTGGGATTACAACAGTGATGCTCTATTTCGTTTTCAGGTATAACCGGAAGAGACACCCGCATGCTGTCCAGTTCAAAGACAACAACGTACTGGAAATAACCTGGATAACCATCCCGTTGATCCTTGTACTTCTCATGTTTTATTATGGTTATGTGGCTTTCAGCCCGCAACGCAATGTACCAAAGGATGCAATCCCAATTACCGTCATAGGCAAAATGTGGGTTTGGACGTTCGAATATGAGGGTGGAAAACAGTCGCCGGTGCTCGTGGTTCCATTAAATAAAGCTGTTAAACTGAATCTTCACTCCGACGATGTAATCCACAGTTTGTATATCCCTGCATTCCGTATCAAAGAGGATGTTGTTCCGGGAAAGAACAATTATATGTGGTTTATTGCCCAGCAAATGGGTGAGTATGATGTACTTTGCACGGTTTACTGCGGATTGCGCCACTCCTATATGGAAACCAAAACAAAAGTGGTTTCTGAGGCTGATTATGCAGCATGGCTGAAAGCTCTGCCCGAAAAATCAAGTGAGCCGGAAGGGTTGGTGATTCTGAAAAAGAATGCCTGCACCGGATGCCACTCCATCGATGGGACGAAAATTGTCAGCGCTTCCTTCAAGGGATTATATGGAAAAACCGAAAAGGTGGTCACTGATGGCAAGGAACGAACCATAACCGTTGATGATGAATACATCAAACGTTCCATCATGGAGCCAGATAAAGACCTCGTTGCGGGTTACCAGAAGGGGATCATGAAAACCTATAAAGGAATTGTGACAGATGATGAAATGACTAAAATCATCGACTACCTGAAAAGTATCAAGTAAACCCCATTTCCCTTTGCATATCTCCGGCTTTCGCGTAGTTTTTCTGTTAACAAGGTTCCCTGTATCCCTGGCTGTTACACTCACTGCCTTTACGGCTATGGTTCTCAGCCAGGTAACCCTGTCGCTTGCCACGCTGATCCCCATAGCAGGAATTTTCCTGCTGGCTTCAGGCGCATCTGCATTCAATCAATACCAGGAATGGCCCTTTGATGAGTTGATGGAGCGGACCAAAAAAAGGCCGTTACCCTCACGCCGGATCAGTACTGCAGAGGCATTGAGAATTTCAACCATTTTCATCATTGGAGGAATGTTGATACTGCTCTACTTTGCTCCTCCCGTTTGCTTCTTCCTTGGATTGGTCAACCTCGTCTGGTATAACGGCATCTACACCTACCTGAAGAGAAAGACAGCATTTGCGGTTGTTCCCGGGGCGCTTACCGGTGTAATACCAATCTTCATGGGATGGACGGCCGGTGGCGGTTCACTGCTGGCACCGGAAGCAATGTTTCTGGCATTCTTCCTTTTCCTTTGGCAGATGCCGCATTTCTGGCTTCTGACACTTAAGTACGGCGATGAATACAGAGCGGCCGGGTTTCCGGTTCTGACCGACCTTTTCAGTGAATTCCAGATTAAAATTATCGTGATGATGTGGATGATTGCATCATCCGGAACCGCCATCATGATGGTCTATTTTAAAATACTTCATCTTCCTCTCCTTGGCTACTCCATCGTCTTCCTTAATCTCGCATTGCTCCTGTTCATGGCATACCAACTCTTCCAGTCGGCCAACATGAGGTACCGCCTGATCTTCATTGCGGCAAATACTTTTATGCTTTTCGTTATGTTGTCGTTGATTGCAGATCGGTTTATCAGGGCCTGACCTGGCAGAATAGTTGTTTTGCACAGGTATTTCATCATTACAATCAATTAATTTCATCAAACCTGTTCACTCATGCTAGCAATAGAAGCGCTCCTGGAAGAATGGAAAAGCACGGCCTCACCAGGGTCTCCTGATGAAAATACTGCATCCCGCCTCTTGCAGGAGGCTGAGAAGATTTTCAATGGAAGGCAACAAGATTCCTTGCAACACTCCTTCTGGCTCAACTTTTTGAATATTACCAAAAAACCTGCATTTCTCAAAGCCCTCGCAACCGATGATTCCCGGACCCGATGGACTGAGGTGGTTTTCAGCATCTTACAACACACAAATTATGGACTTCGGGAGATGATGGAACAGCGGGTTTCAGAACACCCCCTCCACGTTCTATTTAAAGACATGACCTCCGCGGTAGCAATAGAATGGACCTACGAGCAGATCTACCGCCATATCCGGGAAATTGCAGGCGTTTTCTATCAAACCTGCCCGGATGAACCAAGAGTTGCATTTTATACCGAAAACTGCCTGGAAGGAGCGTGTACAGATCTGGCGTGCCTGATGTTCAATATTTTTGATACACCGCTAAGCCCCCATTTCAAGGTCGACGTACTGCTGCCGATTTTCAATGATCTTCAAATCAATATTGCGCTTGCAGATACCGAGGAACGTTTGGAACTCCTCCAGAAGATTAGACAGCAGGCAGATGTTAAATTCACCATATTCTCCCTTCAGCCGGTCAACGCCAAAGTGCGCGAAATTCCATACCTGGTTGAAGAGTGTAAAAAAATATCCCGTTGGGATATAGATGTGCTCCTCGGAAAACTTCCTGTCATTCCCACCAACAGGGTGGCAACCACGATGTTCACCTCGGGAAGTACAGGGGTTCCAAAAGGCGTTTCGTTTTCAATTTACAACATTGTGTCAAAAAGGTTTGCCCGGGCTGCAGCGCTGCCGGAGGTTGGCAACGAAGTATTCCTTTGCTATCTTCCCCTGTTTCATACTTTTGGAAGATACCTGGAGATGACCGGCGCGATATTCTGGAATGGCACCTACATATTTGCCGGAAATACCTCTTCCGAAACCCTGCGCTCCCTCTTCCCGAAGATGAATCCTACCGGATTTATCAGCATACCCTTGAGATGGCAGGAGCTTTATGAACAGTGCCAGGAGAGGATCAGCACCATTGAGAGCGATGAAGTCAGGCAGCAGGCGGTTCGGGATATCGTAGGAACCGGGTTGCATTGGGGCTTGTCGGCTGCCGGCTACCTTGACCCTGAAGTATTCAGATTCTTCAATCAATACGGGATTCACTTAAACAGCGGGTTCGGGATGACGGAAGCCACGGGGGGCATTACCATGACGCCACCCGGGAAGTACCTTGACTTTACGGTAGGGATACCATTGCCCGGAGTCAGGACAAGACTTGGAAATGGTTCTGAACTTGAATTAAGCGGACATTATATCGGGCGCTACCTGGAAGTTGCCGGACCAGGAGACTCTATTCCCTACCCCGTTTCGGAAGAAAAGGATGCATGGCTTTCAACCGGTGATGTCTTTGAAATTTCAAAGAATGGGTACTACCAGATTGTCGACCGTGTAAAGGATATCTATAAAAATAACCGGGGCCAGACGGTCGCTCCCCAGGTCATAGAGAAAAAATTTTATAAAGTCCCTGGAATCAAGAATGTATTCCTCGTCGGCGATAACCGCCCATACAACGTTCTTCTGGTAGTTCCGGATACATCCGACACCATTTTCAACTCCCTCCGGGGCGATAACAAGGAAGAGTATTTTCATCAAATCGTAATGGCAGCCAACACCGATGTTGCACCGTATGAAAGAGTGGTAAATTACACCTTGCTCGATCGCGATTTCAGCGCTGAGAAAGGAGAACTCACGCCTAAAGGGTCCTTTAACAGGAAGGCAATTGACACAAATTTCAAACTTGTCATTGAATCACTTTACCAGAGTACGGTAGTAAAAATCGATGCGGGTAATTTTGTAATTTCCATTCCAAAATGGTTCTTCCGCGATCTTGGAATCCTGGAAACCGACATTCTTTTTGACGGGAAACGGTTGATTAACCGAAGAAATTCTACTACCCTTATTATTAAAGAGTTAAAAGGAAAATGGTTTCAGATCGGTCACCTCAAGTATCACATTGATGCTTCCACAATCGACATGGGGCTCATTACCCGGCAACCGAGAATCTGGATCGGGAATCCTGGCGTGATCGCTTTTTGCCCTGTTAAAACCGGTTGGGATCTGCCCATGAAAGAGTTCTCTGCAGGCGCCTATCTTCCCCGGTTCAAACAGCTTGCAGAAAAACAGTTGCCGCAGATAAAATCGATTCGTGATCAGCAACTATCAGATGTTAATAAATTGATTTTCAGTGCTTTTTACCTTGGCAATGAAATTGCTTATCAGGCTACCGACGAACTTGGAAGAATCCTTATCCAGGCCGAACCCCGACTTGCCCTGGTAATCAGGCACCGCCTGGAAGCGCTTGCCTATCATCCCGATGAAGAGATCCGTTGTTTAGCCTATCGACTGATCCTGTTGAAAGCTCCGAATCCTGAAGACATCCGAAACATGCCCTCCTTCATTGAATCAGGACGGTCTTTCCTCAATGAAAAATCAATCAGGGAGATCGCCTCCAGCAATTTCGGAAAGCACCGGCTCGACGCCCTCAAGCAGCGACTCTATTGGTACCGCACACAGCTTAAATGGCCGGCATCAAAAAAGCACAGGCAGGCCTTTGGGGACGTCCTTGGGCTTCTGTATAACTTTGCTGTACAACATCTTGAATACTATGTGCCGGTTCGTGCAGAACTTTCAAGATGGATCCTTCACAAGGAAGACAGTTACCTTTCAAAAAAGGCCGAAAACTACTTTTACCTGCTGGCCGCAGTATTTGAGAACGAAATTGAAAGGAAGTCGGCAAGGAATAAGATGGCTGAATGGAATTCAAAACTCGTTTTTGAACATGGTATTTCTGACCCGGAAAGGAGACGCATTACAAGAATTTTTCAAACCACTAAATTCCTGAAAGAGAGTATCATTCTCACATTCAATGAACGTGATTTTGATTTGAAAGAAGTACCCGGCAAGGGGATCTGGATCTTACGACTGCTTGCCTTCAAAGAATTCAAACATTACCGGCTGTCCATCAACACCATCGAGGGGAAGCATTTTGACCTCCACATGGTGATGAGCGAAAACCCCGATTTCAGACCCAGGCCGGAGACATTCTATTGGCTTGCATCCCTGGCAGGATTCCCTTACGGTTCAGCTGTTGCACCCATGCTGGGCAGCAGCAGGCCGAATCTCGGTGTTCTTACCACGCAGTATATCGGCGGTTTGAGTGCATGGGACAAAATCCGTGAATTGTCAGAAATCCACCGGTCATCCGGTTTTATCAGAAAGAATGAGTGGAAAAAGATATATATCAAGTCGTTTGCTGTTATCTATCGGGCCTGGCATCACAGTGGTTATCAAATTGTTCCTGGAGCGATTTCTCCTTCAAACGTTGCGATTCCCGAGATGGATTTCCGGGAGAGTGCAGTGGTTTTATCCCTCGCCGGATGGTCACAATATAAGAACACCCTGTCGCTGATCGAGCCGATGCTCCTGGATTTCTATTTTAAAACAGCCTCCATCTATCCCTGGTGCAAAAACCAGCTGGATGCAGACTGGATTTTTGATGCCTGCATCGAAGCGCTTGGCAAACAGGAAGCTATGGCATTTCTTGAAAACCTCAGATTGGACCTCAAAGCAAAACCATTGTCATTGTTTGGTTCTGAGGGAATGCAGCAGCGCCTCGACGACTATCTTGAATCTTCTGCCAGTAGATACTATTTGCCTGTTGCATTGTACAGCGCCATCGACCAGTACCTCGATTGGTACAAGATGAACCCGCTCACAACAGGTGCCGCAAAAGAACAAACATGCATTGAGCTGCTTGAACTCTACCGCTTACAGCAAAATCCGGAACTGGAGCGCTATTACCTATACAGGCACACCTATTTCTCGGATGCCTTGCCCGAAGTGCAATCAGCGTTTGACAGGTTACTGGGCCGAATGACAGAATTTCCCGAAGGATTGGCCATCCAGCTGGTTGAGTTGTCCGACCTCCAGTCAACTTTAATTGACCCTGAAGATAAAACCATATTCAATAGAATGGTATTTCCCCGTCTCCAGGGAGAACAGGGATTTGATTTCATGAAAGTTGGCGACAGTAAACAGGAACACATTGTGGTGCGATTTTCGTTTGGCGACAGTACCGGGCGAAAATATATTTTGCGGGACCCTGTTACCGCCCGTGAAATCGGACAATTGTACCAGCTCTTTTTCCGTGAGAACTATCCTAAGGAGATCACAGACCACGATCACCAGTACATTGTGACGGATGAAAATGATAAAATAGTCGGTGGTATCACCTACAGGTACATCGAAGACAACAACATTCTGCTCGACGGGCTGGTCGTAACCTCGTCGCTGCAGGGAAAAGGCATAGCATCCGGTATGATTGAGAATTTCTTTGCCAGCATGGCCGCCCGGGGCATCGATGCCATAAAAGCCCACTTCCTGTTCGGGAATTATTACCTGAAACACTTCTTTGAGGTAGACAAGAAATGGGGCGCCCTTATCAAGAAGTTAAAATAGTTGTAATTTTGCAAAATTAACACTCACTCTTATCTTTTAACTTTGATTTTATGAATGGAGAAAAAATAACATTGATCAACGGGAAGTTGACAGTCCCTGATAATCCGGTTATCCCTTTTATTGAAGGTGATGGAATTGGTCCCGATATTTGGAATGCTAGTGTGCGCGTACTCGATGCTGCAGTAGAAAAAGCATATGCGGGGAAGCGTAAAATTGTATGGAGAGAAGTTCTCGCTGGTGAAAAAGCTTTCAAAGAAACCGGAGAATGGCTCCCTCAGGAGACACTGGATGTGATCCGTGAGTACCTTGTCGCTATCAAAGGCCCTCTTACAACCCCTGTAGGTGGAGGAATCCGGTCTATCAATGTTGCTTTGCGCCAGATCCTTGACCTTTACACATGCCTTCGCCCGGTGAGATATTTCGCAGGAGTTCCTTCACCTGTCAAACATCCTGAAACCACCGACATGGTCATTTTCCGTGAGAACACCGAAGATATCTACGCCGGAATAGAATGGATGCAGGGAACCCCGGAAGTTAAAAAAGTAATAAACTTTCTGATCAGTGAGATGGGGGTGAACAAAATCCGTTTCCCCGAATCTTCCTCTATTGGCATTAAACCGGTTTCCAAAGAGGGTACCGAGCGCCTTGTAAGAGCTGCCATTCTTTATGCAATCACCCATAAAAAACCATCCGTTACGCTGGTGCATAAAGGAAACATCATGAAATTCACTGAAGGGCAGTTCAAACAATGGGGTTATGAACTTGCTGAGCGTGAGTATGGCGACAAAGTATTTACCTGGATGTCCTATGACAGAATCAAAGCCAAAGATGGAGAAAATGCGGCTGACACTGCACAAAAAGAAGCCATTGCGGCCGGAAAGATCATCGTCAAGGATGTCATTGCCGATGCATTTTTACAACAGATACTTACCCGTCCTGCCGAATATTCGGTGATTGCCACCTTAAACCTCAACGGGGATTACATCTCCGATGCACTTGCAGCTATTGTTGGCGGTATTGGAATTGCCCCCGGTGCCAATATCAACTATGTAACCGGACATGCCGTATTTGAAGCAACCCATGGCACAGCACCCAAATATGCAGGTAAAGACCAGGTAAACCCTGGGTCGGTTATCCTTTCCGGTGTGATGATGCTGGAATTCATGGGCTGGAATGAAGCTGCCGATCTGATTGTTAAAGGGTTGGAAGGCGCTATCAGCAAAAAAAGAGTAACCTATGATTTTGAGCGTTTGATGGAAGGTGCCACTAAATTAAAATGTTCAGAATTCGGAACCGAGATTATTTCGAACATGTAACAGGCCATTGAATCATAAAAAAACCGGTTCGTCATGAACCGGTTTTTTTATGTCTAGTAGAATGTCGGACACTCCATGGGTCCTCCGCCACCGCCTCTTCTTCCGCTTCCGCCGGGGACAAAGCCCCCGCTTCCGCCGCCAAAGATCGACAGCTTGTCAAACTCCAGGATCAGGCTGATCTCATGTGCACCGCCTGTGCCCTGGAGTGCCCCGGAGATCTGAAGGTCGTAACTGTACATGAACTTCAGGTTCATATCCTCATAAAAATTGTATTTGTACCCGGCTACCAGTGCGATGGAACTGTTCACAACACCTGTCATGGTCGACTTGAACCAGCCGCCTACATAAATGTTATACTTCAACAGGTTCAAGCCCACCTGTAACGAATTCAGGTTTGCCTGGTTCTGGTAGATCCCGCCGATGTTCACCTTCAGCGGTTCATCGGAGCTGCGCGACATCATCGAGGAACTCCCCGGACCTGTGGCGATGATCACATCAAACTGTCCTACCCATTTTCTCGGGTAAGGGGAAGAACCCACCGACAGGAAACTCACGTCCGGTTTAAAGATATGGTCAACCGACAACCCGATGTTCCCACTGATGTTGCCGTCGGGATTGATAAACTGCAGCACACCACCAACACCAAAATCAGGAACAACACGCTTGTTCGACTCCGGGTCGGCGATCATCGATGGATAGATGTTGCCATACTTGGGATCCAGGTTGTTCGAATAAACCATGTCATCCCAGTTGAGCCTGCGTTGCATGATGCCCGCCTTGATACCGATCTGGCTCACCATAAAACTGGTGATAGGAATTCTTACCCCGATGGTCAGGGCAGCGCCAAAGTTGTTGATCAGACCCACTCCGGGGGTATCCTGGTTGATCATGATACCAATACCGCCAGAACCCGGAAGGCTGCGGTCGCCAAGGTCGGCCGAAAAAAAGTACGACTTGAACGGGATCGGCAGACTCGGCCACTGGTTACGGTAAAGGAACCTGGCCCTGACCCCTGTGTTGATCCCCGTAAAGGCAGGGTTATAGTACATCGGGGTGCTGAAATACTGGGAGTAGTTCATATCCTGGCTATGACCCCGGTCGATTATGCCCAGCAAGGTCAGGATCACTAAAATCGGATAGATATATCGTTTTTTCATGTAGAAAAGTGTTAGCGGTTATCGGATTAAAGTGACTGTGCCCATTGTTTTGCTCGAGGTGCCCACACCGATGTCCGAGCCCTCCCACTGAGAATCGTCCACAAACAAGGCGCTGACTCTCCACATATAGTTGCCCTGAGGCATCAGAACGCCTTCAAACGTCCCATCCCAACCTTCTGTTGGCATGCCTTTGTCGTCAAGCTTGGTTGATTCCCACATCAGGTGACCCCACATATCGAACACCGTGACATGGTATTGCTTGAGGTTTATTCCAACCGGCTGGAATAGCCTTACACCAAGGTTCGTGCTCGAAGGTGAGAACGCGTTGGGAACATAGAGGCCCTTGAACAGCAGTTCATATTTGTAGAATGTGGTATCGGTACAGTTGAACTCATTGAGCGCTATCAGCTGGATCGTATAGGTACCATCCTCAGTAAACAGCGCTACAGGGTTCTCCTCGGTGGAGTACTTGCCGTTGCCGAAGTTCCAGGTATAGCTTGAAGCTCCGGTGGAGACATTGTTGATCTTAACCTGGCCCTGCTTGCCGTTATACCCGTTTACTACGGTGAACGAACTTACCGGGGTGATGTTCACCTTCACAGTCGAATCCACCGTGTCGATACAACCGTAGTGGTCCTTAACGATCATCCTGACATTGAAGTCTCCGGTGTTGGGATAGCGGTAACTGGGCTCCATCAGCTGAGAGGTGTCTTTGGTAGTTGTCAGATCACCGAATGACCAGCGCCACTTCCATAGTGTAGTATCCGAGGCTACCGACTTGTCGGTAAAGTAGGTCGGATCACCCGTACAGGCCACTGTGTTGTCGTAATGCGCAACAGGCAATCCATACACTCTAGTCGGTTTGGTAAGGGAATCCTTACATCCGTATTTATTCTGGACAACAAGTTTGACATTGTAGATGCCAGCCGTGTCATAAACGTATTTCGGATTCTTAAATGTAGAAGTATCATTTACTCCCGGACCCAGGGTCCATTTCCACTTGGCTATCCCCGCCCCGAAGGTCTTCGATGTGTCGCGGAACAATGTAGGCTGGTTAAGACACACTGACGGACTTGCGAAGAGGGTTATTGGAGTTGGGCGAACCTTGACAATACTCTGCAGGTTATCGGTAATGGTCGTACCATTGACCAGCGCCTGTACCTCCAGGTTCACTATGTAGCTCCCGCTGTCGGCATAGGTGTGAATGATTGGCGTACTGTGCGTGGTATAAACCGTATCGGTGCCGTCACCCCAGGTCCAATGCCAGTGGTTCAGACGGGTTACCGGAAGTGAAGTGTCGGAGAAGGCTACCTTGTAGCGGGCACACAGCGTATCGTTGAAGGTAAAGCCTGCTGCGATGCACGGGAACCGCTGAACGTTACGGGTGATGCTGTCGGTACATCCGTGGCTGGAGGTCATGATCAGTGTAACAGGGTAGATGCCCGTATTGATATACAAATGCGAGGTATCTCCTGTGATACCGGGTCCTGAGTTGATGACTGTCGTTGCTCCGTCACCCCATCTCCAGGTCCAGGTGGCAATTGTTCCACTGCCATTGACCTGTGTCGAATCGCTGAAATGCAGCGTGCTGTCGCATGGTGTGGAGACATAGCTGAACAGTGGCTTGGGTGTCTGGTAAACCAGCACTTCGCGGTAAACGCTGTCAACACAGTTATCCGAGTTATAGGCCTTCATCCTGACGATATAGCTTCCCGGCCCGGTAAATGTATGGGTAGGACGATATAACTGTGAGATATTGTTCGCTCCTGAGCCCGGGTCGCCAAAATTCCAGGTAACCGAGTAGAGTGTATCTCCCGGAGTCTGGTTGAGTGGGTTGAAATGCGTGGGGTATCCCTGGCATACGGAATCATAGGTATAGGAGAACAGGAACCCCGGCTTCACATAGACACTGTCGGTGAGGGTATCCTTACATCCATAGGTATCGGTTACAATTAGCGTGACCAGGTAAGTTGTATCGGTTACTCCGAAAGTATGGGTCGGATTCGGAATATTAGAGGTAGCTCCTATTTCGAAGATCCATAAACGCTCTGCAATGGCTGAAGCTGTAGCGGTAGACAGATCCTGGAAATCAACCCTGCCGGCCGGGCAGTAGAACCCTGTATGGGCAAAATTTGCCACCGGCTTGGGACGGGCTATTACAGGAATGGTAATCGAATCGGTACAGCCCATCAGGTTGGTCACTACAAGTTTCACATTGTAGGTTCCGGCAACGGTATAAGCATATTTGGGGTTCTGAATGGTTGATGTACAGGTACCCGTGGTACAACCAAAGTCCCATAACCAGGATTGCACCTGGCTGCCCGGGGAGATCGAAAGATCGGTGAACTGCACCGAGTCGTTCAAACATGCCGCCGTGTACTGGAACATGGCCGTAGGTTTGGGGTTCACAGTGATCTGGATCGTCGTATCATGCACGCACTGGGTTGCTGTGGTCACCTGTAAGTAGACATTGTAGACTCCCTGTGTGTTGTAGTTATGCGTCGGGTTCTGCAAGGTAGATACGTTCAGCGGGCCACTGGCCGGATCGCCAAAGATCCAGGACCATGCTATGATTTGTCCGGGGGTAGCGATTGTTGAGACATCGGTGAACTGTGTCGGACCTGCCACACAAGCTGTGTCGGCGGTGAACAGGGCAACCGGTGCATCATTGATGGAGATCACCTTGAAGGTGGTATCCTTGCAGCCATTGGCATTGGTGACAATCAGTTTTACAGTGTCATTGGCGTTGCCAACCGAGAAGATATGCAATGGGTTGGGAAGTCCCGAGATGTTATTGGCACCTGAGCCCGGGTCGCCGAAATTCCACTGCCAGCCGGTAATTGCAGCACCGCCCCCTCCCTGGGAGATATCGGTAAACTGAATGGCGATCTCCGCACAGCGAACAGCAGGGTACTGGAAGTCTGCAAGCGGTTTTTCTTTCACAACAACCGGGTTGATCTTCTCTGCCGTACAGTCATCCGAGGTCTTGATCGTCAGTTTTACACTGTAGGTGCCTCCGTTGACAAACTTGTGTTTGATGTTCGGGGTGGTCATTGTCTGAACCGGTGTGGCATCATTAAAATCCCACTTATACTCGGTAATATACCCGTGGTATGCTATCGAACTCATCGCTGAGAATGATACGGAGTCGCCGGCGCAGTTGGCACCGGAGGTGGTAAAGGCTGCAAAAGGCTTGCCATAAACATCTACCGCCATCGTGGTATCTTTCATACATCCAAGG
Organism: Bacteroidales bacterium; assembly: GCA_049317265.1. Classification (GTDB taxonomy): domain Bacteria; phylum Bacteroidota; class Bacteroidia; order Bacteroidales; family FEN-979; genus CAIVAT01. The sequence goes on from JBMOIP010000009.1 coordinate 29,117, forward strand.
TCGGTGGTAACCGACAATTTAACCTGGAAGGTACCCGAGGTGAGATAGGTATGGGTGATCGGTGGCGTTGGATTGGTCACAACGGTCATGTCGCCGAAATCCCAGACTGATGTAACGATGATACCTGCATTGGGAACCGAGGTGTTGGTAAAGGTCATCACCCCGTCCTGGCACTGGTTGTCATGAGTGAAGTTGGCAGTTGGCCTGGCATTGATGGTGATGTTCTTCGAATCCGCACTGGCTGAAGCACAGCCGCTCGCATTGGTCACCGAAAGGGTAACGGTCTGTGGGCCTGCATTGGTATAGGTATGGGCCGGATTTGGAAGGCCTGATACTCCGCCGTCGCCAAAGGTCCATGCATAGGACTGGATCGGGCTTCCGCCGTTGGTCGAAGAGGTTCCTGAACTGAACTGGACTGTCTGTCCTGCGCAGGTTACCGGGTCGACAGTGATATGGGCGATCGGTGAAGGTACGCTGTTCACATCATGGATTACAAAGTTCTCACAGCCGGCAAGTGTGGTCACGGTAAGCTTGACCGTATGAACCGGGAGGTTATTGGCAAACGTGTGGGTCACAACTGTGGGTACATTAACCGGGTTAAAGATATCCGTAACACCATCCCCATACTCCCATTTCCACTGTGTGAAGCTTCCTGCAAACCCTCCGGGGATAAATGAATCGTCATGGAAGGAGACATCTGCCCCGATGCAATTAACCTGGCTGAAGGTAAACTGGGCGATCGGGTTAGGCTGTACGAACACACGCTGGGTAAGGGTTGAAACACACCCGCTGAGGTTGGTAATGGTCAATTTGACATCAAAATACCCGAAGTTGGAATAGATGTGGTTGGCGATCTGGCCGGTGCCGGTCTGTGTGTCGCCAAAATCCCACACATATGAATTGATATCGCTTACCCCTGCCGTATTGGAAGCTGAGGCATCAAACACCGTGGGATGGTCCTGGCACTCCTGGGTGACGGTGAAAAGCGCCGTGGGTGATGTGCCAATGACGATATTGCGGGTGGTGGTCCCTGTACAATTATCTGCATTGCTTACCGTGAGGGTCACGATATAAGGACCGGCTGTCGTAAATGTGTGGGTCGGATCCGGTGCAGAAGAGGTATTCAGCGTGCCGGAAGCAAGGTCGCCGAAGTTCCACAGCCAGTTGTTGATCGAACTGCCGCCATTTGGAGACGAGGCATTGTTGAACTGAACGGTCATTCCCTGGCAGAGCGTCGCCGAGTAATAGAAGTCGGCAACAGGCGAGAACTGGATATGGATCGGCGCTGTACCGGTCTCGGTGCATCCGTCGGAAGTGGTCACCTTCAGGGTTACAGTATAATCGCCACCAGCAGCATAGGTATGGGTGATGGTCGGGTTGGCTGTAGGAGGATCGTCCGGGCCGTCGCCAAAGTTCCAGGTCCGTGACACGATATATCCGTGGCCGGTGGTCGAGAAGTCGGTAAAAGTTACCTGATTGCCTGCGCATACAGGGGCAGTACTGCTGAACGAGATGATCGGTTTGGGATAGACTTCCACCTGGCGGGTAATCGACTGCGTACATCCTGCGGAGGTAGTAACCGTAAGGGTGGCGGAATGGGTTCCAGGCGTAAAGAAGAAGTGTACCGGGTTCTGGTTGGGATCGGTCAGGCCGTCATCAAATTGCCAGAACCAGTGTAAAATGCTGGCAGCCGGTGTTGAGATATCGGTAAATACAGTGCCCGAGTTCAGACAGGATGGGGGAGCAGTAAAGTCTGCCACCGGTTTTGCCTCGATAATGATCTGTATCACCTTGGGTACCGATACGCATCCGTTCACATCCGTTACCGTAAGGCTAACGTCGTAAGGTCCGGGACCGGTAAAATCGTGCGTGGGGTTCTGCAGGGTGGAGGTGTTGTTGGCTACAGAGGCCGGGTCGTCAAAGTTCCAAAGCCTGCTGGAGATGGCGATGCCGCCCACGGTGGTGGAGTTATCAAAGAAACTAACGGTCTGGTCCTCACACTGATAGCCTGTATGACTGAAGATGGCGATCGGCGCTGCAAAATGGCTGATGATATGCGTTACGGTCGAAATACATCCATCCGAGGTTGTTACGGTTAAAATCACCTGGTGAGAGTTCTGGTTATCTGCATAGGTATGAACCACCAGCGGGCCGCTGCCCGTTGTCAGATCCCCAAAGTCCCACGACCAGTTGGTCATCGTGGCGGTGGATCCCAGCGTTGTTGGAATGTAAGAGTCGCTGTAAAAGGTCACCTGGGAGTTCTCACAGGTAGGATCGGTATAGTGGAACAAAGCGATCACCTTCGGGTTGACCATCACCTGGCGGGTTACCTGGTGGGTACAACCGTTTGAGTTGGTCACCGTTAGGGTTACCGGATGCAAGCCCGCAATTGGGAAGACATACGTGGGTGATGGGGAGGGCGAGGTAACGCCGCCGCCAAAGTCCCACAGGTAGGTCATCGTGCCGGGGGCGTTGGCGGTAGAATTATCCGTGAATACGGTTGGGTCGCCTTCGCAAACCGTGGTGAACGAGAACATCGCCACAGGCAGTGGGTTGACATCGATATCCTTGCTGAACACCGCGCTGTAACAGTTGTTGGCTGTCTTTACTTTCAACGTTACCGTATAAGTGCCGCTTGCTGCATAAGTATGGGTCGGATTCTCCGCCGGGGAAGTATTGTTGGGTGGTGCATCGCCAAAATTCCATGCCCACTCGATGATCGGGCCTCCGCCATTGGGATCGGATAAGCTCTGAAACTGTACCGGCTGTCCTTCGCACTGGTTGGTACCGAGAAGCGTGGTGAAACTGGCAACAGGCGCAGGGAGTATGCTCACATTGATGGTGATCTCATTCACGCAGCCATAGGTATTGGTTACCTTCAGTTTCACAGGCCATGAATAGGTTCCCAAAACAACCGGGAATTTATGCTGTACGTTCGGGTTATTGCCGAACAGAACGATCTCGGGATCGGGTGTTGAGCCATCACCCCAGGTCCATTCCCAGGATACGATATGATCGCCAAGCGGGCCGCCTGGAACTGACTGATCTGTGAAATAGACCCACTCGCCTTCGCAGCTCGGCCCAGAGAAGGTAAAGCCTGCCGTTGGCGACGGGATCACATTGATATCTTTGGAAATTGAGTTGGTACATCCGTTGATGTCGGTAACGGTAAGGGTAGTCGTATGCACACCAGTTGCAGATGCAAGATAAGAATGTGTCGTACTGATCGGGTCGTGTGAAACGGGGAGTCCGTCGCCAAAGTCCCAGGTCCATGCGGAAATCGTAAGGGGGTTCATCCCCGTGGACTGGAACGTAACGATCTGGTCTACGCAAGCCACCGTGGGGATGGTATAATCCACAGGGATCGGCGGGTTGATCGTCACTGGTATGGTAACTATCGGGCTTTCGCAATCCTGGAGGTTTTCCTTAACCTTTAGTGTAACATTGTAAACCGCTTTGCCGCCGTTGGCTACCGTGGTGAAGGTATGTGACGGGTTCATCACAGTGGAGGTATTGTTTGGCGCCGAAAGAGGATCGTCAAAATCCCACGCCCACTGGTAGATCGTTCCCGGAGGGGTTGAATTGGAGTAGGAACCATCGGAGAAATAGACAGTCTGGCCATTGCACGCCTGGCCCTGGTGCATGTGTTCAGGATCGCTGAACCATGTGAAGGTCGCTGTGGGTGCTTCGAAGATCGTAACCAACACAGAGAAGGATACTTCAAGCGGGGTGCCCAGGTTCAACACCCTGCTAACCGTATAGGGGCCGGGGGCTAAATATGTATGGGTCGGGTTGCCTGGTACAGCTGGCGGAACAAGATGCAGTATGGGTGAGCCATCGCCAAAATCCCAGTCTTCTGTAGTGATCAAACCGCCGGGAGGGCATGGGATGAACTGTACAATCGCATTCTGGCACTGGTTGGGTGGGTTGGCTGTGAAACAGGCCGCGGGGGGGGCGCCCAGCATCAGTGAATGCGTAATAATTGAAGAACAACCGGTTACCATATCGATGGCGGTACATTGGGCAGTGTAGGCGCCCGGTCCGGGATAGGTGTGTGTTATTGGTGAGCCGAAACCATTCGTTCCGTCACCGAATTCCCAGTAAACATTGTTATTGACATTTTGTGACAGGTCAATTTGAGCGGTAAAAATCTGTTCATAAGCAGTAGCTCCCTGAACCATGCTGAACTCGATGAACGGATGCGGATTTACAACCAGCGCATTGGTGGTGGTCAGTGTTTTCGTATTTGCACAACCTGCCTGGTTGGTAACGGTCAGAGATACAAGATAACTACCGGGACCTGTAAAAAGGTGAGTGGGATTGGCATCGGCAGATGTATTGTTTGGCGAGGTGGGATCATCGAAATTCCAGAGGTAGGAAGCAATTGGCGTTCCTGTCAGTGGGGAACTCAACGCTGAACTAAACTGTACTGCATCGCCAGTACAAGTCATAAGCGGGTAAGTAAAATCAGCTTTGGGCGAAGGCTGGGCCAAAATAGGAACGGCGAGGGTGGTATGTTCACACCCATTGGTGTTGCGCACTTTCAGTGTTACATTGTGCTGGACCAGGTCGGTGAAAACATGCGTAACGATTGCAGGCGGAGGTGTTCCCGGGGGAATGGTGCTGTAATGGGTTGTGGGGGAACCATCATCCCAGCTCCACCACCAGTCAGTGATCGTGCCAATACTTGGGAGTGACTGATCAGTAAACGGGGCCGGTTCATTCACACAGGTTTGAGCAAAGGAAAAAGCTGCAACCGGAATGGTGTTGGGAACATCAAGCTGGATGGTTTTGGATACCGTGCAATTGATCGTATTAGTCAGCGTAACCGTGACAAGCAGGCCTGCCGCGGGACTGGAATAGGTATGTGTTGTGGTCAGCTGGGGTATGGATCCCGGTACCAGGGGATAATGCTGGGTGGTGCCATCGCCGAAATCCCAATCTACATAAAGAAAGGTTTCAGTTGTTGGCATTAACGTTGGCAAACTTCCCTCTGCGCTGAATGAAAAAGCCTGGTTGAGGCAGTTTGGTGTGGCCGGGGTGGCAAGCACAACAACCGGCTTGTACTTATCAGGATCAACATAAACAAAATCGGTAATCTCATCTTCCCAGGTTCTCGAAGCAATCACCTTTGAAACTTTATGATTGACCTCATAGGTTACTCCCGGAGTCGAGGGGAAATTTATTTTCGCGGTATTCGGACCTAAGGGAGTAATATTGGCAGTAGTCCACGGTCCTTGCGGACTGTAAACCCTGTATTTCCAATCATAGGTAATGGAAGGATCTTCGGGTGGATACTTCCCGTCGCCGGTGGCGGTAAAGTTAACCTCATTATAATAACAGCCGTGAGCAGCATCAAATTCATAATAGAAATAGGCAGCCAGCATAGGTTTCACCAGCACACTAAGAGGAGGGGTTACAGCAACGGCAGTACATGGGTTGCCTGTGATTCCTTCGCTGAGTTCAATCTGATAATCACCCGGAGTAGCCCAAACCTGATCGAGTTCACCGGTAAAATTTGTCGTGATAACAGGAAGACCAACGGGAAGACCTCCCTGAAATTCTGTTACTTTCCATGTGTAATAGTGACCGGTCACCAATGGAGTAACGTATTTTACAGGGGTTGCACTCGCCCCAACAACATCAGGACCAGTGATGACCGGATGTGTATCCGGGCATTGGGCGAGGATTCCCACACCTGTAGAAAGGGAAAGTACTGCGAGAAGGAATAGGCGTATAAATCGCTGGAACATATGATTAGAATTTGTAGATGAAGACGCTCTGTTATGTTATACTCAAATATACGACAAAAGTTTCACTCAAAAGGTTGCCTGCACTGAAGAAAACCTCTCAGTCAACTTCACACAAGTACTCAGAATCAACAAAGTTAATATAATATTGGGAAATTCCAACAATCACAGACAACCATAACACTTTTTATTTTGTCATGTTACTGGTGATTATTGAATAAACAGAGAATTACGAAAGTGCATCGGGCCTGAAAATCACCAATATAGTACTCTATTTAATCCATTTACACATTAGCTGTTTCTTAAATAAAACGTGATTTTACATCAAAGGAAGAAACTGTTGCGGGAAAAAGAAAAAAAATTGATCCTGTGTGATTTGATATTGAATGAAACCTTGTATTTTTGCAATTAACAATCCGCATCCCATGAAAAAGACAGCCTTCGTTCTTGCCACTATTTGTTTCTCCACATTCCTGGTTTTATCTGCCTGTACCAAGAAAAAGACAGCCGCTCCCTGTGATGGACTGGGAATATTGAACGTGGAAAACAAACTCGACTCCACATTGTCTGTGAAAATTACGGAGACCCACAACACCACAAGTATTGAAAAGGATTATACCATGCCATTTTCTTTACCTGGCGACCAGCCCTATACCCTTTCGATTGACGGTCCTCAATATCACAAGGATACAACCCTCATGATCCTTAATTGCGATAACATGTTGTTTATCGTTCAGAAATAATCCGATCATTTTTCAAACCGCAGTTTGCTGAAATAGAAAACCAACCTTTTATTATTGGTTTCCAGTGCTATATTTTTTATATCCTGGTAGCCATAACTAAGGAAATAATTTGAATACCAGTGAATTAGCCCTCCTTTGGTCTCTGCAAGCAGTTTGTCGTCAGGATTTAACATTTCGATGGCAGAAAAATCGAGTTTTTCGACAACAGTTCCTTCATGAATAAACTTTGAACCAATCTTACCATCACTGACATAGCACAATACCAAATCATCTCCTGAAGGAAAGGTTACAACCTTGGGCGACAATTCGAACGAGACGAGATTTCGCATGTCAATATAATTATCCCAGAGCAACTTGCCATCACTGTCAAATCCTGCAACCAGGGCATTGTAAAACCTGTACCCATCGAATACGGAATAACTATTTGTGTAGGGCCGCCCATAAAAGTCAAAATCGGTAAAACTCTCTGTGTGGTATTGCGGAGAAAAAAACTCCGCGGTCAATACCAGGTGATCTCCGTCTTCGATCACATCATGCATTAGTACAGAATAGTCCAGGGAGTATTCTGCAAGTGTTTTTTGCTTCTTCAGCGCTTTTTTCTTGAGACTCACAATATCACTCTCACCAACAATGGCGCTGGCACTCTTCATCTCCAGGAAGTTGTAAAAATTGATACCACGCTGGGCACCCTCTTTTATCAGGGTTGCAAACAACCCGGTGGACTCATCCGGCGACTTGTTCTTCTGCGAGGAAACGGGCACTCCCTGGCCGTAACTGCCCATTACAAGTTCAGCGCCTTGGGCCGTCGCTGCGACCCTGACCTGGGTCAAAGTGCGCTCCCCGCTTTGTGTTCCTATGAGCACCTCTCGCTTAATTACTCCTGCTGTGTCATATTTCACAAGATAATATTCAACGGACTTCTTCGATATCTGGCGTCCAACAATAGCAGATAAGGATGTGGCATTTGAATCCGGTTTCATCCAAAGAACAGATATCTGGTTGCCGTTTCCCAACGAAAATAACCTGGTGATTCCCCTCGCCAAATCAAGGTTCAAAATTTTCCCTGCCTGGTTTCTCACATTCAAACCAAGCCATCCCCTGCCCTTGCAGACTCCAAATGCATCAATATCAGTACCTGGGGCAACACTCCCTGTATTAAGGATCATGGTACCTGTGCGCAAAGCGATTCGAACTATTTCAAACGAATTTTCAGGGCCTTTCGATTTTCCGGTATGACCAAACAGTAACGCTAATGTATCCTTTCCGTTGTCCTGGAACCTGTAATCCTGATCATTGAAAAGTGGGATGCTTTTAACCCAGGTTTGCTGAAGATTTGTGTCATAACATGAGAAATACCAGTTTGTGTGAGCATCGTCCGGTGCCTCCTGGCTTCTGAAAAACAGGACCAGTCCTTTGTTTCCGCAGGATAGAATCCGGTATGTCTCGTTGACGGAATGTGCCGGAATTTCAACGCGCAGAGGAGTATCGGGATCGTTACCTCCGGCAGGTTTCTGAGACATGAGCTGCATATCGGGCAACAGAAATAAGAGAGAGAGAGAGACAATTAGTCGCCACATGGGGAGGATACTTGTAAGTCACAAAAATAGAAAAAAAAAAGGTCGCCCCGGGTGAGGCGACCTAACATCCTTGTGAAAAAATTATTGAATCACCAGTTTTCTAACCTGTGTGGTTTTTGCAGCAGGCATATATACCTTGACAAAATAGACACCAGGAGCTACACTATTGAGGTTCAGTGAGAAATTCGCTACATCAGTAGAGGCTGTCAATACAGTGCCGCCTACAGCCGAAATAACCTGAATTTCCTTCACCCCATCATTGTTAAACTTCAGGTTGCATTTTCCGGAAGCAGGGTTCGGGTTAACAGTGAATCCACCTTCATTTGAACTCTTTTCACCGATCCCAATCAGGAGATCTCCGGTGATTACAATGTCATCAAGCTCCCATGTTGAAGCAGCCGTAGCATCTGATGTATATTTAAAACCAATATAAACATGAGTGCCATTTGTACCGCTAACATTTATGGTTCCGGATGGGGTCCATACAAAGTTACCAGCTGACCATGTAGCTGTAAGGGGTGTCCATGTAAAGTCACCAGGGTTTGTAACTCCGTCGTAATCGTTTGAGATTAGTGCTTCAAGTGGCGCTCCTGAATATTTGTAAGCAGACACGAAAGTAAGAGCCTCGTTGAGATAGAGGTTAAAATTCATCGCAGGTGAGATAAGCCAGTCTTCATTGACATGAGAAGCACCCAGATATCCACTCATGCTGGCAAAAGGATTATTGGCCAGATGGATGGTGTCAATTCCCCAAACTTCAGCCCCGGTTACATTTTTCACGATCCAGTTTCTAAATGTTTTATTGGTAAAATGGATACTGTCAATGATAACGGTATTTGCAGTTGTGGCGGTTGCGCTGGGAGCTGTACCATCAGTCTTGTAGTTGATGAGGGCTCCTGAATTTGTATATGGAAAAATTTTAAAATAATATTGTTTACTTGCCGGTAAATTTCCAAAGGAGGCATGTTGAACACCCTGGAGGACGTTGAGCGAACCATGACCATCAGCTAAGTTTGCGTCATCAGGAACAGGGGTTCCGTCGACCGGCGTAACAATGTTATTTTGGTCGCTTGCAAGAATGATATATGCAACCGGCAATTGTGCTCCTATTGCATCAGTCCAGGCAAGGTTGATGGTAAATGGAGAAGTAGCAGCTGTAAAACTGGTCGGATAGTTGGTTGGTTCTGGTAATGGACCACCATTGTATGCCGTCCAAATCACGTTGTCGATGGTAACCTGTCCTGATGTCACACCAGATTGTTGAAACATAAGCGTAAAATCGCCAGGCACATTGACTATAACCGGTCCGGAATTATTTAGGGCTCCTTGGACTGTGCTGATAACGTTTTTCACAAGAAGGCCATTTACAAGCAGATTTAAATTCACAGCCGTGGTAAACGGTTGCTTGTAGTCAAAACTGATTGTTCCGCACCCATTGTGGATTGTACCAGAAACCATTTCAGAAGGCGGTGTTCTGTTCTTTCCTAGAGTTGGCGAAGGAGCGGTGATCACAGAGTCCCCCCTGCATTGTTTATAAGTCCAGGTCGATCCATCCATTCCGGTAAATGACCCATCATGATAGGCATTTGCGGTCTCAGGGTAATGGGTGAAATCCTCATTGCCCTGTCCGATTGCAAAAAGTCCAGCCGTCAGAAAGACGACAAGAAAAAGTAATTGTTTTTTCATAAATGTTTGATTTTATTGGTTGTTATTGAATGATTAGTTTCTGTGTATTAATAATGCCTGTTTCAATATCTTTGACCTGTATGAAATACAAACCTTTTGTAAGTACCGGAAGATTAAATACAATTTCAGTGGTATTGTTCTGAATAGAGTGAATGAGGACTCCCACACTTGAAAATATCTTAACTTCCCTGTGAGCGGCCGATTTGAGAACGACTGAAAATTTACCGTTAACAGATGGATTTGGGATAACGGAAAAGCCCTTGATACCGGAAAGGGATGCAACTCCCGCCGGACCAACCTGGATAAATGCAGGTTTATATTTTTTTCGTTGTCCTGCCCCATTTGTTACGGTGAGTGCAACATCATAGGAGCCCATAACATTGTAGCGCACAGGGGGTGGTGTCTGCCCATTATAGGTTTCAGGGACTCCCCGCTCAAACTCCCAGAACCAGGAGGTAACTCCACCCGTGGAAGCATCCGTAAATGTTACCGTCTGCCCTATGCTGATGGTTGAATCACTGACAAGGAAATTTGCCATGGGAAGGTCGGAACATCCTGCCAGAGGGGAGGCAAAAAGCGAATCACCCACAGGCGTTTTCCCTTTATATTCAACAGCATGCCTCCAATTTGCAGGCAGCAGGTTGTTTGAGTTAGGATCGCAAAGTTCGAGGGTCGGGCCTCTGCCATTGGCCATAGTATCCCATGGCAGGGTAGGCAGGTATGAAACTGAATCGACGACAAAACCAAACAGATCTTTCAGAACAATGGGCTCGCCGCCATTGCTGAGTGCAGAGCCAGCATTCCATTGCAGGGCCTGAACCCCGTAAGTTGAAGCGATCAGTGAACTGCTTTTCCCAACCATCACATAGGCGTGTGAATTGAGGGTCATTGCAGGGAATGTATAATCAATTCCTTTGCTGAAGTAAAAACCGGCCAGGTCAACTGGTTGTAAACCATTATTATACAACTCAACAAACTCCAGTGAATCGGTACCACCCAGGGGTGACCGGTAGTTGATTTCTGTCATCACGATGGGTGCATTGGTCGGACCTATCACGTGAATGTAGGCAGATTTGCAGGTTGTTTGCTGTCCCCACTGATTGGTTGCAGTAAGACATACTGTATAGTTTCCTGCATAGCTATACGTAATTCCTGTTGGATTCTGTGCCGTGGAGGTGCTCGGCACACCGCCGTTGAAAGACCAGCTCCAGGTATCCGGACAGAATTTGGTGGAATCAAAGAAATTGATGCTCTCCCCAACAGTCAGGTTTACTTTACTGGCTGAGAAGTTGGGTAATGGAGCGATCACCTCGCAAAGTGTACTGAAGGTAATATCTGCTCCGTAATTGGTTCCTGAGGTGTTGGTGGCATAGGCACGCAAGTGGTAGGTTGTGCTTGGCAACAGTCCTGTTATGTTGCTCAAAAATGCTCCAAGCGTACCGGGTTCCACAGAATGTGCCCCGGTTATGGAAGGATTGGCGCTGGTACCCCAGCAAAGACCGCGTGCTGAAATTGCCGTACCGCCTGTATTGGTTACATTCCCCCCCCCCGTGGCGGTATTGAACGAGATGTTGGTTACGACAGGATTGGTAGACACTGCAGGTAATCCTGGTCCTGCAGGGGTTAACGGAGTATCCGTACTGGTGAATGTGACTACATCCCTTCGGAGCGCGGAAGTCGAATTTGCCCCGCTGGGCCATGTACCGTTGGCACTGGTATTGAAAGCAAACACGCTGTTATCAGCACTGCGGGATTCAACCCTGCGAACACCATTGGGGTTGTTGGCCCCGATTGGTACTACTGCTGCATAATCGCCGGCTACAGCTGTCCCGGCCTGCATATATACATCATTGACCGGCACGGGCAATTCAAGATTGGCAGACTGCGTGGGGATCATAGGTAAAATCATGTAGGCAAACAGCGGATCTCCTGTTCCCGCCTCATTGTCGAACATCAGCATGTACTTCCCGTTTGAAGGGGCCAGTGAACTGCCTTTAATAAAATATCCGTCATCGGTGGTGGCCGGGGTACGCTCGGTAACTGCTACATCGAGGGCGGTAAGTATTTTGGCACCAATAAATATCGGAGAGCCTGGCATGGTACCTCCTGTGGCAACCCACGCCAGCCGAACATTGTGTTGCTGACCGGCATCAAAACGGCTTGCATTACCTGTCGGCTGATAGAAAACCCATACAGGTCCGCTGCTACCGGAAGCATCTGTTGTAAAGTAACTTGTAAGACTGGTGGTACCGGTAAAAAGAGTTCCATTCCAGTAGTTTCCAGCACCAAAGGTTGTGGTTGCATCCGAAACCAGCCCGAGCCCGGGTTTAAGGTCATACGCCGTACTGGCCAACAGACCGTCAATTTTAAAACAAATGGCAAATGCAGTTCTGCCATTATTTGCCGCTGCTGCAGTTTTACTTCCAAAATACTTTGGAACAACCAGTTCCGTGACGGTCTGACTGAAGCCGGCTGGTATAAAAAAGACCATCAGGAGGAGGAAGAAACCTAAAAATGCATATCGATACCTCATAGTTTTAACCTTTAAACACTTCAAGGGAATGAATCTACAAAATTGCTAATAATTTTTTGATTTTCTTAGGGTTATTTATTAACAAACCATTAAAAAAAGGCTGATCCATGTTAAAAGATCAGCCTTTTTAAAAACCTGCCGAAACGGTGATTTATTTATCCTTGACCTCCTCGAAGTCAACATCTGTAACTTCGTCATTACCGGAACCTTTTTGGCCCTGCTGACCCTGCCCCGGATCATTAGGCTGTCCGGGCTGAGGACCGCTCTGCGAAGAATTCTTATACATCTCCTCACTGGCAGTCTGCCACATTGAATTCAGGTTTGCCATGGAAGAATCAATAGCAGCAAAGTCGCGATTTTTGTGAGCATTCTTTAACTCCTCGGCAGCCTTTTCAATGGCAGCTTTTTTATCGGCGGGAAGTTTATCTCCAAACTCCTTCAACTGCTTTTCCGTTTGGAAAACAAGGCTATCAGCCTGGTTGAGTTTGTCAACCTCCTCCTTGGTTTTTTTATCTGCATCCGCATTGGCCTGGGCCTCTTCACGCATGCGGCGGATATCGTCATCTGAAAGACCGGAAGATGCTTCAATTCTGATTTGCTGCGACTTGCCGGTTGCTTTATCCTTGGCAGTGACATGCAGGATTCCGTTTGCATCGATGTCAAATGTTACTTCGATCTGGGGAATGCCACGTTGTGCAGGTGGAATGCCGTCAAGGTGGAATCGTCCGATGCTTTTATTTTGGTTCGCCATGGGGCGTTCTCCCTGCAGGATGTGGATTTCCACAGAGGTCTGGCTGTCGGCTGCAGTTGAAAACACCTCCGATTTCCTGGTCGGAATGGTTGTGTTCGACTCGATGAGCCTGGTCATCACACTGCCAAGGGTTTCAATGCCCAACGACAACGGTGTTACATCAAGCAACAAAACATCCTTTACCTCACCGGTGAGCACACCACCCTGGATGGCGGCGCCAATGGCGACCACTTCATCCGGATTGACACCCTTGGAAGGCTCCTTGCCAAAGAACTCCTTGACCAGTTTCTGCACTGCAGGAATCCTGGTTGATCCTCCGACGAGGATTACCTCATCCACTTCGGAGGCCTTGAGACCCGCATCCTGCAGGGCTTTCTGGCATGGCGGAATTGTTGACTGGACCAGGCTGTCGACCAGTTGTTCAAATTTTGCACGTGAGATCTTTTTCACAAGATGCTTTGGAACGCCGTCTACAGGCATGATATACGGCAGGTTAATTTCCGTTTCCATCGAACTTGACAGTTCGATTTTTGCTTTTTCAGCAGCTTCTTTTAACCGTTGCAATGCCATTGGATCTTTGCGCAGATCAAGACCTTCATCTTTCTGGAATTCATCTGCCAGCCAGTCTATGATCACATGGTCAAAGTCGTCTCCCCCAAGATGGGTGTTCCCGTTGGTGGATTTTACTTCAAAAACACCTTCGCCTAACTCCAGGATGGAGATATCAAACGTTCCTCCGCCCAGATCGAACACAGCAACTTTAATATCTTTATGTTTTTTATCGAGCCCATAGGCAAGTGCAGCAGCAGTTGGCTCGTTGATGATACGCCTGACCGTAAGCCCGGCTATCTCCCCGGCCTCCTTGGTTGCCTGGCGTTGTGAATCGCTAAAATAAGCAGGAACAGTAATAACAGCCTCCCTGACCTCCTGGCCAAGATAGTCTTCAGCTGTTTTCTTCATTTTCTGAAGAACCATTGCACTGATTTCCTGCGGGGTGTAAAGTTTTCCGGAGATATCGACGCGCGGGGTATTATTCTCCCCTTTTGATACCATATAAGGTACACGTTTAATCTCTTTTTGCACCTGATCCCATGTTTCGCCCATAAAGCGCTTGATGGAAAACACGGTGTTTTTTGGATTGGTGATTGCCTGCCTTTTGGCCGGGTCTCCTACCTTGCGTTCACCGTTATCGGTAAACCCGACAACTGATGGGGTAGTACGTCTCCCTTCGCTGTTTGGAATTACAACGGGTTCGTTCCCTTCCATTACAGCCACACAGGAGTTGGTGGTACCAAGATCAATACCAATAATTTTTGCCATTTTCAAATCTCCTTATTAATAAACGATAAATTAGTTCGAATTTGATCCCGAATAGTCAATCATTGTACCAAAGCAGATTTTGTGTCAGACGGGTGACAAAAAGACAGGAATGGAGAGCTGGCGGAAAATCAGAAGCCCAAATGTTTTGTATGGGAGTTCCCCTTAAGTGAATCGACAGTGACCTGGCTTATTCCTAAAAAATCACCGGGAGTATCCCCAAATGCTTGTTTCGGGAACCGTGGTTTAAGAAATCTGGAGGAGAACAACCCGATTCCATTTGTTATGTTGGTATAAGCCGGCTTTTCCTGGATGATGCCGATGGAAGGCTCTGTTACTTCGATATAAGTGTTGAACTCAGGTGCCGCAACTGAAAATGTGTACAGACATTGGTATGCCACGCGGGTAACGAGGGAGTCGGGTTTAATTTTTGCACCGACAACGGTATAAAAGCTATTTCCGGGAATGTCATACTCCATATCCTGACCAACAGAAGGATTGGTAGGCTTATAATCATTGAAAACCTGCCAGGTAATAAAAGTTGTGTCTTTTACACTGGGACTGGATTTCAGCGACTCAATATAGTAAAAGCGGATATCCAGCTGGTACCTTGTTGCATTACCATTTTTTGTTGAATGCCATTTTACTTTTGAGGTCCTCCCGGGAATAAAACTGGCAGTGCCATTGGGTAAAATTTGAGTAAAATCACTAACCAGGCGCGTTTCTGCGGTAATCTCCTTCCCGGTTTTTTTATTTTTTATTAAAAGTTTGTACAAACAACTGCTATCCAGTTTCATCTTACCCTTGGTCAGCGAGTAATAAAGCAACTGGTCGGGATAATAAAAGAAGGCTGAATCACCTGGTTGCTTGTGGTGGATCATCAGTGTATCGAAAGAATAGGATTTCCGGAATGTGACACCGTCATTGGCATACTCATCCATTCTGACATCGAGAACATTAGGATAATTGCTGGAATCGGGGACTTTGGCAAACTGAAGTGCATTCCCCTCACCCAGGAAGGCTTTGGTGATTTTGAGAAATACGGCGGTATCAGAACAGTCGAGCAGTCCGTAAACAACAGTTACATCTTCCCATTTGGCATTGACATTTAAATCCTTATTGCAGGAAAACAGAACGGGAATGAGCAGCAGAAAGAGTGGCATGAATCTTACATAGCGCATGCTGGTAGTATTTTGTATTTGGCAAAAGTACATAAAAATATCGTAAATTTGCTCTCAAATTGATATTATGTCAACTGCTATATCCTTCCGGAATGTGACCAAGGTCACCACACATGTGCTTCAGGAGATGAAAATAAAAGGGGTTAAAATCGCCATGCTGACGGCATATGATTACTCCTTTGCTAAAATTCTTGACAGTACGGGTATTGATGTGATCCTCGTTGGGGACTCAGCTTCAAATGTTATGGCGGGGCACAGCTCCACCTTACCCATAACCCTGAATGAGATGATATACCACGGTGTTTCCGTTGTCAGGGCGGTAAAGCGGGCACTTGTAGTCGTTGATTTGCCCTTTGGCACCTACCAGGGAAATTCAAAAGAGGCGCTGAATTCTGCCATCCGGATCATGAAGGAAGCCGGGGCTGATGCTGTTAAGCTGGAGGGGGGCAAAGAGATCCTGGAATCTGTCGACCGGATCCTGTCGGCCGGCATTCCGGTGATGGGACACCTTGGGCTTACGCCGCAATCCATTCATAAGTTCGGAACCTATGTTGTCAGGGCAACCAGTGAAGAGGAAGCTTCAAAGTTAGTTGACGATGCTCACCTGCTTGAAAAATCAGGTTGTTTTGCCATTGTGCTCGAAAAGATCCCGGCAGCGTTGGGTGCCAAAGTGACACAAGCAGTGAAAATTCCGATTATCGGAAT
The DNA here is from genome assembly GCA_049317265.1 of Bacteroidales bacterium. Classification (GTDB taxonomy): domain Bacteria; phylum Bacteroidota; class Bacteroidia; order Bacteroidales; family FEN-979; genus CAIVAT01. The sequence goes on from JBMOIP010000009.1 coordinate 45,360, forward strand.
AGGAGCCGGCAAGGATGTCGACGGCCAGGTGCTTGTTTTACATGACATGCTGGGCATTACGATGGATTTTTCACCCCGGTTTCTGCGGCGGTATGCCAACCTGTCTGAAGAGGTGAGGGGTGCGGTTAACAATTACATCCAGGATGTGAAAACCCTCGACTTCCCAAATGAAAAAGAACAGTATTGATCAGGACATCCTTTACGAAGACAACCACCTGATCATCCTGAACAAAAGGCCTTCGGATATTGTCCAGGGAGATAAAACCGGGGATGAACCTCTGAGCGAAATCCTAAAACGCTACCTGAAAAAAAAGTATGACAAACCAGGTGAAGTCTTCCTGGGAGTTGTGCACAGGCTTGACCGTCCGGTGAGCGGTACCTTGATTTTTGCAAGGACATCCAAGGCCTTGTCGCGTCTCAACATCCTGCTTCGCGATGGAAAAATCCATAAAACCTATTGGGCCGTTGTTAAAAACAGCCCCCCACGGCCTGAAAACCACCTGGTGCAATACCTGACCCGAAATCCTGAAAAGAACAAGTCATTTGTGCATGACAAACCTGTTACCGGATCACAGCAGGCAGAGCTTATTTATAAAATCGTCGATAAAAGTGACGGCTATTACCTGTTGGAAATAACACTTCTTACCGGCCGTCACCACCAGATCAGGGCACAGTTGGCATCGATGGGATGCCCTGTGAAGGGTGATCTTAAATATGGATACCCGCGATCCAACGAAGGTGGTTTTATTCATCTTCATGCCCGCTCGATCGAGTTCATCCATCCGGTTAAAAATGAACTCCTGAAGGTAACCGCACCCCCTCCCCAGGATAAGCTTTGGGATTTTTTCGTTCGGAACCTGCCACCTGATTTCTTGCAGGCATGAGCAGGATAACCTCATCAACAGATACGACGAAAGGAATGCAAAGTGTTGTATTTCCCAAACCCGTTTACGGCAAATCCATTTTCCAGGCACACAAGCTTCAACCAACTGAATTCCAGGCTCTCCACCCAAGGGAATCACAGCCGGACTGGGTGCTTGGCGTGCTGGTGTTGTGTTTGGTTCTGATTGCCTGGGTACAGGTATTTTACCACAAAAGAGTCGAGCAGATTTTTCGTGCACCATTTTCGAAGCGCTTTATAAACCAGCTCACCCGCGATGGCAATCTTTTCCAGGAACGAATTGCTGTTGCCCTTGGAATTGTTTATTTTCTGACGTTTTCCCTGTTAATCTACGAATTCAACGAATTGATTCTAGGTTATTCGGTCCGGGGTATTTCAGGCATCACACTTTACGGGCTGATAACGATGGTAAACATCGGAGTATTAGCCGTAAAACTTGCCATGATCCAGGTGTTGGGAGTGATTTTTAAAACAAAAGAGACCACAGGCAACTACTTGCTTAACCTTCTCATTTTTGCCCTGTTATCAGGGCCTATGCTGTTGGTCTTCATGGTTTTTATCGTCTATCTGAAATCAGTGGCGATTTTATACATCTGCCTTGCGCTGTTTATTCTCCTGTTTGCACTCAGGTTCATGCGTGGCTTTTTTATTGGTATAGCGTTGAGTAAGTTTTCATATTTATTTTTATTTGTGTATCTTTGCAGCCTCGAAATTTTACCCCTGCTGGTTCTCATTAAAATTTTGCTTAATCAAACAAAGGCTACGGGAGCGTAAGGATTTCGTGAGTGTGAACGTTAATACGGTACGACCTTGAAAATAAAGAATATCCTTGTTTCCCAGCCTCAGCCTATCGATTTTGAGAAATCACCCTATGGTGAGATAGCACGAAAATTCAATGTCAACATTACCTTTCGTAAATTCTTTAAAATTGACGGAATTCCAGCCAAGGATTTCCGCAAGGATAAAGTAAACCTGCTGGACTATACCGCAGTGATCTTCACCTCGCGCAATGCGGTTGACCATTACTTCAGGATGTGCAAGGAGATGAGGGTCGAGGTTCCTGAAACCATGAAGTACTTCAGCATCTCCGAATCCACGGCATATTATCTTCAGAAGTATGTCCAGTTCAGAAAACGGAAAATTTTCCACAGCAAGGAGAATTATGCCAATCTCATCGAGCTGATCAAAAAGCACAAAACCGAAAAATTCCTTCTCCCATGCTCCGACATTCACAAACAGGAGATACCCAGGATGCTGGAAGAGAACAAAATCCAGTATAAAAAAGCGATCATCTACCGTACCCTGGCAAGCGATCTTTCGGATATCGAAATTCAGAATTATGACCTTCTGGTATTCTTCAGTCCTTCGGGGATAAAATCGCTCATGAAGAATTTTCCGGATTTTATCCAGGGCGATACGGCCATTGGCGCTTTCGGACCTACAACACACAAGGCTGTAAAAGATGCCGGGCTGACCCTGCATGTGGAAGCCCCTACACAGGTTGCTGCCTCCATGACAGCAGCCATTGACCTGTTTTTGCAAAACGAAGCAAAAAAGAAGTGACCTCCGGTTTGAAAAAAACCTTTACCAAAGAAGAACGACTTTGCAGCCACCGGCTCATCGGGATGTTGTTTGCAAAAGGCAGCAAATTTCACCTCTCCCCATTCCGGATAAACTGGTCACGGGTGCTGCCTGATGAAACCACTTCGCCAGTGCAAGTTATGATGAGTGTTCCGAAGTACAATTTCCGGCGGGCGGTTGACCGGAACCTGGTCCGCCGGCGGATGAAGGAAGCCTACCGGCTGAATAAACAACTTCTTTACGACAATATTTCAGGTACCGGCACTCAAATCGTTTTCTGCATCACCTACACAGCCAAAGAAATAGTGGCATATAGCCTGATTGAAGCAAAAATAATTCTACTTTTACAACGTTTAATTGAAGAAAATGAAAAAGTTACTGGGTAGTTTTTTCATTTTATTGATCCGGTTTTACCAGGGCGCCATTTCACCCTACCTGTTGCCATCCTGCCGTTTTTCACCGAGTTGTTCGGTTTATGGCGTGGATGCCATTGTTAAATATGGCCCATTCAAAGGCGGGTGGATGACGTTGAAAAGGATCGGAAGGTGCAATCCATGGGGTGGCAGCGGATATGACCCCGTACCGTAGATACGGGGCATGCCCCGTATCCAAAAAATGCGGACATGCCCCGTATCCACAAAATGGTAAAATAGCAGAACAATAAATTTTTGAAATAACCAATAAGAATGAGACGAATTACAGGATATATTTTATTGATTTTCAGCATTGTATTACCTTTTCATGGCGCTGTGGCACAGGCTCCCAACCAGCAGGGGTTTGAGATCATGAAAAACCTTGACATCTATTCCAACATGATCAAGGAGCTGAACCAGGACTATGTTGACGAGATCAACCCCGGGGAATTAACACAGACCGGAATTGAGGCAATGCTTGAATCCCTCGATCCATACACCAATTTCATCCCCGAATCTCAGGTGGAGGACTACAAGTTCATTACCACCGGTCAGTATGGAGGAATCGGATCCCTGATCCATCAGCAGGGAGACTACATTGTGATATCGGAACCTTACGAAGGATCACCATCCGATAAATCGGGTTTAAAGGCTGGTGACAGGATCCTGGAAGTCAACGGCAAGCAAGCCAAGGGTAAATCCTATGAAGATGTAAGCTCCATCCTGAAAGGACAGGCAGGAACGACAGTAAATCTCCTGATCCAGCGCGAGGGGGAGGGTAAACCGTTTGAAAAAACGATTACCAGGGAGAATATTAAGATAGACAACATTCCTTACTATGGAATCGTTGGACAAAATATCGGTTACATCAAACTCACGGGCTTTACCCAGAATGCCGGAAAAGAGTTAAAACAGGCCTTCGTGAAGTTGAAGGAGGGAACCGAACTCAAGGGGATCATCATCGACTTGAGGGGTAACGGAGGCGGATTGCTCAACGAAGCCGTTGATATTGCCAATATTTTCGTAGAACGCGGGCAGGAGATCGTGAGCACCAAAGGAAAGATGGCCGATAAAAACCGTTCCCATGCAACGATGAATCCACCCGTGGACCTGATAATCCCCGTTGCGGTGCTTGTTGACAGGTCGAGTGCCTCTGCCAGTGAAATTCTTGCCGGCTCGCTTCAGGACCTTGACCGTGGTGTGGTCATAGGCCAGCGGACATTTGGAAAAGGCCTGGTTCAGAACGTTGTGCCGCTTTCTTACAATGCCCAGATGAAGATAACTGTTGCAAAGTATTACATTCCGAGCGGACGATGCATTCAGGCAATCGACTATGAGCATAAAAAGAAGGACGGCTCTTTCGGGAAGATTCCCGATTCACTGATCAGGGCGTTCAAGACTAAAAACGGACGGACTGTCTATGACGGTGGTGGCATCAACCCCGATGTGATTACTAAGGCAAGGCAGTACAGCAGTCTTGCACTTGCACTCTATGGCAAATATTTTGTATTTGATTATGCCACCAAATTTGCACGCGAACATTCAACGATTGCCCCGGCCGACTCTTTTGAGATCAGTGATTCCCTTTACAATGGTTTCCTTGCATATATCCAGGGCAAGGACTATTCCTATAAGACCAAAAGCGAGCGGGCGCTTGAAGATCTTAAAAATGTTGCACTGAAGGAGAACTACTTCAATGCCATCAAGGAGGAATACGACCATTTGAACACCCGGATGGGAAAAGACAAGCAGGAGGATTTGCAAAAATACAGTGATCAGATCAAAGACCTACTGAAAATGGAAATTGTCACGAGATACTATTACCAGAAAGGAAAAATAGTTGCAGCACTCAAGAACGATCCGGAACTTGTTGATGCCATCTCAACCCTAAGGGATACAGAAAAATACACCGGCATCCTGTCTGGAAAATTTGTGCAGCCAAAACCGGAAATCCCGGTGCGAGGCGAAGATGATGATGAAAACCCGGTTGATTAAAGACCAATCTATGAAACAAGTTACCCACTCTTTTGATTACCAGATATTTGATTCCGCTTACGAATTAGCCCAACCTGACAGGGAGCTCCTGGAGATGGCAAAAAATGCCATTGCCGGCTCACATGCTCCCTATTCCCGTTATCATGTGGGTGCAGCCGTGAAACTTGCAAATGGCGAGGTAATAAAAGGCAGCAACCAGGAAAACATGGCCTTCCCTGCCGGACTTTGTGCCGAGCGTGTAGCTGTATTTGCAGCAACATCGAACTACCCAGATGTTCCCATTGCTGCCATTGCCATTAGTGCAGTTTCCGATGATTTTGAAGTTTCCGAACCAGTGCCCCCGTGTGGTATGTGCCGCCAGGCCATCGTGGAATATGAGATGAAATTCAACAACAAGATACGCGTCATTCTTGGCGGACAGAACGGGAAGGTATTTATTTTTCATGGAATGGGAACACTGCTGCCATTGGCCTTCCAGGAGAAAGGTCTTGCCAAATAACAGAGTAAGACTATCCTCAATCTAATTTGTCCACAAATTTTCAATCCTATACTTATGAAACTTTCGTACTCCATTGTTCTGATGCTGCTGATGATCTCATCCATTGCGATGAAAAGTGACAAGCCCGCTTACAAGGTTTACAATGCAAAGGGGCATACAGTGGATTATGATGAACTTCTGAATGCTGCAAAAAAAGCAGATATCATTCTCTTTGGAGAGCTTCACAAAAACCCCATCGCGCACTGGCTGGAGTTTGAATTAACCAAGGACCTTTACGCTGAAAAAGGCGGCAACCTGGTTCTTGGAGCTGAAATGTTTGAAGCCGACAACCAGCTGCTCATCAACGAGTACCTCTCTAAGATGATCCGTAAAAAAGATTTCGAAGCTGAAGCAAAATTATGGCCTAATTATAAGACAGACTATGCCCCCATTGTTGACTTTGCAAGGGAAAAGGGTATCAGGCTGCAGGCAACCAATATTCCCAGGCGATTTGCTGCGTTGGTGAACAGCAAAGGGTTTGAAGGTCTCGACAGTATCAATGCCATGGAACGGGGCATGATCGCATCCCTTCCGATCAAATACCCCGACACGCTGGATTGCTACGCCAGCATTGTTAAAAATGTGGGAGACGGAATGCCCGCCCACCTTACTGCCAACCTCGGAAAGGCCCAGGCCATCAAGGATGCAACGATGGTTCACTTTATTGTAAAGGCAGGTGCATTTGACGGTAAAACCATCCTGCATTTCAACGGTTCTTACCATAGTGACAACCATGAAAGCATGGTATGGTATCTTAACCAGGCGATCAGAAAAACAAACCTGGAACTGAAAGTCCTCACGATCTCCTGTGTGGAGCAGGAGAACATTGATACCATTTCAAAGCAGGACTCAAAGAAAGCCGATTTTATCATTGTTATTCCGGCTTCAATGCCAGGGGCGGAAAGCAAGTAGTGTCTGGTGTTTTACTTCCTCAGACAAAAGTGTAATAAGCATTTATCAGGAAGTTCCACAAGGTAACCAGCAGGGTGGCGACAAGTTTAGACACATAGAAATTTACCTTGAACTTTCCGGTCATTGCCCAGATAATCAACAGGTTAATAAATAGACCTATCAGGGCAATGAAGAAAAATCTCGTAAATTCAAGCATCACATTCGGATTGGTGCTGTGAAAAGTCCAGATCCTGTTCATGAAGTAGTTGGAGGTTGCAGCAAGGGCAAAACCACAGGTATTGGCCACATATTTTTGAATTTTGAGAATCTCCTTGCAGATAAACGTAGTGCCAAAATCAACAAACACGCCCGAAAATCCCACCAGGGAAAATTTAACAAACTTCAATAAAAATGCTTCGGTGAAGAAGGATTGCAGCAGCATCATACAAGCAATGGTTAAAGTTGAATTACGAGAACTTCGTTTTTATCACCCCTGATAACCTCCACATTGACAGTCATCCCATGTTTAAGTTTTTGCAACCTTGTCATGTATTCGTAGATATTTCCGACAGTCATACCGTTAATGCCAGTAATAATGTCACCTTTCTTCATTCCTCCTTTGTCGGCTGGTCCATCCTTGGTAACTCCATCAATGCGCAGGCCCTTCTTTTCGGAACCGGCAAAATCCGGCATGATACCGAGGGTTACTTTCAGGTGGCGTCCCGATCTGCCAGCCTGCTCTTTTTTACCCGACTCTTTGAATGTCAATGATTTTGGAAGGTTATCAACAGCAATGATCACATCTGTAGCATAGTCGCCAATTTTTTTCTCCGCATCAAAATCGAGTTTTTCAGTATCGTCCAGCGGGGTATGGTAATCCATATGAACGCCGGTATTGAAATAAAACACCGGGATATTGGATGAATAAAAGGAGGCATGATCCGAGGGACCATAACCATCGGGAGAGTGTCCTACTGTAAATGGAAGGTTGACTTCCAGAGGTTTCAGCAGTGAGTCAGCCTCTGCAGATGTACCAGTTCCACTGAGTGATATGGAATTTTTCTCTTTATCAAACCGGCCGACCATGTCGAAGTTAAACATGGTTTTAATTTTTTTCAAATCCACCGGTGGATGGTCAACAAAATACTTTGAACCGATCAGCCCGATCTCTTCAGAACTGAAGGCGACGAAAATGATGCTGCGCCTGATCTTGCCCTGCTCATCGGCAAGCCTGCTTGCAAGCGCCATCACCATTGCCGTCCCGGAGGCATTATCATCTGCACCATTGTGAACCGCATTGGTGTCGGGCATGCGCGAACCCGAACCGGCGCCCCCGAATCCAAGGTGATCATAATGTCCGCCAACAACAAGGTATTCTTCTTTCAAAGCAGGATCTGAACCTTCCAGCAAAGCCATTACATTGGCAGTTTTTGTACGTTTCTGCACCACATCCGTCGTGCCGTTCAGGGTGATCTCCAGCAGGAAACTTTTCGGTGCTTTCGATGCGATAATGGTGCGGTCAAGGCTATCGACAGATATTCCTGTTTTTTTCAGTAACAGTGTCGCAAACTCCCGGGTAATGTTCAGGATAGGAATCCCGGAGGTGACCTCGTTGTTTTCCACAACCAGTGGCATCAGTTTATCCTCTTTTTCCACCCCTTTCGGCGTCACAAGCAACACACCGGAAGCGCCTTTATCTTTGGCAATCAACACCTTACTTCGCACATCGCTGAAAGGGATGAATTTGCTGTCGGAGTTGTCGATTTCGGGGTCGGCCCGAAAAATGAGGACCCATTTGCCCTTCACATCCACCCCTTTATAATCACTCCATTTAAGACTGTCGGTATCGATATCAAATCCATAACCGGCAAACACCACCGGCGCATCAACAGTTGCACTGCTGCTGAATGAAAGTGGGATATAATCCTTTCGAATTACGGCATTGCCACCGTCGAAGGAGAGTTTATTCTTCTCCCCGAGTGTAACGTCAGTAACAATCTCAAACCACTGAAAGCCATTCTCTCCCAATAATTTCAGCCCTGCTTCAGTGAAATGGTCCCGGATATAACTGGCTGCCACATTGATCTCAGCAGTGCCTGGTTTGCGGCCTTTAAGCGAATCCGAAGCCAGGAACTCAACATATTCATGCAATTGTTTGGAAGTAATCACACCCTTTTGGGTAAAACCCAATAATGAAAAACCAACCAATAGCGAAAGAAGTACCAATCGTCTCATATCGAATAAATTAATTGAAAATTAAACTCAAATATTTTATACCACAACAGCAACCACCGTCCACTTGCCCACTTGTCCACTTGTCCACTTGTCCGCCCGTCCGCCCGTCCGCCCGTCCGCCCGTTCACCCGTTCACCACCTTAATAATCCCCCCCCCAATCACCACCTCTTCATCATAAAACACGGCAGATTGCCCGGGAGTGATGGCATCATTCGGATGGAAGAAGGTTACTTTAACTTCTCCGTTTTCCAATGGTTCAATGCGAGCTTCACGCTCTTTCTGTGCAGAGCGGATCTTTGCGGTGCAATCCATGGGGTTCTCCAACCCTGAAAGTGCGACCCAGTTCATGTCTGAAACAATGAAAGAAGTGTTGAAGGTCTCTTCGCGAACTCCCACAATGACGGTATTGGCCTCCTTATTCAGCCCGATCACGTAAAGTGGCTCTGAATGTGCAATTCCCAAACCTTTCCGCTGCCCGATTGTGTAGTTCCATATACCCTTGTGACGGCCAAGTACTTTGCCGGTAGAATCAACGATATCTCCCGGCTGGTCCACTACATCAAGCAAGTCCTTGTAGTCGCCGCTGTAAAAATCCTGGCTCTCTTCAATATCCTCAATGGTGATGCCAACCTTGCGTGCAAGTTCTTTGATCTCCGGCTTATTGAACCGGCCGATGGGAAGAAGGGCCTGTGCAAGTTGCTCCTGTGAAAGACGATGAATGAAATAGGTTTGATCCTTCTTCTGGTCTGCTGCTTTTTTCAGCACATAGCGCTGGTATTTTTCACTGAACTCAACACCTGCATAGTGCCCTGTAGCGAAAAAGTCGAAGGCAATCCCGCTTTTCCTGGCCATAGCCGGTAACATTCCGAATTTGATCAACTGGTTGCATTGGATGCATGGATTTGGCGTACGTCCAGCGAGATACTCAGATTTAAAATAGTCGAGCACGGCCTGTTTATATTCTGCAGAGCAATTAAAAACATGATACGGAATATTCAGTTTTTCAGCCACCTCACGGGCTCCATGAATCTCCTCCTCTTCGTCGGAGCCATAACAGGCATGTTTTCCTGTCGATTTATATTGACCGTCCCAGATCGCCATGGTAACTCCGATCACCTCATAACCCTCCTCTTTGAGAAGGTACGCTGCCACAGATGAATCTACACCACCACTTAAACCTACGATTACGGTTGGTTTCTTTGTCAAAACAGTAAGAATTGGTTATTACGAAAATGAGTGCAAAGGTAGTAATTATTTGGTTTCGGGAACTTTGAACCGGTCGCCTGTGCCTTCCATCATTCTTCGCTCCCACTCCTTTCCGTAACCAGGCTGAGCAGGTTTTTTGGGTACACCTTTCCCATTGCCATTATCGAGTAGCTGAAACCCGTCAGTTTGTTTTACATTTCCATCCATGTACCGCATAAAAAGGTAATGATAAAACCCATTCCATTTGGAAACCAGAAGGTTACCGGAATAGACTGAATAATCGGTGACATAGTCACAGGCCAGGGATGGATTTTCATTATAAAGCACCATGGCTTTGCTGTCGACAATCTCAGTCTCGCGTTGAAAGCGTTTTTCCAATTCTGACTGGTATTTTTCAACCTCGGGATGAATGAGATCATAGCGGGAGTATCCCCAGTTGTTCACCTGGCTGAAGGTCCAAAAAGCGGAATTTTCTGACCACTCAATCATCGAACCGTTTCCACGGGCATAACTTTGCGGAATTTCGCGGGTACCACAGTAAATTGGAGTGTAAACGCATCCATCTGCATCATCCACGCCAAACCAGTAAATTCCACCGATCGCATCAGGCATTGAACTTCTTGACTGGGCCACAAAACTATATCCTGTTTGCTGCGTGGCAATGGCTCGTTCGTTCAGATAGAGCACACTGTCAATGGTAAATTCCATGGGTCTCCAGCGGTAGGGTGAATGAAAAGGGCCGGCTCCCATGTCGAACCGCATATCAAGCGGCGTGTTTTCATAATGGTCGCGCATGGCATCCTTTACCATTTGAAGTGATATGGCACTGTCAGGCTTCACCCATAAAGGCAACCGATTTGATGCATAACCATTTGGATTAGAACCTCCTTCAATAAAAACAGGTTGATATGAAAACTGCCCCCGGGCATAACGGGTGTATTCAGGATTATCGCGAATGACCCTGCTCACCTTCCTGAAAAAGGACCATACCCTGGCATCGCAGAAGCGGGCGCCTCCGAAGTTCAGCGGATTGAAAACATCAGAGAAGCTGAAATCACGGTCTTCCCCCTTGTAGAAACCATGGTTTTTCGCAAAACTGACCACATCAGGTGCGTGATAGACCGTTTGCTTCAGGTCATACCAGTTATTGGTTTTCTGAAACGGAAAGGTCGTGATCCTCGCCTGGTTGGCATGGCCTGAAATATAGCCATCAGGAACAAGCCGGGCAACCCATACAGCCCCTTTTTCATATTTGCCTTTTCCGATGATCTCCATGATCCAGGCTTCATTGGCATCGGAAATCGAAAACGATTCTCCTCCGGAGGCATAGCCATATTGCTCAACCAACCCTGTGATGACCCTGATCATTTCCCGGGCTGTTTTGGAACGCTGCAACCCGATTTTCATCAGGGAACCATAGTCCAGGAAGGCGCCAGGCTGTGATGCCAGCGAATCAAGTCCTCCGAACGTGGTTTCACCAATGGCTACCTGGTGCTCATTCATGAACTGGATAACAGAATAGGTATGTTGCACTTCGGGAATAATCCCGAGAAATGCCCCGCTTTCATAGTGATATACCTCGCACCTGTCGCCCGGTTTATGGTCGGCCGCAGGATAAAAGGCAATGGCGCCATAACGGGTATGCGAATCGGCGGCATAAGTAATCATCACTGAGCCATCCCTGCTGGCCCCTTTGGTAATGATGAGATTTGTACATGCCAGGGATGTTGATATTTTAACAACAAGTGAAAGACACAAGAAGGTTGTCAATAAAGTTTTTGTCATAGTCAGTATTTCCTGTTAGATTTAAAAAGATAATTCAGCATGGGTCATGCAGCACCATGGATCATGAAATTCAGAACCGGTATCCAAACAGGAGATAAAACCTGTTAACGGATGACTTTAAATCTGCATAGTCCGACATGCCATTTGAAGTTTCATACCTGGTTTCCATTGAGAGTCTCCAGTATTTAATCCCGATCCCTGCAACAAAACCGATTTCATATCTCCGGGTGTCATTAAGCACCTTATCTTCCTGCACCCTCACCTGGTCAAACAATTTGGTTTCCAGTTTTACATAGTTTTTCTCATAAACAGCAAATCCGCTCGATACCCCGGCGTTGAGAAACAGGGAGGTTTTTCCTACTGGGTATTTAAACCTTACCATGTTGTTCATTTTCAAGTAAGAATATCCAAAAGTGATATTTAAAATTGAATACTTGTCTTTACTTGTATATTCTTCAAAGCGTGCCGAAGTTTGGTATGATGTAAAGAGCAGCTCATTGCATATCGACCATTTTCCAAGGTTTCTTGGCAGAATGACATCAAAAAATACACCTCCTGCAAAGTTTACCGATTTCGAAAAAGGAGGTTCAGTTAGAACATGGTAGTAATCCGTACCGCTAAATTTTAATGAAGTGAGCGAGACTCCTGCCAAAACACCGATTTGGACTTGTGTCTTTTCAGTTTTTTTTTGAAATGTCAATTCAGAGCGTGTGCATCTGTAATATGCAAGAAAAAGGTTTTCAAGGCTGTTCTTCCTGTATTCGGTTTTGTTCAGTTTTTCCTGCAGTGAATTACAACTGCTCAGGTAGATGGTGAGCTGACCGATGAACCTTTTATTTTCGGTGATCAGTGTGTGCCCGTCCTGATCTTTCAGGTATTTCTTATAGACCAGTAGTTCATATGAAGAATCCGTCCGGATATAAAACTGGTCCTTACCTGTCTTGCTCCGGTAGAAATAGAGGCATTTTTCGCCCTTGATTAATCCCTGCAGAAAAGTGGTATCATTCCTGAATTGCAATTCGTTACTATAGGTCAACTCAGTAGTTTCAACACTGCTCTCCTCCGTTTTCACGATAGCGCTTTCGTAAATTTCATCAAGCACCCCAAATGCCTTAATTTCCAATGGTTTATATTCACGTGCCGGACCTTCGCGGTCGTTCCTGAAAAACACCATGCCGGGATTTTTCTCCCAATTGCGGTAGTCGATGTAGCCATGCATGGTGTCGCCCTGAAGTGTTATGACAAAACCTGTCAGAATATTTTTCTGAGCAAAGGAATTTTGGAGCAACAGGCTAAATAAAGCCATGAGTGCAACGCTCCTTAATAAAATTGTAGATCTCATAGCCACGCTATCTATTTCTTAACTATTTTCACCCGGTAAACCACACCTTTGTCATCCACCAGCCTGATAATGTAAACCCCATTATTAAAGTCACCGATTGACAGAAGAAAAATTTCATTTTGATCCGTGACCACCCCATTTTTAACAATCATACCATCCGGCGAGATTACCTGGTAGTTGAAATTTCCCCTGCCAGGCAATGAAACCTGAACGACTCCATCGGAAGGGACCGGGAAAGCGGTCAGCGCATCGGGAAATTTCCCGGGTTGAATGCCTGCAGGCCAGTCGACACAACCTGTCAGGCTGAACTCTGCTGCTGAAGCCCAGGGATTTCCATTCACTTCAGAGAGGGCGACCAGTTTGAAATAACTCCCGGTTTTAGCAGAATCAAAAATGACATTCTGCGGGGCGGCAGTATTTACAAATTCACCCGTTTTCACAGCAACGCCCCAGTCAAGGGTATCTTCACTAATATAAAACTGATAGTACTTTATCCGGCCGTTCTCACCATCCTGTCGCGGGAGGTAGGTGAATTTGCTGACTTTATAACGCTGGCCCAATCCGACCCGGATCTCATGCGGGTATGGATCATTGCCGGTACTCCAGCGAGTGTGCCAGATGGTTGAAGGATCATCATCAAAACTCATGGTCGCATAGCCGGGATCATTGGTCTCCTCGCTGTCAACATAGATCAGCGACCATCCGCTCTTGGGTAGTTCTGCAGGGTTGCTGCAGTCATAAATGGAAGGACAGGAGGTTGCCGAGACCATCCCGGGAATGGTCTTCGAATAACTTAATCCATTCTTTGTCAGGGTGAGCGTTACATCGTACATCCCGGGGTTTCCAAGAACAACCCGCGGATTACGGATTTCGGGGTTATCAATCCACATAGGTTGAGGGGTAATGTTCCAGTGCCAGGTTACCTCCGAATGGTCTGCAATGGAATGATCGTCAAAGAAAAGGGTGTCGGAAACGCAATTGTAGAGGGATTTTTCAACCCAGGGGTTGACGATGGGTTTGAAAGTTGTGTCTGCCATGGGAGATTCCCAAACTCCAGCGTTCCCGCCCACACGAAGTTTACCCTCTTTGAAAAAAGGGAGGGCCATATTAACGGTCATCCCGGCGGGGTAATTGTTTCTGAACAGGGCCCAGTCGGTCATCCCGTTCTTCCGATAAAAGACCCCGGCTGTTTTTCCGTTCGTTGCATTCGTGAAGAGGTAAACCAGGTCGTCCCCTGCTGAATCGGGTTGAATGACCATGCATTTCAGGTATTCTGAAAGGCTTCCGGTAAGGTCTTCCCACGTATCACCTCCATTCGATGACCTGAAGATTTTGCCAAGATCCGCCGACCATGTTCCGTTTTGCAAACAGGCGTAGATTATGTTATCATCCTTAGGGGAGATTGAAAAAAAGAGCTTGCCTTTCCAGTTTGAGTTTCCGTAGGGCGGACTGGTGAGTGACGACTTCAATTCCCAGTTCATGCCGCCATCCGAGCTCCTGCATAAACCGCCACCAACGATATCCGCGTAAATGACAAGTGGATTGCTGTAACTGATCTGAAGGTAGCGTACCCTTGCAGGGAAATTATAGAGCAGGTCCCAGGTTACCCCCATGTCGGTGCTTCTCCAGAAACCGGTTCCCTCTCCCAGGTAAAGGGTCCCATAATAGTTGGGATGATGTACCAGGTTGCTCCTCCTGCCGCCATATTCATCCATGTTCGGGTACTTGCTGAAGATGAATCGCCCTTCCGGCTTGCCTTCTGCTGTTGCCGGCAGCACCCAGCCGTTGCCCAGGTCATTGAAAACAACATGACGGCTTTTCCCCTGGAGCACCCATCCTGTCGGAGATTCGGCTCCTCCCATTCTCAGCGCCTTTGGCTGGTAAAACCCGGCCAGCGCGGTGTTCCCGTTGTGGTACCTGCCGCCAACCACAATATCCTCGTTCCAGTCCTGGTCAAAACCCCACATATCGGAACCGGTGAGTCCGTTGATCCTGACATAATAGTTTGAAAGAGTCCCGAAATTGTCAGTCGTCAGGTTCATCCCACCATCGGTCGAAACCCATGTCTCGCCGTTGGAAAGCATTTTAACATCCTGGATGTCAGGATGAATATTGAAATTTCCAGAATATCCTCCAACTGTGGTAAACGTAGTGCCACCATTGACCGATTTGTAAAGTGTTGTAGTCCCGACAAGAATAATATTTTCATTGACAGGGGATATATCCAATGCAAGGTCGAAATATCCCTGCCCGTTGTTCATCGGGAATGAACTTGTTGAACCTGTTGCCTGTAACACCCAGTTCCAGGATGTACCGGAATTGACTCCTTTTAACAGATACGGTATATTGTTGGCGCTCAGCAATATGGCCAGCATTATGTTAGGATTTGCCGCGGTCATGGCAAGGAGACCGCCGCTTGATTCAGGGATGGTATTGGGGAAAGTGGCCTGCGCAAGGAATGACTGCCCGCCATCCGCCGAGGAGATAACGGAAAAATTTCCACTTGTTTTTGTCAATGCAAAAACCTGCAAGTGATCACCCGGCCTTATCTCCACATCATACACCGGTGCAGTCCACTTTCTGCTCCAGCTGGCACCTCCGTCAATGCTGACATATAAACCATTGGAAGAAGCTGCAAAGATTTTAAGCGGGTCGGCAGGGTCAATTTTCAGCCGGTCGGCATAAAAGAGGTTGCCTGCAGCCAGCAATGGGGTCCAGCTAATCCCGCCATCAACCGATTTGTGGACCTGGTTTCCTGCAGCAGTATAAACGATATCAGGGTTGGCCGGATGGACTGCCACAGCAGTTACGCCCCCGCCAAACGGGTAGTTTTTTCCGATCATCTGCCAATTGAGTCCCTTGTCGGTCGTTTTATTCATGAACCCGGTTTCCGTTCCGCAATATATAATGTTGGCGTTCGACGCTGATACATCAAAGGAGTAAACATTGGCCTGCCACGGGCACGAGGCAGGTGGTGTGGCAGATCCGGTTTCATTGAGCCAGAAAGTCTCCCGGGGTCCTAAAAAGCTCCACTCCCCTGCTGAATTTTGGCCCTTCATCCCATCAGTCATAGCTTCCGTCTGCGATTTTCGGAGATTGGCTTTGTGTTGGCTGATATCCGGCAACTCAATGGTACCATCCGGAAGTGAAAACGGAGCTACTGCCCTCTCCCATATTTTAAAGTAACGGATCAAAGCGCTCTCTTCTCCTGGATGCTTCAACATGTAATCATCAAAGGCAGCATGCACATCATTAAAGTTGACAGGCACCTGGTAAAGCATTCCGGCCCAGGCTGGAAAATTACCGGAAAATGTTGGCTTATAACTTTTGATGATTCCCGGTAAGTCATCATAAAGGGTATATTGCACCTGACCCTGAACAAGGAAATTCAACCCCCAAAAGACGATTAATAATGATGTTTTCCACCGGACGTTCTTCATAGCGCGATTTTACAGGTTGTTCAATTGTTCAAAAATACTCTTTTCTTTTGTGTTCCCATCTCACGAAGAAGAACTAACTTTATAAAAAAATATCATGAAAAAATTTTACTATTACCTGATTCCAATCGGATCAATACTTTTTGCCATGCTTTTAACCTCTTTTGGCGGAAGCAACCTGAAAAATTCCACCGGAGCCCCGGCCGGGAACACCAACTCACCGGGTGACGGGCAGAATTGCACCCACTGCATGGGCGGATCAGCAGCACAGGTGTCGGGATGGATTACATCGAACATTCCTATTACAGGTTATGTTCCAGGAACTACCTATACGATTACCGTGACTGCCCCGGGAAGTGCAAGAAAAGGGTTCCAGGTTTCACCGCAACATGCAAGCGGCTTCCTCATCGGCACGCTGATCGCCGGAACAGGGACCAAACTTGTTGGCGGCGGGAAATACGTTACCCACAGCAGCGCTAAAACAATAGATCCGGCGGTGTGGAATTTTCAATGGACCGCTCCCGCAGAAGGCGCTGGAAATGTAGTGTTTTATGGTTCAATTGCCATTGGACAACAGGCTACCAAAGTTACCACCTACAATGTGTATCAAAGTACGGTTGGTTTGACCGAAAATCACCAGGCAGTAATCAGAATTTTCCCGAATCCTGTAAGGGATAGAATTACTGTTGCATTTCCGGTAGATGAAGCAGGGACCCTCCGCATCAACCTTCTGAATCTCAGGGGTGAACCTCTTTCAACCCTTTATGAGAACACATGCCCTGCCGGGGATTTCACTCAAAGTTTCCCGATCAGGCAATCACCGGGAACCTATCTCTTAGGGGTAACCAGGGGAGGAAAAAGCACTTTCAGCAAGGTACTGGTTATCGATTGACCTGTTTCCTTTTCACAGGCATGGTCATGCACCTGGCTCCACCACCGCCCCTGGCCAGTTCGCTGCCTTCGATGGCAATGACACATTTTTTATAGTCGTTGATGTTGGTATGGCATTTTGTAACCGACTTTGCCTTGATGATCTCAAAGCCATGCTTCGACAGTTCGTCGAGCGTATAGGTATTCCGGGCATAGCCGATCACTTTCCCGGGGGCAATGGCAAAAAAGTTGGCGCCGGAGTGCCACTGTTCCCGCTGCTGGGTCCATGGATCGGCTGTACCGCCGCAGATCACCGGCTCAAGACCGAAGCCAAGCTTGTTCAACGCGGTGAGCAGGTTTTCTTCATTGAAGATTGACACTACTTTCCCGTTTTCAACGATGATATGGACCGTTTGCAGTTTATTGGGTTTCAGGATGACCGGCTCATAAACCATGCATTTATCCACATCGAGCATCGTGAAAACCATATCGAGGTGAATGAAAGATTCAGGTTTGAAAGGGAGTTCCTGCACCAGGATGTGCTTTGAAAGTTTCTCCTGTTTATACCATGCAAGCAGGAAATCGATTCCCTGGGAAGTGGTACGGGTTCCGGTTCCGACAAGCAGCACATCTTCCCGGGCAACAATGACATCGCCGCCCTCGATGGTGATGTTCGATCCATGCGGCCAATGTGCCGGGTTGATGGTCTCGGTACCAAACTTGGGATGATGTTTAAAGATACTCTCCATGATGATCGACTCACGCTCACGGACAACACTGGCCATTTTCGAAATAATCACCTTGTTGTTCAGGCATACGGCCGAATCACGCATAAAAAAGAAATTGTGCAGCGGCATCAGCTCATACCGTCCCTTGTTCAGGAATTTGGTAAGGTTGTCCTTTTCCATGAGAACACCCTCAATCAGCGCAGTCGACAGCTGCCGGGACTGCAAATCCAGGAGGTATTGGCAAATATCTTCCGTGCTTTCATTCTTGCATATATTGCTTACCAGTTCCTCCCGCGCGGCAGGAATTTCGACAACCTGCTCCAGCAGATCACGAACCTCGTAAGTTTGGGCAACCTTTGAGAGGACTCCCTGCAACTGGCTGTATTCAGAAAGGCCAATATTAAGGTTTAGGATGTCGCTGTACAGCGCCCTTTCCGCATTTTCAGGGGTCATGTTCTCTACCTCAGCTCCCGGGGAATGGAGGATCACCGTTTCCAGTTCGCCGATTTCAGAACGGATATCGACCGATAGCTTTTGTGGCATATGCTTGTTTTTTGCAAAATTAACATTTCTATCCGTGCAATAACATTCATTAACTTCGAGGTAAACAGGAACTGTTTATATTAATTCCGCCTTTCGGTGAATTCACTACCTTTGATAACCCAAAAAATCATTCACCATGAAAGCCATAACCTTAATCACTTTATTCATGATTACACTAGCAGTGTGTGCGCAAACAGATTACCAGCTGCCCCCAAAAGAGATCCTGGACCTCGCGGATGTCAAAACACCTTCCCAGACCATGATCAGTAGAAACAACACCTGGCTGCTGTTGCTGGAACGTCCCCTGTATAAAACGCTGGAAGAACTTTCCGAGCCTGAACTAAAGCTTGCAGGGCTGCGGATGAATCCCGAAAATTTCAACGTGGCGAGAAGTTCATTTTACACCAACCTGACCATTCAGAGAGTGAACGACGGAAATCCTGTCATCCTGAAGAACATGCCTCAGCCGCTCAGGATGCAATATGTGCAGATTTCGCCCAATGAAAATTACTGCTCCTTTGTGCAGGTGAGCCCCGACAAACTGAGCCTCTGGATCATCAACCTGAAAACGGGTGAGGCCGGGATGATCCTTGGTGAAGGGTTGAACGCTACCATGGGTAGTCCATATATGTGGGGCAATGACGAACAGTATCTCTACTTTAAGTGGAAAGGGGATAAAACAAAACTTGCAGTGAAAGAATATCTCCCAAAGGGCCCTTCAACGCAGGATGCCACAGGTACAAAGGCACCTGCACGCACCTTCCAGGATCTGTTGAGAAACAAGCAGGATGAAACCAGGTTCGACCATTATGCCAGAGCTGCTTATGTAAGGATATCCATCAACGGGAATGAAAGAACCACCATCCTGCCTGAAGGAATATACAAACGGTTTTCAATCTCCCCGGATGGAAAATACATCCTGACAGAAGAGGTTGTGCAGCCCTACAGCTATGCGCTTACCTATCAATCCTTTACCAGCAGGTTCAATGTTTACAACCAAATCGGGAACCCGCTTGTGAAGTTTTACAACAGGCCGTTACAAGACAAGGTACCCATAAATTTCGATGCCGTTGAAGCCGGAAAAAGAAATATCATGTGGCGGAATGATAAACCATCCACCCTTTTCTGGTGCGAAGCGCCCGATGGCGGCGATCCTTCGGTGGCGTCCGACTATCGCGATCAGTTATGGCAAAGCGACTTCCCATTCATCAACAACAGCCCGGTCTGCAAGTTGAAAAACAGGTTCAGCACCATCATCTTCGGAAAGGAGAACCTCGCCATTGCAAGCGACTACTGGTGGAAAAACCGCAATACCAAAACCTACATCATCGATCCTTCAGTGCAAAACCAGGAACCAACCGTAATTTACAATCTCTCGAGCGAGGATCTGTATGCCGATCCGGGTAATTTCGTCACCACCTATAATTCATACAACCGCATTGTCCTTCAGTTCAGTAAGAACGGCAAAAACCTTTTCCTGACAGGAGAAGGCTGCTCCCCCGAAGGAAACCGCCCGTTTATTGATGCTTTTGACCTGAAAAGCATGAAAACAGAACGATTATGGCGGGCAGACGGCTTAAGCACCTATGAAGACATTATCAGGATTATTGATGTTGAACAAAAAACAGCCATAACGAGCATTGAAAGCCCAAAGATTTATCCCAACCTCTACCTGCGAAACTTTGGCAGCCAAACAGCTCCAAAGCAGATCACCTTCCGCGAAAATCCATATAAATCACTGATGGATATCAGCAAACAGAAAATTCACTACAAGCGGAACGACGGAGTAGACCTTTCTGCCACACTTTACCTGCCTGCAGGTTACGACAAACTGAAGGACGGGCGGCTGCCTATGCTGATGGACGCCTATCCACAGGAATATAAAGACGATAAGGCAGCCGGACAGATCAAAGAATCTCCCCACACGTTTATCAACATTTACTGGGCTTCACCCCTTTACTGGGTAAACCGCGGATATGCCATCCTGCAGGATGCTGAATTTCCGATCATCGGGAAAGGCAAGGAAGAACCCAATGACACCTATATTGAACAACTTGTAGCTGATGCAGCAGCCGCCATCCAGGCTGTGGATTCCATGGGCGTAGTGGATAAAAACCGTTGTGCCGTGATGGGACACTCGTATGGCGCTTTTATGACAGCCAACCTCCTGGCTCATTCCGATCTTTTTGCTGCCGGAATAGCCCGCAGCGGCGCTTATAACCGGTCATTAACCCCTTTCGGATTCCAGTCGGAAGAGCGGACCTACTGGCAGGCACAGGATATTTACAACAAAATGTCACCCTTCAATTATGCAGACAAACTAAAACGCCCGCTGCTGCTGATCCATGGCGATGCCGACAACAACCCGGGCACTTTTACGTTACAGAGTGAAAGGCTTTTCCAGGCAATCAAAGGCAATGGCGGGAATGCACGCCTGGTGCTGCTGCCTTATGAAAGTCATGGTTATGAAGCCAGGGAGAACATCCTTCACATGTTGTGGGAAATGGATACCTGGCTTGCGAAATATGTGAAGGGAAATTAATGGAGGAACCGAAAAAGAAGATCACCCTGTCGGGTTTGCGTAAACTGTTTAAACTGTACAGTTTTATCAAACCTTATAAATATGAATATGCCCTGGGATTGTTTTTTCTGCTGGGTTCCAGCGGAGCAAGCCTGGTTTTTCCGAAATTGCTCGGCCAGCTGGTCGACCTTGGCAACCAGGGAAAACTGGCCCAGGAGATTGACCGTATTGCACTGATCCTTCTGGCCGTCCTGATAGCGCAATCGTTTTTCTCCTATTTCCGGATTTACCTGTTCGTTCACGTGGCGGAAAAGACCCTTGCCGATTTGAGGCAAAGCACTTTCAACCACCTCATCCGCCTGCCCATGAAGTTTTTCCAGCATCGCAGGGTTGGGGAGCTGAACAGCCGGATCTCTTCAGACATCACCCTGTTACAGGATGCCCTGACCAGTACTTTAGCCGAATTTCTACGCCAGCTGATCATCATTATCGGCGGCATCAGCCTGTTGATGTTTACCTCCTTCAAGCTCACACTTTTCATGCTTGCGATTCTTCCTGTGATCATGATCCTGGTTGTCTTCTTTGGCAGGTATATCAGGAAGTTAAGTAAGCAGGCACAAAGCCAGGTGGCCGATTCCAACACCGTTGTTGAAGAGACGTTGCAGGGAATTCAAAGCGTAAAATCCTTCACCAACGAGTTTTTCGAAATGGCCCGGTACAGGGGTAAAACCATCGAAATTGCACAAACAGGAATTAAAAACGGTAAACTCCGCGGGGCTTTTTCCTCTTTCACCATCCTTGGACTCTTCGGGGCCATGACCGCTGTGATCTGGAAAGGGGCAGCATTGCTGGCTGCAGGTGAAATCGCCACAGGGGAACTCTTCTCGTTTGTGATCTATTCCATGTTCATTGGAGGCACGATCGGCGGAATGGCGGATGTTTTTGCAAGGGTACAGAAGTTCATCGGTGCAACTGAAGACCTGCTGGAGATATTTAACGAGCCCGAAGAGTCGGTTGAAGAGATCACCCAACTCAATCCGGACCAGGTACTTCACGGGAGCATCCGCTTCGACCATGTGTCATTTCACTACCCGTCAAGAACCGAGATGCAGGTGCTTACCGATTTAAGCGTAACCATCAGGCCCGACACACTGGTGGCGCTGGTAGGGCCAAGCGGCGCTGGTAAATCAACTTTCGTTTCCCTCCTGCTCAGGCTTTATGACCCGGTGGAAGGAGATATCCTTTTCGATGAGAAAAGCAGCAAGTCCATTCCCCTTTCGGCCCTGAGAAGCCAGATGGCCATCGTTCCGCAGGACATCTTCCTGTTTGGCGGAACGATCCGCGAGAACATCGCCTACGGCAAACCCGGAGCCTCTGAAGAGATGGTAGCAGATGCCGCCCGAAAAGCCAATGCGTGGGATTTTATCAGCAATTTCCCCGACGGCATGAACACCCTAGTGGGGGAACGGGGCACCCAGCTCTCGGGCGGGCAGCGTCAACGGATTGCCATTGCCCGGGCTGTGCTGAAAGATCCGAAAATCCTGATACTTGATGAAGCCACGTCTTCGCTTGATTCGGAATCTGAGCGGCTTGTACAGGATGCCCTGGAAAAACTGATGAAGGGCCGTACTTCCATCGTCATCGCTCACCGCTTATCCACCATCCGCCAGGCCGACCACATCCTGGTCCTCGACAATGGCCGGATTGTGGAACAAGGCACTCATGAACAGCTGCTGCAGGTTCCCGACGGCTTGTACAGGAATCTCAGTGAGCTGCAGTTCGCAGGAGGATGAAGACCTTGCTGTTGCTGTAACCATTTGCAAGTCGCGACGTCCAACATGGAATATAAAATGCTCCTTATGAAAACAAATATGTTACGTCCTTTAATTCTTGGGTTGGTCACCTTTATGTTAACTGCCACATGCAGTTTTGCCCAGTATTCAAACGCTGAGGAAGCCAAAGAGTATATCAATGACAGGCTTTCGCATTCGGTATTGCAGAAAATCGATCCGGATGGAACTGTTACCATCAGCGCCCCCGACCAGAAAATAAAATTCAGACTCAGGGATGTCTCCTTCAATTATAATGGAGGCAACAGCGATGACCGTGTACGGGTATTCGGGGACAATAGCATCGAACATTATGAACTCAAAATCCTGACTGAAAAAACCAGCAGGCAATCATTTCTATGCGACTCAGAGAAGGAAGCCAACGAGGTGATTGCAGCGTTTAAATACCTTAAAAAACTCTACCCCGGGGATCAGAAAAGTTTAATGCAGGGAGACAGAAAACTCAAAGTAAGCGATTCTACAATTGGAACAAAGACGGTGCGTGAAGCCATTGACTATATCAATGAGAACCTCTCCTATTCCATGATCACAGGCGTTGACGACCGTGGAATGATGACCATCAATGCCCCGGATGAAATCTATCGTATCAATCTGAAGCAGGCTGAATTCGGGTACAATGATGCAAGCGACGGGTCGAAAGTCAGGATTTACGGTGATTTTTGCATTGAACAACAGAGCAACAACACCAGCAAGGACCTTCTTTGCCGTAAATCGTTCCAAACCGCCAACAGAACCAATGCATATAAGGCGATCTCCGTTTTATACTACCTGAAATCCACCTACAGCGATCTCAATCCCTCCAAAGTAACAGATCTAAGGAATGTTACCGGCTCCAATACCAACAGCTATACCAATGTGAATGAGGCTATTAATTACATTAACGACCGGCTCTCCTACTCCATCATCCTTGGACTTGACCTGGCAGGAAATATTACCATCAATGCCCCTGATGATATATACCGGTTCAACATTCACGATGTGAAGATCAACAATGCATTGAACCATAAAAGCCGGTCGGAGTGGTTTCCATTCGTCTATACCGATGGCCCTTCCACCGGGGTATTGGTTGAATGCAATAACTGTATCAAACAGTTCGACGGACCAGGGTCCTATGATTCCATCGATGAACAGGTATTTCAGTACGGGAGCGCGGGACAGGTCAAGGAGGTGCTTAAGGCGTTCCTGTACCTTAAAGGAGCTACTAAAAAATAAATCTGAAATCTGAAATCTGAAATCCGAAATCCGAAATCCGAAATCCGAAATCTGAAATCTGAAATCCGAAATTCAACAATCAATCTAACCAGAATAAAAAAAGAGGTTGTCTCCAGCGTATTTATTTAAGACAACCTCTTATTATTCCCTGAACTGCTTATTCCAGCTCCTTGATAGATTTACGGATGATCTCCACTGCTTCGTGGATCTGCTCTTCGGTAATCACCAAAGGCGGGGCAAACCGGATGATATGATCATGGGTTGGCTTGGCAAGCAGGCCGTTGTCGCGCATTTGAAGACAAACATCCCATGCCGTTTTTCCATTGAAAGGTTTAATAACAATGGCATTCAGCAATCCCTTGCCGCGAACCAACTCGATGTATGGTGAGTTGATCTTCCTGAGTTCTGCACGGAAAATAGCACCCATCTTCTCTGCGTTCTCTGCAAGTTTTTCTTCACGTACAACGGTTAACGCTGCCATGGCTACTTTCGCTGCCACAGGATTTCCTCCGAAGGTTGATCCATGTTCACCCGGGTGGATGCACAGCATGATCGGATCGTCGGCCAACACCGCTGAAATAGGATAAACACCACCGGAGAGCGCCTTTCCAAGGATGAGAACATCGGGCTTTACGCCTTCCCAGTCGCAAGCCAGCAGACGGCCCGTGCGGGCAATCCCGGTTTGTACTTCGTCGGCGATAAACAACACATTCTTCGCCTTGCATAAATCATAGGCCTTTTTGAGGAATCCTTCATCAGGTACAAAAACACCGGCTTCACCCTGTATGGGCTCCACGAGGAAACCTGCCACATTCGGATCTTCCAGCGCTTTGGCCAGTGCATTGAGGTCATTATAAGGAATTGATTCAAAACCGGGAGTAAATGGTCCAAAGTCCTTGCGGGCATCAGGATCATTCGACATGGAGATCACCGTGATCGTCCTGCCATGGAAATTATCGCGGCAGCAGATAATCTTGGCTTGGTTTTCAGGAATTCCCTTCACTTTATAACCCCATTTCCGGGTTAATTTCAGGGCGGTTTCATCGCCTTCAGCGCCCGAATTCATCGGAAGAACACGCTGGTAACCAAAGTATTCCGTTATGAATTTCTCATACACCCCAAGTACATCGTTATAAAAGGCACGTGATGTAAGTTCAAGTGTTTGAGCCTGTTCAATAAGGGCGCCAACAATCTTCGGGTGGCAATGCCCCTGGTTCACTGCTGAATAAGCAGATAAAAAGTCAAAATAACGTTTACCTTCCACGTCCCACATAAAGACGCCTTTTCCTTTGGCAAGTACAACCGGCAGTGGATGGTAATTGTGCGCCCCGTATTTATCTTCGAGGTCGATGGCCATTTGGGAGTTTGTTACTACTGTCATAAAAGTAAAATTTAGTGTTGCTGTAAATGAAACCCGCGGATCTGGGGTTGTTATTTTTTAACGATGAACGTGCCGGAATTAAGAATCTCCTTACCCGACATCAGCCGGTAGTAATAGGATCCGCTTACCAGGCTCTGGGTGGAGATAACATTATTCTTTCCTGAAAGATAGAAGGTTCCAAGTGGCTGCCCTCCCATATTGTATATTTTAAATACCCCCTCCTTAACCTCTTTACTCAGGTCAACATGGAGGGCATCGTTGACAGGGTTGGGATAGGCATTGACAGAAACTTCGGGCATCAGCACCTGCTGGATTCCGTTCGGATAGTCGAGTACAAGGTCATCAACATACATGGTGTTCCCGATCTGGCCGACACTGCCTACAAAATTGATCACATTGAATCCGGCGCTTGATACAACCAGCATCGTCATGGAGTCGATAACACCGGCGCCTGTATAGTTTACAGGCACATCAAACTGAGTATAGGTGCCAACCGCGGTATGCTGAACAAATTTACCAAAACCGATGGTATCACGTTTCTTGGCGGTACTGTTCCATTTTGAAAGAAGGATAACAGCAGCACATGAGTCACCATTTACAGGTTCAAACTTGAAGAATCCCTTTAAACGGGAAGGTCTGCACTCAGGGCAAGGTTGTCCAAGAACCGCACGGATGCCGACCATATCCATCTGGGCGGTTCCAATCATACCCGGAATGAAGATGTTGGTAGGTCCTACCGGGAAGTTTGCTGAAACTGCTTTTGCAGCATAGGAGCCAAGATGACTGTCGGTGGATTTAAAGACGGTAGCAGGACCAGGGCCTCCTGCAATAGGTGGAACGGCTACAAGGGAGTTAAGAGTTGCCATCCATTTATCGGTCGCATCCGTACCGATATCGTCATAACTTAAAGTGGCATTGACCGTTACAGTATGCCAATGTTCAAAATCACCATTGGGAATAATGAAATTGTCATTTGGAAATTTAGATTGTGCATTGGCAGCGCTTAATGCCAGGGCAAGTAAAACAATTGTAAACAGGTGTTTCATAATAATATGTTTTAGTGTTTGGTTGTTAGTGTGTTGTGTAATTATCTCCCTTTGAACAAGCAACCCGGATTGACATCATCAGATCTTATATATGACCTGTAACTGTGTCATCCTGGGCGGCTCAATCGTAAGCGGGCGCAAAGAAAATTCCGTATTCATCAGGTTGTTGACAATCACGGAGAATTTAAAACTCTTCAACGCATAACTTACACGATAGTCAACAATGAAAGTTCCGGTATTGTGCTCTTCACGGTACTTCCTGATGCCGGTCTTTACACCGAACATCTGCCCGTCCAGTATCTCGTAAAAGAATTTGTCAATGTTCTTCATATAACTGTAGTAGCGGCCTCCAAACCCGGTGGAGAAACGCTTCCAGGTGACCTGCACATCCGCTTTCAATAAGCCCTGAACCCGGTATTTCAGAATATGACCGGAGGTATCGGACGAGGTTGTCAGATAGGTCAGCGAATTTTTTGTATTGTTTGGATTAACATAGAAAACATAATTCGGATCCAGGGCTTCAGGAATGGAGTAAGTATAACCTACCATGACCGCGAGATTCAGGTTTTTAGAAAGATCTCCTTCACCCGCAATGGACGCATCAAAGCCATATATCCGGGCCGGGCCGGTATTGAAAAATTTAAATCCAACATCCTTGCTTGGATTTGGATTCAACCCCCAATAGCCAAAATTGAACTCCACATAGTTGTCGTAATTTTCATAAAATCCTGCAATATCAAACATCCCGGCAAATTTTCCAACATGGAACAATTGCTTAAACCCAACTTCATACGACAGGCTCGCTTCAGGTGCAAGTTGAGGATTTGGATAAAATCCAAAATTCCCGGAAGTGGTGGTGATATAGCGTTCTCCGATACTTGGAACACGATAGCCCTGGCCTACTGAAAGCCTGAAGTAGCTTGCCTTTCCAGCCTGAAGATTCAATCCCGTGCGAAAGATGGGTTTACTTTCGGTAAGATCTGCCAGGTGATAATATTCAAAACGTCCTCCGAACAGAATGGACAACCGCTTGAAGAACTTCTTCTCCAACTGGGCATATACTGCAAAATTTTCAGCAGTAAAGGTGCCATTCTCTCCGAGGCTGGTTGTGCCATCTGCCGCAAGCTTGCCTGAAAACACCTTGCCAAATGCATAGGAATAGATATTCATCACACCAGTAACCAGCATCATATCGCCCACCTTTTTGAATTTGTGAGTATACTGGTATTCATTATAAAGCGTAACACTAAGGGAAGATTGGTTGTATAGCCCTGCAGAATTCAGGTAATAGACCCGGTTCCTTAAGGTATGAACATCACCATTCTCCGCATAATATTTAAGAAAAGGGTCAACGTAGAATGTAAACACCTTAAACTTTGATAATGACCCTGGAAATGACCTGTAGATGTTGGTATCGGCATCATACCAGAAATAGGTTTCAGCGTTCTGCTGGAACATGAAATTCCCATTGATCCCGTAAGATAATCCTTCCACCTTCTTTGAGCGGACCCGGGTGTTGAAGTAAAATTTCACACGGTTGTTAAATTGCCCGTTATTGTAAAATGTATCCGAGGCTTTTAACTTTTCCTCAGGTGTTCCGCCGATATATCCCTGGTCCTTATAATAGCTTACTCCTCCTGCAAGATCAATGTTATCAATCTTCTGCGAGTGAGAAAGGGTAATTCCGTACACCAGTGGATTCATGCCCGACCATGGTGTGGCATACCTCCGCTCAGGCTTGCTGTAAGCTCCTAAAAAGGTGATGACTTTGGTCATAGGTTCATCTTTGGGCCATGCCGTCCTTACGTTGATGGCCCCGTTAATGGCAGAAGAGCCAAACACAACGGAAGACGCACCTTTCACCACTTCGATCTGGTCGACATCATCAATGGGAAGCAGGGCCCAGTCGGGACGGCCTGCATCACCGCGAAGAAGGGGAATCTCATCCACCATCACCATCACGCGTGACCCCAACCCGGAACTGAAACCGCTCCCGGCACGAATCTGCGGCTCGTTGTTCACGATGGTAATGCCAGGCATCTTGTCAATCGCCTTGTCAGCGCTTGGAAGATTTCCGATTTCAATACTCTTTGCCTTGATGACTTCAATGGAGGAGATGGATTCCTGGATTTTCTGGGCATACTTGGATGCTGAAACTACCACAGTGCCCAACTCCTGCGAGGAGTTTACAAGGTTAAGGTTAAGAATATAGGCTTTCTTCCCATCAACATGAATGTGCTTTTCCATCTTTTCATACCCCACGGAGGAGATAAAAAGATCATACTCGCCAGCCGGTAACTCCAGCCGGTAAGCGCCGTTGCTGTCAGAAAATGTACCGGTCGTCTGGCCTTTCACCCCGATATTGACAAATGGCATCGGGTCGGAGGTCTTCTCATCAGTGACTTTACCCTTGACAACAGATACCTGTGCCCGGGTGACAATGGAAAGAAGAGAGATAGATAGGAAAAATATAAAGAGGGTAATTTTTTGCTTCATCTGGATGATTTTAACATGCAAAAATACAAATTATTTTGCAATGTTCTCCGGGAAGTTATCCACAGAAACAGCTCCTGAGCTGATTACCAGAGACTTATACCTGATTGAAGGCGACCCGATATGTGGTCCAATTCCAAGTTGAGACCATTTTTCATCAATGGTGCGAATGGTTTGTTCGTCCATGACAATCACATTAGGCCAGTCACGCTGAAAATTGTCGAGTTCCAGGCTTTTCCTGGTGGCATCGATGTTCAGGACAGGAAACTTAACCCCGGGAGAACGATCAACATAGAAACAGTCGCGGACCGGGTCGATGTTATTGGCTGAGATCCAAACCAACTGGGAAAAGGATTCCAGGTCAAGCACATCGTCTACAAACAGTACAAATTTTATGGAAGGGAGCAGCTCTTTCTCCAGTAAAGAGGCCGCCAGCAGTCGGACATGGTGCTTTTTTGACTTTTTGACCGCGATGATAACCAGGGAAATACCCTGGCCCGGGAGGTCACTTCGAATGTCGCGGATTTCGGGGAAAATCTCCTGAAGGGCACTCTTTCCTATCCACTCCTTAGGGGAAGATGACGGTGCGTGCGGAATGTCGCTCAACTCCTGGGGAAGCTTGGTGGTGGCGTCGATGCCCATTTTGCTTCCATAGGCGTATTTGCTGCTGGCATGATCGAGGATATCCACCGGACCGCGAAGGAAATGGATATCTGTTACCGGGTCAACGTTCGCAGCGATACTCCTGGCCAAAGCCGGGTAATCGGTCAATTTCACCTCCGGATCAGCGACCACCATGATCTTGTTGAACATCATCTGCCCGGCACCCCATAAGGAGCTCATGATCTTTGGCGCTTGTCCGGGGTACTCTTTTCTGATACTGACCAGCGTTATGTTGTGAAACACACCTTCCACCGGCATGTGTATATCGGTGATTTCAGGCGCAACGGTCATACGGATCGGCATCAGGAAGATACGTTCGGTAGCCTTTCCGATCCAGCCATCCTCTTGCGGGGGAATCCCTACGATGGTGGTTGGGTAGATGGCACTTTTCCGGTGGGTGATGCAGGTTACGTGGAACCTTGGAAAATAATCGGCCAGCGAATAGTAGCCGGTATGGTCGCCAAAAGGTCCTTCCAGGATCAGCTCTTCTGCGGGGTCAACATAGCCTTCTATCACAAAATCGACGTCTGCCGGCACTTCCAGGTCGTTGGTCAGGCATTTTACCAGTTCAACCTTCTGCTTTCTTAAAAATCCGGCCAACAGGTATTCATCCAGGTTTTCAGGCAGGGGTGCCGTTGCGGCATAGGTGTACACAGGGTCGCCTCCAAGTGTGACTGAAACGGGCATTCTTTTTCCCATCTCCTTATACTGATGATAATGGCGTGCCGACCCTTTATGGAGGTGCCAGTGCATCCCGGTCATGGTTGGAGAGAAAACCTGCATCCGGTACATCCCGAGGTTCCTGAGGCCGCTGTGCGGATCTTTGGTGTGAACCCCGGGTAAGGTAATAAACGGGCCGCCATCGGCAGGCCAGCAGGTGAGAACCGGTAATTTAGTAAGGTCAGGGTTTTCCATCACCACCTCCTGGCAGGCACCCCGTCGCGAAACAGATTTCGGCATCCATGAAGCCACCTCCCCTAATGTTGGCAGCAATTTCAGCTTGTCAACGAAACTTGCCCTGGGTCCGAGGATATCTTTCATCAACCGGGCAAGGTTCTCTTCAATATCGGTGAGGTTGTTTATGCCCAGTGCAAGGCAAATCCTTTTATCGGAAGCAAAACCGTTGATAAGAAGTGGGAATTGGGTGCCGGTATTTTCAAAAAGCAGGGCCCTGCCACCATTTTTCACCATCCGGTCGGCGATTTCCGTGATCTCGAGGTTGGGGGAAACAAACTCCCTGATACGAACCAGTTCATGGTTCTCCTCCAGCGATTGTATAAAATGTGAAAGGGACTTAAAGGCCATTTTTTGCGTCTTAGCGCCTGGTCGATGAGATGAAGTTAACTAAATTGCTTGCTTCCGAATTTCGAAGGTTTCTTATCATTGTACTTGGAGGGGCATTTCAGCAACAGGCTTTTCGCCATGAACCGGTCACCCTTCATGGAACCAATGACGACAACCTTTTCAGATTTTTCAAAATCCTGGGGTTTGGCATTGTTATAGATCACCTGCTTTTCGATCCCTTTGTCATCAATCAGGAAAAATGTAAACTCGTTGGCATTCTTTTGTGCCTCATACACAATGGGCTTTGCCTTGTTCAGCTTCCCGATGATGTGCAACTCTTTTCCCTGTTTCTGGGCAGCTTCGGTAAAATCGGAGTAGGTGCTCGAATCGGTCATGGTGGAGATGACAACTGCCACGGCGACTACCAGGATAAGGATGATAATGATATGTATGGTCTTCATTTTTTCTTTTGCATTAATTTCTCTTCAACTTCCTTCTCCAGCTTCCGCAGTTTCCTGTCGATGGTGAACAGATAAACAAAAACCCCAACCAGGATCACAGCCAGTACAGCCACAACCACAAATATTTTCCCGTATTGTTCCATTAGTTCAAAATTCAATATTCGTTAATCAATATTCAATATTTAGTGCAGATGCGTTTCAATTAACAGGTTATCAGAATGTTATTTCCTAAGACTTTCTAACTGATTTGATATTTTGCAAGTTATTCGTTCAATGATATTTCATCTGGTCAATTCCCAAACCATAGTACATTCTGTTTTCCTCTGTGGTTCTCACTGTCTTCTCCGTGGTACTCTGTGTAAATTTATTTCACTGAGTACCACAGAGAAACCGCACAGAGTGCCACAGAGAGAAATTTTATAAATAATTCCAATTAAAAGAAATTGAGTATGATGTACTCACGATCAATTCAACATTCAAAATTCGTTAATCAATATTCAATATTCCTTTGTATCTTCCTGATCCTCAACCGAATATTCATAATCCAAACCCCGAGAAGTATCCACCCTACCATCGCCGGATAAAAGACAACCCTCATAGATGGTTCAAGATGCATGGGTAACACAGGAGGTGAATCCTTTCCCGGATGGATGCTGTCGCCCGCCAGGCGGGGCATCACCAATACGAAAACGATCCACAGGAAGAACGCAAATATATTGTAGACCGCTGCCACTTTGGCCCGTTTGTGTACATCGTCAATGGATCCGCGAAGGATCATATAGGCCAGGTAGATAAATAAGCCAACTGCTGCGCCATTCAGTTTCGGATCTTTCACCCAGGGGGAGCCCCAGGTGAAATTAGCCCAGATCATCCCGGTAAAAATACCCAGGAATCCAAACATAAGACCCACATTGACAGCCTCAACCGCGATGATATCCTCGGCTTCATTAAACTTTCGCAGGTAACGCAAACTATAGATAAACCCGGTGATCAGCATCGAAAACATCCCAAACCACATCCCCACATGGTAAAACAGGTTGCGCATGGTTTCATGAATCATGGTATCGGGGATGTCAACCCTGAACCCCACAAATACAGCATATAACAGTAATACACCGGATAAATACTTCCACCAATCCCTTTTTATCATACTACATTTAAAATTTTAACAAACACTGATTAATTATCATCATCCCAGATGATTGCATTCTCCGATCAAAC
Source organism: Bacteroidales bacterium (assembly GCA_049317265.1). GTDB lineage: Bacteria > Bacteroidota > Bacteroidia > Bacteroidales > FEN-979 > CAIVAT01. Next base: position 77,958 of record JBMOIP010000009.1, read on the forward strand.
TGTCTTGTGCCGTAGGCACACAATATAGGTAGAAAGATAATTTCGTTTAGCGTTATTTCGTCCCGTACGGGACGAAATGTTTCATCTATTCCCTTTACCTACCCAAATATGGTCCCTACGGGACCAGGGTATGGTGAACAGGTGTATCTTCCGTTTTTTTGCTACAAGGTCACTAAGACACTAATAATCAATAAGATAATATTCTTTAAAATTATTCTTTGTGCAACTTCGTGCCCTGGTGCCTTCGTGGCATTCTTGCCTTGATAGCCATCATCCCTTAATCTTTCCAAAGGTACGGAAATAACAAATAGGCCAGTGCGATTACCGCCCCGTTGATGGTGATGAGGATCACTAGGAAGCCTGACAATCCCGACCAATCCATGCTGTTAAGCGCTGATTTCGAGACTTTCATCAACGTGCCCAGTAGCGGTAGCACAATGGGAAAGCTGAGAATCGCCATGAGTGAAAAGTTATGGCTGGCCCTGGAGGCAATGGCTGCCACCATGGTCAGCACCGACGAAAGGCCCAGGCTTCCAAGGAGTAAAGTCAACAGAAACAGCGGGATATTGACCACCTGGTTTCCCATCAGCAGCAGGAAAAACCCGAATGCCAGAAGGGAGAGCAGCGCCATCAGGAAGAGGTTGTAGAGGATCTTGGCCAGCACAACGGCCTGGGGACTTGCAATGGTATAATAGTATAAGTGGCGTCCGGCGCTCTCCTGGAGAAAGCTCTTGGAGATCCCATTGACTGCCACAAACAGCAGGATAATCCAGAAAAGCGAGTTCCAGGTTTCGGCATTGATGGCGTTTTCAAAAGCAAGGTATGTCACAAAAACCGTGGATACAAGGTAAAGCAGGATCCCGTTCAGCACATACTTCTGCTTGAGCTCGAGCATGACCTCTTTCCGTACAAGAAATTTAACTTCGGCGAACAGCATCAGTGAATTTTAATTGGGTGCAAAGATAAAAAAAACCCTGCGGCATGCCGCAGGGTTTCTCAACTTAGATCAAAGTTAGCTTATTCAACAATCATCTTCTGGGTATATTTCTGTCCGTTAACGTTAACGGTTACAAAATAGATACCGGCGGTAAGATTGCTTGCATCAATGCTGAACTGCTGTGAACCAGCGCTCATGTTTCCTTTGTTCATCGACATAACCTGTTTTCCAACGAGGTTGGTAACATCAATGATAACATTGGCGTTCTGATTGAGGTTTACATTAACCTTGGCAATGTCTTTTACCGGGTTAGGATAAACATTTACAGAAGCGAGTTCATTTGATTTCTGGTCAACACCAACACCAGGGTTGTTCACGGTAACGGTGAAATCAGCCTGTGTGTAAGAGAAGTCAGGAATATATTTGAATTTGGAATCAGCTGCTGCATCAACAAACCATTGGGTACAGATCGGTAAGGTGAATTTGTTGTTGTCTGTGAAAACAATGGGAGAGGTACATTGCCAGTAAGCTTCCTGTGTAATGTCGCAGAGGAAAGTTACATTGCTTGCATCTGAATTGGCATCAGGGGTGGTCAGTTTTTTCTGGATGATATCAAATCCACGGGCAAAAACGTCAGGATTCTGGTTGTTGGTTTCGCCATCAACGTGGGTATCGTTCCATGTGAAGAACATTTTGTCGCCAGCTTTGTTCCTGGAGATGTAGGTACGGTTGTCGCTGGTGTAGGTTGCCCATGTGCCACGGAAAGTCTTAACTGATCCGAGGAAAACACCCTGCCATGATGCGCCACCGTTGATGGTGTAGATATCATAAACATTGATCAAACTATCGATACCGGTAGAAATTGAGTATCCGCCCGGAGCATATCCAACAACAACACCGATGTGCAGGTTGCCGAATTTATCAACGCTGATGGAATGGTCAAATGCGCAGGTGTAAGGAATCTCATCGCGGGTTGGTAAAGGAGGAGTGAAGAAGTTGGCGATGAAATAATCACTGTAATGATTTTTAATTGCAGCAATTCCGTTCGGGCCATCAAGCTGGATGGGCATAGGATCGCCCCAGGTCAGGCCACCGTCGGTTGATTTTCTTACCAATGGGAAATAGGTTGAGTCGATCAGCGGGGTACCGTTAACATAGTTCGTCAACACCGACATCCATACAGTCTGTCCGTCTGGTGAAGCGGCAACTTTACAATCAGCCTGTCCGTACATATCTTTACATGGGAAAGCGATTGTTTTGAAGGTATAATCAAAATCGTGGGTGGTGGCATTCCAGATACCACGGCCATAGATAACGCTATCCTGGTATACAACTGAACCTGATTCAACGTTGTTGTCTCCATCAACCATATGGGCGATATTGCCGGCTACGGTAAATCCATCAGGAATATAGGTATAAGGAGTAGGTTTGTACCACCTGATGTGCTTGGTGGTATCAGCATGGTTCACCAGGTTGGCTTTACCGTAGCTGTATCCGCCAAATCCGCTGACCACGAGGTTAGCAAAGTTTGGTCCGAAGAATGCGCAATAAGCATTGGCAAGGGTGGTGTTGCCTGTTGGATTGTAGATGGCAGCTGAAGGATACCTGCTGGCATCATAATAATAAGGTGATGCGGTGAGCTGTGCAGCAAGGCACTGAATCTGGTTGGTCCAGTCAGCCTGTGAAGCGCCCATGTTCACACCAAGGTCCATGGCATAGTAACCTGATAAACTCGGGGGAGTTGATCCGGGACCGGCACGGTGGAAATTGATTACGCAATTCAGGTCATCATCAGCCCAAACCATTGTTCTTGTTCCGCTTGAATAACCAAGCACGTTGGCTGATGTTCCACAGTCAAGCACAGTAACGATGTTTGCATTATCGCCATTTTTCAATGAATGTTTGGCAGTAACGGGAGAAGCTGAGATTTTTTCAAAAGGCTCAGCAGTAATCTTTTGATCTTTTGTGTAGTTCTTGACAAAAACGCCATTTCTGATCTGGGGTCTTTGAGCAACAACAGCCAGGCCAATGATAAACGCCAGACTAAGCAGTAAAAGTTTTTTCATGGTTTTTGGTTTTTGGTTTGACAATAACATTTATACAAATATAGGACTTAATTTTTCAGAATCACAAAAGTATTACATTTTACGATAATGTGCAACAGTTTTTTTTAAATTTAACGTTTTACGTACGGCATTCGTGGATGATACGGTATGTTATGTGCCTTTGGGCAATGGTCGCCCTTGCCGAACCAAGACTTTTCCCGGTCCCCATGTGATAAAAAGAACCAGAGACAAAAATACAACCATAACCTTTGCGTTATTCATTATCTTTGCATCGTCCGTCACTTTTTGCATGAAAAAACTCGACCTTTTTATCCTAAAATCCTACCTGGGTCCCCTCGTGATGACTTTTTTCATTGCAGTATTCATCCTGCTGATGCAGTTTGTGTGGAAATATATCGACGACATGGTAGGGAAGGGACTTGAGTGGTACATTATCGTTAAACTACTCTTCTATTTTTCCTCCACGGTGGTGCCACTGGCGTTGCCGCTGGCCATCCTTCTTTCGTCGCTCATGATGTTTGGAAGCCTCGGCGAACACTACGAACTGGTCACCATGAAAGCCGCAGGTATCGGCCTGAGCAGGATCATGCGCCCGCTGATCATCGTCTCCATCTTCATCAGTGCGCTGGCTTTCTATTTTTCCAATGTCGTGCTGCCGTTTGCCAACCTGAAATTCCACTCGCTTCTATTTGACGTGAGGGAGAAAAAACTCTCTTTCAACCTTAAAGAGGGCGTTTTTTATGATGGCATCGAAGGATTTGTGATCCGGATTGGCAAAAAGGACAAGGATGGCAAGACCATCCGTGATGTAATGGTGTATGATCATACAAAACATCTTGGGAACGTTTCGCTCACCACAGCAGAGTATGGCAAGATGGAACTTTCTCCGGACAAGAAGTTCCTGGTTTTCAGGCTCTATAACGGAACCAATTACGAAGAACGGGTTGATCTGCAAAACAATGAAGCGACTCATCCGTTCCAGCGAACCGAATTTTCCGAACAATACCAGATGTTTGACCTTTCTGCCTTCCAGCTGACCCGCACGGATGAAAATCTCTTCAAGAAAAATTATGAGATGCAGAACATTACGCAACTGGCCCACTCGATTGACTCCATCCAGGCTGAATTGGCTACGGAGCGACAGGGATATGACGTAAGTTTTGTCAACAGCCTCCAGTTTCAGAATACTACGACTACCGAAAGACGGAAGGAGACCGGGCCTGAAAAAAAGTTCAATCCTTCGGTTATTTATAATTTCAAGGCTGCCGACCGTTTTAAAATCCTGGAAACGGCGCTGAATTCGGCCAAAGGCGCCCGGGAGAACCTGGGGATGAGCAAAGACAACCTTTACAATAAGCGAAAGCTGATCTTCAAACACCAGATCGTATACCACAAAAAATTCGCCTTTTCCATTGCCTGTTTCCTGCTCTTTTTCATCGGGGCCCCTTTGGGTGCGATCATCCGCAAAGGGGGACTGGGTATGCCTGCCGTGATCTCCACCCTGTTTTTCATCCTTTTTTGGGTCATCTCCTTCATGGGCGAAAAGTATACCGCAGAAGGGGTTGTTCCCGCGTGGCAGGGAATCTGGTTCTCTTCGGTGGTGCTGATGCCCATCGGGATATTCCTTACCATCAAGGCGACCAACGATGCCTCCCTTTTCGATGTGGATGCCTGGGTGCGGTTCTTTAAAAGGATTTTCAAATTCCGGGAACGACGCATATGAGGATCCTTTTCTTGTGCAATAAATCTCCCTGGCCTCCGAAAGAAGGCGGTCCGCTGGCCATGAACATGCTCATCGGGGGCCTGGCATCGGCGGGTCACCAAATCAAGGTGCTGGCAGTGAACTCCTTCAAATATAACATCACGGCCAAAGATATCCCCCTCTCCTACCAGGAAAAAACTGGTTTGGAACTCATTGACCTTGACTTGCGGATCAAGCCGGCGGATGCGTTCCTGAACCTCTTCACCGGGAAGTCATACCATGTTAAACGGTTCATCAGCAGGAAGTTTACCTTGCGGCTGCAGGATATCCTCGAGACACAGACTTTTGATGTGGTACAACTCGAGACGCTCTTCATGTGCCCCTACATCGCCACCATCCGGAAATACTCCGACGCAAAAATAGTGCTCAGGGCTCACAACATCGAGCACCTCATCTGGGACCGGGTTGCAGCCGAGGAAAAAAATCCGGTTAAAAGCTGGTACATCCGTCACCTGGCGGTTACCCTGAAGCGCTACGAAGAGGAGGTTGTTTCACAGGTGGATGGAATCCTGGCCATTACCCCAAAAGATGCTGCCTTTTTTCTGGAGCTGACCTGGCGAATACATTCAGAAACAACCGTTTCCACAAGATCATTGATCCAGGTCGTTGACCTTCCTTTTGGCATCGATCCGTCGGCCTATGCCAACTTGCCGGGGAAGGCGGATTTTCCATCCCTGTTTTCCCTCGGGTCGATGAACTGGATTCCGAACCAAGAGGGTATCCGGTGGTTCCTGCAACAGGTCTGGCCGGATGTTCACAGGCAACACCCTGGTTTGAAATATTATCTTGCCGGGCGCGAGATGCCTGACTGGATGCTGGCGCTCAACCTGCCAAATGTTGTTGTGCTTGGCGAAGTGGAAGATGCACGAACTTTTCTCGCTTCCAAATCGATCATGATTGTTCCACTGTTTTCGGGTAGCGGCATCAGGGTAAAGATCATTGAAGGGATGGCTGCCGGTAAAACGATCATCTCCACATCGGTAGGGGCAGAAGGAATCGATTATACCCATCGCGAAAATATCCTCATCGCCGATGCGCCTTGTGAGTTTTTCGAAATGATCTCGGTTTGTGTCACGAACCTTTCCCTTTGCAACAAAATAGGGAAACAGGCGCAAACACTGATTGAATCGAAATACAATACACGATTCCTCATCGAAAAACTGGTTGCTTTTTATCAACATCTCCCGGAATAACGCAGTTTTTTATACTTTTGCAGGCTACAAGCTACCTTCATGAGATTGTTTTTTATTCTACCCAGGGTTCCGTATCCGACCGAAAAAGGGGATAAACTAAGGGCTTTTCATCAGATCAAGCAACTGTCGAAACATCACGAGATCATCCTCTGTGCGCTGAATGACGGCGATCTGCATGAGAATGCCATCCCTGTGCTTAAAAAGTATGTAAAAGCCATCCATGTCATCCCTATTTCAAAGGTTTCCATTGCGTTCAACCTGGTTAAAACACTTTTTTCCACCAAACCTTTGCAGGTAGGTTATTTCTACAGTGAACCCGCTGCAGCTAAAATAAGGACCCTGATTGATGAGTACAAACCCGATCACCTCTTCTGCCAGCTGATCCGTGTAGCAGAATATGTTAAAGGAATTCCAATTCCGAAAACGCTTGATTACCAGGATGTTTTCTCCAAAGGGGTTGAACGCAGGATTTCTACTTCGCCGTTTTACCTGAAACCCTTTCTGAAAATCGAATACAACCGGTTACTTCGTTATGAACACGATGCATTCGAAGCATTCGACAACAAAATTATCATCTCCGCCCCTGACCGTGACCTGATCCCGCATCCCCGGAGGAACGAAATCGTGGTTGTTGCCAACGGCGTGGATACCGATTTTTTCAAACCCATGGAGGCAGAGAAGGAGTATGACCTGGTATTTACCGGGAACATGGGGTACCCTCCCAACATTAAAAGCGCTGAATTCCTGGTGAATGAAATCCTGCCACAGGTCTTTCCGCAAAAACCTGATGTTAAGTTACTGATCGCCGGGGCAAGTCCCCACATCCGGGTAATGTCCCTTAAATCATCGCAGGTGGTTGTGAGCGGTTGGGTGCCCGACATGCGCGATTGCTATGCAGGCGCAAGGATTTTCATCGCCCCGATGCAGATTGGCACCGGATTGCAAAACAAACTTCTCGAAGCGATGGCCATGAAAATTCCCTGCATCACCTCTCCGCTTGCCTTCCAGGCTTTGAATGCCCGCGACGGAGAAGAGATCCTTGTGGCCTCCACCCCCAAAGAGTATGCATCACATATCATGATGTTGCTGAATAATCCTGAAAAAGCAGCCTCCATTGCTCAAAAAGGTTATGATTTTGTTCACAGGAACTTCAACTGGGAAACCGAAACAGAAAAGCTCAACCAACTGATCACCTGATAACCAGTTCACCAGTTTACCAGTTTACCAGTTTACCAGTTTACCCGTTTACCCGTTCACCCCTTCACCCACAAAAACCGAATCCAACAATTATGGCCGACGATAAAAAAATAATCTTCAGCATGGTGGGGGTCACCAAGACCTATCCTCCCCAGAAGCAAGTATTGAAAAACATCTATCTCTCCTTCTTTTATGGCGCCAAGATCGGCATCATCGGATTGAATGGTTCCGGAAAATCGACCCTCCTTAAAATTATTGCAGGCGTTGAGAAATCATTCCTGGGTGAGGTGGTATTTTCCCCGGGTTATTCGGTAGGATACCTCGAGCAGGATCCCCGGTTCGACGACACAAAAACGGTCAGGGAGATCGTTCAGGAAGGTGTTCACGAGGTTGTTGGCCTGCTCAAAGAGTATGAAGAGGTCAACAATAAATTCGGTGAACCACTGAGTGATGACGAGATGGACAAGCTGATCAAAAGGCAGGGTGAACTTACCGAACTGCTGGATCAGCATGGCGCCTGGGACCTCGACAGCAAGCTGGAGCGGGCCATGGATGCGCTGAGGTGTCCTGATCCTGATTCATCTGTCAAAAACCTCTCCGGCGGTGAACGCCGACGCGTTGCCCTCTGCCGTTTGCTTCTACAAGAGCCTGACATCCTGCTTCTAGACGAACCCACCAACCACCTTGATGCAGAATCGGTGCAATGGCTTGAGCTGCACCTTCAGCAATATAAGGGAACGGTTATCGCCATCACCCACGACCGTTATTTCCTCGACAACGTAGCCGGCTGGATCCTTGAGCTCGACCGCGGGGAGGGAATTCCGTGGCAGGGAAACTATACCTCATGGCTTGAACAGAAGTCAAACCGACTTGCCATGGAGGAAAAGACGGAGAGCAAGCGGAGGAAAACCCTCGAGCGCGAACTCGACTGGGTGCGCATGTCGCCCAAAGCCCGCCAGGCAAAAGGCAAGGCACGTTTAAATGCCTATGAAAAGATGATGAGCGAGGATGTTAAGGAGAAGGAAGAACGCCTGGAACTATACATTCCAAACGGCCCGCGGCTTGGAACCATGGTCATTGAAGCGATCGATGTCTCCAAATCCTTTGGAGACAAATTGTTATTTGAAGGTCTGAATTTCTCCCTTCCCCCTGCCGGTATTGTGGGTGTCATCGGCCCAAACGGCGCCGGGAAAACCACGCTTTTCAGGATGATCATGAATGCAGAACACTCAGACACCGGCTCATTTAAGGTCGGTGAGACCGTTAAACTCGGCTACGTCGACCAGAGCCACACCGCCATTGACCCGGAAAAGACCGTATTCCAGGTTATTTCAGGAGGCGCCGACAACATGCAGATTGGCGGCCGGGTGATGAGCGCCAGGGCTTATGTAGCCCGCTTCAATTTCAGCGGTGCCGACCAGGAGAAAAAATGCGGGGCACTTTCCGGAGGAGAACGTAACAGGCTGCACCTTGCCCTTACACTCAAGGAGGAAGCCAACGTTTTGCTGCTTGATGAGCCCACCAACGACATCGACGTAAACACCCTCCGTGCCCTGGAAGAGGGTCTGGAGAACTTTGCAGGTTGTGCCGTGGTCATCTCCCACGACCGCTGGTTCCTCGACCGGATTGCCACTCATATCCTGGCATTTGAAGGCGATTCGCAAATGTATTTCTTCGAAGGTTCCTATTCCAATTACGAAGAAAACCGCAAAAAACGCCTGGGCGATGATTCGCCACACAGGATAAAATATAAAAAATTACGCGGGTAGAGCCAAGGCATGCCTTGGCTCCTTGCGGACGGGTGGACGGGCGGACAGGCGGACGGGCGGACGGGCGGACGGGCGGACAAGCGGACAAGCGGACGGGCGGACAGGCGGACAGACGGACAAGTTAATGAACCATTGCCATGATAAAAATCGATAAAGAGTTGTTGGACAGTATCTCTGCCGCCGCCAAAGCATCTCCGCGCCGCAGGATGAACCATAATTTCCACAAGGAGTATTCCGACACCCTGCAACGGATGCTCAACGCGGTTGAGCCTCACACCTACGTTCAGCCGCACAAGCATGAGAACCCCGATAAAAGGGAGGTTTTCATTGCCTTCCGCGGCAGGATCCTGGTGATCGAGTTTGATGATGACGGAACAATCACCGACCATATCATCCTTGATCCTCTGAAAGGCAGCCATGGCGCCGAGATACCTGAACGGACATTTCACACCATCATCGCACTTGACCCCGATACCGTAGCTTATGAAGTGAAAGACGGCCCTTACACGTTAATCGATGACAAAAACTTTGCTTCATGGGCTCCAAAAGAAGGATCCCCGGAAGTAGCAGAATATCTGTCAAGACTATTAGATCAAACCGGGCAGCTGTGTTAACGATTCTATGATTCCGGACCGGATTGGTCAAAATCTTTTCTATATTTGCACAAACAGACAGTTGTGGCAGCACAGAAACCCTCCATCCCGAAAGGAACCCGTGATTTCTCACCGCTTGAAATGGTCAGGCGAAACTATATCTTTGATGTTATCCGCAGTGTTTTCCAGGTTCATGGCTATCAGCCGATCGAGACTCCTGCCATGGAGAACCTCTCCACCCTCATGGGAAAATACGGCGAAGAGGGAGATAAACTCCTGTTTAAACTCCTGAATTCGGGTAATTATCTCGATGGCCTTCCTGAATCGGGTTCACGCTTCCTGGATGCTGCATCCCGGCTTGTTGACCTGACAAAACATATTGCAGACAAAGGACTTCGCTATGACCTTACGGTTCCATTTGCACGTTACGTAGTCCAGCACCAGAATGAACTGATTTTCCCCTTCAAGCGCTACCAGATACAGCCTGTCTGGCGGGCCGACCGCCCGCAGAAGGGCCGTTACCGCGAGTTTTTCCAGTGCGATGCAGATGTGATCGGCAGCAACTCCCTTTTAAATGAAGTGGAACTGGCCCAGATCATCGACGCAGTGTTTACCAGGCTTGGCATAAATGTGCTCATCCGGCTTAACAACCGGAAAATCCTTGCAGGTATAGCAGAAGCCATCGGCGCTCCTGACAAACTCACCGACATCACGGTTGCCATGGATAAGCTGGATAAAACCGGGATGGATAAAGTGAATGACGAACTTTTCCAGCGGGGCATCTCCTATGCATCTGTTGAAAAGCTTCAGCCAATCCTCGCCATGGAAGGGAAGATCAAGGCAAAATTTGATACCCTGAACGAATTTTTCAAAGATTCTGAAATCGGCCGAAAGGGGCTTGAAGAGATGCAGACGGTTCTGCAGTTCCTCAAAGAGCTCGGGCTTAACAATAAGTTTGATTTTGATATCACCCTCGCGAGAGGTCTCAGCTATTACACCGGCACCATTATAGAAGTGAAGGCCCTGGATGTAGCCATGGGCAGCATCTGCGGCGGCGGACGCTATGACGACCTCACGGGAATATTCGGATTGCCGGGTATGTCGGGGGTAGGCATCTCCTTTGGCGCCGACCGGATCTATGATGTGCTGAACGAAGCAAAGTTGTTTCCTGAGACCATCCAGGCCGCAACGCGCGCACTCTTCATCAATTTCGGACCCGAAGAGGAGAAATATTGTCTTAAACTGCTTACCCAACTGCGAAACGCAGGGATATCGTCTGAACTATATCCGGATGGCGCCAAAATTAAAAAGCAGATGGAGTATGCCAACCGGAAAAATATTCCTTTTGTGATCCTGATCGGACAGGACGAAATAGCCTCAGGAATGCTGACAGTCAAAGATATGCAATCAGGAGAACAGAAATCACACACACTTGAAGAGGTGATAAATATATTGTCATGACCAAGAAAAATGTAAAACGAACCTGGGCCACTGCCATCCTTTCCGCCCGCAGCATGATTATCGGTGCAGAGTAACGATCAACCCTCAAACAGGTAACCCGCTCACCCGCTCACCCGTTTACCTGTTTACCCGTTTACCCTTATACCCATAATCAACTAACCCCCAAAAACAAAACAAATGACCCTTATAATAAAAGGCGCAGGCCTCACCATCGAGGACGTAGTCCGTGTTGCCCGCCACAATGAGAAAGTAGAACTGGATCCTGCAGCGATCGAACGCATCCACAAATGCCGGGCGATGCTCGAGCGTAAAATCCTGGCCCATGAGATCATGTACGGTGTCAATACCGGCATTGGTGAATTCTCAGAGATGGTCCTGAATGACGACCAGGTGAAAGAATTTCAGAAATACCTGATTTACAATCATGCAGCCGGTATCGGCGACCCGATGCCCCTCGACTGGGTACGCGGCGCGATGCTTGGCCGTATCAATGTCCATGCCCATGGAAATTCCGGTTCCCGCCTGGAGATCACCCAAACGCTGGTTGACATGCTCAACAAGGGCGTCACCCCGATGGTTTGCCAGAAAGGTTCGGTTGGCGCCTGCGGCGATCTTGCCCCGATGTCGCAGATTGCCCTCCTTATGATGGGCGAAGGCCAGGCTTACTACCAGGGCAAACTGATGTCGGGCAAAGAGGCCCTTGATGCCGCCGGTATCCCGGTTCCGGGTTTACAAGCCCGCGACGGACTGGCCACCATCAATGGTTCCAACGTATTGACCGCCATGAGCGCCCTCTACCTTTTTGATGCCAACAACTGGCTGAAGCAGGCTGAAATTGCAGCATCGATGTCGCTGGAAGCGATGAAAGCCAACATGCGCCCATACAGTCCCAAACTTCATGAAATCCGAGGCTTTAAAGGGGCGGTACGCAGCGCTGCCGCCATTCTGAAATGTGTCACCGGCGGCGACCTCGCCGAGGGAAAAGTAAAATGCAAAGTGCAGGACGCCTATTCGATGCGTTCGACACCCCAGGTTATCGGAGCAGCTCACGATGCGCTGGCCTATGCAAGGTCGCAGGTGGAGATTGAACTGAATGGCGTTGGCGACAACCCGATCTTTTTCCCCGATGAAAACCTCCAGCTGTCAGGCGCCAATTTCCAGGGATCTCCTGTATCGGTGCCCATGGATATGGCCGGTTATGTGGTAACAATGGTCAGTGTCATGAGTGAACGCCGTATGAACCGGTTGAACAACCCCGCCCTCAGTGTCGGACTTCCCGCATTTCTTACCAAGGGCGCCGGTATGTTCAGCGGACTCATGCTCAGCCAGTACACTGCTGACATGCAAATCGTTGAACAGCGCATCCTCTCTGCTCCTGCATCGATCCAGTCGATCCCGGCCGCTGCCGACCAGGAAGACTTTGTCTCCATGGGGATGAATACCGCGCTGAAAAACTTCCAGATCCTCGACAACGCCTATGGTATCCTCGGAATTGAACTTATGGCTGCTGCACAGGCCCTCGACTTCAGGGAATACACATTCGGCAAAGGGGTTTCAAAGGCCAAGGAGGTGATCAGGAAATATGTTGATTTTCTGGAGGTTGACCGTCCATTATACCCCGATCATAACGCCATGAAGGAACTCGTTAAATCGTGTGAGATCCTGGATGAAGTTGAAAAAACAGTCGGAAAACTAGAATAACAGGCAATAATTCCCTGCAAAGACCCGATGGCACCAATGATAAATCATTATTTTTGTGAATTCGGGTCTTTGCAGTTATCCAACTAACATCAACATTAAAAAAACCAACTATGGAATTTTCCGAAGGCATTCCTTTCCTGCCGCTCATCCTGGCAGTAATCGTCCCCATCCTGATTTTCGGGACCATTGTGACGCTCATTGAGATTGCCGGCGCCTGGCTGATGTTTCAGAAAGCAGGGGAACCAGGTTGGGCTGCCATTATTCCGATCTATAACTATATGATCGGAATTAAAATTTCAGGAAAACCCTGGTGGTATATCCTTTTAATGTTTATCCCTGTTGTCAACGTGTTTGCCTATATCATGGTTATGGACGGATTGGCAAAGAGTTTTAGCAAAGGAACCGGATTTACCGTCGGACTGATATTTCTGCGGTTTGTTTTTATCCCGATCCTTGGATTCGGAGATGCCGTATATAGTGGTGACAAATCAAATTTTGGCGCATAACTGATGGAAGAATCAACAATGGGAGGGGTTCCCGAAACAAAGCCCAAACGCCCAAACCTGCTCACGACCCTTTGCATCCTGACCTTTATCGGCAGCGGCATGAACCTGTTTTCCAGCCTCGTCATCGCTGGTTTTTACGATATCTTTGTGGAGATCGCCCAGGAATTCAGTCAAAAGTTCAACATCCCAGGCATGGAGCAGATCCTTGAGGCCAGGCCCATTTATTTTGTCGTCTCTGCAGTATTCTATGCGGTTTCCATTGCAGGAGCCATCCTGATGCTGCAACTGAAAAAAATCGGATTTCACGTTTATACGATTGCACAGATCCTCCTGGTTATTGCGCCCATGTACTTCATGCACCTGCCAGGGCCCGGGGTTCCCGAACTCCTCTTCTCGGGGTTGTTCATTCTCCTTTACAGCATGAACCTGAAAATCATGAAATAACCATGACCGAAGAGCGAACCCCAGTTGAAACTACCATAAAACCTTTACAGGCCATCACTTCCCGTCCTGTTTTCGTTACAGTTTTATGCCTCTTCTCCTTCGTCTTTTATGGGATTACCATGCTCCTTTTCTTCTCAGGCATCATCTATTCCGATCTGGTTACCGCTGCAGTGGATAAATATTTATCTCTGAAAATGTATTCCATTTCTGAAATCAGGTTGATCTTTGCAGCAGGTTTTATACTTCATCTTATGGGTTTTGCGGGCACTGTATTATTTTGGAACCTACGAAAGGCGGGTTATTACCTTCTCGTCTTTTCATCCATCATTATTGCCGCCCTGCAAACCCTGAGGGCCGACATTTCAGTTATTTCAACAGCAGTCTATATCCTCCTGATCCTGTTGTTCGGGGTTTTCTACAGAAGGCTGCACTGAGGTTTCGTTCAATATCCGCCCACCCTTACAAATTTCATTGTCGTTTCAGGCACACATTCGGGAATCGAGTTCCCATTTAACTTACATTATGCCCTGAGGTTTTTCAGTTAGGGTGGAAAAGTTAATAAGTTCATATAGACCTCGTAAAAACCGGTTAATGAACAGTATCCATCGATGTGATGTTCCAAAAACAAACCTGAAGTTAAATAAAAGGTTAAAGGATGTTAATAAAATATTAATTATTTGTTAAAATCTTATTGGAATCGATTAAAGTATTGTGTAAACTTGCATCGTAGTAGTATAAACACCTATATATATCTATCAAATCACGTTGATAAAATGCTTTCTGAACAAAGAAATTTTATTACCACACGGAGTATTCACACATTTACTAACAAAAATCAAACTGTATGAGAAAATTTACGATTTTCCTTGCCCTTATGCTTTTCATAGGGTTGCAAGTTGCCCATGCCCAGCGAACAATTACGGGCACGGTCACGGGTTCTGATGATGGTGCCGGCATACCGGGCGCCACTGTACTCGTCAAAGGCACTGCTGTCGGTGCCATCACCGATATTGACGGCAAATTTTCACTCAATGTGCCAAAGGATAAGGATGTTCTCCTGGTCTCTTATGTTGGAATGGTTACCCAGGAAGTAAAACTTGGGACCGACAATGTAGTTAATGTTGTTTTAGCTCCCAGTGTTCAGGAATTGGAGGGAGTTGTTGTAACCGCCCTGGGTATCCCACGTGAAAAGAAATCACTTGGCTATGCCACCCAGGAAGTTAAAGGCGATCAGCTCAACATGACCAAAACCGATAACTTTGTAAACTCACTCTCCGGCCGTGTTGCGGGTGTGCAGGTTAAGACCACCACCAATATGGGCGGTTCCACCAACGTACTGCTGAGAGGTAGCAAATCACTGACCGGCAACAACCAGGCGTTGTTTGTCATCGACGGTGTGCCTATTAACAATGATATTTCAAACTCCACCAACCAGGCCCAGGCTGGTACCGGATACGATTACGGCAATGCCGCTTCCGACATCAACCCGGAAGACATCGAATCAGTGAACGTGCTCAAGGGCTCTGCTGCAACCGCTCTGTATGGTTCACGTGCTGCCAATGGCGTGATCATGATCACGACCAAAAAAGGTGTTAAAGGCGCCGGAAGTGAGAAAAAAGGCATTGGCGTTACATTCAACACAAGCGCCACCATGGGCTTTGTTGATAAAAGCACCTTTGTTGAGTACCAGAAAGATTACGGCGGAGGCTATGGTAAATATTACGACGGACCGGGAAGCTACTGGTACATGCGTTATATCAATGCCGACGGTACCATTACAACCGAAGCCAAAGATCCTGCAACCAGCAAATTAACACAGTGGGCGGTTACCTCGGAAGATGCTTCCTATGGCGCCAAATTTGATGGCAACCCCGTTTACCAGTGGGATGCCGTTGACCCCCAGTCACCCAACTACCTGAAAGCAACACCATGGAAAGCTGCAGACAATGGCCCGATCACCTTCTTTGAAAAGCCATTGACCTTTGCAAACACCCTTGCCATTGAAAACTCCTTCCGCGGAGGCAATTACAGGATGTCCTATACAAACTATACCCAAAACGGACTGATGCCCAACAGCAAGCTGGTAAAAAACAATGTTGCCATGAATGCAACGTGGAATGTAAACGACCGCTTAACTGTTTCAGGTTACGGAAACTACTCCATCAACAAGGGAACCGGACGTAACTCAACAGGTTACAACGACAATATCATGGGATCGTTCCGTCAGTGGTACCAGGTGAACGTTGATATTCAGCAGCAGAAGGACATGTATGAACTCACCAAGCGCAATGCGACCTGGAATTATGCCGACCCTTCAGATGCCAGCCCGATTTATTGGGATAATGTTTACTGGACCCGTTACAAGAACTACGAATCAGACGGTCGTAACCGTTTCATCGGCAACACCGCCATCACATATAAAGTGGCCGACTGGTTAAACTTCTTCGGACGTGTTTCTGTTGACACCTACTCAGAATTACAGGAAGAGAGAAGAGCTATTGGTAGTGTTCCCGGAACCTTCGGTATCGGAACAGGCGCTGACGGAAGTTCTGCCAGAAGCGACCAGGGTTCAGGATACCTCAGAAGAGATATCAACTTCAGCGAGTTCAACTACGACGTAATGGCCAACTTCAACAAGGATTTATCCAAATCCTTCAACCTGAAAGCCGTTCTCGGTATGAACATGAGAAAGACCAACTATAGCCGTCTGATCTCCTCAACCAACGGAGGCCTCTCCATCGCCGATCTCTATTCTTTGCAAAACAGTGCCGGCCCCTTGCCACTTTCAAAAGAACTTGCTTCTTCTGTTAGGGTAAATGGTTACTATGGCAGTGTTTCTCTCGGATTTAAAAACTACCTTTACCTGGATGCTACCTACAGAAGGGACTACTCTTCTACCCTGCCTTCAGATAACAACAACTATGGATACCCATCCGTTGCCGGTAGTTTCATTTTCTCGAACATTATGCCGGATGCCAAATGGTTATCCTTTGGTAAAGTACGTTTGAATTATGCCCAGGTTGGAAACAGCCCCAACTTCGATCAGCTTGTTGACAACTACCTGGTTTTAACCCCGTTTAACAACCTGACCACGGCAGTTCCTACTACCCAGAAAAACCCGAACCTGAAACCAGAACGTACCAAGAGTATTGAAGGCGGTCTTGAAATGTATTTCCTTGGCAGAAGACTCGGTTTTGACCTTGCGCTGTACAAAACAAATACCATCGATCAGATCCTTCCGCTTCCTGTTTCCACCAGTACTGGTTACAACATCAAAATCATCAATGCCGGTGAAATCCAGAACAAGGGGATCGAATTGGCCATTCATGCAACTCCTTTGAAAACCAAAAATTTCAAATGGGACGTTACGCTCAACTGGTCGAAGAACTACAACAAGGTTGTCAGCCTTTTCGAAGGTGTGCAAAACCTGCAGTTAGGCAGATTCCAGGGCGGTGTCACCATCAATGCAATGGTCGGACAGCCTTACGGTGTTATTTATGGAACTGATTACGTGTACACCAATGATACCCACGAAAAGATCGTTGATGTAACTTCAGGTAACGGCAAAACCGTTGGCGGATATGCAAGAACAGCTACCTCCGACCAGGTGATCGGAAACGTGAATCCTGACTGGCAGGGTGGTTTGCAAAACACGCTTACTTACAAAAATTGGGCTTTCGGATTCCTGATCGATGTTCAGAGTGGTGGCGACATCTTCTCTCTCGACATGTATTACGGTCTTGCCACCGGTTTGTACAAAGAGACCTCCTATCTCAACGACCTTGGAAACCCTGTAAGAGATCCTATCGTTTGGGCCGATCCTGCTGACCACAGCAAGGGATATGCAGCAAACAGCGGTGGTTTTATCAACCCGGGTGTTAATCCTGACGGAAAAACAAACACTACCAGGCTTGCAGCTTCAAACTACGGCGCATTTGGTTATTCAAAACTTCCGAACAAGGCTTTCGTATATGATGCCAGCTATGTAAAATTACGCCAGGTCACCCTGTCTTATACCATTCCATCCGCTGTTTTGAAGAAAACTTTCATTACCGGAATTACGCTGACAGCCGTTGCTTCCAACGTTTGGATCATCTTCAAAAACCTGCCATATGCAGATCCTGAATCAGGACTCGGTGCAGGAAACCTCCAGGGGTATACTACAGGCTCCCTGCCTTCAACACGTGATTTTAGCTTGAATTTAAAACTCACCTTCTAAATTGAAAAACATGAAAAATATATTTGCAATTTTCCTGACACTCCTGATATTTTCGTCCTGTACGAAACTTGAAGAGTTGAATGTTAACACCAAGGACCCAACGAAGGTGCCGGGCGGATCATTGTTCACAGGAGCTCAGAAGAGACTGGCCGATCAAATGGTTACGCCAAATGTAAACAACAACATTTTCCGGATGTTCACCCAGCAGTGGACTGAAACCACCTACATCGATGAGTCAAATTACGACATCGTAACCCGCCCTATCCCGGGTAACCATTGGAATGTCCTTTACCGTGACGTCCTGATGAACCTCAAGGAGTCTGCCAAAGTGCTGAAAGCTGACGGCCCCATACCCGGCGACGATAAAGATGTTTTGCCGAATAAGCTTGCCATTGTTGAAATAATGACAGTTTATACCTATAGTGTGCTGGTAGAAACCTTTGGAAATGTTCCTTATACCGAAGCATTGAACCAGACGATCGTTTTGCCGAAGTATGATGACGGACTCAGCATTTATAAAGACCTCATCGCCCGTCTTAATGCTGCAATCGGAACAATGAATCAGAACCAGGGCAGCTTTGGCAGCTACGACAACATGTACGGCGGCGATGTTGCCAAATGGTACAAGTTTGCCAATTCGCTCAAATTGCGGATGGGCCTGCTCCTTTCAGATGTTGATGGCGCCCTGGCGCAGGCAACTGCTGAGGCTGCTGCTCCAAACGTGATCGCATCAAACAGCGATAACGCCAAAATGGCCTACCTGCCCGATCAACCGAACAACAACCCGATCAACGAAAACCTGGTAAACAGCGGAAGAAATGACTTTGTGGCCGCCAACACCCTCGTGGATGTGATGAACGATCTGAGTGATCCTCGTCGTTCACTCTTTTTCACCCCGTTGAGTGACAATACCTATTCTGGTGGCATCTATGGTGCATCAAACGATTTTACCAAGTTCTCACACGTCAACCCGGCAGTTACCGAGGCAACCTATCCCCAGAATTTCTTTGATCTGGCTGAAGTTGAATTCTTACTGGCTGAAGCCGCTGAACGTGGTTTCAATGTTGGCGGAACCGCCGAAGAGCATTACAACAAAGCCATTACAGCCTCTATCATCGACTGGGGTGGCACTGCCGAAGATGCTTCCGCCTACCTGGCCACTGCTAAAGTAGCCTATTCAACTGCAACCGGAACCTGGCAACAGAAGATCGGAACCCAGAAATGGATCGGACTCTACAACCGTGGTTTTGAAAGCTGGACAGCTTACAGAATGCTGGACTTCCCGGTTCTGGTCGCTCCTGCTACTGCGGAAAGTGTGCTTCCGTTAAGGTTGACTTACCCTACAACTGAACAAACCCTCAATGGCGCCAACCGTTCTTCTGCCGCTATCGCCTTAGGCGTATTTGGCGATGCCGTGAAGCAGCCGCTCTTCTGGGACAAACACTAACACCCTTTATTAACCTGAAAAAGAGGGCTGCCTTTCGGTGGCCCTCTTTTTTTTTGCAAAAATAAATTATGAACCCATTTTTACCTTACTTTTACCGTAATCAAACTGCATTAATTTTACTTGTTCTAAATTAGTACTGATGCGATTAATTAATGTGTTATCAGAATGTTATTTCCTTTGAATTTCTAAATGATTTGATATTTTGCAAGTAGTTCTTTCAATGATATTTCATCTGGTCAATTTCCAAACTATGATACAATCTATTTCCCTCTGTGGCACTTAATGTCTTCTCCGTGATACTCTGTGTAATTTGTTTCACCGATTACCACTGATAAACCTCACAGATAGCCACAGAGAGGAATTTTATGAATCACTGATTTATAACAGAATATAAAAAGTTAACGCATCAGTAGTAATCCTAAATTTACAAACTATGAAAAAGTTTTTCGTAACCCTCGTCGCTATCGGCCTGATATCAGGAATTGTCAACGCCCAGAAGATCTATGTCCGGCTGGGTGCCGGGGGTGGCATCGGATTAAAACAATACGGCTCTCTTGTGATCCCCGATGATTACTATACCACCAAATATGCCGGTGATCATACACACGCAACCTGGGCCGATATTACAACCACAGATAAAGCACAGAACGTGGAGATGAAATCAATGGGCCTGGGGGGTGGATTCAATGTCAACCTTGACCTCGGATACATGCTCTCAAAATATATCGGCATTGAACTTGGGGTGAATGAATATATCGGGCTGAGCAATAAAGTTCATTATTCGGAGACGCACAGCACAAGTAATTACTCTTCAACCACAGACAACAAACTGTCGGGGATGATGCTGCAGGTTGTACCCGCCATTGTCATAACCGCCGGCCTTGAAACACTCAACCCTTATGCAAGGCTTGGAATGATCATCGGTGTCATGCCATCCGTGACAGAGAAAAACAGCAGCACCAGCACTTATACATCACCAGCCTTAAAAGCAACCTCCTCTTCGGAATCGGTCATGAAGATGTCGGGCGGCGTCGCATTGGGATTCACCGCCGCTGCCGGAGCTGAATATCAACTCGGTGAAAAACTCGGTCTTTTTGCAGAGTTGGTTTACAACGGGATCACCTATTCACCTTCCAAAGGGAAATATAAAACCTATACGCTTGACGGGGATGATATCTTATCGGGAGCGACAACCAGGGATAAAGAATGGACGTATGAAAAGAAATTCGATTCAAAAGAGGTGACACCATATGACAGTCCGAGTATTTTGCCTAAGATGACCCTTGAATTCAGCAATGTGGAACTGAATATTGGCGTCAAGGTTAAGTTTTAATCCAGCAACGCCTGCGGATGTTTACCCGGCCATCATAATTTTTCCAGATGGAGATGGCCCTGAAGTTCTCTTCGAGTTGAGGATGGGTGCGGGCAATCCTGATGCCGGCAGCAATGTATGCCTTGGTGAGTTCATGATAGATCAGGGCCAGCACACCTTTTCCCTGGTAATCGGGACGAACACCAATCAGGTACATGTGGATCGTATCGTTTTTCCGCATGGCCCTTAAAAGGTGTATCAAGCCAAAGGGGAAAAGATTTCCATTAGCCTTTTGCAATGCCAGCGAAAGACTTGGCATCGTGATGCCGAAGCCAACCACTTCGTCGTTTGTATCTATGACCATCGATACAAATTCAGGCCGGATAAACCCAAAATACTGTTTGGTATAGTAATCCATCTGGGCCTGTGTAAGTGCCGTAAATCCATAAAGATCGTGAAACGCATCATTGTACATGGTGAACATCTTCTGCGCATAAGGTCTGATTTCCTTTGCTTTTTTGGGTTGCAGCAGGCGCAGGTCATATTTTTGCAGAACAATCCTGGTCATCCGCTCGACCTTGTCGGGGATTACTTCCGGCACTTTGATCTCAAACTGAACCCAGTCGGTGGCCTTGCTGAAGCCTAACCGCTCCATGTGGTCGTTATAGTAAGCATAGTTATAGATTGCAGAGAGGCTGGATATCTGATCAAAGCCCTCCAGCAGCATGCCTTCGGGATCCATGTCTGTAAATCCCAGCGGACCATGCAATCCGGTCATTCCCTTGCTCTTCCCCCACTTATCCACCGCATTTACCAATGCCCGGGAAACATCCTGGTCATCTATAAAGTCAATCCACCCGAACCTTGCCAGGCAAGTGTTCCATCGTTCCGACTCCTTACGGTTAATAATTCCTGCGATACGTCCCACAGGTTTGCCATCCCGGTAGGCCATCCAGTATTCCGCCTCACAATACTCAAATGCGGGGTTTTTATCCTTGCGAAGGGTGTTCAGTTCATCAAAGGTGAGAGGTGGAACCCAGAACTTGTTCCCCTTATATAATTCAAAGGGAAACAAGATGAACTTTTTAAGGTCCTTTCTCGAAGTGACCAACCTGACCTCGATCCCGCTCATGCTATATCCATCCCTCTTTTTTATACCATTCAAGGGTTTCAGCGACACCTTTTTCCAGGTCATATTCAGCTTCGAACCCGAAGTCATTTTTCAGGGGTTCTGTTTCGCACCGCCAGTTGGTGCTCTTGAGGACGTTGTATTTATCAGTATTCAAGGTCGGGATGGTCCCGAATAATCCGCCAATGTGCTCTCCGACAGTCGCGATGGTCTTTACAATAAAAAGAGGCACAGTGATCCGAAGGGTCTTCTTTCCAAGTGCCTTTTTGGTAATAGCTGCGAACATTTCAGAAGGATATTCCCTGCCATCGGACACAAACCATGCTTTATTCACATGGGGGGAATCCAGGGCAAGGTAGATCAGGCGGACAAGGTCACGTACATAAATAAAAGTAAGTACCTGCTTTTTAAATCCGATGTAAGGTTCAAGACCACGGTTGATGGTTTGAAAAAAGACAAAATAATCCTTTTCCTTCGGTCCGTAAACACCGGTAGGTCTGACAATCAGCCAGGGAAAATTTTTCAATGACCTGATGTACCGCTCTGCTTCAAGTTTGCTTTTCCCGTAAAGTTCAATGGGTTTGGGTTCATGGCTGTTTTTAACAGGCTCCCCGGAATGCGGATCACCCGGACCATAAGCAGCGAGGCTGCTGATGAATAAAAACTTCTCGGGAACCATCTCCGCACTGATGAGCGCTTCGATGAAATGCTTCGTGTTAAGACAATTTACATTATAGAAATCTTCCTTCTTCTGAGCCTTGGTAAGCCCGGCATTGTGAATGATATACCGGAAGCGGAGGTTGCTTTTCTTACAATCGTCGAGGGTTTCAATTACTTTTTCCTTGCTGGAAAAGTCGAATTCGATAAAATGAATCCGCGGGTCCTGAAGATATCCGCGTGAACTTGATTTCCGGATGCCGGCATAGACCTCAAAGCCCTGTTTTAATCCCTCTTCGACCAGGAAACTGCCGATGAACCCACTGGCCCCGGTGATCAGTATATTTGCCATATTACAATTTCAGCTTTTCACAATGTAGGAAGGTTGCAATGTAAAAGTTCAATGCCAGGTTCCGGCTAATCAATGTGCTTGATCCAGCATCGACGTGTAAGATGCTGCCGACCATTGAAATTTTTCCAGATGGTCAGTGCTTTGGCATTGTCTTCGAGTTGCGGGTTGGTTACAGCCTTTTTGATGCCATATTTGATGTAGGCCCTGTGCATCTCATTGTAATAGAGTGCATTCACCCCTTTCGAATGATAATCGGGACGAACTCCGTTGAGGTACATATCGATGGTATCGTTCTTCTTCATGGCCCTCAGCAGGTAGATGAAGCCAAACGGGAAGAGTTTACCGTCACATTTCTGCAATGCCCTGGTCAGGGAGGGTAATGAAACACCAAAACCCACCACCTCATCTTCCTGGTCTAACACGAACGAAATAAACTCCGGTCTTACAAAGCCGAAATAGGCTTTGACATACATATCCACCTGCTTTTGTGTCAATGCAGTATAACCATACAATTCGCTGAATGCCGCATTGAGTGTCCTGAACATTTTAGGTGCATATGGAAGCAACTCCTTTGCCTTTTTAGCTTTCAGTATCTTGAGCTTATATTTTTCCTGAACCAGGAGCGACAAGCGGTCAACCTTCTCGGGAATAGTTGGAGGAATTTCGAATTCATACTGAACCCAATCGGCGGCCTTTTCAAAGCCAAGGGCTTCCATATGCTGAACATAATAGGGGTAGTTGTAAATTGAGGCCAGCGTGGCCAATTCATCAAATCCCTTGATCAGCATGCCTTCATTATCCATGTCGGAGAAGCCAAGCGGACCATGAATACCAGTCATTCCTTTCGATTTGCCCCACTCCAGCACCGTTTCAATCAACAACCTCGAAACATCACGATCATCGATGAAATCGATCCATCCAAAGCGTACCAGTTTTTCGTTCCAGCGTTCATTTGCCTTATGGTTGATGATGCCGGCAATGCGCCCGACGATCTCTTTGCCTTTGTATGCAAGCCAATACTCTGCTTCACAAAAGTCAAAAGCAGGGTTTTTATCCCTGCTCAGCGTATTGATTTCATCCATCCGCATCTGCGGACACCAGAATTTATTTCCTTTATAGAGCTTGTTCTGAAAAGCTATAAAATGTTTCAGATCCTTCCTGGTTACTACCCTTTTTATTTCAAGCTGGCTTTCTGTTGTCATCAGGATTATTTTGAGATAATATGGAGCTTCTTCCCCAGTTTCTCAAATTTCTCCAACGCAACATCAACTTGTTCTTTCGTATGGGTAGCCATGAGGGAAAAGCGGATCAATGTATCGTCCTTGCTTACGGCCGGAGCCACCACAGGGTTCACGAAAATCCCCTCATCCAGCAACATGCGGGTGATGGTGAGGGTCTTGAGATTATCACGGATATATAACGGAATGATTGGTGTTACGGTATTTCCGATATCAAATCCAAGCTTTCTGAAGTTATCAATGGCATAATGGGTCACATCCCAAAGGCGCTGGATACGTTCAGGCTCACTCTTGATAATTTCCAGCGCTGCAATGACTGCCGCAGCCGAAGCAGGGGTAGCTGATGCGCTGAAAATCAGAGTTCTTGAATGATGTTTGATGTAATTGATGGTCTCAAAATCGCTGGCAATAAAACCACCCAGGGCAGCCAGTGATTTGGAAAAAGTTCCCATGATCAGGTCAACTTTATCGGTCACTCCAAAATGGCTTGCCGTTCCTGAGCCATGTTTTCCAAGGATTCCAATGGAGTGTGCATCATCGACCATGACGGTGGCTTCGTACTTATCTGCCAGTTTCACGATCTCGGGAAGTTTTGCAATGTCGCCATCCATGCTGAAAACACCATCAACCACGATCAGTTTAATCCGGTTGGGTTCACACTTTTTAAGCACGTTCTCCAGGGAGTGCATGTCGTTGTGACGGAACTTCAGCACCTTGGCAAATGATAGCCTGGTGGCTTCAATGATCGATGCATGATCGAGTTCATCGATCAGGATATAGTCATTGCGCCCGGTAATCGTAGGAATTACGCCAAGATTTACCTGGAAACCGGTACTGTAAACAAGTGCAGCTTGTTTTCCAACGAATTCAGCAAGTTTGGTCTCCAGTTCCACATGAATATCAAGGGTTCCGTTTAGGAACCGCGACCCTGCACAGCCTGTTCCATATTTTTCGGTAGCCTTAATTGCAGCTTCCTTGATTTTCGGGTGATTGGTGAGCCCCAGGTAACTGTTTGAACCAAACATCAGCACCTTCTTTCCATTCATGGTAACTACCGTATCCTGATCCGATTCAATCATCCTGAAGAATGGATAGATACCCATCTTCTCAACTCTCTGCGGTTCGGTAAAGTGGGCTGTTTTACGCTGTAATATCCTCATTTGTCTGTGTTTCTGTAAAAATAGCGTGCAAAGGTACGAAGAAATAATTACATATGCTGATCAGCAAAGTCGCGACCGGCCTTCAAGGCTATCAGGTTGAGTTCGATCACTTTGTCTCCTTTTTTGCGAAAAATAAAACGGATAGCATCTTCAAGCTTCTCATAGGCCATCCCAAGGAAAGGGGTTGCAGCGCCAAGGATTACAATGTTGGCAGCTTTGACAGAGCCGGCCTCTTTTGCGATACCTTCCGCATCCAGGGCAATATGATGGGGCACTTTTTCTATTTCCGCCATGATGAGATCCATGTCGGGATAGTTTGGAATATTGTTGAACGGGCGGGTATTGGTAATCACCCAGCCTTCGCCTGAAAGGTAAGGAAGATAACGAAGCGCCTCAAGCGGCTCGATCGAAATGATCATATCCGCCTGTCCAAAAGGAATCAGGTCGGAAGCAATATCCTGGTGGGAAATCCGTAGGTTTGACATCACATCCCCTCCCCGCTGGCTCATGCCATGGACTTCCGATTGTTTGAGAAACATTCCCTGTTCCAGTGCAGCATAGCCAATAATGGAGGCAATCGAGATGATTCCCTGGCCGCCCACACCTGCTAAAATGATATCTTTTTTCATCAATAAGTAGTTTACTTGTTCTTGAATTTGGCTCGGATCCGTTTGTCGATGGCTACGATGCATTCACGCCGGGGAATGATCACTGAAACACCGTTGTAGGCAAGTTCCTCTTTCATGATGGCCACATTTTCATCATGGTATTTCTTCAGCGGTTTCAGTACACGGATGTGTGCCTCTTCAACACCAAGGCCCTTGCAGATCTCCTCGATTTTCCCAAAACCCGGTGAATCCTGTCCTCCGGTCATGGCGGTAGTGCCATTGTCAAGAATCATAATCGTGATAGGCGACTTATCGTTGATTGCATCGAGGAGGCCGGTCATCCCAGAGTGTGTAAAGGTTGAATCACCGATAACAGCAACGGAAGGGATCAGTCCTGCATCGGCAGCACCTTTGGCCATGGTAATGGAGGCGCCCATGTCGACACATGAATTGATCGCTTCATAGGGTTTCAAGGCGCCGAGCGTATAGCAGCCAATGTCGGAAAACACCCGTCCGTTGGATAATGCGCTGAGTGTTTCACTCAATGCATAGTAGGAGTCAATGTGCGGACAACCGCTGCAAAGGGAAGGAGGTCTGCCAACAACCAGTTCGGGCACCGGCAAGCCATAAGTGTCGGCTTTTCCAAGGGCGACAGCAATGAGGTTGGGGTTCAGTTCGCCGTCGCGGGGAAGGGTTCCGTCGAGGCGCCCTTTGATTTTCAATCCCCGTCCAAGGTAACCCTTGAGCAATTCTTCGATAATGGGGTAACCATCCTCGATCACCAGGATTTCATCACATTCATCGGCCATCTTCTCAACCAGGTTCCGGGGCATCGGGTACTGACCGATCTTGAGAACAGGATTTGGAACGTGACGGTCGCTGAAGTTCTCCATCAGGTAGTTGTAGGCAATACCGCAAACAATGATCCCCAGTGACTTATCCGGTCCGTCGATGTATTTATTGAAGGGCGACGACTCCGATTCACTGATAAATGCAGAGTGATCCCTTAACAGGTTTTTATAACGTTTGCGTGCAATATTGGGCAGCAATACAAACTGGCGGAGATCAGTCGGCATCTTCAATTCGTTTTGCTTCCTGATTTCCGTCCTTCGTGTTACCCCCGAACGGGAATGTGCCATGCGTGTTGTGATACGCATGAGAACCGGAACCCTGTACTTCTCAGAGAAGTCATAACCATAATGAACCATGTCATAGGCCTCCTGCTGATCGCTTGGTTCCAGGATCGGAACAAGGGCAAACTTTCCATAGAACCTGGAATCCTGCTCATTTTGGGAAGAGTGCATCGAGGGATCATCTGCCGAGACCACCAGCAAACCGCCATTCGCCCCTGTGATGGCAGAATTGATGAACGGATCGGCAGCCACATTCAGGCCGACATGTTTCATGCAAACCATGGCCCGTTTGCCTGCATACGACATGCCCAATGCCGATTCCATGGCTGTTTTTTCATTGGTCGACCAGTTTGAATGGACGTGGTTTTCGTGCGCAAATTTGGAATTCTGCACAAATTCGGTGATTTCAGTGGAAGGAGTTCCCGGATAGGCGTAGATGCCGGATAAACCGGCGTCAAGGGCTGCCTGTGCAATGGCTTCATCCCCCAATAACAATAACTTCTGCATAGCTGGATTTAAAAGGTAACTGAACCTTGACAAAAATAAGAATATTTTTCCAATAGCCGGTTTCCGGTCAACCGTGTTTTCGTTTTTTTTACCCGATGTTTATAATTACTTTTGCCCCTTAGACCCGACTCAATGACCATCTGTGTATGAAGCTTAATAAAGGATTCTCTCAACTTCTGCTCCTTGCTGCCCTGCTACTGCTTTTCCGTTCACAAAATTTTGCCCAGACAGGATCGATCCGCGGGTTTATTTATGAACAGGAAACCGGCGAACCTGTATTGTTTACCAACGTCTATCTCTATAAAACATCCATTGGTGCACCTACGGATGCCAACGGCTATTTTGCCATCACCAAAATTCCACCCGGGCAATATTTCCTCATGGTCACCTATGTTGGCTTTGACACATTAAAGCTGCCTGTCACCGTTAAGGCCAATGATTTGCAGACCAAAAAACTATACCTTATCAAATCAACAGTTCAGCTGGATGAAGTCAATATTTCTGCGGCCCGCCAGGACAAGGTGCGGGAAACGCAAACCAGTATCATCAAAATAACGCCGAAAGAGATCCAGTCGATGCCTTCCATCGGCGGACAGCCCGACCTGGCCCAATACCTTCAGGTCCTGCCCGGTGTGATCTTCTCGGGCGACCAGGGAGGACAACTCTATATCCGCGGAGGCCCCCCGATCCAGAACAAGGTATTGTATGACGGCATGATCGTTTACAATCCATTCCATTCCATCGGCTTGTTCTCTGTTTTTGATGTGGATATCCTTAAGAATGTGGATGTTTACACCGGGGGATTTGGTGCCGAATATGGTGGCCGCCTCTCCTCCGTGATGGATGTGACCACCCGTGACGGGAACAAGAACCGTATCGCCGGTAAATTTGACATAAGCACTTTCGGTGCCAAGGCGCTCCTGGAAGGACCGATTCACAAACAAAAAAACGAAGATGATGCTTCTGCCACCTTCCTGCTGTCGGTTAAAAATTCATACCTCGAGCAATCAAGCAAGGTATTCTACAAGTATATTGATGAGAACGGCCTCCCATACAACTACCTGGATATCTATGGTAAAATTGCAATTAATGCCCCAAACGGGAGCAAGGTAAATGTTTTCGGATTCAACTTCTCCGACCAGGTTAACTATAAGGTTCTGCAGAACTACCGGTGGGATTCATATGGCGGCGGTTTGACTTTTCTTGCAATTCCCGGTAAAAGTTCAGTGTTGATTGAAGGCAACTTCGCCTATTCCACTTACAAAGTTGTGTTGCAGGAGCTGAATAAACCAGCCAGATCAAGTTCAATTGCCGGGTTCAACGGCGGTTTGAATTTCACCTATTTCTTCGGACGTGATGCCTTAAAATACGGATTGGAACTCTCCGGCTATAAAACCACCCTCGATTTTTTCAACATCGTGAACCGCAGAATTGACCTGACACAAAATTCAACGGAAGCTTCCTTGTTTGCAAAGTATAAATGGATGCCGGGAAAACTCATCTTTGAACCCGGGTTCAGGTTTGAGTACTATGCTTCCATTTCTGCCGCTGCGCTGGAACCCCGCATTGCCATCAAATACAATCTCTTGAAGAATTTCCGCATTAAAATGGCTGCAGGCATGTATTCCCAAAACCTTATCAGTACCACATACGACAAAGACGTTGTGAACCTCTTTTATGGGTTCATCTCCAGCCCCACCAACAAATTACAGAAATGCAACCAGGTAGTTCTGGGAACTGAATGGGATATCCTGCCTAACCTTTCACTGAATGTTGAAGGGTATTATAAATACTATCCCAGGCTTACAACCCTGAACCGGAACAAGCTTTATGAGGATTCCCAGGAGAATGCAAAAATTCCTGACTATTACAAAAAAGACTTTGTGTATGAAACCGGTGATGCTGAAGGTGTTGATGTTTCGGTAAAATATGACTGGAAAAAAATCCATTTCTGGGTTACCTATTCGCTCGGGTTCATCCACCGGAACGACACTAAATATGATTTTGTCCCGCCCTACGACCGCAGGCATAACCTGAATGTCGTATCCACCTTTAACTGGGGGAAAAAGAATGACTGGGAATTTGATGTAAGGTACAATTACGGATCCGGATTTCCCTTTACGCAAACGGCCGGATTTTATGAGCAATTAAACTTTTCCAATGTTGGTTCAGAATACACCACCCAGAATGGAACACTGGGCATTCTCTATTCCGATTATGATGAAGGAAGACTCCCTTATTACAGCCGGCTGGATTTAAACCTTAAAAAGAGCTTCTGGCTTGGGAAAACAGCCAAACTCGACATCAACGTGAGTGTGACCAATGCCCTGAACCAGCAAAACATCTTCTATTTTGACCGGGTTTCCTACACAAGGATTGACCAGATGCCATTAATGCCCAGCCTTGGCCTGAGTTTTAGTTTCTAAATCAACACGGCCAATGTTTATTTTTTCTTTGCTCTCTGGAATTGCGTTTGACCGGATTTCTGATGATCTCCGGATCATTCTTGAAAATGGTCGTCCCGGTGCAAGCAGCAAAGAATTACTGCGTACCTACATTTCATTTTTGGATCTCACGTTTACTTCAGGTTCAGAGGACTCGTCCGGGGTAAAGTTGCTTTGTGACAAAATGAACCTGCTCAATGAAAAAGGAGCCCGTTTACCAGCGGCTGTTTGCGTGTATCCGGCATTTGTTGCCCTCGCCAAACATGCTTTGATGGAGACCCCGGTCAAGGTCGCAGCATTTGCAGGAGCCAATCATGGAGTGATGCCCCGTTCTGTGAAAATGGAGGAGATCCGCTTTGCCGCCGGCGAAGGGGCTGATGAAGTTGAGGTTCCTCTTTCCCATGAAACTTTCCTGGCCGGAGAATACCACAAACTATTCCGCGAACTTGACACCATGCGCGAACATGCAGGAAGGCTGACACTCAAGGTAATCCTGGAGACCAACGGCCTTAACACCCTTGAAATTGTTGCAAAATCGTGTGAAATAGCCATTGAAGCGGGGGCCGATTTCATCTGTGCCGGTTCTGCCGGCAATGGCCTTCCGGTGAACATGGAATCAATTTTCGTCATCCTCCAGGTTATCAGGGAGCACCATCGGAAGACCGGAAAAAAGATCGGAATCAAAACATGGAGCATCCATTCGGATTTGTCAGTTTTCCCCGACTACCTTTTCCTTGTTAAGGAGGTCCTCGGAGAAGATTGGTTAAACCCCGGCCTGTGCAGGTTCGGAACATCTGTGTTATCCGGGCCTGATATCGAAAAACTTTTATACATTTGAATTTAAAACCAACAACCCGGCTTCTCGCCAGATTGAGAGGCATTTCCACGTAAAACCTGATACCATGAAAAAACAAATCGTATTGAACGCCATCATCCTGCTGACCCTGGCGTTTGTTGTGACCAGCTGCGCCAAGGATTCGACGACCACCACCGACAGTGGAACCCGTGCAGCATTTCTAGGGAAATGGAGTGTAAGTGAATCGTGGACCAAACTTGCCTATGAGGTAACCATCGTGGCCGACCCCAACTCCACGAATGGTGTGTTTATCTATCAGTTTGGAAATACAGGTTCTACCAGCAATCCAGCAAGTGCAGTGGTAAACGGCACCTCCATCGTGCTTGATGCCGACCAGACTATCGGCGATGGCATTACGATCAACGGGTCCGGTAATTTATCAGGAACAAAGATCAACTGGAATTACACGCTTTTGGACGGGGCAACGCTTTACCACGCTGTCGCTATTTATACCAAGCAGTAAATCACTTTGATCCGGAGAAACGTTTCTGGCGGTTTTCAATCATCAAGATAACCTTCTCATACATTTTGGCATAGTTCTCGGGATTCTGGCGATAGAATTTCAGGCTTTGATCATACCTTTCCCGTGTTATATGGTATTTGCGAAAAATGCCCTGGTAGTAATACTCCGGGTTGTTTTTTGCCTCGAGTCCCTCGTTGCGGTGGAGCAGCATGGCGCCTTCCACTGTATGCACGTCTGCCAGGATCAGCACCATTTTTTCGGGTAAAATCACAGAATCAGCAGAAATCCGGCCCTGGACATCAGGCATCTCCTTCTTTCCTCCGCATGCAGCCACCATGGCACACAACAAAATAAACACCAGTAATCGTGAAACGGGTATCATTTTTTCCGCTGCTGATACTCCTTGTTAAGTTCCTCCAATACCGAACTGGTGATATCAAGCGTATCGTTTGAAACCAGGATCTCACCACCGGCCTTGTAACCCATGATATAATCGAAATGGTACTGCCGGTTGAAGCGCTTGAGAAAAGTGGTCACACTATCGACCAGCCGCATATTCATATTCATCTCCTGTTCGGCAATCTGCTGGGTATAGTGATCTTTTTTCTGCATCAGCGCCTGCTGCTTCTGCATCAGTTGCTCATAAATAGCCTTTGCCTTATCTTCAGGAATGGCATTTACCGACATCTTCTGCTGGAACTCATTGGCCTCCTTTTCAAGTGCGGCCTGCTCTGCAAGGACTTCGGTCTGCAGCCGTTTCCCGGTACCTTCAAGGTCCTTCCTGAGAAGTTTCACATATTCATAATGGGTGTTGATGCTGTCGATGTTGACAAACACGACGGAGAGTTGCTTTCCCGAAGTTTTCTGGAGGGTAAGGGGGACTGATGCAACGTGTTTGTCACGACCTGTGAAATAGAGGATGTAGAGCACAACCAGTCCCACAAGCAGGATAAGCCCGAGAACCGTGTTGAAATTGAAGGTAAAAAATGGCGATTTACTGGTTACTTGCTCTGCTACCGGTTGTTGACTATCATAACGGGTTTCAGCTTCCTGAACTGGTTCAGGGATCTCAATGTTCTCTTCTTGCATGGTTAATGGATTAGTTTCCTAGTTCTGACATGAATTTAATACGCATAAGCCTGATCTCCTCCTCCGTGAACTCATCTTCACCCAGGTCTTTCAGGGCATCTTCAATGGAGTCGGATTCAGCCTTGCGGAAGTACTCAAAAATCTCTTCCTGATGATAAGGATCAACGAATTCGTCGATGTAATACTTGATGTCAATCTTTGTTCCGGAGCCAACGATGCTCTCCATTTCGATGATCAACTCGTCGAAACTAAGGTTTTTGGCGAGGGCAATATCCTCAAGTGCAACTTTGCGGTCGATGCTCTGGATGATAAAAACCTTGATCCCCGACTTGTTCACCACTGATTTGACCACCATATCCATCGGGCGGATGATCTCATTTTCCTCTACATACTCCTTGATCAGTGTAAGAAAGGGTTTGCCGTATTTTAATGCTTTTCCTGAGCCAACTCCCGTAATCTGTTTCAGTTCTTCAACGGTTACGGGGTACTGAATGGCCATATCCTCCAGCGAAGGATCCTGGAAAATGACGAAGGGCGGCAGTTTCTCTTTTCGGGCAATCTCTTTTCGGAGGTCTTTCAGCAGGGCGAATAGGGTTTTATCCGCCGTACTGCTTTTGGATCCCAGGGCTTCAAAAAGCTCCTCCTCCTCCGGATTTTCAAAATCATGGTCATCAACAAGCATCACGGAGTGAGGACTTTTCAGGAACTGAGTTCCTTCCGGGCTGATCTTAAGCAGGCCATAATTCTCTATGTCCTTGGTCAGCAGTCGTTCAATCAGTGTCTGACGGATCACGGCATTCCAGAATTTTTCATCCCGGTCGGCTCCTTTACCAAACACCTCAAGTTTGTTGTGCTTATATGATTTTATTGTTGCTGCACTTTTACCAAGGATAATATTGATAATGTGCTTGTTTTTAAACTGCTGCTTGACAGCAATTACGGTTTCAAGGACAAGCTGAACATATTGCTTTCCTTCAAATTTTTTCTTTGGATGCATACAGTTGTCGCAGTTCTGACAATTATCTTCAGTGTA
>JBMOIP010000010.1:0-99615 GCA_049317265.1 Bacteroidales bacterium
ATTTTTTCTTTGGATGCATACAGTTGTCGCAGTTCTGACAATTATCTTCAGTGTAGATCTCTCCAAAATAGTGCAGCAATTGTTTACGCCGGCATACGGAAGACTCGCTGTATGACACCGTTTCCATTAAAAGCTGCTTGGCAATTTCCTGCTCTGCCACCGCTTTCCCCTTCAGAAATTTTTCAAGTTTCTGAATATCATCATAGCTGTAAAAGGCAACGCAATTACCTTCCCCGTCATCACGGCCGCTGCGGCCGGTCTCCTGATAGTATCCCTCCAGGCTTTTCGGCATATCGTTGTGGATTACAAACCTGACATCCGGTTTGTCGATCCCCATTCCAAATGCAATGGTGGCAACAATCACATCTACCTCCTCCATCAGGAATTTATCCTGGTTCTGACGGCGTGTGGTGGCATCGAGTCCGGCATGGTATGGCAGTGCCTTAATCCCGTTGACCACGAAACTCTCCGACAACTCTTCCACCTTTTTTCTGCTGAGGCAGTAAACGATGCCCGATTTCCCGGCATGGCCCTTGATGAATTTAATGATATCCTTGGTAACATTCTTTGATTTGGCCCTTACCTCATAATAGAGGTTGGGCCTGTTGAAGGACGAAAGAAAAACATTGGCGTCAAGCATATTCAGGTTTTTCTGAATATCCTGCTGAACTTTGGGTGTTGCAGTCGCAGTCAGTGCGATTACCGGCACCTTCTGCCCGATGGCATCGATGATGGGCCGCAGTCTCCGGTACTCAGGCCTGAAATCGTGGCCCCATTCCGAGATGCAATGGGCTTCATCAATGGCATAAAATGATATTTCAATATTCTGGAGAAATTCGATATTCTCTTCCTTGGTGATGGTTTCAGGAGCTACATAAAGTAATTTGGTGTTGCCGTTTACAATATCCTGCTTGACTTGTGCAATCTCCTGTTTTGTAAGGGAAGAATTCATAAAATGGGCAACATTGTTCTCCGTGCCGAAACTCCGGATGGAATCCACCTGGTTTTTCATGAGTGCGATCAGCGGGGAGACAATGATGGCAGTTCCAGGCTTCATCATGGCCGGAAGCTGATAACACAAAGATTTTCCCCCACCGGTAGGCATGATAACAAAGGTGTCATTATTTGCCAGAACACTTCTGATAATGGCCTCCTGATTGCCCTTAAAGCTATCATACCCAAACACTTTCTTCAACACTTCAAACAGCTGATGCTCGTCCTTGTTAACCGTCATTTTTTGACTTGGATTTATTTTAGTACTTTTGTTCAGGGCAAGTTGGTCAGTGAATTTTAATGCTCCTATATACAAATGTAAGTATAATCGTTTGGAAATAAACAAATTTTTAAAAAATAAATTGTGCTTTGAAAAATAATAGAGCATTAAAAGCAGTCGCAATCAGTACAATAACCGGGGAAGCTGCCGCCATAACAAATTTAACAAAATCGGTTGATGCCGGTTTTTTAAATTGCGTTGCCCTCATCCTTGGATCAAAAGGTCGCGTAATTGTAACAGGAATAGGGAAAAGCGCTATTATCGGGCAAAAAATCGTGGCCACTTTCAATTCCACGGGAACACCTTCGAGCTTTTTACATGCGGCTGATGCCATTCACGGCGACCTGGGCACTATTCAGAAGGGAGATATCGTCATCTGCATTTCCAACAGCGGGGAAACACCTGAAATAAAGGTACTTGTCCCCCTGCTTAAGGAATATGGCAGCTCCCTGATTGCCATGGTGGGAAAAATGGAGTCGTTTCTTGCCCGCCATGCCGACTATGTGATCAATACAGGTGTCGAAAAAGAGGCGTGCCCGAACAACCTTGCTCCCACCTCCAGCACAACCGCCCAGATGGTCATGGGCGACGCCCTGGCAGTATGCCTGCTGGAAGCCCGCGGATTTACCCCAGGAGACTTTGCGAGGCTGCATCCGGGCGGGGCCATCGGCAGGCAACTCTATCTGAAAGTTAGCGACCTATATGCAGGCAATCAATCTCCACAGGTGAACCATAAAGATGACATCAGGAGAGTGATCATCGAGATTTCATCCAAACGCCTTGGCGCCACTGCCGTTCTTAAAGAGAACAAGTTGCTGGGAATCATTACCGATGGCGATCTCCGCAGGATGCTGGAAAAGAACAGCGATACTTCCAAACTTTGTGCTGCCGACATCATGTCAAAAAACCCCCGTACCATCCCATCCGACACCCTGGTTGTAAATGCGCTGGGTATCATGCGGGAAAATAATATTACCCAACTTCTCGTTGTAGATAAAAACAAGTACAAGGGGGTCATCCACCTTCACGATATCCTGCGCGAAGGGATCTTATAGCATGAATAAACTTTTATTGATCTGTTTCTGTTGGATTTGCGTCCCACCCGTTGCATTTTCCCAGGTGACAAAAATCATGGGTTCTGTGCACGACGGACAAACCCAGGAAGTGATTCCGTTTGTCAATATCGTTATCCCGGGCACTACCACTGGCACGCTCACTGATTTCAACGGTAACTACGCCCTCGAATTCAAGACCAGGGGAGATTCCATCAAGGCTTTCCTGATCGGATATAAAGGGATCACCAAAAACGTCCTGCACAACCAGTTCCAGGTAATCGACTTTGAACTCACCCCGCAAAACGTGAACCTGCCCGAAGTCACCATCAAATACCAGGGCAATCCGGCAGAGGTACTGATTAACAAGGTGATCCGTAACAAGGAGAAGAACACCCTCCGCTCATTCAATGCATACCAATTCGAAGCCTACACGAAAATTCAGCTTGACGCCAACAACATCAGCGAAAAACTAAGAAACAGCAAGATCCTGAAAAAGTTCGATTTTGTCTGGAACTACATTGACACCTCGACCTTAAACGGAAAATCCTACCTGCCGGTATTCATCACTGAAACGATGTCGGACATCTACTTTCGCAAATCACCCCGCGCCAGGAAAGAGATCATCACGGCATCCTCCATTTCCGGGCTGGAAAACACCAGCGTTTCACAATTTTTCGGTCACCTCTCCGAACAAGTTGATGTTTACAAGAACTTTATTCCCCTGTTTGAAAAGAGTTTTGTAAGTCCCATAGCCGATTTTGCAATCGATTACTACAAATTCTACCTGGTTGACAGCACCTTTATCGGGGGCAAGTGGTGTTACCATGTCATGTTTAAACCCCGGCGAATACAGGAACTGACCTTTTCGGGCAACCTCTGGATCAATGACACTTCGTTTGCCGTGAAGAAGATCCAGATGCGCATTGCAGATGATGCCAATGTCAACTTCATCAACGACCTGGCAGTGGAGCAGGAGTTTGAATGGACAAACCACCAATTCTGGATGCTTGTAAAAGATGTGATGGATGCCGATTTCAATATCCTCGACAATTCAAAAAAAACGGTGGGGTTTTATGGACACCGCACCTCGTTATACAGGAATTTTCAATTTGACATTCCTGAAAACAAGAGGTTTTTCCATGTTTCGTCTGATGTAGTGATTGATCCTGAGGCCTCCAACAGATCAAGGGAGTACTGGGACACCCTCCGTCCGGAAAAGTTGAACTCCACGGAACAAGGTATTTATACAATGGTTGACTCTGTAAAATCGATCCCGGTGTTCCGGACCTATACCGATATCGTGTATGGTATTTTCACGGGATATCTCAGCTGGGGAAAATTTGAGATCGGTCCATATTCCAAACTCTTTAGTTACAATGGTGTTGAAGGCGCCCGTTTTCGGCTTGGAATAAGGACAGCTAACAGTTTCAGCAAAAAAATCCAGGTTGAAGGGTACCTTGCTTACGGGACCTATGATCAGAAGTTCAAATATGGTGGTGACCTTATTTACATGTTCAGCAAAAATCCGCGTCGTGACTTCACTGCCAGCTATAAATATGATATTGAACAGCTTGGACTGAGTTCAACGGCATTTTCCACAGACAACCTTTTATCGTCGCTTTTTCACAAAGGGCCGAACAATAAGCTCACCATGGTGCGTGCATACCGGATGGCTTACGAACATGAGTGGCATACAGGCTTCCTTAACAGGCTGCATCTCATTCACCGTGAGCTATTTCCATTGGGCTCAACCGAATTCGTTGTTTTTCCGGGGGACCCGGGTGTGCCTCAGTTCATGAATTCCATCTATACATCCGAAATTCAGCTGGATACGCGGCTCTCCTTTCGCGAAAGATTCCTGGCAGCTGAGTTTTCAAGGATAACCATCAGTTCAGTATACCCGATCATCCAGGTAAGCTACACGTATGGCATTCCCCGGGTTTTTAAAAGCGACTATGAATTCCACAAGCTGGTCCTCAACATCTCAGAATGGTTCAATTTTGCCACAATCGGGTGGTCAAAATATGTAATTGAAGCAGGGAAGATCTGGGGCACCCTGCCCTATCCATTGCTGCAGATCCATGATGGCAACCAGACATTTTTTTATGATGAATATTCATCCAACCTCATGAATTACTATGAGTTTGCAAGTGATGTATGGATAAGCGCAACCTATTCACACCATTTCGACGGGTTGCTTTTCAACAAAATTCCACTGATCAGGAAACTTAAATGGCGAGAAGTAGCCCATATCAGGGCTGTTTACGGCACACTCAGCGATAAAAACGCACTGTATTCCCGGTTCCCCGGAAACCTGCGCTCCTTCTCACAACATCCCTACTGGGAAGCCGGTGCAGGCATTGAGAATATTTTCAAAATTTTCAGGATCGATGCGATTTGGAGGATGAGCCATTTGAATGACAATGCCAATCCCGATGTCGCAAAGTTCGGATTATTCGTATCTTTATTCTTTTCTTTCTAATTTTGCCAGCTGGAAACCACCTGAAGCTCAAATAAAACGCACTGCATGATCCTCCGGACAGAAAAAATCGTTAAAAAATACAGGAAACGCACTGTAGTAAATGAGGTTTCCATTGAACTCAACCAGGGTGAGATCGTGGGGTTGCTTGGCCCTAACGGAGCCGGTAAAACAACATCATTTTATATCATCGTCGGCCTCATCAAGCCCCTTTCCGGTATGGTGTACCTCGACGACCTGAACATCACCAAAGAGCCCATGTATAAAAGGGCGCAACGGGGTATCAGTTATCTCCCGCAGGAAGCTTCCATTTTCAGGAAACTCAGCGTTGAAGACAACATCCGCTCGATCCTTGAATTTACCGGACTTACCCGTGACCTTCAAAAAGAGCGACTCGAAAAACTGCTGGATGAGTTCGGACTGCAGCATGTAAGGAAAAGCCAGGGAATCACCCTGTCGGGGGGTGAGCGCCGCAGGTGTGAAATTGCACGGGCGCTGGCCGTTGATCCGAAATTTGTTCTCCTGGATGAACCCTTTGCCGGTATCGATCCGATTGCTGTAGAAGATATTCAGCAAATCGTAACACGGCTGAAGGAGAAGAATATCGGGGTCCTGATCACCGATCATAATGTACATGAAACGCTCTCGATTACCGATCGTTCCTACCTTTTATTTGAAGGATCCATCCTGATGGCAGGAACGGGGCAGGAACTTGCCGATGATCCGCACGTGAGAAAGGTTTACCTCGGTCAGAATTTCGAATTGCGCTAGCAGTAAGTTATTCGACAATAAGGCTCTGGAAAAATATCGACATCAGTATGTAGAGCACGATGATGATGGGAATGGCACTCAGGAAAAAGAGGATGAAGAGTGTTAATGAAAGAACCAGGAAAATAAAACGCAACTCATTCCCTTTCCATTCCATGGATTTAAATTTCATGGAGAAAATTTTGAAATCCGAAATCAACAGGTAGGAGAAGAAAACCGCGAGGATGGTGAGGATGCGGGTATTGGAGAAAAAGGTTACGAGAAAATCAAGATGGATCAGGCTGAACAACCCTGGCTGAACATACAGCACAAGAGGAATCGACGCAAAGAAAATGGCATTGGCAGGTGTGGGTATCCCAATGAAATTAACCTCCTGGCGGAGATCAATGTTAAACTTTGCCAGCCGGAGCGCTGAACAAATCGGGATCAGCATGGCAAAATAGGGAGTTATATGCAACCGTTCCAGTGCATTACAACTACCGGAACAGTTTACCGAAATCATCTGATAAATCATGATCCCGGGTGCAACCCCAAACGATACCAAGTCGGCCAGTGAATCAAGCTGTTTGCCAAGTTCGGAATGGGCATGCAAAATGCGCGCTGCATTTCCATCCATGAAATCAAAAACCGCTGCAACAAATATAAACAGGGAGGCATAAACATAGTTACCCTCAAAAGTTAGGGTTAACGAGATTAACCCGCACAACAGGTTCAATGTTGTCAGGGTATTCGGTATATGTTGCTTTATTTTCATCCTGATAGTTTTCTGCTAAATTAATCAATATTTTCACGAAGTCGTATTTTTAAACACGCCAAGAAACACCCGCACCACTTTTGTATAAAAAAACTACCTTTGCATGGTTGTGTTCACTAGAACGAAATCAAAATCTCACTTATTATCTTGGAGGATAGCGTATGGAAAACAAGGAAATGAGAGCCCTGGGAATGATAGAGACCAGAGGCTTTACCGCAATGGTCGAGGCATCTGATGCCATGGTTAAGGCCGCACAGGTGGAACTGATCGGTTATGAAAAAATTGGTGGCGGGTATGTAACCGCCATTGTGCGGGGTGATGTTGCCGCAGTGCGTGCCGCCATTGATGCCGGCGTAAGGGCTGCCGAAAAAGTGGGTGAAATCGTCTCCTCCCATGTTATTCCCCGGCCGCATGAAAACGTAGATTCCGCATTGCCATTGGATGGAAAAACAACTAAGAAAGGGAAATAACCATGATTGATTTAAGAACATACATATTCCTGGATTCACTGCAACTGCAGATGGCCTCCTATTTATCCACCGTATCCAGAGGCTATCTTCCAGTAGGCGGACAGGCCTGCTGCATCATCGAAATTGCTCCCGGGATCGAGATCAACACCCTCACCGACATTGCCCTGAAAGCAACAAGGGTGACACCCGGCATGCAGATCGTTGAAAGGGCTTACGGAATGCTGGAAGTTCACTCCGACAGCCAGGGAGAGACCCGTATGGCAGGCGAAGCAGTTCTGAAAGCCATTGACAAAATAGAGTACGACAGGATTAAACCAAGGATTCTTACCAGCCAGCTGATTAAAAATGTGGAGGACCATCACGCACAGTTGATCAACAGGACAAGGATGGGGATGATGCTGTTGCGTGGCGATACGTTGTTTGTCCTTGAAGTTGAACCCGCCGGATATGCCTATTATGCTGCGAATGAAGCCGAAAAAGCCGCCCATATCAACATCATCGATGTGATGGGTTTTGGCAAGTTCGGCAGGGTTTATATCGGGGGAGAAGAGGCAGAAGTACTTGAATGTAAAACCATTGTGGAACAACGCCTGGCAGAAATTTCAGGCAGGGAAGATTACAAATAATAATAAAAACCATATAAAAAGGAGATAACATTATGAATGACAACTCATCGGAAGCGTTGGGAATGATTGAAACCAGGGGTTTTACCGCCATGGTGGAGGCATCGGATGCAATGGTTAAAGCTGCAAAGGTGGAATTGATCGGTTATGAAAAAATCGGGGGCGGATATGTCACCGCAATTGTCCGGGGTGACGTTGCCTCTGTGAGAGCAGCGGTAGATGCCGGTGTTCAGGCGGCGCAGAAGGTAGGTGAACTCGTTTCGTCACACGTCATTCCAAGGCCGCACCAGAATGTTGACACTGCACTTCCACTGGGCAGGGGCATACAGAAAAAGTAGCAATACGTACATCCCAAAACGTTCATCAGCATGATTTTGGCAAAGGTAGTCGGCACAGTTGTTTCCAGCCACAAGGCTCAGAAAATCGAGGGGATAAAGTTTTTACTTCTTGAAAAGATCGATCCGGTGACCATGAAAGGCAAAGGTGACTTTGTGGTTTCCATGGACAGCGTCGGAGCCGGTGTCGGGGAAATTGTATTTTATGTTTCCGGCAGCAGTGCCAGGTATACTGACGTAACCGAAGGAAAGCCCTCTGATTCAGCCATCATTGCCATTGTTGATTTCATCGAGAAGGATGGCGTTTTCACCTATGCTAAAAACAGGTAACAGGTTATGATTCTGGGTAAAGTTGTCGGGACAGTCGTATGCAGTTCAAAAAATGATGGCATCGTCGGCGCGAGTTACCTGCTGATTGAAAAAACCAATCAGTCGGGGGAGACGAAAGGAGATTACCTTGTAGCCCTGGATATTGTTGGCGCCGGCAAGGACGAACTGGTGATGATCACGGAAGGAAGCCCCTCGAGAGAGACTCCGCAAACTGTTAACAAACCGCTTGATGCACTGATCGTAGGGATTGTTGACCTGATTGATGAACATGACAGGGTTATTTACAGGAAATAATGGGGAGCAGGTGGAGCTAACGGTATTGGGAGTATTGGAATTCAGCAGCATTGCCATCGGCATCAGGGCACTGGATGAAATGGTAAAAATTGCACCGGTCAGAATTATTGATGCAAGGACCATGTGCCCGGGGAAATACCTGGTTGTTTTCAGTGGTGATGTGGCTTCTGTTGAATATTCCTATAAAAAGGGACTGGAAACAGGTCAGAATTTCATCGTCGACAGCCTGTTCCTTCCGATGGTTCATCCGGATGTTCTCCCTGCCCTCGGGAACAATGTTGCCACCGAAGTATGGGACGCCATCGGGATCATAGAAACACTATCCGTTGTATCGGGTATTGAGGCAGCTGACCTGGCAGCAAAGACGGGCAATGTGAAAATCATTGAAATACGCCTGGCAATCGGGTTTGGGGGAAAATCATATGTGAAAATGATGGGCACACTCGATTCAATGGAAGCAGCACTGGAAGCCGGAACCGCCAGGGCCCGGTCCAAAAACCTGCTTTGCATGTCAACCCTGATCCCGCAACCACATCCTGAAATTAAACCATTTTTCCTATAACCTGCAAATGACAGATGGACAACCTTGAGAATGACATACGGGCGCTGGTGCAGGAAGTCATCCACGACCTGAACCTTTTTCCTTCAAAAGAGAGAATCTCCCAGGGAAGCAGTGGCGTATTTCCTGACATCAACCAGGCTATTCAGGCTGCAGGGATCGCCTTTACAGAGTTAAACAAACTAACACTCGAAACGAGAAAAAAGATCATCGCGAACATCCGGGAAAAAGCCCTGGCTAACAATGAAATGATGTCACGGATGGCACAGCAGGAGACCGGACTGGGACGCTGGGAAGACAAAATGGTTAAAAACGAGCTGGGAATTTTAAAAACACCTGGCGTGGAAGATATTGTTCCCGAATCCTTCTCCGATGATTTTGGATTGACACTGGTAGAAAGAGCGCCATATGGCGTGATTGGTTCCATTACACCCAGCACAAACTCCACCGTAACCCTCATCAGCAACAGCATTGGCATGATTGCTGCCGGAAATGCCGTTGTTTTCAATCCCCATCCTTCGGCAAAAGAGGTCTCCGCATGTGTTATCTCCCTGCTCAATAGCGCCATCACCGAAGCTGGCGGACCAATCAACCTGCTTACCTGTGTAGAAGAACCAACCATTGATTCGGCCAAAGCCCTGATGTCACATCCCGGCATCGCGATTCTTGTAGTAACAGGCGGTCCTGCAGTTGTAAAGGTGGCCATGAACAGCGGGAAAAAAGTGATAGCCGCCGGCCCTGGGAATCCTCCCTGTGTTGTGGATGAAACCGCCGACCTTGTAAAAGCCGGAAAGGATATCGTGAATGGTGCCGGCTTTGACAACAACGTCATCTGCATCTGTGAGAAGGAGATCATCGTGGTGGCCTCCGTTGCCGACCGGCTGAAAGTGGAGCTAAAGAAAAACGGCGCCTTCGAACTGGATGCCGCACAGATTAAAAAAATTACGAAACTTGTGATAAGCGATCCCGGCGGACCCGGTAAAGAGGGTGCTGCGGATAAAAGATTCGTAGGTAAAAATGCAGATTTCATCGCAAAGGAGGCTGGAATTACCGTACCGCCATCCACCAGGTTGCTGCTATGTGAAGTAGGCCGGGAACACCCGCTGATCTGGACCGAACAACTCATGCCGGTAATGCCTTTGGTTCGTGTACATGATGTTGATGCTGCCATCGACCTCGCTGTGGAGTGTGAACACGGGTTCAGGCATACCGCTATCATGCACTCGCTGAACATTGCCAAGTTGAGCAAAATGGCCAAAGCCATGAACTGCTCCATCTTTATTAAAAATGGTCCCAGCTATGCAGGCCTGGGACATGGCGGGGCAGGTTTTGCCTCCTTTACGATCGCGAGTCCCACCGGCGAAGGGGTTACCCGCGCCAGGACATTCACAAGGGAACGCAGGTGCACACTGGTGGATTACTTCAGAATTCTTTAATTCAAAACGACATAGAACCGGAACATCAATAATTCTGGCATAAAATTAAAACATTCATGATTCGATGAAATTAGGAAGAGTCACCGGCCGGGTGGTAAGTACAAAGAAAGTTGCATCGTTCGAAGGCATCAAACTGCTGCTGGTGCAACCTGTGGATGAACACCTGGTTCCCTATGGCGATCCGATTGTGGCATTCGACACGATCCAGTCCGGCACTGGCGACCTCGTTTATTATGAAACCAGCAAGGAGGCCGGCCGGGTGTTGGAAACCGTTATGAATCCATGCGATGCCGCCATTGTTGGAATAGTAGATAAAATATTTTTAGCAGAAAAAGGATGATACTGGCTAAAGTGACCGGAAATGTGGTGGCTACCATCAAAGCGCCAGGGTATGAATCGAGGAAGATCATGATCGTTCAACCCGTTACCCCAGCTGGGGAACCCGTTGGGAAGTCATTTCTTGCCGTGGATACAGTTCAGGCTGGAACAGGTGATACTGTACTTGTGATGGAGGAAGGCGGTTCGGCAAGATGGATCCTGGATGAACCGGAAACTTTCACGGTTAAATCTGTCATCGCCGGCATTGTTGATGAAATCCACCATGATTCAACCATATAAATTGCTTTGAAAAGGTTAAGAAAGTCGAGACGTATGATAATTGGCCAGGATAAAGAACGTGGAACAACGTCACAGGTCCACATCAGGGGAGTTGCCATAGGCTCCGATCACGGGTCGTATGATGATAAGGAGATGCTTAAGCGATACCTTGAAAGTGCAGGCTATAAAATTGTCGATGTGGGAACCGGCAACAGCACTGAAAAGGTGGATTATCCCGATTTCGCAGTTGCTGTAGCCAGGAAAGTGGTTAGCGGGGAGTGCGAGCGGGGAATTATGC
This sequence comes from Bacteroidales bacterium, assembly GCA_049317265.1. Taxonomy (GTDB): domain Bacteria; phylum Bacteroidota; class Bacteroidia; order Bacteroidales; family FEN-979; genus CAIVAT01. Next base: position 11,272 of record JBMOIP010000010.1, read on the forward strand.
TGGATGCTGCCGGAATTGGTTCTTCCATGGTATGCAATAAGGTTCGCGGCATCAGGGCAGCGTTGTGCTGGAGCCCGAAAACCATCGTCAACAGCCGTGAACACAACAATGCGAATGTTTTAACCATGGGGACAGCCCAGCACCCCAAGGAAGAGTTATGTGCCATGGCTAAACTGTGGTTGGAGACCAAATTTGAAGGCGGAAGACACTGGCCAAGGATAAATAAAATGATGTCAATCGAAAGAGAAGGAAAATAACATGGATCAAAACGAATTAATCGACCGGATAACAAAAGAGGTCCTTCAAAGACTGAACCAGAAACCTGGCATGCAGGAGCAAAAGCCGCAAAGTGTTCCGGCAACTCCATCGGCACAAATGATCACCGCTCATGAACTGGCTGGTTATATCGACCATACACTGCTTAAACCGGAAGCCGTTGTTTCACAATTTGAGCAGGTCTGCAACGAAGCCATCAAATACAAGTTCAAATCCGTTTGTGTCAACTCATCATGGATTCCCTTCGTAGCCAAAAAGTTACGGGGCACTGGAGTGAAAGTGTGTTCCGTGATCGGGTTTCCCCTTGGTGAGATGGACACCCGCAGTAAAGCGTTTGAAGCGAGAAATGCTATTGGGAACGGAGCCGAGGAACTTGACATGGTGATCAATGTAGGCGCATTGAAATCAGGTAATTTAAAACTTGTTGAAGAGGATATCAGGGCCATCAAACGAGCCTGCAGAAGCAACACGATCCTGAAAGTTATCCTGGAAACCGGCCTGCTCACGGATGAAGAGAAGATCGTCGCCTGTGAAATTTCCAGAAAGGCAGGAGCAGACTTTGTCAAAACGAGTACCGGGTTTGCCGGAAGCGGTGCAACTGTTCATGACATAGCCCTGATGCGCAGGATTGTCGGCCCCACCATGGGTGTCAAGGCAAGCGGGGGTATAAGGACATTTGACCAGGCTGTGGCGATGATCCGGGCAGGTGCCAGCAGGATCGGATGCGGCGCCAGTGTAGATGTTATCTCCGGAACCGAATCAAAGAGCTCCTATTAATCAGCTGATTAAAAGCTATCAGCAACAGTTTTCTCAATTTCATCCCTTTGTGCATCCTTGTGTCTTTGTGACTTCGTGGCTGCTTTTCTTTACCTTCCGGGCATTTTACGATGATTTGTTTTTGGCCCCGGTAAGTACGAACGAATTTGAATGATCAAAAAAACACATTAATAAGGAACAACGAATTATCATTAGTAAATGTTATGGCAAACAATGAAGCTGGACAGTCAGAAGCTGCTGATTATGCACCGCAGTGGCCCATGCCAAAATTTCACTTTTCAGTTGACCTCGGCAGTGGTGGAACCGCATCATTCAATGAGGTGTCCGGGATGAATGTTGAATCACAAATCATAGAATACCGGTCTGGAGATGAAATGAATTTCACTAAGGCCAAAATGCCCGGACTGAAAAAGTATAATAATGTTACCTTGAAAAAGGGCATCTTCAAGGGCGATAAGGCCTTCTGGGACTGGTACAATAAAATAACCATGAACACCATCGAACGGACGGATGTCAAAATCACGCTCATGGATGAGAAGGGCGGGGTCCTTATGCTTTGGACCATGAAAAATGCCTGGCCGACCAAGATAACGGTCACCGATCTGAAGGCTGATGGCAGTGAGGTTGCGGTTGAGACCCTGGAACTCGCACATGAAGGGTTAACCCAGACAAATGGCTTATAATTCCATCTGACCCCGGAAATAGCAGCTGAGGTTGTCTTTTACAAACTTTTTCATACGCTGCTGGAATAGAAAGAACCCCTGCGGTATTACAGTAACCTGTTATTTGGCAGCAACCCGCTGTTTATTTCACGGTCCGGGTGATTAGAATTACCATGTGATGTTGTTTGCCCCGTTAACTATCCAAGGCATTCAATTGAAAGAAAAAGTGTTTTAATATGGATCAACTTAAATAGTTGATTAAAAATTTGGAATAATGGCGCAAATGATCTTATTTTGCGATATTAATAGTTATATTAAATAATATATTTAATTATGACATTGAAACCGGCCAACGACCAAACCATGGAGCAGGTCATCCTGGAAACAGCTGAAAACCTGTTTCTTGAAAAAGGATTCGCCCTGACCTCCACCATTGAAATTGCCAGGGTTGCCGGGTGCAACCAGGCTTTGGTTCACTACTATTTCAGGACAAAAGAGCGGTTGTTTGATGCTGTTTTCGAGAAAAGCGCATGGACCATTATCTCCTCATTTCTCGAACCATTGGCTGAAAATATTCCGTTTGAAGAAAAAATCCGTAAGAAAATCGAAACCCAGTATGACTTATTGAAGGCAAACCCCAAAATTCCCTTCCTGTTTTTTAATGAACTCAACACCAATCCCTGCCGTCTCCGCGGGCTCATGGAAAAAACAGGAACACTGCCCGGGGTACTATGGAAACAGGTTGATGAAGAGTTAAAGGCAGAGATAGAAAAAGGTGTCATCCGCCCGATGACTGCAACAGACCTCCTCGTCACCATCCTCTCCATGAACCTGTTTTTATTCCTTGCAGGGCCTGTGTTGAAAGTGGTTGCCGGGTTATCGGAGGTTGATATGCACCACCTGGTTGATAACAGGAAACGGGAGAACGTCACAGTCATCCTAAAAAGTCTTCGTCCATCTTAATCGTCTGGCATTTTAATAACGTTATTAAATACCATTATCAACACCAGCACTACAGCCCTATCCGTACCAAAAAGAAAACAGCAAATAACATATCGATTTTTTTCACATATTAACATCCTTTTAGTACTTTTGCCGGTCAAAATTATCAGGATCATTCAACCATCCATCCTATGAAAAAAAATACGACAATATCTGCACTGACCATCTTACTGCTCCTCCTCTCCTCCCTCGGCAGCAAGGCACAATTCAACATTTCCGGGGAGTTTAAAATGAGAGGCGAATACCGTGACGGCTATATATCACTTAGAGATTCTTCTAAAATTCCCTATGGGGATATTCTCGGCAGGGCCAGGTTGCTCTTCGATTACAAAAATGACAAGATCACCACCCGGTTTTCGCTTTTTGATGCCTGGGTTTACGGACAGAATTACTATTCGTCAGATACTATCACCAAAAACACGGTAAATGTGTATGAAGCCTGGTTTAAATACAACTTCAATTCTGCCTTTGCCATCAAAACCGGCCGCATGGAGGTGTCCTACGACGATGAACGGTTGTTTGGCGTTTCAAACTGGAGCATGTGGGGCGCAACACACGACATTGTTATTGCACAGTATGAGAGTCCCGTTGGCAACCTGAAAGGTGATGCGGCCTTTGCCATCAACAACATCGCACCGGCAAATTACTATATGAGCCCATACTCCATGGGAAAAAACTACAAGTACATGGGTTACCTCTACCTGAACAAGAAATTCATGGATAAAAAATTAACGCTGTCGGTTCTTGGCGTGGTCGATGCATTCCAGAAAGGCAACATCACCACCGCCTCCACTAAAATTGACACGCTGAAAATCAGGAATCAATTTGACTCCATCATCGGGACAACAGTCATTAAAACAGCTGTCAATACCACCGAAGAGTTTATTCATACCATTTATGCCAGGGCTACGGTTGGTGCCGGTTTGCTTTACGATCACAAAAAACTAGGGGTATTCGTCAACGGCTATTACCAAGGGGGACATACCAGCGACGGCAAGAAACTGAACGCCAACTTTTACATAGCCTGGGTCAGCTACCAGGTGGTGAAGCCGCTGAAAATCCAGGTTGGATTCGAACACCTGAGCGGCAACAACTTCTCAGATACTGCAAAATACAGAACAACCCTGAAAGGGTTCAGCACCCTCTACGGCACCTCCCACCGTCATTATGGCTATATGGACATGTTCAGTAAACTGGTAAAGGACAATGCCAGTCCCGGCCTTAACGACCTGTTTGGCAGAGTTACCGTAAACATGAACAGCAAAATGACCATTGAAGCTGTTTGCCGCTGGTTCAGCTTACCCAACGGATACCTCTACGTTAAACCAACCAAAACCAAACCGACCCCCTTCCTGGCTGTATCGAAAAACCTTGGTACGGAAATCGACCTGGTAGGTCTCTACAAGCCAGTGCAGAACCTTGAATTCAGCGCTGCTTATTGCTTCTTCCTGCCAACAGCCACGATGGAAAATTACGATGGTCTGAAAACAGGCACCGCACGGTTTGCACAGTACGCTTACCTGATGATTACCTACAAACCCAATTTCTTCAATTCAGATAAGCACTGACAGGTCAGGATTTTTTTCCCGACCTTTGCCGGAAAAATGATCTGATGCCAATTCCAGGGAAAATCAGCATCCGGGATTTCGATTATGTTTTACCTGAGGACCGGATTGCCCAGGTTCCCCTGGCAACCCGGGATGCTTCCAAATTGCTTGTATCCAGGAATACCGACCTCATTGAAGATGAGTTTTCTTCTATCGGGAACCACCTTCCTGAGAACAGTTTGCTGGTATTCAACAATACACGGGTGATTCGTGCCAGGCTCCTTTTCAGGAAACCCACGGGAGGACAAATTGAAATCTTCTGCCTGGAACCCATTTCACCATCGCATGAAATTCAGGCAGCGTTTCACCAAAAGGCTAATTCAACATGGAAATGCCTCGTCGGAAATCTGAAAAGATGGAAATCTGGAACGCTGATACTCAATGCTAACCATGAAGGTACCGTTTATCAAATGTTTGCCGATCTCGTGGGGAGTATGGGCGACAGCTGCTTTGAAATTGCATTCCGATGGGATCCACCCGAATTGACCTTCTCCGAAATCCTCGAATTGACCGGAGTGATCCCCCTTCCACCTTATATTGGACGAAAAGCGGAACCTGCAGACAATGAGCGATATCAGACCATCTATGCCGCACATGAAGGTTCTGTGGCCGCACCCACGGCAGGACTGCATTTTACAAAAGAACTCCTCAGCAGCCTGCATTCAAAAGGGGTTGAAACCTGCCATGTGACGCTGCATGTTGGCATCGGCACATTCCGGCCGGTTGCTGCAGAGGATATCCGGGACCATGTCATGCACAATGAAAAGATCGTAGTACCCCGAAAAACCCTGGAAACACTTATCAATCATCATGATAAACCACTTTTCGCAGTCGGCACGACATCAGCCCGCACACTGGAAAGCCTGTACTGGCTTGGGGTAAGGCTTATTCAGGAAGGAAACAACATTCAACCAATTGTATTCCAGTGGATTCCATACCAACAGTCCCCTGCATTTGAGATTCCCGCATTACAATCCCTGGAGGCAGTCATTCAATATCTTGACATCAATCAACTTGAAGAATTTTCCGGGGAGACTCAACTTATCATTGTTCCCGGATATCGTTTCAAATTAATTTCAGGGCTGATAACCAACTTTCACATGCCGCAAAGCACGTTGCTCCTGCTGGTCGCCGCCATGGTGGGCGATCAGTGGAAAACCGCCTATGAATATGCCATGCAGCACGGGTTCCGATTCCTCAGTTATGGGGATTCATCGCTCTTTTTCAACCCCGGGAAATTATTATAATTAGATTCGTATCTTTGCAAGACATTGCGTTATAAAAACTGAAACCATGACATTAGGCATATTATTAATTTTCGGACTTGGTACCACTGAATTAATCCTGATCGCTTTGGTAGTCCTGCTCTTATTTGGCGGAAAAAAAATCCCTGAATTGATGAAAGGGCTTGGCAAAGGGGTTAAAAGCTTCAAAGATGGTATGGATGGTATGGAAGAAGAGTTTAAAAAACCCTCCGACAAAACCCCTCCTGCTGATCAAACTGAAAAGAAAGTTTAGCCTTATTTCCGTCTGATTTTTCAGCGTGATTTATGAAAAAGAGGCTTTCCTATATTGCCTTGTCTGTTTTTCTGGCAGGCCTGATCTGGGGATGTATCTACTTAAACTCCCTTCTGCCGATTATCACCGGCTATCCTGCAAAATACCTTTGCTCGGCAGTTTTCGTTTCCAACCGGCAGCCTGCCGAAGTGGAATCTTCTGAACTGAATTTCTCTCTGATCCGGTTTGCATCCAATCAAGTCAATTACAGGGAGAAAAGTGTAACAAGCCGTTTTTTATGGGGCAAATCAAAGGCAATCTACCGCGAGGGCTTTGGTTGTACCCTGCTGCGTGATCCCGAAGAGTCAATGCTGAAAACGAAATCTTTCCCCCAATCACAGGGTATTTCCTATTCGCAAAACAGCACCCCATGGCCATTGGGTAATCTTATGCCGGAAGTGCCTTCCGGCATTGACAAACAAAAGCTTTCAGCCGTTTCTGACCGGTTGATAACCCGCGATGGCTACCAGGGCAAGGCCTTTGCATTCGTGGTTGTTTATAAAGGCTGTGTGGTTGCAGAACAATACAGGCACGGGTTCAGTGCAAATACAAGGCTTCTCAGCTGGTCGATGGCAAAAAGTTTCACCAATGCGCTGGCCGGGATCATGGTACTTGACGGGTTGCTCGATATTCACAAAAAGGATATCCTTCCGGCATGGAGTGACGATCGCCGCAAGGAAATAACCGTCAGCGATCTGATGCAGATGCAGAGCGGTCTGCGTTGGAACGAGGACTACGGCAACAGTTCAGATGTCACCCTGATGCTTTACAGGGAGCGGGACTATGCAGGTTTTGCGTACAACCAGCTGCAGGAATTTCCCGCCGGGCAGCATTGGTACTACTCTTCCGGGTCAACGAATATCGTAAACTATGTGATGCGCAGGCAATTCCGCAGTGACAGCGCCTATCAAACCTTTTCCAAAGAAAGGCTTTTCAACAAAATCGGCATGCCTGATGCGGTTTTTGAATCCGACCCTTCAGGCACCCAGGTTGGTTCCTCTTACCTGTATGCCACCGCCCGTGATTTTGCAAGGTTTGGACTGCTATACCTTCACGATGGAGTATTTAACGGCGAACGGATCCTCCCCGAAGGCTGGGTAAAGTACTCAACAACTCCTGCATCTCAAAGCAAAGGGAGTTACGGGGCATTCTTCTGGCTGAACCAGAGGAAGCGCTATCCGCAGGCACCACCAGACATGTATTATTGCAACGGGCATGATGGACAACGCATTTTCATCATTCCTTCAAAAGAGTTGGTAGTGGTGATCCTTGGATACTCTCCAAAACCTGATCACGAAATGGATTTCAACAGGTTGCTGAAAGATATTCTTGCGGGTTTACCCGGCTAAAATGGCCCGGATAGCACTGGTATTCTGTTCATTATAAATATTTTTGCCGGCAGGAGTATAAAGATAACTGATCTTTTGGGCATATTTTTCAACCACCCTGCCCCTAACTGTTTTCAACTGAAAATTCAACAGGTGGTTCTCTTCACTAAATGGTTCCTCCAGGATTGCTGTTGCCGCCGGCAGCCATCGTTGCGGGAACATTGTTCCAAATTTGTTCCCGGTTCTGTATTCCTGGAGCTCCTGTTCAATTTTCCTGAGGGATGCCTCCAGCCCCTCAGTTGAACCAGGTCCAAGCTCTTTTTCACCAAGGTAGCGTATCAACGCCTCCCTGTTTGGCACCACCAGGGCAACAGTGTATGGATGCTGATTATTGTACATCATGCATTGCTCAATGAACCCCGACTGGGAAGCATAGGCCTCTTCCATCCCTTCGGGACTGTATTTTTCACCGTCGTCGGCGATGAGCAGGCTCTTGAACCTGCCAAGCACATACAGGAATCCATCAGGGTCGAGATATCCCAGGTCGCCGGTATGCAGCCAACTGTTTTTCAAAGTATTGCGTGTTGCCTCCTCATTCATCCAATAGCCCGCCATCACATTGTCGCCTTTTACAACAATTTCGCCCTTTTCTCCCTGTGAAAGCGCATTTCCATTGTCGTCGGCTATTTTAATCTCAAGATTTGCGACCAGGCAACCTGACGATCCCAGTTTATGCCGTTTCAGCGAGTTGGAAGAGATAAACGGCGATGCCTCCGTGAGCCCGTAACCCTGCATCATGGGAATTCCGATGGCGTAGAAGAACCGCTGGAACTCTATATCAAGCAATGCTCCTCCGCCAATGAAGAACTCCAGCCTGCCGCCGAAACCTTCCCGTACTTTTTCAAAGATCAGTTTATCGAAAAGAGCAACAACCGGTTTCAGGAATACTTTCGCACCGCTTCCCCTGTTCCAGCCGATACCATTGTAGCAATAGGCAACTTTCAGGGCAAATCGGAAGATTTTTTCAGCAAATACTCCCTGTGACCTGATCCCTTTTTCAATGCCCTTTTTGAAATTCCTGGCAATGGCAGGCACACTGAACAAAAGAAAAGGCCTTATTTCCCTGATGTTCCCGGGAAGGTTCTTCAAGGCTTCAATTGAATTTTTACCTGATTGAACGGAAGCAATGGAGGCGCCTTTCCCCATAAAACAGTAAATACCTGCGGTGTGGGCAAATGCATGATCCCAGGGAAGAATCAGCAGGGTCGTATAATTTTCCGAAATATCCATCAGGGAGTAGCCCTGTTCAATATTGGCCACATAGTTCCTGTGCGTGAGGAGGATGCCCTTTGGATCGGCAGTGGTTCCGGAAGTGTAACTTATGTTGGCATAATCATCCGGTAAAACGGAGCCCATTCGCTCATCAAAGAGGGTCCTGTGATTTATAAGGTACTGATCCCCCTCATTTAAAACTGCAGATAGTTGAATTTCGTCACCTGAAACAACCTGAACGTCGTCGAGCAGGATCACCTTTTCAACCATAGGCAACTCCTGTCTGATCTGCCTGACTTTATCGAGCTGACTTCCGGAAATAATGACCATTCGCGCACCGGAGTGGTTCAGCCGGAATTTAATCTCTTCAGGCTCATTCATTCTGACGGAGAGGGGCACATTGACCGCTCCGGCAAACAAAATGCCGAATTCGCAGATGACCCAGTCATTGCGCGCTTCAGACAGTAAAGCGATACGGTCGCCTTTCATGATGCCCAGCGACATCAACCCTGCGGCAAACCGGTACACCTGAATACGGGTCTCCCCGTAAGTTGTTCCAAGATACCCTTTACCCCTGTTTTCCCATAGGTAAACGTTGTCATGAAACCGGTCAACACTCTGATTGAAAAACTGCAGCAGGGTTTTCATCTGGATATGCAATTGCATTGAAAGAACAAAGATAAGAAGTATTTACCGTCGTTCTCCGCAATTTATTTGGTCTAAATCATATATTGGCTTATCTTCGTACTGTTTTTAGCTCCAACATTACTATTATGCGACTGATCCTGACCATTTTATGCTTATCATCATTGTTTATCGCCTGCAAGCCGGCGCAATATACGCCTAAAAATTACAAAGGGGATCAGCTTGTTATCGGAACGAGTGGCGGGGTTACAGGCATGATGAAGGAGTATGTATTGCTCGACAACGGTCAGCTATTCCTGAGCAAGGGGATTTCAGGGGAGTGGAAAAAACTCAAATGCCTGAAGAGGCCGATAACCCGGGATATCTTTGCAAAGACAGTGGAACTGGAACTTGGCACAATAAAGTTTAAACACCCGGGTAACCTCACTTATTATATCCTCCTGAAAAATCCCCCGCACACGAATGAAATCCGTTGGGGGGAGTCGGGAATTGCACCGCCCGAGGGAGTGGTCAAATTTTACGAATATCTTATATCACTTTTTTAACACAAAAATTCAAATCACATGAAGAACCTGATACTTGCTTTTGCTACACTGTTCATTATCTCCGGGATATCAGATCCAGCGGGAGCACAGAACAATCCTCTGTTATCAAAATCAAAATCAATGACGTCGGCAGGATTCATGCCAAAACAGCTGCAACAGGTCCCTGGGCTGCCAGGTACCGTGCGCATACCGAACACTCCCACATTCCATCCGGTTAGTCATCCTTTACCAGTATTTTCTTCCTCAGCACTGACCTCCGTTGAGAAGCACTATAACCAGAACGGCCAGGTTATTTTCCTGACAGGAAAACTTTTCGATCCGATGAACACCGATCTTGGTTCGCCTGCCACCATGGAAGCTGCCTGCTTCGAATTCCTGGCCTCAATTCAGAAAGAGCTGAGAATAAAGGATCCTCGTACGGAGTTCATTCAAAAAAGCACCCAACAGGATGAGTTGGGTATCATACACATCAAAATGCAACAGGTTTACAAAGGAATACCTGTTTATGGCGGTGAGATCTACCTCCATACAACCGGGAACGAGGTGGGTATTTTCAATGGAAATCCCTATCCGACTGCTTCCATTGCTGAGTTGGTTCCTTCAGTGAGCGCCAGCCTGGCCAGGGAGACCACCATTCTTGATGTGTCACAGCGTACCCGATACATTACACTTGATGCCAGTCAGCAAACCATCCTCAACTATAGTGAGCCATTGAGTGAACTGGTAATCTACCCGGTTAACCGCGAGCCGAAAAACCAGCTACTTGCCTGGCATATCACCATCAGGCCTAATTTCCTGGAGCGCTGGGAGTACTTTATCGATGCCAGGACAGGTGCGATCATTCATCTCTACAACAACACCCAGACCGACGGGGATGTTACCGCCAACGGGGTTGATTTAAATGGTGTAAACCGTACCATCCATGCCTATCTGCAGGGCGGAACCTACCTGATGGCCGATGTATCAAAACCCATGTACAATCCTCAGAACCAGGAAGGGAGCATGCGCACCTACGATGCAAATTATACCAGCCCCTCTGCACAGGGGTTCAACCCTGGATTATCATCCTCCTCCAACAACACCTGGTCGCCCAAAGTTATCTCCTCACAATACAATGCAGGAATCACCTATGAGTATTTCCGGACCACCCATAATAAAAACTCTTGGAATGACAAGGGGGGATCCATTTTAAGCATCATCAATGCCACAGAAAGCAACGGTAGCGGATTGGATAATGCCTATTGGAACGGGGTATGTATAGTTTACGGCAACGGGGCAACTCAGTTCAAACCATTGGCCGGAGCCCTGGACGTGAGCGCCCATGAACTGGGTCATGCATTTGACGAAGCCTCTGCCAACCTGGAGTACCAGGGGCAATCGGGCGCCATGAACGAGGCATTTTCTGACATTGCCGGTTCTGTGGTTGAAAGGTTAAACTGGAAAATCGGTGAAGATGTTGTTCAACCCGCATCCTTTCCAACAGGGTGTTTACGTGACATGTCGAATCCCCACAATGGAGGATCAGTTTTCAGTGATCCCGGATACCAGCCTGCCAATGTGAGTGAAATGTACACCGGATCACAGGATAATGGCGGAGTGCATATCAACAGCGGAATTATCAACTTTGCCTTTTACAAATATGTTACTGCTGTTGGAATGGATAAAGGTGAAAAAACATTTTTCAGGGCACTTTTCAACTATTTAACCCGGTCATCTCAGTTTATCGATTGCCGGCTGGCTGTTGTTCAATCAGCCAAAGACCTTTATGGAGATGGCTCGGCGGAAGTCAATGCGGCAAAAGCGGCTTTTGATGCAGTCGGTATAGGTGACGGAAGTGGCGGCAACTACCAGAACCAGTTGCCGGTAAACCCCGGCCAGGATTACATCCTCGTTACCAACACTGATCCTCAGGACCCCAATTCGTTGTATATTTCTACGACCACAGCCTCCAATTATGCGCCAATAACCCAGACTGGGCTGGTCAACAAACCCAGCATTGTGGATAACGGAAGCGTGGCCGTTTTCATTGGCGCAGACAAAAAAATGCATGCCATTACCCTTTCTACCACAGGACAAGCCCAGGAGACGATCATAGAAGACGAACCTGTCTGGTCGAACGTGGCAGTTTCAAAGGATGGCTCCATGATCGCAGCAGTAACCGAATACCAGGATTCTGCCATTTACATCTACAGCTACCAGAAATCGCAGTGGGCCAAGGTTCATCTTTACAACCCCACCTCGCAGCAGGGTGTTATTACGAATAATGTGCTGTATGCCGATGCCCTGGAATGGGACTACAGCGGTGAATTCATCATGTATGACGCCTATAACCAGATGAACAGCTCCACCACCGGGCAAAGTGTCGATTATTGGGATATCAGTTTCATGCAGGTGTGGAATAGATCGACATCCGACTGGGGAACCGGCGACGTGTTCAAACTGGTTTCGGGAATACCAGAGGGTGTCAGTATCGGCAATCCCTCCTTGTCAAAGAACTCCCCTGCTGTTTGCGCCTTTGATTATATTGATGCCGCCACCAATTCAGTGACCGTACTGGCAGCCAACCTCGAAACCGGTGATTTTGTCGAAGTCTTCAACAATGGCTCAGCTCTCTCCTATCCTAACTATTCCAAGATGGATGATAAGATCATTTTCTCATCCGTTAACGGCGGATCACAAGTACTTGCCACGATAGCCATGTCAACCGACAAGATCCACCCGGCTTCGGCGACTGCCAGCATCCTTTTCACAGGCGCCAAATGGGGTGTATGGTTTGCCCAGGGAAACAGGGCGCTGGGGATGGAAAGCGTCGCTCAAAACCAGGAATTCAGGGTATTTCCGAATCCGGCACATGGGCTGATCAATGTTTCATTCGACAAGGAGCTGAACAATCCCGTCACCATTGAGTTATACAACAGCCATGGCGTGCGGGTCATCTCAACTGATTACTGTTCGCCAGGCACTGTTGCTGTTGATATTTCAGGACTCTCCTCCGGGCTGTACCTGATGAAGGCATTTGGGAAGGATATCTCCTTCACTCATAAAATCATCGTTCAGTAAGTTTGGAACACGATTGGGATTGAGTTGGTTACTCGACCGATAAAATCAATCCTTTCAGGTATTCACCTTCCGGGTGACAGATGTCTACCGGATGATCGGGGCCCTGCGATAACTGGTGTAAAATCCGCACATTCCTGCCGGTTTCAATGGCTGCCGACTGGATGGCGGAACGGAACATTTCTCGCGATATCGGCTGTGAACAGGAGAAAGTAAAGAGGATACCTCCCGGATTGATCCGCTTCATGGCCTCTGCATTTATGTGAACATATGCATGCAACGCGTTGTTGGTAACATGGTGGGTCTTGGCAAATGCCGGCGGATCGAGGATGATCATATCGTACTTCTGATCAGTCTCCACCAGGAATCTTTTAACATCGGCGACTTCCGACTTGTGATTTTTCTCATCGCAGCCGTTCAATTTGATGTTTTGCTCCGTCCATTCGATTGCCTGCCTCGAACTGTCGACTGAATGGACCATGGTCGCGCCTCCTTTCAATGCATAAACAGAGAAGGCTCCAGAGTAGCAAAATGCGTTCAACACACTCCTTCCTTTTGCATAAAACTGTGCAAACATCCTGTTACCGCGCTGATCCAGGAAAAACCCGGTCTTTTGGCCGCGCAGGAAGTCAACCATAAACTTGTGACCGGTTTCAGTGATCTCGACAGGGCCGGAGGTGCCGTATAGGAAAAGGTAGGGGGATGTGGGGTCAGGTGGACGAGGGGACGAGGGGACAAGTGGACGAGAGGCTGAATCAACGACCATATTATCAGAGACATTGTCAGTTTTCAGGAATAGTTTGGAATTGCGGGTGATCAGTTTGGATTTTTCCATGGTTTCCGCACTCTTGTCATAGACTGCGACAAGTTTCTTCCCGTAAATTTTCCGGATCGCTTCAGTAAAAACCGGCAGCAGCTTGTACATGCCAACAGAATGTGCCTGGATAACCGCTACCCCATTGTAATAATCGATAATCAATCCGGGCATCAGGTCGCCCTCGGAAAACACCAGCCGGTAGGCATTGGCGACAGTTCCGGTTGTAAGACCAAGCCTTACCCTGAGCTGATAGGCAGTGGTCAGCTTTTGTTTCCAGAACTCATCATTGACTTCTGCCGGTTCAAAGGAAAATATTTTAACGGCGATGGATCCGGGCAAATAGTGGCCCAAAGCGAGAAACTCCTTCCGGGCGCTAAGCACTTCAACGGTATCTCCCTCCCGCGGAGCACCTTCCACCCGCTCAATGGCACCGGAAAAAATCCATGGATGAAAGCGCTTTACAGCAGCCTCCTTGCCATGTTTCAGTATTATTCTGGATATGTTGGTCATTTGTCTTATTTTTCGGTAAAGTTAGTGTTCCCCGACTGATTCTCTGCATAAACTTCCCCCGGAATTCCCTATTTTTGTCTGATAAAGCATTTATATGGAAATTAAGGATAAAAAAGTACTGGTTACCGGCGGGGCGGGATTTATCGGAAGCCACCTCACGGAAGCCTTGCTGGATAAAGGATGCAGGGTCAAAGTATTTGTCCACTACAACTCCTTTAACCGCTGGGGATGGCTTGATTACCTGCCCGACGGGAAAAAGAAAGATATCGAGATTTTCACCGGCGACATCCGCGATCCGAACGGTGTCAGGGAAGCGATGACCGGATGTGATGTGGTTTTTCACCTTGCCGCCCTGATCGGGATACCCTATTCGTACCACTCACCCGACACTTATGTCGACACCAACGTGAAGGGGACTTTAAACATCCTGCAGGCAGCCCGTCAACTTGGCATCAGCCGGATCATTCACACCTCTACCTCTGAAATATACGGAACAGCCCAATTCGTTCCAATCACAGAGGAACATCCCGTCAATCCTCAATCTCCGTATGCTGCCACCAAGGCTTCGGCCGATTTCCTGGCGCTTACATTTTTCCGTTCCTTTCAGTCACCGGTTGTGGTGGTTCGGCCGTTCAACACCTATGGCCCCAGGCAATCGGCCCGTGCCATTATTCCAACCATCATTACGCAACTGCTCAGTGGAAGTAATAAGGTTACCCTTGGCTCCCTCACTCCTACCCGCGACCTCAATTTTGTGAAGGATACAGCAAACGGTTTTATCAAGGCTGCCTGCAGTGATGCCGCACCTGGCGAAGTGGTCAACCTTGGCAGCAACTACGAAATTTCCGTTGGAGACCTGGCGTTTAAAATCGCCTCCCTGATGGGAAAAGAGATTCATATCGAAGGCTCAGACGAGCGGCTCCGTCCCGCAAAAAGCGAAGTTGAACGACTTTGGGCCGAAAACCGCAAGGCTAAAGAGCTGCTGGGATGGCAACCAGAGTTCAACCTCGAATCGGGGCTCAGGGAGACCATCGCCTGGTTCTCATCACCGGGAAATATGGAATTTTACAAGGCCGGGCTCTATACCATCTGATATGGCGATGCTGACGAAAAAATCACTGGTTGCAATTTTTTTCATACTCCTGTGTATGCCGGGGTTTTCCCAGGTGGTTTATGAAGATATCAACAACACAGGAATCTATGAATTCCTGGATGAATTGGCGACCATGAAGATGATCACCCTGAATTCGGTGGTGAAACCATACTCCAGAACCTATATTGCTGAGAAGCTTCATCAAGCCTGGTGTGCAGACACTATTGCAAACAAATCTTCCCGCAGATCGGCACACCTGAACAAACGTCAGCGAAAAGAGTTGAATTTCTACCTGCAGGACTACCAGCTCGAAGCATCATCCAGAGTCCCCCGCAAAAAAATCCGGCTGGCCGACAATTATGACTACAAGTTGTCTTTTCTCCTGAAAAAGCAACCCGACATGACATTGGCCCTGAACCCGCCCGGGTTTCATTACAAAGATTCCCTGTTCACCTTTTCACTACGCCCGATACTGGGCGTACAATGGATGACCAATGAACACGGAACAGCCTACCACCGATGGTGGGGAGGCAGCATGTTTGGCTATATCGGGAAAAACTTCGGTTTTTATGCCAATCTCCGCGACAACAACGCCAGCGAGGCAATGGCTAAACCGGCATATTTCACCCTGGAGCAAGGGGCTGTATACAAGCCTGGTTCGAAAAAAGGGGTGGATTTCAGTGAGATGCACGGAGGGATGGTTGCATCTGTCCGGTGGGGATCAATCGGGATTGTGATCGACAGAATGTCGTGGGGGGACAACTACCATGGAGCCAATATTTTATCGGGAAAAGCGCCGGCATTTCCCTACATCCAGCTGCACCTGAACCCGGTTAAGTGGTTCGATTTCAACTACATCCACGGCTGGCTGAACTCCAATGTCATCGACAGCAGCCGCTCCTACTATTCAGGCGACATCTACCGTGAAGTTTACCGGAATAAGTACGTTGCTGCCAACATGTTCACCTTCATACCGTGGCGGGGACTCAACCTCTCATTTGGCAACTCAATCATTTACAGCGACATCAACATTAACCCCATCTACCTGATCCCGTTCCTCTTTTACAATTCGGTCGATGCCTCCAAGAACAACTATGTAGATTATGCCGGCTCCAACTCCCAGCTTTTTTTCAACTTTTCGAGCAGGCAGATCAGGCACCTGCACCTCTTTGTTTCACTCTATATTGATGAATGGAAGATGTCGCGCCTTATGAACAAGGATCTGCATAATTTCACAAGCCTGAAATGCGGGTTTGAAATCTGCAACCTCCTCGTACAAAACATCTCCCTGGTTGGCGAATACACCCGCACCCAGCCCATGACCTATGACCATTACCTGCCAACAACAACTTTCACTTCTAATGGTTATTCACTGGGGCATTACCTGAGGGCAAACTCGCAGGAACTCTATTTTGCCCTTGCATACCATCCATTCAGGGGTCTTCAGGTTAATGCATCTTATACGCTCGCACAACATGGCGAAGAGGTGCCCTACAGGCTCAATGCCGGTTATGCAGTGGATCGTGTGCCTTTTTTAAAAAATAAAACCTGGCAGAATCTCGCTTTCGGACTCTCTGCCAGGTATGAATTTGTAAGTAACGGCTATGTATTTATCCAGTATTTAAATTCCAGCCGCGAAGGAGATGATCTCTATCAGCCCTATTTAATGGATGGGATGACCAATACATTTATGACGGGCATAAACATTGGCTTTTAGTTGAGTTTCTGCTTCTGCTTTTTTTTCGTAGCAACATAGATGGGAATAAATGAGAGCGCTGAAGCAACAGCGATCAGGATAAAAATGAGCCAGAAAACTGTCAGCCCTTTAAGAATAATGGAGATCCCGATGAAGAGGCATGCAACCAGTGCCAGGATGAGAGTTGCCTGACCATGAGAAAAACCCAGGTCGAGAAGGTAGTGGTGAATATGCGTTTTATCCGGGCTGAAGGGTGGCTTGTTCCTGACCATCCTGGTGACAAACACCCTCAGGGTATCAAAGATTGGGACCATCATGAATCCTATGGATACGGCAGGGGCGGCAAGAACTTCAAACGGACCGTCAACTTTCACGCTGCTCTCATTGAACTTGATGGCTATGATCGAGAGGATAAATCCCAGGAATAGCGACCCCGTATCGCCCATGAATATTTTATTGCGTTTGCTGAAGAGGTTAAAATAGAGAAACCCCAGGGTTGATCCAATGATGCCGGCCGTCAGAACAGCCCAGTCATACTGCCCTGTAAGATAGAACCAAAAACCAAAAGCAAGGCTGGCAAGAATGGCAAGGCTGGCAGATAAACCATCAATCCCATCCATCAGGTTGAAGCAATTTGTCACCCCGATGATGGTGATGACCGAGAGTACCAAACCAAAATTATAAGTCACCGGGTAAATATAGAACAGTCCGTGAAGATTTGTAAGGATAACTCCCCCAAACTCAATGACGATGAGAGCGGAGATCACCTGGCCCAGTAATTTCTTATAAGGGGAGATGCCAATGATGTCATCTTTAAAGCCAATAAAGAAAATGATCAGGATACTCGCGATGATATATTGAAATGAAGGGATGGCCCCCACACTGACGAACATCAGGAAGGCAACAACACTGCCGATAAAAATTGCGATACCACCAAGCGTTGGTGTCGTATTGACATGGGATGTGCGGCTATTCGGCGCATCAACATATGATTTTGCCCTTGCAATATCGATGATGGACGGGATAAGCACAAGGCTGATAAAGAGCGCCAGGACAAAACTCAACAGGATCCTGAGATCGTTGGTGAATATAAAATACTTAATAGCAGAGATATACATGGCGCTAACTAATTTGTTTGTGAATGAACCCAACTTTCTCTTCCCAGATCAGCCAGGTTGTGAACATGATGGTATAAAAAATGATCCTCGAGGCCCAGACGTGGGTGAAATGAAAGTATTCGGGATTGTTTGCTGCGACAAAACTTAATATCAGCAAATGCAAATTGGTGGCTAAAAACATAATAACCAGAACCACAGGAATATACCATAATTTTCTTCTCCAGATACCAGGAATCAAAAAGAATACAAAAAAGACCTGGAAAAGCTGCTTAAACCCTGAACAACCTGCCTGAATATACATTACCTGGTGATTTCCGAAAGTAAAGGTAGTGCCATCTCTCACAAAATCGACGTTGAACAATACCAATAGCGAGGATATGATGACAGATTCGATTTTCAGAAAGTAACCGATCAGTGCGTCGAGCTTAAAAACAGGGTATTGTTCAAAATATATTTCGAAAACATACTTGGTGATCAGCATAATCCCCAGGAAAATTCCAAGGTGGACCATGTACTTAGCCGATGGGTTTCGTTCAACCTTCGAAATCGCCTCTTTAATTTTCCGTATAACGTCAGTCATGAAAAGGTGATGGTGTTAACTTTGAAGAACATCAAATAAGACCCTGATATTCTTCTCCTTATTAAAGTATTTTTGTTCAATCCGGGTGCAATTTTCACCACATTCTGAAAGGAGAGCACCATCGGTAAGCGCCAGCCTGGCAAACCCTTCACCAATTTTCTCCGGATTTGACGGATCAGCTGAAAGCCCCAGGTTATTATCCTCTACCATTTCCGCAACCACTCCGTTCATGATGGCATAGACCGGTTTAGAGAAGGCAAGATAGGTCGAAAATTTCAGCGGGATGTAAAGATCGAAAACAGGATCTGATTGTATTGAAATCAGCAGTACCTGGCTTTGCGCATAGATAGCCGGCATCTCATGAAGCGGCCTTCGCCCCCAAAAAATAACATTGGTCAGGTTTTTATGTGCTTTAATTCCCTTCAGTCGCTCCAGGTCTGAGCCATCCCCAAATATATTCAGCATAATGCGGGGGTTTTGTTCCGAAGCAAGGGTAAATCCCAGCATCACGTTTTCCAGGTTTTGAGTCCAGGCAATATTTCCGGTGAAGGTAAAATGAAAGAACTCCGGGTTCAATACCGTATGTTCATCCGGGCTTGCACCTCCGGTAATCTGCGGCCATTGAAGAAGTGTTTTAATGGGCTTATTACCCACATAATGCTGCAGTCGTTGTGCAAATGCCGGACTTGAACAATAGATTTCATCAAACTGCTTATAGATCACCCTTACCAGTTTGTTGAGCAGCGCCTTGCTGAATTTTGTCTGCTTTACGCCATACATGTAAACAGTATCTGGCCATAAATCAACAGACCAGATGGTATTTACCGTTTTAAAGAACATCTTACCGATCAGTGCCGGGGTAGCAACGGTGAGAGGCCCGGAGTGAAACACAAAGATCTTATGGTACCTCCTGCCGATAAATAAAAATACAATTGAACAGAAAATGGCAAAATGGATATAGTTGAGTATCTTTTTCACCCGGCTTTCGCGATATCCCTGGATTGTTTTTATCCTGTATACCCTGATTCCCTGCCAGTAACTGATATCCAGAAACTTATTACGGTAACCGGGGTATGCCGAAACCCTTCCGTAAGGATAGCTTGGGGCCTGTGTCAGCACATCAAACACGAGGCCCTTCTCCTTCAGGCTTTCAACAAGCTCGTTCACGATGAACTCTTCAGGGAAAAACCGTTCCGAAATGATCAATATCCTTTTCCCCTTTGAATTCATGAGTGCAGGATCAGATTTCATGGTTGAATTTTCTGATAGAGTTCCATGTAATCGTTGTACCTATCTTCCTTTCGATAGTATCGTTTTGCCCGGTTGACGCAGTTAGCCGAATAAGAGGCCTTTCCTTTGGTCCTGACACGTTCAATTGCCAGTAACAGACCATTGATATCACCCTTCTCCACGATCAACCCGGTACCTTCAGAAACTGACTCAACACTACCCCCTGTGCGATAAGTAATTACAGGTGTTCCGCATGCCAGGGACTCCAGGTTGGTGGTGGGAAAGTTGTCCTCCCAGGTGGGATTAACATAAACATCGGCCATGCTGTATAGTTCGGCCAGCTCTCTTACACTCTCTGTTTTTACAATGCCAGTGATGTTCTCCGGAAGATTTTTCAACTGGTGAGCATCGAGTCCAAGCAAAACGATCCTGGTATGATCAGGCAATTGCTGACTTAGCTTTATAAAATCCTTTAATCCTTTCCTCGGGCTCCATAATCCTGCCACTCCAAGAATCACGAAATGGTCAGACAACCCGTACTTTGCCCGTAAGTCCCTATTTTCAACCGGTTTAAACACCTCGGTATCGATTCCGTTATTGATAATTTCAACCGGAAAATCAGCAAGGAACGAGTGCCTGACAATCTCCGCCAGCCAGTCTGAAACAGGCACCAGAGTCATGTTCTTAACCGACGCGAACAACCTCTTTTTTAAGCGAAAATTTTCCCTGGACCGATCGGCCACGAGACTCGCCGGGTAACTCTTTGTTTGCGGACAGTTGCCACACTCCGTTTTCCATTTATGGCATTCCACAAAATCAAAATAGACACAATGGCCGGTGACAGGCCAGCAATCGTGCATTGTCCAAACCACCGGGATATCTGACGCGGACAAGTAACCAAAGAGGATTTCAATGTTCAGGTAGTAGCCATGAAGGTTATGCAGGTGAATGACACCAGGTTTGATCCTTTTCACTTGTTCAATGAATGTTCGGGTGGCTGCGACTGAACCAAGTCCATGCCGGTCAAAAAGTCGGGTTTGTAATCCATGGACCTTTTGATCAAAATCCGATCCTATCCTGATCAGCTTTGAACGGCTTGGCCTGTCGTATCTTCCATAGGCAATATAGCTCTCCCAGCCATTACTCATGGCCGTTTTTCCTATATCTTCCGCAATGCGACCTGTTGAACCGTAATTGACAACGGTGTTGATTTGGAGGAGGGTGCTCATTTAGCCAAAACCATCAATGAATAACCCCCCAACAGCCTGACACCAAAATCATGATTAATATTATAAAAAAATTTTCTTGGCAATAATGCTAACTTTGACATAAATGTTTTCTTGCTGCTTTCTAGATCTAAACCGGCAGTATAAAAATGATCTAATATTTCAAACCCCGAATCCCGTAAAGTTGACAATGCTGTTTCTTTTGAAAAATAATGAATATGGCCTACTGATTTTCTGCTATTCATGAATGTATTTCTCAATACTCCAAGTACGGTAATTTCCAACGGTATGTGAAATATCTTGAATTCGCCCTTATCACTTGATGCCTTTAAGAATTCATAATAATCCTCAACATGTTCAAAAACATCAATCATCAGCAATAAATCAAATTTCTTTTCAATGTTAAATAACGATTTTTGCTCAAATCTTATTCGCTCATTAACCCTTTGTTCACACAATAATAATGCATCACCGGAAATATCATAACCAAAAAAACCAATATTGTCTGGCATTAACTTGTATAATTGATTTAAAATTTCGCCCGCACCACAGCCAACCTCAGCAATTGTTTTAGGATGCAAATGGTTTTTGTGGATCATTCTAAGAATCTGATTTGCCTTCCAGGGAGAATCCTCCATGTGCCAGCTAGGATTTTTTTTACTGTAAAAACTATTTGATTCGGTGTATATCGTTTCTATCAAGCGCATTGTTTTCGATTATTTACACATTTCTCTTAAGTTTAATACCAGTTGCCTTATAACTGGTACGCCTATAAAAAATAGTTAATTTTTCAACCGGGAATAATAAAAAAACGTTTTAATAAGAGACAATACTTTGTTAATCTGAAAAAAGAATCTTGTCGATAACAATATTCTATATTTTATAACGAGTTGTTTTTGTTCATTTTCCAATTTATCCAGGTTCTTATAGAATAATGAATCATTGCGCCTGATGAAAACGGTTGAAAAAACCGGGAGGTATTTAACTTTTATATCCTTTATTAGGGCAAACCGTTGAAAAAAATCGAAATCAGCAATTAGTTTGAATCTATCATACCTGAAACCTCCGATTTGCAGATATCGAACTTTCGTATAAACAGTGCTTGGTTGAAGAAATGGCAAAATATTATGTGTCATAAAAAAACGGAAGAAGGATTTTCCAAAAACCGGAATAAACAAACTTTTATCAATGAAAGCAAAATAGCCATTTGAATATACAAGATCAATTTTTTCATTGCCAGATATCGTTGAATACATTTTTTCAAACCCGAATTTCAATATCTGATCATCCGAGTTTACATAACATATATATTCTCCTTTTGATTCCATGATACCCTGATGAACAGCACCATACATGCCAGAATTCTCCTTTTGATGCAGTATTTTGACATGGGGATAACGACAGGCAATTTCAAGGGTTCCATCCGTCGATCCGCCGTCAACGATAATATGTTCAAATGGGATATCAAGGGATAGAATACTTAAAATATTTAACTCAAGAAATTTGGAACCATTGAGAACAGGAGTGATAATACTTAGCATGGCATTAATAAACAAAGTAAGTGTACATGAATTGATAATATATCATTAGTGGGCATTAAAAATTAATAAACGTTCTTTGAAATTCTTTGTTGATCGCACTTTTGGAGGTTTTTTGATGCGTGACGATTTGAATTGAAAAATGGATTTTTGCTTAAAATAAGTCGACATCCATGAACCAAGGCAAATATATCTTCTCACAACTGACAGAATTCCTACCTCGAAGGGTTTTTGACGGTATCGTAAAAAACCACAATGGTAATAAGTACATCAGGACATTCACCTGCTGGAATCAAATGCTGTGCATGGTTTTTGGGCAACTCACCTCACGAGATAGCATGCGTGATCTGATGTTGAGTCTTGAGGCACACCAACCCAAGTATTACCATCTTGGTTTTGGGCCAACAATATCTCGCAGGAATCTTGGTACGGCGAATGAAAAGCGGAACTATAAGATATTTGAAGAGTTCGCATACACTTTGATTGAGGAAGCCCGCAAAAGCTGCTATAGAACTGATTTCGAGGTTGAAATTGACGGCAATGTGTATGCATTGGATTCCACTACCATTGATCTTTGCTTAAGCGTTTTTTGGTGGGCCGAGTTTCGCAAACATAAGGGGGGAATAAAACTTCATACGTTGTACGACGTAAAGACGTCCATTCCAACTTTTTTGCATGTATCAAAGGCAAATGTTCACGATGTCAACATCCTTGATCTAATACCATATGAAGCTGGAAGTTTTTATGTCGTTGATAAGGCGTACATTGATTTCCGTCGATTTTACAAAATTCACACACAAGGATCATTTTTTGTCACCAGGGCTAAGGATAATATGCGTTTTAAAAGAATGTATTCCAAACCTGTTGATAAAACTACAGGCGTACAAAGTGATCAGATTGGTGTGCTGGAAACATATTATTCCAAAAAGGATTATCCAGACAAACTTCGACGAATCAAGTACTATGCTGCTGAACGTAAAAAGGAACTCGTGTTCATAACCAATAATACCATTCTAAAAGCCTCAGAGATAGCAATGCTATACAAGAAACGCTGGGAGGTAGAAATATTTTTCAAATGGATGAAACAGCATTTAAAAGTCAAATCCTTTTGGGGTAAAACGATCAATGCTGTAAAAGTCCAAATTTATTGTGCAATCATTGCTTACTGTTTGGTAGCAATCATTGGCAACAAATTGAAAGTTGACCGTCCAATCTACGAAATATTACAAATTCTCAGCATTTCTCTACTGGACAAAACTCCTGTAAGAGAGATACTTACAAAATGCGATTACAAAAATGTCAAAGAACAACAATCTAATCAATTAAAAATCAGTGGGATTTAAATGCCCACTACTGATAATATATCTTAACTAATTGTAGAATAACTACCCTTGAGGAAAAAATAAATAATTAGGATGGTAAATAATTCTCTGGAAATTGCAATACTGACGGCTTGAAATGACAATGCATTGAATTGAATCAGAAAAATATAAAAAAGGATAAAACCAATGAGCTTAATATGAAAAAGAGGTGAATCAAGCAAAAATGTAATTTTACCTATCAATAGACCATAAAGTATTGATATCAGTATGATTCCTGCGATACCAAAATTCATATAAGCTTCAACAAAAATTGGGAGGGTAATCCCGGAAACCGATTCGTTAATTAAATTGTATTCATTTGCAAATGAATTGTTAATAGTTTCAGTATAGGGATAATATGCTCTTAGGAATGGCAGGTAAATTGTTAATGCATCAACTGACTTAAGATAGGTTTCACCATATTTGAATGGAACGACATCTGGCGTTTTTTTTATTACATTGTATGAAGCGTCAAGGTGATCTATTCGCTTGAAAATATAATTGCTCTCCTGCTTTGTTTTCATAGCCAAAATAAGGTTATGCGTTCCAACACGCGATGTGCTCTCCACAAGCAGCAACCTATAATAGTTAAGATTCGGTAGAAAAAGTACAAAGAGCAAAACCGGGACAAGTTTCATCACCTCCGATTTCAGTGGAGTCCCAGTTTTCCTTCTAAAAGAGAATGAATAAAACAGGTAAATGATGATGATGGAATAGATAACCTCCTTCTGACCGGAGTACAATCCTATGAAAATATATATGGCTGAGAAGACATAGTACAACACCACATATTTCTTTTTTTTGTAATAACCGGCAGCAAAGGCAAGAAATGGGGTTACACCATATAGATAAAATGAACTCCCTACGAAACCGAAGAGAACCGGCACATACCACCAAAAATAGTGCTCCAGTTTTGATTCATCATAATCCTTGATAAAGAAAAAGGTTCCTGTCTTGATCCTGTCTGCGATTGCAAGAACGCCTAAAATAATGTATAAAAGGATGATCAGATTGATTCGGGATTCGCTAGGCAAAAAATATGACTTGACGGTGCTTTGCTTTCCAATAAATTTTATATAGTACTGGTATCCAATAATGACAAAGCAAACATGAATTAAAACATAGAAGATCGTCTCTACGACAATTTCAACGTTCAGGTAATTATTGTAGAATAAAAAGTGTGATTGCTTAACCCCTGCAAAAAGTATCATCGCTTTAATGGGAAAAAACAAGGAACTTGTAATCAGGAAGTAATGAATTGGTTTGATCAGATTGATGGTACCATAGTTCGCAATATTCTTCTTAACATAGACATAAGGAAAGATAAGGATTGAAACAGAAAGTGCAAGCAGTAAAAATTCCATAGACCGGGAGATTCTTTATTTAACGGATTGATATGCAGAGAATAAAATAGCGCTGTATTTTATTGAATTATAATACTGTAGCCTTTCCTGAAGATTTTGAATATTACGACTCCGGAAGGAATCATCCGAGACTCCCAGGAGAATTTTATTGGCAATGTCAGTCACATTCAAGGGATCAAAAATGAATTCCGGATCCTGGATGGTTTCAGGCAGGGAGGTCACATTTGAACAAATTACCGGTGTCAGAAATTTCATGGCCTCAAACAAGGGCGCACTGCCTGCTTCATACAAGGAGGGAATGACAACCAGCCTTGCTGCCTGGTAAAGATTCATCAGATCATAATCTGCGATTAGTCCTGCAAAGATCACTTGACTTCCTATCCCATTGACTTCTATCAGACTATGCAGATTGTCATAATGCTCAGTTAATTTTCCGGTACAAACCAGTTGCATGGTAATCCCCTTTTGCTTCAGAAGCGTAATGGCCTGGATCAGCATGACGTGATTTTTATGCGGCCAGGTGTTAGCAGGATAGAGCAAAAAATCGCCTGTAACCCCGACTTTTGCCAGTGTTTTCTCAACAGAAGGGTTGTTGCTGCCGGAAGAACCGACAAACTTCTCATGAAATGGTAAAAGACAAACATCTATCTTCTCCTCCGGGACCTGAAAGTATTTACGGATATCCTGTTTTATATGCCCGAAACTGACAATGACATGGTCACTTTTCTCCAGGGAAAATTTATACAGGAATGCCCGGTAAAGCCGTTCTTTGGATGAAAAAAAATCAGGAAAGCGTAGTTCCTGGAGATCGTGAAAGGAGATGAACATCTTCTTTTCACATTCCAGCAGGGGCATATAACAGTATGGCACATGGATCAGGTCAACAGGCAGGGAGTTGAAAAAACGCCGGTAAGGGTTAAACCGGTTTATCCACTTCACCACCTTGTTGACAAAGGGTGAGGGCGTAAATTCGTTAAGCGCCAGCAATCCGAAGCACAGGTAGTAGATCCCCTTTCTAACTTTATGGTCCAGCACAGGGTCTTTAACAAAGACAACCTTGCCTGTATCATCTGCTAAATACTTAAGAAGATCATAATTATCATTTCCATGAATCACATAAATCCTGGTAATTTCATCGACCTGCCTGGCAATGCTGATCAGTGCGGTGGAATAGGTGAACGCCCCGCCCATCGCAGGCGTATTGTTGCCCAGGTAATATGCTACTTTCATTTCAGTTTAGTTCTTTATAATAGACCAGGTTGGCATTCTTTTCATCAACGTATTGATATACAAACCCCATTCTTTCATATAATTTCCGGGCCTTTTCATTCCCGGGATATACCTTCAGCATCAATTTGTTGATTTTATTCAAACGGCAAACTGATATGGAATGTTGGATCGCAAGTTTACTGAGACCCAAACCCTGGAATTTTTCCGCAATCCACACGCCAAATGCCGGAATTGGAAATCCCTTATCCAGCCCTCTCAGCATGAAAATACCTGCCAAAGAACCATTCACCCTGATACCATAATAGTGATCCTTTTCTGCTTTTTCCATTATCCCCCGGATCACGGGAAGGGAAAATTCAAATGGTGTGAAATATTGCGAATATCCAGCCGGGGCGGATAACAGCATATCTGTCAGCTCCTCCGCATGATCCCCGGATAACCGGGTAACCGTAAGGCATTCCGTGGTGTGATCAATCATAATGAAGGTTATTGCACTTTTTACTTACAATCCAGCAGGGTTGAGCCAGGCTGGTTTATCCTTTATGAATAAATGAACGGATGGCATCGCAGATAACCGAAACATCATGTTTGGTAAGTTCAGGGTAACTGGGCAGGTTAATTCCAAGCATTCCCAGCCTTTCAGCCACCGGGAATGAATACGTTTCGTTGTAATACATCGGCATTGTATGAATGGGCGGAAAAAGCGGGCGGGTTTCTATACCTTGTTCTCTTAAATGAGCCCTCAGGGCATCCCGGTTGATGGAATCATTCATTAGAAGGGAGAACATCCAGTAGGCATGAACGATGTCAGGATCTTCGGTATAGTTGGTTACCATCCCAATCTCCCGGAAGTTCTCATCATACCAATCAGCAATCTGCTTCTTTTTTTTCAGGATCTCATATACGTTTTCAAGCTGGGCCAGTCCAATGGCAGCGCAGATATTGGTCATCCGGTAATTATACCCGATGATGTCGTGCCAGTATTCTCGGTCCTTTGCCAGCCCCTGGCCTTTGATGTGCATGACGCGATCGATGATTTCAGGGTCATCGGAAATGACCATTCCGCCTTCACCTGTAGTAATTGTTTTATTTCCAAAAAAACTGAAAGTTGCGATGTTGCCGAAGGTTCCGATGCTTTTGCCTTTGAATTTTGCCCCGAGCGCCTCAGCGCAATCCTCCAGAACAAGAAGGTTGAACTCACCGGCAATCTTCATGATCTCCCCCATGTTGCACGGATGCCCGTAGAGATGAACAACCAGGATTACCTTGGTCTTCGGGGTAATGCTCTTTCTCACCTTGTCGGGATCCATCTGCCAGGTTGATTCCAGGGAATCAACGAAAACCGGTATGGCATTGCAATATTTAATGGCATTTACCGAGGCAATATAGGTGAAAGTGGGTACGATCACCTCATCTCCGGGCTCAACATTCAGGGCCAGCAGCGCGGCATGAAGGGCTACTGTTCCATTGGAGACGCTGGCGGCATGAGAGATCCCGATATATTCTGCAAATTTTTCTTCGAAGGACTGTATATATTTCCCCTTGGATGATATCCAGGACGACTGAATGCAATCCTGAACATACTTCATCTCATTCCCATTAAGGGATGGTCTATAAACCGGATAAATAATTGGTGTCATGTTTGTCATAAAGAATTTGTTCAAAAATTTTTGCGAACACTTCCGAATACTTTTTAAGGGTGTTGTTTTTCAGTACATAATCTATCGTCTGTTCCGACCTTTCGGAAAGCTCCTCAGAGGCTGTTTCAGACATAGACGTCACCAGGGATGCAAGTGCCGCAACCCGGATGTCGGTTATTGGTGTAACAAAATCATGCAGATCGATCCCACACTCCCTGGTTAAAACAGGTATTAGTCCTGAAAACATGGCTGTTATAACTGAACTTGCCTGGCCTTCGGAACAAGAAGGCAGAATCACAAAACCGCAGTTCTGCAGAATTTCATTGAAGAGGGCACTGTGGATATCAAGAAAACCATGATACCTGATATGCGGGTTCTCTTCAAGTACTTTTTTATAAGCTTTAAAAAAATCGTCCTCGTATGGACCACAGATATGAAGTTCAACATTTTTTGACATTACAAATGCCTCAATGGCAAGATCAAGTCCCTTATGAATCAGCCCGCTTCCTCCAAACCATAAAAAATGCTTTTTTGCCGAATCCCAACTCCGGTGTAATTTTCGTCCCGAATAATAGTCAATGGCTGTAACCGGGATATTGAAAATTTTCCCATTGTAATACCCATCAAACGTAGAAGCCGTCCATGAATTTCCTGTAACAATCAAATACTCCGACAGAAAACTCTCTCCCCAGTTGTTAGGATTGATTCGCCTTGGTCTGACCTCAAAATTGGTCCTGGCCTTAAATTCACTGATTCTTTTCAACTCCGCATGGGTTTGAAAACAATAGTGAGCGCCTGTGGCTACCATTATTTTTACTGCATTGTTCGGCACAAGGTGGCTTTTGTTAAAGGGCGTACCAAATCCGATAATGTATTGATATCTGCGGTAGTCGACCGTCCTTGTGTCCAAAAAATGGACAACATCGACAGTGAATTTCTGATCATTCAGTGCCGAACAGATGGCCAGGATCTCCTGGAAGTTGGAGTGGCCTGTAAAACCAGGCCTGAAGAACGGATCGGGCAGGTAAGACACGAGTGCATGCCGGGAGAACGAAGTCCGGTAGACATTTTTAATAAACAGGTATCTCTGCTCCCCCAAAAGATGCATCAACCTATTCCTGATTTTATGAAACAGGTATATGCCGGTGAAAAACAGTCCGTTTTTAACGGTTCCAGATACCATGCGCAGTGTTGTTGGCCAGACGATGAAATTGAATCTTATTGATCCATAAACCCGGGATCAGCAGGATGAACTGTGCAAACACCACACCGCTGATCCCCATGGGAGTATACTTGCAAAGAACGATCGACAATGGGATGATGAGTACAACGGTGAAGATGGACCCGATCAGTTGTATCTGAATTTTACCGATCCCATTGATCAATGGGAGGTACAAGCTGTTCCAGATATGCATCATGTTCAGGAGTCCAATAACAAGCGTGAGCAGAAACGGAATGGATACCGATTTTCCAACCCACAGGGCATAAAAAGTGCCGGAAAGAACGATCATGACCACAATTAAAATAAAAAAGAGGTAACATATCCGGAGAAATTTTCCGGTAATCCTCCTGATCCAGTCCAGGTCCCTGGAAAAGTATGCCTGGGTATAGGCGGGAAGCAGCGGGCCGATGATGATTGAGTAAACAACGAAGATCAGGCTGAAGTATTTATAAGCAATATTGTAAGGAGTAACTTCTGCCGGTCCGAACAGTTGTGAAATGATCAGGTTTTGTGAGGTCAGCAGAATGATGGCGGTAATCTGTAAAAAAAAATATTTAAAACCCAGGTTAAACAGTTTGCTGACATGAACTTTTTCGATATGAAAAATATTGGGTTTTACTGCTTTATAACTGGTTCGGAACAGGAAATCAGTCGCAATAAAAAAAACAACCACCGGAATAATCGAATAGGCTAATCCCAGTGACAACAAATTACCCTTGTGCGAGAATTTCAGAAAAATGATGAATAACAGGGTAAGGAAATTCCCAAGAAAATTAAGAAAGTCGTTCAGGGCGGTCCTCAAATCAGCAATGAGAAGCTGGGAAACGATGTTGGCAATGAATTTAAATGAAAATGCATAGAAAACGATCGAAGAAAGAATGGCAAGTTCCCCGCGAAGACCTTTGTCGCAATTCAGGATAACTGTCCAGTCAATAAATCGGTTGACAATGAAGAACAACACATCAACTGCCAGCAGGATCATCAGCAGAAGTGAAAATGTTGTGCTGACATATTCCCTGGCCAGGGCCATGTTCCCGTTTACTTTTGCCTCGGTATAAAATTTCCTGAGGCCATTGCTCAACCCGATGTCGAAAAACGAAAACCAGCCGATGATCGAACTCAGGGTAATCCAGATTCCGTATTTAGTGGGATCAAGTATTCCCAGTGTTAATGGAACCAGGAGGAAATTTGACAGGATGCTTCCTCCTTTGATGACGAGTGAAAAGGCGATGTTCTTAGCAACGATTGAACTTCTGTTAACTTCAGAAGACTGTCTGCCAAAAAGTTGTTTTAAGGATTTTAAATCTGAAAACAGCTGCGCTTTTCCCGACATCAAATGGCTTCTTCAGAAATACAAATTAATATCGGAGAGCATAGTTTCATGATCCTTGTGTAACCCCATGCCAAAGATTACTCAGCCCTGCATTGCCCATAATTAATTTAAGGGTTCGCCAGGAGGTATCCGTGATCAGGTAGTCGGGTGCGATTTGCTGGTAATGGTGGGTCTTGTGCTCCCTGATGGCCAGGGCAACTGCGTCAAGGACCCGCTCCGGCTCAAACCCGGTAAGAATGATGGTTCCTGCATCCTGAGCTTCTGGCCGTTCCATCGACTGCCGCAGGGAAATCGCAGGGAATGCGAGGATTGAGGACTCTTCGGAGATGGTTCCGCTGTCGGACAGTGTACAGAGCGCATGCTGCTGGAGGCAGATATAATCGAGGAAGCCGAATGGTTTTAAAAACCGGATCCGTGGATCAGGTTGAAAATCGGCCAGGCTTTCCAGTTTTTTCCGGGTACGCGGATGGGTGGATACGATGACCGGGAAGTTGTAATCAGCAGCGAGCGTATTCAAGACATGAAGGATCTTCCGTAGATTGGCAGGATTGTCAACATTCTCCTCCCGGTGAGCACTGACAAGGAAATACTGGCCCTGGGAAACCGACAACTGCTGGAGAATCTCAGATTTCGATATTTTCGGAAGATAGTAGTCAAGCACCTCTTTCATCGGAGATCCGGTGAGGTATATCCTTCGGTGAGGAAGTCCTTCCGACAGCAAATGCCTGCGGGCATGTTCGGTATACACCAGGTTGAAATCGGCAATGTGGTCAATCACCCGGCGGTTGATCTCCTCGGGTACATTGAAGTCGAAACTCCGGTTCCCGGCTTCCATGTGAAAAACGGGGATGTGCATCCGCTTGGCCATGTAGGCTGATAAACAGGAGTTTGTGTCACCAAGCACCAGCAGCGCATCCGGTCGTTCCAGCTTCAGTACCTCTTCCGATTTCCGGATGATGTCGCCCACCGCTGTTCCAAGCGAAGTGGTGTCGATGTTCATAAAATGGTCGGGTTTCCGAAGGTCCATCTCCTTGAAAAAGACCTCATTCAACTCATAATCATAATTTTGGCCAGTATGGACAATCACCTGGGTCAGATATTCATCAAGCAGCGACATGGTCCGCGAAAGCCGGATGATCTCCGGGCGCGTTCCCACTACGGTCATAACTTTCAAACTGGATTTCTTCATGGTCATACGTTTTCAAAAAAGGTATCGGGATTGGAGGCATCAAAATGTTCGCTGATCCAAAAAATGGTATAGAGTTCTTCGTTTCCTGTATTTTTAATGTTATGGGTGAACCAGACCGGCATATCCACAAAGGAGGGCTGGCTGCCGTCGAGTTCGAACGACAACACTTCCGCGGTGCCGATTCGCCTCAGTTCAATCAGCGCCTTGCCCCTGATCACGGCGAAACGTTCAGCTTTCCTGGTGTGAAAGTGGTTGCCGCGGGTAATTCCCGGAACAGTGGTGGAAAAAGAGACCTGACCGCCACTGTTCAGCTTAACAGTCTCCACAAAACTGCCCCGCTGGTCGGTATTCAGTTTCAGGGAGAAGGGAAAGTGTTTTTTATGGTCGATATAACAAACAAAAGTGTTGAAGAGGTTTCTGTCAAACGGATCACCCAGGTCAGGCAATTCGCCCTTTTCAAAATAATTTGACCGGAAGGCTTCCAGTTTCGCTAAAATTACGCTGACCTTTGCCTGGGAGGTGTGCTGCAGCAGGATGGTCTCTGCCACAACATCCTGTTGATGATTTTGTTCCACCTGATCGATCCGATCGATGAAGTGACTGACCAGTTCTGCTACGTAGATCAGCTTGAGATCCCCGTCAACATCTATCCGTGGCACTTCATCATGCGTAAGCTGGTGGCAGAAGGTAGCCACGACGGAATTGTAATAAGGGTTGCCAAACGGCCCGAAAACATTGGGAATGATAAAGCCCGTGAATTGTGCCGCGTTTCTCTCAGCCCATGCCTGCAAGATCTCTCTTCCCTCCTTTTTTGATCTCCCGTAGAGATTATCCCGCTCCTCCTGCGTGGAGGAGGCAAAGAGCACATGCGGCTTTGAGCCGGTTTTCTCCATGGCTTCAACCAGTTTCCTGACCAGTCCGACGTTTGTTTGATAGATCACTTCAGGATCGTTGTGACGGTTCATAGCCGCCAGGTGAACGATCACATCACAGGAAGCGACCCAATCTTCAAACATCCTGTCATCCTGAAAAAACGCATCTTCAAATGGGATGCGCCTATATTTTTCAAGGGTTAACCCGAGGGTGTTCCAGAGATGGGTTCCGACAAAACCGGCCTGACCGGTGATTCCAACTTTAAGCATATTAGCCACTTTACATTCCGAGGTCTTCCCGGATCATGCTGAGTTTCAGTAATAATTTCTTCGTTTCATCCACATCAAGCCGTTCAGTATTGTGCGAGGTGTAATCATCCACTTCAGATACCTTCGATTCGCCTTCGGTGAAAAATTTCCCGTAATTAAGGTCGCGGTTGTCGGCCGGGATCCTGTAATAATCTCCCATGTCGGTCGCCTTGGCCATCTCTTCCCGGTTCACAAGGGTTTCATAGAGTTTTTCACCATGCCTGGTGCCAATCACCCTGATCTCGCTTTTTGCCTGGTAGAGTTCAACCAGCGCTTTTGCCAGCACTTCAATGGTGGCAGCCGGGGCCTTCTGAACAAAAATATCGCCATTCTCGCCATGACCGAAGGCATAGATGACCAGGGATACTGCATCCTGCAGGGTCATCATGAACCGCGTCATATTGGGATCGGTGATGGTAATCGGCTCTCCTTTTTTGATCTGGTCGATAAACAAAGGGATGACCGAACCCCTGGAAGCCATCACGTTACCATAGCGGGTGCCGCAGAAGGTAGTGCCGCTGTCATGCAGGTTGCGGCTTTTGGCCACCATCACTTTTTCACTCAGCGCCTTCGACATTCCCATGGCATTGATGGGATAAACGGCTTTGTCGGTGCTTAAAACAATCACGTTTTTCACCCCGTTTTCGAGTGCGCTGTCGAGTACATTTTCACAACCCATCACATTGGTGCGCACCGCCTCCATCGGGAAAAACTCACAGGAGGGCACCTGTTTTAGCGCGGCAGCCTGAAACACATAATCCACCCCGCGCATGGCGGTATCAAGGCTGCGCTTATCCCTGGTATCGCCGATATAATATTTGATCTTGTCATTGCGATAGAACTGGCGCATGTCGTCCTGCTTTTTCTCGTCCCGGGAAAAGATCCTGATTTCGCGGATTCCTGTGTTTAAAAACCGGTCGAGGACGGCGTTTCCGAAGGAGCCTGTTCCTCCGGTTATCAGTAAGGTTTTATCTGTGAACATTGGTTATGGTGTTGCTTTCCGTGATATGTTGCTTTTATTGATTTACAACTTTATGCAAGTAACGTGATCCTGATCAGTTCTGGGCTGTAACATATTGACTGTAAACAGATACGATTCCATCCTGCAGGGTAAACACAGGGCTCCAGCCGAGGTTTTTAAGAAGGGAGACATCGAGTAATTTTTTCAGGGTCCCGTCGGGTTTGTTGCTGTCCCACAGAATGTTGCCTGAAAATCCAACGATCTTTTGAACCATGGCTGCAATTTCGGCAATCGTCTGGTCCTCGCCGGTGCCAATATTGAGGAACGCCGTAACAGGTGATGATGGACGGGTGACCAGCGTCGTATGACGGGCAATGAGTTCCTCCACATCCAGGTTTTCCAGGACGTTGACGCAGGCAGCCGCCATATCGTCGACATGCAGGAATTCACGAAAAACCTTGCCGGTCCCCCACAAAGTCAGACTTACCTTTGCCGGTTGTTCCATCGTGATTCCGTATTTATTCAGGATCCCAAGAATTTCCTCCTCCTCAGAATTTTCATTTACCCCTTCTATCGGGCGTTTTCGCAAATCTTTCCGAATTCCGTGCCAGTTGTTTGTTTCAAGACAGCGGGCCAGGTGCATTTTACGGATGATGGCGGGAAGCACGTGGGAAGTCTCCAGGTTGTAATTGTCGTTCGGTCCGAAAAGATTGGTAGGCATCACCGAGATGAAATTGCTTCCGTATTGGCGGTAGTAACTCTCGCACAACTTGATCCCGGCGATCTTGGCGATGGCATATGGCTCGTTGGTCTGTTCAAGGTCGCCGGTTAACAGGTACTCCTCCTTCAGTGGCTGCGGAGCATCTTTGGGATAGATGCACGAACTTCCGAGGAACAGCAGTTTTTTCACACCATGCAGGTAGGCCTGGTGAATGATATTTGCCTCAATCATCAGGTTCTCATAGATGAACTGCGCCCGGTAGATATTATTCGCCAGGATTCCACCCACTTTTGCAGCTGCCAGAACGATATAATCGGGTTTTTCGGATTCAAAGAACAGGGCCACCTCCTGCTGGCTGGTCAGGTCAAGTTCTTCAAGTGTCCGGCCGATGATGTTGTAATATCCCAATGACTTAAGTCGACGGGTAATAGCAGAACCGACCATTCCGGTGTGCCCGGCAATGTATATTTTCGCTGATTTTTCCATTATTCGAAATAGTTTAAGGTGTTGAACCCGTTTTCTTTCAGGAACTTCTCCTTTTGCATCAACCTGTAATCGGATGCCACCATTTCACTGATGAGCATGCCCAGGTCATACTCAGGAACCCAATTCAATACCGAACGTGCTTTTGAGGCATCCCCAATGAGTAATTCAACTTCTGTGGGGCGGAAATACCGCGGGTCGATGGCTACGACCTCTTTGCCAACAAGATCTTCAAATTCAGGTCTTTCACAGGCTGTCACTATTCCCTTTTCATCGACGTCATGTCCCTTGAATTCAAGGGTAAGTCCAAGTTCCAGGAATGCCCTGCGGATGAACTCCCTTACCGGGGTGGTAATTCCGGTGGCAATTACATAATCGTCGGGAGTATCATGCTGCAGGATCAGCCACATCGCCTTAATGTAATCCTTGGCATGCCCCCAGTCGCGCTGTGACGACAGGTTTCCCATATAGAGTTTATCCTGCAGGCCCAGTGCAATGCGGGCGACCGCCCTGGTTATTTTCCGGGTAACAAAAGTCTCCCCGCGGATCGGCGATTCATGGTTGAACAGGATCCCGTTACATGCAAACAGGTTGTAGGCTTCACGGTAGTTGATGGTAATCCAGTAGGCGTAGAGTTTTGCAACAGCATAGGGACTTCTCGGGTAGAAGGGGGTTTTTTCCGTCTGCGGAATTTCCTGGACCTTCCCGTACAATTCAGAAGTGGATGCCTGGTAGATCCTGGTTTTTTCCGTCAGTCCCAGCAGCCTGATGGCCTCAAGAATTCTGAGTGTGCCCGTGCCGTCGGCATTGGAGGTATACTCAGGGGTGTCAAAACTTACCATCACATGACTCATGGCTGCCAGGTTGTAGATTTCGTCGGGCTGCGTCTCCTGGATAATCCTTGTTACATTAAGGGAATCTGTCAGATCGCCGTAGTGGAGGAAAAGACTCTGGTTCTGGGTATGCGGATCCTGGTACAGATGGTCGATTCTGTCGGTATTAAAGAGGGATGACCTTCTTTTCAACCCATGAACGATATATCCCTTTTTCAGAAGGAATTCGGCTAAATAAGCCCCATCCTGTCCGGTAATGCCGGTTATCAGGGCTGTTTTCGGTGAACTCATTGCAAATTTATTTAATGGTTATTAATTTTACGTTTCAGATGAGGAGAAACTCCCTTTACAGGCTCCAGTAGGTCAGGTCTTTAATTTTATTTCTGTAAATCCCTTTGACATCTATCAGAATTCCATCCGGGGATGAGAGTGACCTGAAATACTCCTCAGTATATTCCAGGTATGCTTTATGATTGACGGCCACCACAATGGCATCATATTTTTCCTTCATTTTGTCAGTCAATCCAAAGCCGTATTCATGTAAAAGCTCATCATGACTGGCATACGGATCGGTCACGTCGACCTGGACACCGTACTGTTTCAATTCATTCACCAGGTCGGCAACACGGGAGTTTCGGATGTCGCTGACATTCTCCTTAAAAGTCGCCCCCATCACAAGGACATTGGAACGCAGCACATTTTTTCCGGCCCTGATGAGTTTCTTGACGCACTGTTTGGCTACATAGAAGCCCATGCTGTCGTTTACGTATCGTCCGGCGTTGATAACCCTGGCATGGTACCTGTATTCACTGGCCTTATAGGTAAGATAGTAAGGGTCGACACCAATGCAATGACCCCCCACGAGGCCAGGGTAAAATTTCAGAAAGTTCCATTTCGTTCCGGCAGCTTCGAGTACATCATAGATGTTGATATCCATTCGTCCGAAGATGATGGAGAGTTCATTCATGAACGCAATGTTGATGTCGCGCTGTGCATTCTCGATAATTTTGGCAGCCTCGGCAACCTTGATGGTTGGCGCCCGGTGAACGCCTGGCTTTACGATCAGTTCATATACCTTGGCAACCTGGTCCAACGATTCTTCATCACATCCGGAAACGATTTTAATCACCGAGGTCAGCGAATGTTCCTGGTCGCCCGGGTTGATCCGTTCGGGCGAGAAGCCCACTTTGAAGTCTTCTCCAAACTTCAATCCTGACAATTTTTCAAGGATGGGAACACAATCTTCTTCCGTTGCCCCGGGGTAAACCGTTGATTCATATACAACGTAGTCACCCTTCTTCAGGATCTTTGCAACCGTGCGGGTTGCTGCAAGCAGGGGTGTTAGGTCGGGAAGGTTGTGTTTGTCAACCGGCGTTGGCACAGCCACAATGTGAAACGAACACGATTTCAAATCGTCAGGGTTCGCTGTAATAAGGATATCGGTCCCGAGAAACGCCTCTGTCGGCAACTCCCCGCTGGGATCAATGTTGTTTTTCATCATTTCAACCCGGTCAGGCTTGATGTCAAAACCTACCACCTTTATCTTCCGGGCAAATTCGAGTGCAATGGGTAACCCGACATATCCGAGGCCAATAACGGAAAGGGATACCTCCTTTTTCAACAAACTTTCATAAATGGTCATAGCAACATTTTTTAAGTTATACGAATGGCGTTAAGCAGTTCTGTTTTTATTTCTTCCATACAAGCAAAGCGTTCCTGTTGTTTGCCAGGAACTTTTTTTCTTCCTTTACCGGCAGGGTTGTGCATTTGATATCGCGTTTTATAAGAGTGGTTGCTTTGTTTGTCAGCGTTGCGAGGTATTCCTGATCAATCGGATCGCCGAAGATAAACAACTCAAGGGGCAGATGATCCATGTTTTTTGAGGTCATGTCATTCAGGTATGCCGATTGGATGTTGCCAAGATTGTTGATGACATCAGTGATGATGGTGTCAATTCCGGTATGTTTGCGAAGGATGCTCCTGATATCGGCAAACAAGGGATGCTGCTGGTTTGCAGAGAACATCTTCTTGTTCTTGACCTCCCAGCTCACCAGCAGTCCGGCTGCTTCAAACCGGTTTAACTCAACCCTGATCGAATTAGTCGACTCTCCGAACTCCTCTTCAAGTCCTCGAAGATAGGATGAGGCATCGGGATTCAGAAAAAACCGAAGCAACAACCTGAGACGGGTTTTATTGGTGATCAGGGTATCGAGCAAAACAGAGGGAGTTATTCATGTAAATTATTTACGGCTTAGCACAGCTTCGCCCTTTCGGTCACAGGAACCGGCAATAAAAAAACAACGAGAGGCAACCACAGCAGCCTTTTCAGTGGCTCACCATTTCAAGCAGCATGGGTGAAATGGTGAGTGAAATCACCTGGTTGAGATGATCAATCCGGATGATGACCTTTTTCCTGTTGGAGATATTGACCAGTTCCCCTGTAAACCCACGCAAAGGCCCGGCAATCACCCTGACCTTTTTCCCGGGTTTAAAGGTATCCGGCAGGCAGTCAGCCTCCAGTCCGGAACCAGAAATTACTTTCAGGATATCGATCTGCCGGTCGGGAATTGTTGCTGCCTTCCCTGAAAACCAAACATACCGGACTGCTCCGGGCGTATTCAGTACTTCATAATATTCAACAGCCTTAATTTTTACAAAACAGTACGACCGGATAATGGGCTCATCAACCATTTTTTTCCTGTCACTCCACTGACGCATCACCTTCAGCAACGGGACATAGGCTTCAATTCCCTTTTCAAGCAGGAGATCCATCAGTTTTTTTTCCGACCTGGAACGCGTGTAGACAGCATGCCACAGTGGCGTCTGAAGCTGGTCTGATGATTGATTTTCCCCGGGTAGCTGATCTGTCATAAATTTTAATTTCCTCAAAGCCAGCTAACTGAACAAACTGCCTGAACGCCCGGATTCAACCCGGGCAAACATACTTTGAGTAGCAAAGATACTCAAATTATTATTTAGATCATCATGGAAACACATCAAAAACAGGCAAAAAGATTGTTATGGAAAAAACATAACATATTGGTTGTGAGAAGGAAGGTAAAGGGGTGAACAGGTGAACGGGTGAACAGGTGAGCATAGGATCAGGTGGTCTGGATCGAGGTGAATTTGCTATTTAAGTTGTTTAACCTTATCTTTGCACCCCTTGTTAGAAAAACAATAAAAGATGAGTTTAAGAGCAAAGACTACGGAATTAAAGAGGCGCATGCAGGAAGCCTTTAAAGGGGGTGGTGAACAAGCCCTTGAAAAACAGAAGGCTTCAGGAAAAATGACTGCCCGGGAGCGCATCCTTGCACTCCTTGATCCAAATTCCTTTCATGAATATGATCTTTTTGTAAAACATGCCGGACAGGATTTCGACATGGATAAAAAATATTTGCCCGGCGATGGTGTCATCACCGGAACAGGCTCCATCAACGCCTGGCCGGTGTGTATTTTCGCCCAGGATTTCACGGTTGCCGGGGGTTCCCTGGGGCTGATGCATGCCAAAAAGATTACCAAGATCATGGACCACGCCATGAAGATGAAGGTGCCATTAATCGGGATCAACGACAGCGGTGGCGCCCGCATCCAGGAAGGGGTCAACTCCCTGGCGGGTTACGGTGAAATATTTTACCGTAACACCCAGGCATCGGGCGTTATTCCGCAGATATCCGTCATCCTTGGCCCTTGTGCCGGCGGTGCGGTTTATAGCCCGGCGCTTACCGACTTCGTATTTGTGGTAGACAAAATTTCCAAAATGTTTATCACGGGTCCGGAAGTTATCAAGACTGTTCTTGGAGAGGAAATTTCCATGGAAGACCTTGGCGGTGCGCGTGTTCATGCAGAAATAACAGGCAATGCCCATTTCTTTGCCGAAAGTGAAGCAGACTGCTTTGAGCAGATCAAGCGCCTGGTTAGTTACATTCCCTGGAACAATGACAAGAAAGCAGAGGTTTTTCCAAAAAAAGCTCCAAAATCACGTCAATACAAATTAGACAGCATTTTCCCGACCAACCCCATGCAACCTTATGATGTAAGGGATGTGATCAGGGCGATCGTCGACGACAGTGATTTCTTTGAAGTGCATGAAATGTGGGCTGCAAACATCGTGATCGGATTTGCCCGTCTTGACGGACAAACTGTTGGCTTCGTCGCCAACCAGCCGATGGTGCTTGCAGGCGTGCTTGATTGCGACTCCAGCGATAAGGCAGCCCGGTTCATCCGCTACTGCGATGCTTTCAACGTTCCGCTGGTCACCCTGGTTGACCTGCCCGGATACCTTCCCGGCGTTGACCAGGAACACGCCGGTGTTATCCGTCACGGGGCAAAAGTACTCTATGCATACAGTGAAGCAAGCGTTCCAAAGATCACAGTGATCCTTCGTAAGGCTTACGGCGGAGGATACATCGCCATGTGTTCGAATCACCTCCGGGCCGATTTTGTATTTGCCTGGCC
Source organism: Bacteroidales bacterium (assembly GCA_049317265.1). Lineage (GTDB taxonomy): Bacteria > Bacteroidota > Bacteroidia > Bacteroidales > FEN-979 > CAIVAT01. The sequence continues at coordinate 51,781 of JBMOIP010000010.1, forward strand.
AACTGCCGAAATTGCCGTTATGGGACCGGAAGGCGCCGCCAATATCATCTTCAGAAGTGAGATCAAAGCAAGCGACAATCCTGAAGAGACACGTAAACGGCTTATTGAAGAGTACCGTCAGAAATTCGCCAATCCTTATGTGGCTGCTGCTTACGGATATGTTGATGCTGTTATCGAACCGAACGAGACCCGCAATTATCTCACTCATTCACTCACCCTGGCCCAGGGAAAGATGGAGGTCACCCCGAAGAAAAAACACGGAGTACCTCCATTTTAAATGCGAAATGGTGAAATGCGAATCCAGGGATCAACATACTCCATTTTTTACTTTTGACATTTGATTTATTTTAGCATTTATGGACGAAAACATTGAGTTCATCGATTTCAAATACGAGGAGATCTCCTATAAAACCACATTAACCAAAAAATTCGCCAACCGGACACCCTATACACCTCCCGATTCGCGCAAAGTGGTGGCTTTTATCCCCGGAACTATTTTAAAGGTCCATGTAAAGGAAGGGGATAAAGTAAAGAAAGGTGATGTACTTCTTGTGCTTCAGGCCATGAAAATGGACAACCATCTGCTTGCTTCACGAAACGGTACCGTGAAGAAAGTTTATGTCAAGCAGGGTGAAATTGTCCCCAAACGTCATTTACTGATCGAATTGAAATAACGGAAACCTTTGTCCTCTCTTTATTTCAGGACTTTTTTCAAAAAATATTTATTTTTTTTTTACAGGAATCGCAACCTTTTTGCCTTTTGACTTGTCATTGGGGGAAACAGCTCCTTATGAATGCAAAAATGGTTAAATTAGCGCACGTGGCAAATCTCCTCTGTAAGGATTGTCCGTTTGTACTATTCGCCTGGTTTTCAATTCTGGAAAATAATGACAGAAAGAATGGGCAAAGCAACCTGAACCTATCAGTCTATATCAGCGCTGATGCTGGTTTCCTGGTTTCAATTGAACGTATCTTCCGGGTTTTCAAAGCATCCTTTCCGGATTCCGCCTGTGATGTAACCCTGTTGAACCATGCCGATGCAGCTACGAGATACAAGGCGGTTCACGGCGCCTGCATGTTTAGCAGAGCAGGATGCGCGAGTGAATACAGGCAGTTTGTCAGGCAGGCCCATCTCGACTACAGGATTTTACGGGCACACCAGCGGAGACGGGGCCTCATCGAAAACGACTGATGGCATCAGTTGCCGGCGGCAATCTGGCGGAGGGCATCCCCGATGGTTTCCAGCACCTCATCCCTGCCGAACCGTGTCTCGGCTGAAGTGGGAATAATGGCAGGAAGCTCATCCCAGTGGGCCGACAGCGCTTTCTGGTAAGCTGCCAGGTTATTGGTTAATTGTGTTTTTGAAAGCTTGTCGGTCTTGGTAAAGAGGATTACAAATCCAACCTCATTGTCGCCAAGCCAGTTCATGAATTCAAGATCGATTTTCTGAGGTTCGAGACGCGAATCGATGAGCAGGAAAGTAAGTGCGAGGTTTTCACGGTTCTGGAGGTATGACTGGATCAAACCCTCAAACTTCTCCCGTTGGGTTTTACTGAGTTTCGCAAAACCATACCCGGGAAGGTCAACGAGAAACCACGAGGCGCCTTCCGATAAAACTTTAAAGTGGTTGAGCAGCCTTGTCTTTCCGGGGGTTCCGGAAACTTTGGCAAGACTTTTCTGTGATGCCAGCATGTTGATGAGGGAAGATTTCCCTACATTGGAACGTCCGATAAAGGCAAATTCAGGAATATCTTCCTTGGGGCAAAATTTCAGGGTTGGGCTGCTGCAAACAAATTCGATCTTGTCAATTTTCACGTTCCCGGGGATTTATTCCAAAGATACGCAATTTATTTGAGCTTATACACAATCTCCTGCACCCATGATGCCCATTGGGCTTCGCTTTTTGATTGATCGAAGGTGGTATGGGGAATCGGGTCGCCAACGACGATGGTGATGGTCTTGTTAAACTGTTTGACCATCTCATCAACCAGGTAGAGCATTTCGATGTTGGCATTAATTCCCAAACGCTTGCGCCACATGGCAAGGTTGTAAAACCATTGCGAATTCTGACCTTCAATAAACACCGGAATGATATCCCGCTGGTATTTCTTCGCTTTTTTAATGAAGGTATTTTTCCACTCAAGGTCCCTGATCACGGATTCGCCTTTTATTTTCTGCTTCCTGGAAACAAGCCCCGCCGGAAAGTAGAGGATCATCCTCTCCGATGCAAATGTTTCATTGATCAGCCTGGCATTCTCGGTATTTCTGCCATGCTTGTTGATGGGAATAAACAATGGCCGCAATCCCGGTACGTTCATCAGGAGGTCATTCACCGGGAAGACAATGTCGTGCCTTATTTTTCCCAGCTCCTGCATCAGCGCCATGCCATCAAGTCCGCCAAGCGGATGGTTGGCAGCAACAATGAACCTCCCTGAGGCTGGTATAACGGATGTTTCAAGGTGTTTAACCGATCGCTTATCCACTACGGCCACTTTTACGCCAAACTCCCTGAGAATAGCTTCTACAAAGGGCAATCCAACTTTATCACGGTTTCTCCAGATATACGAATTAACCTCCTCCTGGTGGGTAATTCTTTTCAGGTAGGAGAACACAAACCCCGGGATAACCCTCAGTAACTTCGGGTTTTTAGAGGCAAACAGGGCTTCTATATCAATGAGCCGTTCAGGTATTTCGATGAGTTCATGATCTGACATGCTGCAAAATTACAAAAAAGGAGACCTTTAAACGACTTTTCACGAAAACAACCATACTTAGCATATCTTTGCATTACCATTCATCCATTATACGCATATATGGAATCCATTATAGCACCGGTTGACAAGAAGCTGCTTGAATCTGAACTGGCCGACAGCACCTTTTTGCGCAACACCAACAACGGACATAATAAGATCTATGTGTTCACAGCACACGAATCCCCGAATCTCATGAGGGAACTGGGCCGTTTGCGTGAAATCACTTTCCGTGATGCCGGTGGCGGAACAGGAAAAAGCATGGATATCGATGAGTTTGACATCATGGAGGTACCCTTCCACCAGTTGATTGTCTGGGACCCGATTGAGAGTGAAATTACCGGGGGTTACCGGTTCATTCATGGAAGGGATATCCAGTGCGATCAAAAGGGCTGCCTGCAAAGCGCCACGGCTGAACTTTTCAGCTTCTCCAACAAATTCATCCGTGACTATCTGCCGCTGAGCATAGAGCTGGGGCGGTCGTTTGTTCAGCCAAACTACCAGCCTCTTGTAAATTTCAGGAAAGGGATGTACGCCCTCGACAACCTGTGGGACGGGCTCGGAGCCATGATCATTGAGAATCCGGATGTGAAATATTTCTTCGGCAAGATGACGATGTACCCCGATTACAACCGAACCGCAAGGGATATCGTTCTCTATTTCCTGAGAAAATATTTTCCGGACACAGAAACACTGCTCATTCCGAGAGAATCCCTTGTCAGCGAAACGCCCGACGCCGTCATTGCTGAACTGTTTTCAGCCAGGACATTCGAAGAAAACTACAAGATCCTCATTCATGCGGTACGCAAACACGGTGAGCATGTCCCTCCGCTGGTGAATGCCTATATGAACCTTTCTCCAACGATGCGAACCTTTGGAACAGCGATCAACCATGATTTTGGAAATGTGGAAGAGACCGGAATCCTCATACATATTGAAGACATCTATCCACGGAAGAAGGAACGTCATTTAAAGACGTATATCCAGAAACTCTCCTCGCTGAAGGGTTTGAGGTGGAGGAGAAAGCGGTAACAGAACTACTTTGCTACAGCGGCAGTGGCAGCGTTGGCCTTGCGCATCAGCTTGCTTTTCAGGTTTGCAGCTTTATTTTTGTGGATGACGTTTTTCTTGGCCAGTTTATCAATCTGGGAAACCACCTTTGAAATATCCTTTGCAATTGCTTCGGGTTCTTCAGTTTCACGTAATTTTTTAACTGCATTGCGCACTGTTCTTCCCTGGTAACGGTTTTGGGTGCGTTTTGTTTTTGCGTTACGAATGCGTTTTTCTGCGCTTTTGTGATTAGCCATGATTGTTATTTGTTTTCAAATTGGGGTGCAAAGATACAATTTTTTGGTAAAATCCCAAAGTGTATTTAAAAAAAACAGGCTGGCAAGGTGCAATGAAATAGTTACACCATGCCAGCCTTTAAGATTACAGGGTATTGGATTATTCAGCCTTAGGCAATTCAGCCTGCACAGGAGCTGCAGTGGCAGCAGTCTTTGCTGCTTTTACAGGAGCTTTCGCCTTTTTGGGAGTTGCTTTTTTAGCAGCAACCGGTTTCGCTTTTTTTGGTGCGCTTTTAGCAACCGGGGCTTTTTCTGTTTTACCAGCAACAACTTTCTTTGCCTCAACCGCTTTTTTAACCTCCACGGGTTTCTTCACCTCAACAGCTTTTTTAACGGCCGTTTTAACTTTTTTTACCGGTTTGGCAGGCACCACTTTCACAGGTTTTACAATAGGTGGAACCACCGTCTCAACAACAACTTTCTTTTCACTCTTTGGGCGGCCACGTTTTGTACCGGCTTTTTTAACTTTTTTTCCCTTGATGACCTCTGCTTCTGCAGCGCCTAACTTTTTCAACATATTTTTGATTTCACTGACCTGACTTTCGGCGAATTCCAATTCCATTTCGTAATGGTCCAGTAAATAATCGAGTTCAGACTCGGTAAATTTGATTGCTTTCATAATGAAGGTTTTAAAAAAATAAAAATCGTGCAAAAATAAACAATTTATTCCAATTCTGAATAATTTATTTTCACAAGTCACCATAACAGTCTGATGACATTGATACGAGGAACTCTTATCGGAAGCTTACGATGGTTATGCCGGCTCCTCCTGTTTCAAGGGGTGCATCGCGGGCCGACTTTACTTCCTTAACGGACCGGAGATAATCTCTGGTAACCTGTCGCAACACACCGTTTCCCTTGCCATGAAGTACACGCACTTCGTTGATCGAGCAGAGGATGGCATCGTCAATATAGCGTTGAAGCAGGGCCAGCGCCTCGTCCACCCTGTTTCCCCTGAGATCGAGTGTCAGGGAGAAATTGGTCACCTTGGTATTGAGGTCGTCAAAATAGCGCTGAAATCGGTGCGGCTGGGCCTGGCTGCCAATCAGCCCGGGTTTTATTTCAGGAATGTGCGGAGTTTCTGATGCCTGCTTTTGACCTGTGCCCTTTGATTTTTGAGGCTCGGTTTTGGGTTCCTGCAACAACTTCTCCTTTACTTCAGAAAGTTCAAGGCGAATCTCTTTGGTACGCTCTTTTTCAGCCTGTGATTCGCGGATTTCGCGGATCGTCTTCTCGATGACCTTGTTTGAATTATCGAGTAAAAGACGTGCCTCCTGTCTTGCTTTTTCGATAATTTCCTTCTTTTTCGATTCAAGATCAGCAGTCAGTTTTTCATATTTACCAATCAGTTCCGCCAGGAAGTCGTCGGCAACCTTCAATTCGGTGCTTTTTTGATCGATCTCCTGCTTTTCAACCTCCAGGTTTTGTAATTCCCGGTCGAAATCGAGCTGGCTTTTACCGGTTTTCGACTTGGCACTGGCAAGCACCTCGCCGGGAAATCCGATTGCCTGGGCGATCTCCAGGGCAAATGAGCTGCCCGGCTTCCCGATGCTTAACCGGAACAGTGGCTTTAGTTTCTTCAGGTCATAGAGCATCGCCCCGTTGACAATGCCCTGTTCCCGGGCAGCCAGTAGCTTCAGGTTGGAATAATGCGTTGTGACTACTCCCATGGCCTTTTTTGCATTGAGCGCCTCCAGGGTTGCTTCAGCAATGGCTCCCCCCAGAGAAGGGTCGGTGCCCGTTCCCATCTCATCAATCAGAAACAATGAACAATCATCTATGTTTTCAATGAAATATTTCAGGTTGATCAGTTTGGATGAATAGGTACTCAAATCATTATCAATGGACTGTTCGTCCCCAATGTCGATGAAGATCTGGTGAAAAATGCAGAATTCGGAGTCCTCACGTACCGGGGGCAACAATCCGCACTGAAACATGTATTGCACCAGTCCGACCGTTTTCAGGCAGACCGATTTTCCGCCGGCATTGGGTCCTGAAATGATTAAGATCCGGCTGTCGTTTCCCAGGGCAATGTCAAGGGGCGTAATCTCCCGCTTTTGTTTCTGGTGCGACAGGAATAAAAGCGGATGCATCGCCTGGTTCCAGAAAAAGGATCCCGGTTTAAAGCTGTTCTCATTACCCGCCCCCGAAGCCGGGTTTGGAGTCCGCGACAAAGGATGATGTATGGGGTTGGTTGCTTTGATCGATATGGCAAACCTCGCTTTTGCACGGATGAAGTCAATTTTTCCGAGGAAATGGTAGGCATGGATCAGCAAATCGATCTCCGGCCTGACGATTCCTGCAAATTCGATGAGGATGCGGATGATCTCCCGCCGCTCGGCATAGTCGAGTTCGCGGATTTCGTTGTTGGTTTCGAAGATCTCTGCTGGTTCTACATAAACGGTTTGGCCGGTGGCTGATTCATCGTGTACAAACCCCTGGATCTTTCGTTTGTGGGTGGAGATCATGGGAATGACCAACCGGCCATTCCTGATGGTCACTTCGGCCTCATCGGGAGTCCAGCCATTTTGCCGGGCCATCTTGAAGCTCTGTACAATCCTGTGCTCAACAGATGATACGAGCCTCGATTTCTCTTTTCTGATCCTTCCCAACTCTACGGAGGCAGAATCCCTCACCTCCCCTTTGTCATCAAGGATTCGTTCAACCTGGTATACAATCGATTGCAGGAGCGGAGTGGTTGCAATGGGCGAATACGCTGCCGGGGAATCTCCTGAATCGTTGGCCAGGGCATACAATGCAGGGAATTTTCCGCTCCGCTCGCCAAGAAAAGACAACAACTGAAAGATCGTGAAAACGGAAAGCCGCAACTCAGCAAGCTGGTCACTCTCCATATAGGTTCCGGGTATCCGGATACGCAGCAACTCAGGAATGAGGTCGTAATAGTCCTGGGATGGGAACCGCTCCTCAAACTGCAAAATCGCCTTCAATTCGGCAGTTTGCAAGAGTGATGTATGAATTTCAGCGGCATCGGTGGTAAAAGCCATCTTCCATACCCAGGCACGGCCGAGCGTGGAAAGGCAATAATCACTGAGGATTTGACGGATTACATCAAATCCAAGTTTTTTCTCGAAATCGGGTGGGAAATTAGAATTCATCCGTGTCAATTACCTGCTTTTTCCGGGCGCCTTTTACCGGGCCCGGGGCATTTTCATCACCACAATCGAGGTCAACATCAAGCGGTTTGGAAGGGCGGTCAAAATCGCGCTTCGAGTAGTGCAGGGTTCCATCTGCATAGATCCGCTGCATATAAAGCCCCCAGATCGGCAGCGCTGTATTAGCTCCCTGGCCCAGGGTGATGCTCCTGAAATGAGCTGCCCTATCCTCGCAGCCTACCCAGACTCCGGTAACCAGGTCGGGGGTAATCCCCATGAACCAACCATCGCTCTGATTCTGTGTAGTCCCGGTTTTTCCTGCAATAGGGCTGTCAAGACCATATTTATAGCGCAGGCGAACACCGGTTCCTCCATCCACAACCCCTTTCATCAGCTGAATCATCAGGAATGCAGTCTCTTCACTGATAACCTCCTGCGACTTGGTGCTGAAAGTCTGGAGGATATTACCGTTTTTATCTTCAATGCGGGTAATAAAACTGGGCTCGATATAGACCCCTTTGTTGGCAAAGACGCTCATAGCGCCCACCATTTCGTAGAGGCTGATATCACAGGACCCCAATGCAATGGAGTAAACCACGGGAATATCGCTGGTAACGCCCATTTTATGGGCCATTGCAACAACCGCCTTGGGTGAATATTTGCGGATCAGCTGGCCGGAGACCCAGTTATTGGAATTGGCAAGCGCCCACTTAAGTGTGACCTGTTGTCCGAGCCGTTCGTCGCTGGCATTTTCAGGAGCCCAGACATCCCCGTTCCCGAGGTCAATCACCGGTTGGATATTCGGATACCGCGAACACGGCGATTCCCCTTCCTGCATGGCAAGGGTATATAGAAATGGTTTAAAGGTCGATCCTACCTGCCGTTTGCTCAACTTAACATGATCGTACTGAAAAAAACGGTAGTTGATCCCCCCCACATATGCCTTTACCTGGCCTGATAGCGGGTCCATTGACATCAGTCCCGATTGCAGGTAGAATTTGTAGTACCGGATCGAATCCAGCGGGGTCATCACGGTATCGATCTCGCCGCGATATGAAAAGACCTTCATCTTTGTAGGTACTTTAAATTCCTGGAGGATCTGAGTGTCGCTGATTCCACGGGTTTTATAGTGATAGTAGCGATCGGTTCTCCGCATGGCCGACATCATAAGATTATCGGTCTCTTTCCTGGCCATCTCCCCATCAAATGCAAACGGTGCGTTGGGCACTCCCTTCCAGTGTTTGAAAAATGCCGGCTGAAGCTCCTTCCCGAGGTATTCAAGCATGGCGGCTTCGGCATACTCCTGCATTTTGTAGTTAATGGTTGTATATACTTTAAGACCATCGCGGTAGAGGTTATAGGGGGTCCCGTCATCCTTCGGATGCTGTGTACACCACTCGGCCAGCACGATCCGGAGGTACTCGCGAAAATAGGTTGCAATGCCGGTGGTATGGTCCTGAAGTCGGTAGTTGGTCATGTCTATCGGCATCGTCTTGAGCGAATCAAACTGTGCCTGGGTAATATACTCGTATTTGAGCATCTGGTGCATCACTGTGTTACGCCGGTCAAACGCACGTGCAGGGTTGCGGACAGGGCTGAACCAGGTGGGCGCTTTAAGAATGCCGACAAGCACTGCAGATTCTTCAACGCTCAGCTGGGCCGGTTCCTTGTTGAAATAGGTCTTTGCGGCCGATTTAATTCCATATGACTGGCTTCCGAAATCGACAGTGTTAAGATACATGGCCAGGATCTCGTCCTTCGAGTAGTTTCGTTCCAGTTTAACAGCCGTGATCCACTCTTTGAATTTGATCAGCACAGTTTCGATATGGGAGTGATCCTGTTTGCGGGGAAAGAGGTTTTTGGCCAGCTGCTGGGTGATGGTCGAGCCTCCTCCTTTGGATGAGCCGGTGGCCATCCCCCAGAAAACCCTTAAAAATGCAATGGCATCTACCCCGGAATGGTCTTCAAAACGGGCATCTTCGGTGGCGATCAGGGCGTTGATCACATTCGGTGAAAGTTCCTGGTAATGCGTATTCGACCTGTTTTCGATGTAATATTTTCCCAAAAGTTTTCCATCGCAGGAGATCACCTCCGTGGCAAGGTTGCTCTTCGGATTTTCGAGTTCCTCAAATGAAGGCATTTTCCCGAACAAGCCGAAACCGACACCCATGAAGAACAACACGATGAAAACGATGAGGACGACGAAAGTGACCCAGAATCTTTTCAGGTATTTTTTCACTTGTGAACTGTTGGCAGCAGAAACTGGCATGTTGCTAAAAATCAGGCAAAGTTAAATCTGTTTTATTATTGCTTTTCGATGCGTAACCCCACATCGTAAATTCCGTTGAGTTCACGAACGCGCATGGCTTGTTCCAGTACAAACCGATAGTTTCCCTTTGCATCAAATTTCACATCGTTTTTAAACAGGAACCTGCTGAATTTCACGCTCCCCATACCTGATCCCAACCACCGGCCATCATAATCGGCAAGGGTCAGTTCGATGGTATCACGCGAAATATGACCATCTGGGAAAACAGTGTTCATGAATAAAAAGAGGTTGCTGTAGGGATATTCCTGGCCGTTCCTCACATTAAGATATACATTATACCGTGGAACAAGATCGGAGATGGAGACATTGAACTGTAGTTTATTTTTCACATCCCAACTGCCTTTTTCCAAAGTATTATGCTCTTCAAACACGCGCTTTGAATCGCAGGAAACTGTTGCCAGCATCAGCAGGAGAAGCATCAGGAGTATTATTTTTTCCGGGTTCCGGGCCATGAATTCAATGAATGAAAAGAGAGGTTTACAAATGGTCGAACCGGGTGAGGTCATCCTGAACGGCGCCGCTTTCAAACGCTGTTTTCTTCTCAATTATTTTGGTGAACTCCTCCAGCTTTTCCGGAAGGTTTCCTTTTTTATTCTCTTCAAGAATAAAATTCACCTTTTCAACAGGCAGAGGAATGAGGTTACCAAGATCATTGACATAGGAATACCAGAGTATTTTCTGGAAAATGTCTGTTTTTTGATGGACTGCTTCACCCCGTTTTGTCTTCAGGCGCACGTCGGTATTAGGGATCGACTTCAACGCGTCGACGTAGGTATCGTATTCGTAATTCAGGCAGCATTTCAACTTTCCGCACTGCCCGGCAAGTTTCTGCGGATTCAGAGATAGTTGCTGAACCCTTGCGGCATTTGTGGTGACCGATTTAAAGTCGCTCATCCAGGTGGCGCAGCAAAGTTCCCGGCCACATGAACCGATTCCGCCGAGACGGCTCGCCTCCTGGCGTGCTCCGATCTGGCGCATTTCGATGCGCACCTTGAACTCCTCTGCAAGCAGTTTGATCAACTCCCTGAAATCGACCCGGTCTTCGGCCGTGTAATAAAAAATTGCTTTTGTACTATCTCCCTGAATTTCAACATCATTGATCTTCATCAACAGTCCGAGTTTGTCGGCGATTCCACGTGCACGGAACATGGTGGATATCTCCATTTCCACGGAGGTTATCCATTTCTCAATGTCGGTAAGACGGGCTTTGCGGTATACTTTTTTGATCTCTTCTGAAGTTGCAACGATGTGTTTTCGCTGTAACTGAAACCGGATCATTTCGCCAACCATGCTGACGATCCCGATATCATGTCCCGGGGAAGCCTCTACGGCAACGATGTCCCCGACAACCAAATCGAGATCAGGGGGAGTTCGGAAATAGTCCTTGCGGCTGTTTTTAAAGCGCACCTCGATAATATCCACAGGAACCATTTCACCGGAAACAGGAATATCCTTCAGCCAGTCATGTGAGTCAAACTTGCTGCACCTGTGCTGATAGACCGCTTCATTTTTATGGTACAACTTCGGTGACTGGCAACATCCGCGGCTTAAAAACGGGTTTTCAGGCAATTTCTCCTGCCTGAACTCAAAAATATCAGTCTCTTCAACGGTAGCTTCCTGTAATTGCGACTCCTCGGGTTCAACCGGAATATTCTCCTTATTCTCCATATCCATTATAAAACCTTACAAAGATACAAATTTCACCTTTACTCCGGTAGTATGACACGGCAAAATAGTTCGGTTAACTGCTAAGACAAAAAGTTGCACAAAAAAAATGGTGGATGCACTAAGCAGTGATGAAACCCCTGGCTTTTTCGAGCGCGGCAGGAATTCCTGCGGGATTTTTACCACCGGCCGTTGCAATGTGAGGCTGTCCGCCACCGCCACCCTGGATCTCTTTGGCCAGTTCCCGGATGATGTTTCCGGCATTGAGTTTCCTCTCCCTCACCAGGTTCTCTGAAAGCATCACGGTGAGGGTCGCTTTCCCTTCTGTTTCTGTCGCCAGGACAAGGAACAGGTCAGGAATCGATGCATTGAGCTCATAAGCAAGGTTTTTTACCGTTTCGGCATCCAGGTCAACTTTTGCTGTAAGGAAATTGATGCCATTGTAATGCTGCACCTGTGAGGCAAACTCCCCTTTAAGCTGCTGTGCTTTGAGTTTTCCAAGTTCAGCCACCTGTTTTTTCAACTCATGGTTTTCGGCAATCAGGTTATTTACTCCTTTTAACAACTCTTTCGGATTTTTGAGCGCCTCACTGATGTCGTTGAGCAGTAAATCTCTCGAAAGCCAGTACTCCTCCGCTTTACTGGCAGTGATGGCTTCGATGCGCCGGATTCCAGCGGCAATGGCGCCTTCAGAAATAATCTTAAACTGTCCGATCTGTCCGGTCGCCGCCGTATGCGTTCCCCCGCACAATTCAACTGAAAAGCCGGGATCAAAGGTGATCACACGAACAAAATCGCCATATTTCTCTCCGAAAAGTGCCATGGCCCCCCTCGCTTTTGCCTCTGCAACCGGGAGCGACCGCTCTTCCTGCAACATGATGTTTTCCCGGATTTTCGCATTGACCAGGGCTTCAACTTTCGCTATATCCTCCCTGCTTACCTTGGCAAAATGGGTAAAATCGAACCGGAGGCGGTTTGCATCAACCAGCGAGCCTTTCTGCTCCACATGGGTTCCGAGTACGCTGCGCAAAGCGGCATGCATGAGATGTGTGGCGGAGTGGTTGTTCTCCGTATTTCTGCGGGAATCAATATCCACCATGGCATTCACAGGCCTGGACGGATCGGAAGGGATCGATTTGGCTATATGAATGATAAGTTCATTTTCTTTTACCGTATCTAGAATCCCGATATTCTCTTCACCCGATGCCAGCCAGCCGGAATCGCCAACCTGTCCGCCGGATTCTGCATAAAAAGGCGTCCGCGCCAAAACTATATGGAAAAGCTCTTCCCCTTTACTGACAACTTTCCTGTACCGGGTTATCGCTGTTTCCGCCTGGAGAAGATCGTAACCCACAAATTCAGGCATACCGGCATCTTCAACCAGGGTAACCCAGTCGGAGGTATCCACCACTGCATCCTGGCGTGAACGGGCCTTTTGTGCCTCCAGCCCCCTGGAAAAGCCCTCCATGTCGATACTCCAGCCAATCTCCCTGGCCATAAGCTCTGTAAGGTCGATGGGAAAACCAAATGTATCGAAGAGTTCAAAAGCAAAGGAGCCATCGATGACCGATGGAGGAGTTGTGGAAACGTTAACAGCATTGTCAGCCTTACGCGTTTCAATATAGGAGTTGAAGCGCAGGATTCCGGTTGAGAGGGTGCGCAGAAACGCCGCCTCCTCCTCGCGGATCACATTGGTAATCAAATCCTTTTGTCCGACAAGTTCCGGAAACACCTCGCCCATCTGGTTTATCAGAACGGGAATAAGGTCATAAATGAAGGGTTCCTTAAACCCAAGGAAGGCATAACCATAGCGAACGGCCCGGCGTAAAATCCGGCGGATCACATAACCTGCTTTTACGTTGGAAGGCAGCTGGCCATCAGCAATGGCGAATGAAATCGCCCGTAAATGGTCGGCAATGACGCGCATCGCAATGTCGGCTTTGAGCTCCTGCCCATACCTGACCCCCGCTTTTTGGGCAATGACCTGGATGATGGGCTGGAAAATATCGGTATCATAATTTGACTTGGTTCCCTGCATGACCATGCAAAGGCGTTCAAATCCCATCCCGGTATCCACATGGCGGGCCGGAAGTTCAACAAGCTGACCGCTGGCAAGCCGGTTATACTGAATAAATACGAGGTTCCATATTTCGATGACATGGGGGTCGCTTTTGTTGACCAGCTCCTTCCCGGGGATTTTCAATTTTTCAGCTTCACTGCGGATATCGGCATGGATTTCTGAACAGGGGCCGCAGGGGCCCGTGTCGCCCATTTCCCAGAAATTGTCCTTCTTGGAACCCATCAGGATCCGCTCTTCAGGAATATGCTGTTTCCAGAAATCATAGGCTTCCCGGTCCATAGCCAGGCCCTCCTTTTCATCTCCCTCAAAAACAGTAACATAAAGTGATTCCTTGTCTATTTTCAGCACCTCCGTCAGCAACTCCCATCCCCAGGAGATGGCCTCCTCTTTAAAATAATCGCCAAAGGACCAGTTCCCGAGCATTTCAAACATGGTATGGTGGTAGGTGTCGTGTCCAACCTCCTCAAGATCATTGTGTTTCCCAGACACCCGGAGACATTTCTGCGTATCGGCGATCCGTTTGAATTTACCCTCCTGGTTGCCAAGGAAGATATCCTTGAACTGGTTCATCCCGGCGTTGGTAAACATGAGGGTCGGATCATTTTTAACCACCATCGGGGCAGAGGGGACGATGGCATGTTGCTTCGACTCAAAGAAGTTGAGAAAAGCCTTACGAATTTCTGTACTGTTCATCTAACTATTATATTAACAACTCATTAACAATCTTTAACAATTTTTAAACGGCGAAAACGGCTGCAAAGTTAATTATTTACTTAATTTTGTAGCTGTTAGCTTACCTGTTTTGAATAATTCCTTATTTACCTGTTGATGAGCAAGGTAAAGTACAAATTCAATAAAAAGTCTTTAACCTTCGACCGGGTGCACACAACAATGCGGAAGCGCTTGTTGTACTTTTTCTCGCATCTGTCGACGGGTGTTGTATTTGCTGCCGTGGTGCTGGTGGTTGCCTATAACTTCCTGGATTCTCCCAAGGAGAAAGCCCAGAAGCGTGAAATCGACGAGATGAAACTGCAGTACCAGATCCTGAATGACCAGCTTGATAAAGTGACCAATATCCTTTCTGACCTGCAGGACAGGGACGACAACATTTACCGTGTGATTTTCGAAGCCGAACCCATTCCCAACGCCATCCGTTCTGCGGGAATTGGCGGTATTGACCGTTATGAGGCGCTGAAGGGATATACCAATTCGGAGCTCATGATCGAGACGGAAAAGAACATGGACAAGATCCTTGGAAAACTCTACGTTCAGTCAAAATCGTTCGATGAAGTTTTTGACATGGCTAAAAATAAAGAGAAGATGCTGGTCTCCATACCTGCCATTCAACCCGTCAACAATAAAGATCTTAAAAGGATAGGCTCCTATTTCGGCGCAAGGATGGACCCCTTTTACAAAGTCCGGAAGTTTCATGAAGGGATGGACTTTTCAGCCACCGTTGGCACTGAGGTCTATGCTACCGGAAACGGTACTGTTACAGACGCAGGCCGCGATATTGAAGGCGGCTATGGAAATGAGATCAAGATTGATCACGGATACAATTACCAGACAGTCTTTGCCCATCTTTCGAGGATTTTTGTAAAACCAGGACAAAAGATATTGCGTGGACAAATCATAGGTTATGTTGGCAATACCGGAAAATCAACCTCCCCGCATTTACATTATGAGGTGAGGAAAAACGGCGTTCCAGTGAATCCTATTTATTTCTTTTTCAACGACTTAACTGCGGAGCAATTCCAGATGATGCTGGAACTTTCCGCACGTCCCTCACAAACCATGGATTAGCTGATAACCGATGCTCAGAAAAAACAAAAAAATAGAGAAGCTATACTATTCAATCGGCGAAGTAGCCGAATTGTTTGAAGTAAATGCCTCGCTGATCAGGTTTTGGGAGAAGGAGTTTGATGTTCTCAAACCCATGAAAAATAAAAAGGGAAACAGATTGTTCACACAAGCCGACCTCGATAACCTGCGGATCATTTACCACCTGGTCAAGGAGCGGGGATTCACCTTACAGGGCGCCAAAGACAAATTAAAGGAGAACAGGGAGGACGTAGTAAACAAAGTGGAGGCCATCGATTCGCTCAACCGGATCAGGGGATTTCTGCTCGAAATTAAGGCGCAGTTGTAATGGTGGTAGAGGCAGGGGAAAAGTCCGTTTCATTTTTCGAAAATGTGTTTGCCGTTGTAAGGCTGATCCCTGCCGGCCGGGTTACCTCCTATGGCGCCATTGCAGAGTACCTTGGCACCCGCGGATCGGCCAGGATGGTGGGGTGGGCCATGAATGCCGCCCATACCCAGGTAACCGACATCCCTGCCCACCGCGTGGTTAACCGAAATGGGCTCCTTACCGGGAAAAATCACTTTGGCAGCCCTGTCATCATGCAACAACTGCTCGAAAACGAAGGACTCACAATCATCAACGACCAGATCGTCAACTTTGACAAGTTTTTCTGGAACCCCACTACCGAACTGTAAACCAAAAACGAACCATCGTGAACCGTCCGCCCGTCCGCTTGTCCACTCGTCCACTCGTCCACCCGTCCGCCCGTCCGCTTGTCCGCTCGTCCACTTGTCCACTCGTCCACTCGTCCACTCGTCCACTTGTCCACTTGCTCACCCGTTTACCCATTTACCCATTTACTAACCAACACCCAACCCTATAAATCCACCCATGACCCCAAATAACACCCAAATAATCGATGCCCTCCGGCACGTAGATGACCCGGACCTGAAAAAGGACCTCGTCACCCTGAATATGATTGAAAATGTCGCCGTCAGCGGCAACAAGGTAACTTTCGATGTAGTGCTGACCACGCCGGCCTGCCCGTTGAAAAACCAGATCAGGCAGGCTTGCGTGGATGCCGTTCACCAGTATGTTGATCCTTCCCTGGAGGTTGAAATCAACATGACCTCCAAGGTTACCTCGCGTCGGAAAGAGACCGATGCCATGCTGAAAGATGTAAAAAACATCATCGCGGTCGGTTCAGGAAAAGGCGGAGTTGGCAAGTCAACCGTTGCGGTTAACCTCGCCGTCTCACTGGCCAGAACCGGTGCAAAGGTCGGACTGATCGACGCAGATATTTACGGACCTTCCATCCCCATGATGTTTGGAATGCTTACGGAGCGTCCAACCGGATATGACCGGGATGGTAAAACGTACGTGTATCCCTTTGAAAAGTTCGGAATCAAGGTACTGTCTATCGGCTTTTTTGTCGACCAGTCGAAGGCGCTCATCTGGAGGGGCCCGATGGCCTCCATGGCACTTCGTCAACTCTTTACAGATGCTGAATGGGGTGCCCTCGACTACATGGTGATCGACCTGCCTCCCGGAACAGGCGACATCCCCCTGACACTGATCCAGGATTTCCCGCTCACCGGCGCCATCATTGTAAGCACTCCGCAACAGGTAGCCATTGCTGACGTGCGAAAAGCAGCCGACATGTTCCGGAACGACAAGATCAACATCCCCATCCTCGGACTGGTGGAGAACATGGCCTATTTTACGCCACCCGAATCGCCTGAAAAAAAGTACTATATTTTTGGGGAGGGCGGTTGTAAGAAATTCGCCTCCGAATTGAACATCCCTTTGCTTGGCCAGATTCCCATCGTTCCGGAGATTGCCGATTCGGGGGATGCCGGGATTCCTATTTCGATGAATGACCAGTCGCCTGTTTCAGCTGCATTCCTGAATTTAGCAGAGACCGTGGCCCAGCAGATTGCCATCAGCAACTCGATCAGGGCAATATTCACCGGTAATGAACCAGTCGCCCAATAGTATGGAACCGGAAAAATGGTCTGACGAAGAGGCGCTGCTCAATTACCAGAACCTGAAGGCGATCCTTGAGACCGGGCTGGCAAGCGCCAGCCAGTCTGAGACGCTCCACGATGCAAAAGGCCACCTGATCGACGTTCAGTCGCATTTCAGGGGTTTAAGGCTTAGGAGGGAAGACAGGGAAGAACTTTATAGCCGGTTGCAGGAAGCCTTTGCTGCGGTAAATAAAAAAATTGAAGACGAACGGCTTGACTTTGAATATGAGGCGTTGTCAAATTACTCGGAAATCAAGCCTGCCATTGCCGATGCCGCTGCATTGGCAATGGCTTCCGATGATCTGAAATCCACATGGGGACTCCTGCTTGATCTTCAGAACAGGATCAAATCGTCGAAATTACTTCGCGAACACCGTGATGAGTTGTACAACGGGCTCCGTGATGCGTTTGACATGGTCAAATTACGCAGGGATGAAGAGCGGCAGGTGTATGAGCAGGATGCACAGCATAACTATACCCGGCTGAAATCGCTGGTCGACAAAGGCCTCGCCCAGGCTGAAGAGAGCCATGAATACAAGGAGACCCGCGAGTTCCTCAAAAAGATCCAGTCGGAATTCAAAGGGATAAAGATGCTTCCTGCGCAGCGTGAAGAGTTATACTCAAGGCTCCAGACAGCTTTTGATATCCTCGGAAAGCGGCTCGATGATTTTTTCAGACACAAGAAAAAAAACTGGGAGGTCAAGATGCAGTTCACACTTTCCAGGCTTTCTGCCGACATCTTTGAAGTGCAAACTGCGCTTGACAAAGAGCAGGACTACCTGAGAGAACTGGAAGACCAGCTTGACATCATTGTCTCTGCAGGGAAGGAAAAGGAGGCCATCACCGGTTTGCGGGCCAGGATATCCTCTACCCTGCGCAGCATCGAGACCAAGCGGAGGCAGATTGCCGGCCTCGAATCCGATAAAAATGAGTTGCAAAACCGACTTGAGGAACCCGAAAATTAATTGACTACCAAATACTATCAGCTACATGCCAGAGACACCCCATAATACCCCCCACCATCACCGCTCACGATCGCATTCAAGCCGAAGCCATTCCGGTCAGCACCATAAGAGCAACAACCTTGTACCTGTTTATTACTTTTCTGGAGCTATCCTGCTCCTGATTATTGCGAAACTTCTCAAAACCGGGATGTTATCGCCCTCCATCGGTGCTGCCGGCATCATTATCCTTGCCATTTCAAAAATATGGGAATCCAAACCCGGCATCGTAATTTCAACCATCTTCCTGGTAGCCATGACCATGGTTAACATATGGCAGTGGGTGAATGTGTACATCTTTGCCATTCTGTCAGGCAATATTATCGCTAACACTCAATTGTTTGTGAGCGGTCTCTCAGAGGGGCTGATCCTGGCTGGCATTGCATGGACATATCACAGGTTGTTGCGATCGATCCACATTCATATGAGCCAGCGGTGGTTTGTGAAGAGATCCTATGTGATCCTGTGCAAGATGCTTTTCTATGCCCAGATGTTTCTTGCCCTCTTCTGGATGTCTGCATTTCTGATGGGAAAATGGATCGTCTCAACGCGCCTGGGTATACAGGATTCGACCATGATTGCAGGCGCCATTGCCTTGCTGGCAGCAGGAATTCCGGCTATTAGCTACCTCTCGAAACGTTCGCCGGGCGAAAGAAAAAGCCATTCACACAGGCACCACCGCCGCCAGGAGACAAATGTCCAGCAAAAAAACCCGGAGAGATTTAAAAAAAGAGCAGGGGAGTCATTGAAATTACTATTTTTGTGCTACTGTTAAATATTTAACAAAACTAGCGCAACATGTCAAAAAGTTCGTTGAAAATCAGGGATCTCACCCTGCGCGACGGCCAGCAATCCCTCTTTGCTACCAGAATGACCCAGGAACAGGTCGACCGGGTCCTCCCCTATTTTAAAGATGCCCGTTTTTATGCCATGGAGGTCTGGGGCGGAGCCGTTCCCGATTCTATCATGCGCTACCTTTCGGAAAATCCATGGGAACGTCTCGAAAAGATCAAAGAGGCGATTGGCGATATTTCCCTTCTTACTGCATTGTCGCGCGGCAGGAACCTCTTCGGATACAACCCTTATCCCGAAGAGGTGATCGAAGGTTTCAACCGGCTGGCTGTTCAGTCGGGTATCGGCATTATGCGCATTTTTGATGCCCTCAATGATGTTGATAACATGAAATCGACCATCAGGTATGTGAAACAAAACGGGGGAATTGCCGATTGCGCCATCAGTTTCACCGTTGATCCGAAATTTTCAACACGGCAGAAGTTCCGGTCGTGGATCCACTTCAAAGCACTGCCACACGATATTTTCACCATCGACTACTTCGTCGAAAAGGCCAGACAGTTGGAGGCGCTGGGCGCCGATATGATCTCCATCAAGGATATGGCCGGACTTATCACCCCCTCGCAAGCAGGTAAACTGATCCGCCGCCTGAAATCGGAAGTGAGGGTTCCCATTGATTTTCATACTCATTGCACCCCCGGTTACGGACTTGCTTCCGTGTTATCAGCCATCGTGAACGGCGTGGATATTGTTGACACCAACATCTGGAATTTTGCCGGAGGGCCCGCAGCCCCTGCCTATGAGCTGATCCACATTTTCTGTGAAAAAATGGGAATTGACACCGGTGTGAATCCCGAGGCAGTTCTTGCCATCAACAAGGAGTTGAAAACGATCAGGGAGGAACTTTCGGAATTCGACACCTGCAAATCCTTTCCAAACGAATTTGATTTTACCAAAGACAAACTCCCGAAAGAGATCAACAAATTATTCGTAAAGGCCATTTACGCCGCTAAACACGATCGCGAAGAAGAGTTACTGGCCGCCTGCCTGGCCATAGAGGCCTATTTCAACTTCCCGGAACCCGATGAAGCGGTGAAAAATGCCGAAATCCCCGGTGGGATGTACACCAACATGCATGCACAGCTCAAGCAACTCAAGCTTGATCATCTGCTTCCAAGGGTACTTGAACTCGTACCGCTGGTGAGGATCAAGTCGGGCTGCCCTCCACTGGTCACGCCAACCAGCCAGATCGTGGGGGTGCAGGCGGTGAACTGCGTGATTGATGAAAACAAGGACCTGCCCTACTTTACCACCAAGTCGATCCAGTTTGTCAACCTCGTAAAGGGCATTTACGGGCGAACCCCGATTCCTGTCGATCCCGATTTCAGGGAACAGCTGACAGGGGTGCGCCAGGAAACAGCGTACGATACAAAAAACTACAAAAAGCAGGAAAACACGGTATTTGAAGAGTATGGCGACATGAAACTCGCCGACAATGAAAAGGATGAACTCCTGCTCGAACTCTTCCCAACCGTAGCCCGCGATTTTCTTCAGAAGTGTGTTGAAGAAAACTATACCGAAAACATTCACCACATCGAAGAGGAGAAACGCCGTAAAGCACGCGAAGCACGCGAAGCCTACGACCGGCTCAGCCCGCAGGAAAAACGCGACCGGCTCATGCAGGGCCTCTACTCCTGGCACGAACTTTCGTTCCCCGAAGAAGAAGACCTCGGCAGATCCTGATATCCCGTCCACTTGTCCACTTGTCCACTTGTCCACTTGCCCGCCTGTCCGATATGCACCACAAAACCTATCGAACTTTTTGATATACGGGTAATTAGCTTCAGTTTTTTTACTATTTTTGCTTCGTTATAACATTCACAAAACCGTAACTGTATGACATTCGAGGATTTTAAGAAAACGCACAAGTTGCTGGCACAATATAAATACACCTGGGCCCCGATCGACAAGGGGTATAACAACCGCACCATCCATGTCAATGTGGGTGACCGGAAGATCACCGAAAAACCGGTGAGCCAGGAGATGAAAGAGAAATTCACCGGGGGTAAGGGATTTGACCTGCGCCTCCTGTGGGATGCCACGAAACCCGACACCAAATGGAGTGATCCTGAAAACGAAATCGTCATATCAGGCGGTCCCTGTTGCGGAATTACCCAGTATTCCGGAAGCGGTAAAGCCATCTGCTGCGCCATCAGTCCTCAGACAGACATTGTTGTTGACTCGAATGTCGGCGGTTTCTTTGGTCCCTTCCTGAAATTCTGCGGATTTGACGCCCTCGAAATCCAGGGGAAGTCGGACCAGGAGGTGATGATCCTTTTCGAAGAGGAGCGTGAAGTGATAGAGATCTACGAAGCCGGCGATCTGCCTTCCGACAGCCATGTGCTTGCCGAGGAGTTGCACGACATGATGGCCGTTCCGGGGAATGAAAAGGATAAATACAATGTGTCGGTCGTATCGGCCGGCACTGCTGCAGAGCACTCCCTGATCGGGATGCTGAACTTCAGCTTTTATGACATCAAACGTAAGAAAGTCCGCCTGAAACAAGCCGGCCGCGGTGGTATTGGCACCGTTTTGCGCGACAAAAAGATCAAGGCGATGGTGGCTCATGTCAAGACCATCGGTGGAAACCGCAACAACGTGGTGAACATGGAAGCCATCCAGGAGCGTGGCCGTACCTTCAACAAGGAGATGCGTGAACTCGACGACAGCCAGTGCGAAATGCGCTCGAAAGGAACCGCCCACCTCACCCTCGTCATGAATGATTATGATCTCCTTCCGGTCAACAATTTCAAATACGGCAGCCACAAGGATGCCATCAACATCAGCGGGGATGTGTGGAAATCCTTTTTCACACAAAACGTTCCCGACGGGTGCTGGGTAGGCTGTAACATGGCCTGTGCAAAGGGAGTCGACAACTACGAGCTTCGCTCCGGACCTTATAAGGGTGATAAAGTGATCGTAGACGGACCCGAGTATGAAACAACCTCATCCCTGGGTTCCATTGCGGGGATCTTCAACCCCGACTTCACCATCGAAGCCAATTTCTACTGCGATACTTATGGCATCTGCACCATCAGCTGGGGAAGTATTCTCGGCTTTGTGATGGAGTGCTACGAAAACGGCATCCTCAATGAGGAGCGCACCGGCGGACTAAAACTGAACTTCGGCAACGCCGATGCCGCCATGGAGTTGCTGCACCGGGTGTCGAGGGGCGAAGGATTCGGCGTCACTGCCGGGCAGGGTGTTCGAAAAATGAAAGAGTTGTTTGCAAAAAATGGCTGGGGAGATGCCGGGTTCATGCAGGATATCGGTATGGAGAACAAAGGCCTTGAATATTCACAGTATGTTTCCAAGGAGTCGCTTGCACAGCAGGGCGGTTATGCCATGACCAACAAAGGTCCTCAGCACGATGAAGCATGGCTGATCTTCATGGACATGGTGAACAACCAGATCCCTACGTTTGAAAAGAAAGCCGAAGCCCTTCACTATTTCCCGATGTTCCGCACCTGGTTTGGCCTGGCAGGATTCTGTAAACTCCCATGGAACGATGTGGAACCCGAAGACAACGCTCAAACCGCCGAACCTGCAAAAGTACCCCAGCATGTTGACAACTATGTGACCATCTTCAACGCCGTTACCGGTTCCAACATCGACAAGCATGAGATCATCCGCATGTCGGAACGGGTCTATAATTTCCAGCGAATTTTCAACATCCGCCGGGGAAAAGGGTTGCGCATACATGATGCACAGCCATACCGCGCCTGCGGACCTGTAACGAAGGAGGAGTATGAATCACGTTACGAAAGGTACGACAAGCAGCTACTAGAGCAGGTCGGCTTTGATCCGGCCGGAAAAAGCACCGAAGAGAAGATGAAAGTGTTGCGCGAATACCGTGAAAACCGCTATGAACAATTGCTTGACGCCGTATATGAGCGTCGTGGCTGGACTAAAAACGGGGTGCCTAAAATCGAACATCTGAAGAAACTTGGCATGGACCTTCCTGAATTGCTGGAGGTTGTGACACCGCTGCAATAATATTTTTTTTAACAGAAAATATGTTTATGTTTGCAACCTGTTTAGAAAAGATATAAATAACATTCTGAATGAATAGCAGATTAATTACGAATCTTAACTTCTGGTGGTGGCGCTCTTTCATGAAAAGAACGTAAACACCATAGTTTTCCTTATCTGACCATAGAACTGAAAGGCTTGCTATTTACAAACGGCAGGCCTTTTTTCTTTGCATCAACGGCTTGCCCCGATCAAACAGGCAAGCCGTTTTTATTTACCCTAAAATGATAACATCATGACAAAAAACAGAAGAATACAATTGAATGAATATGACCTGCCATCGCAATGGTACAATATTCAGGCTGACATGCCGAATCCGCTGCTTCCACTCCTGCACCCCGGAACGAAACAACCGATCCAGGCCTCCGATCTGGAGCCGCTCTTCCCGATGGCGCTGATTGCGCAGGAGGTATCGACAGAACGCTTCATTGACATCCCGGAGGAGGTGCGCGAACTTTACCGTCTCTACCGTCCGACACCCATGCACCGGGCTTATAACCTGGAGAAGGTGCTCGATACACCTGCAAAGATCTATTACAAAAATGAGAGTGTCAGTCCTCCCGGTTCGCATAAGCCTAATACCGCCATCCCGCAAGCCTATTATAACTACAAGGAGGGCGTTAAAAAGATGACGACAGAAACCGGGGCAGGCCAGTGGGGAAGCGCCCTCAGTTTTGCCACCAACTTCTTCGGCATCGAATGCAAGGTATTCATGGTGAAAGTTAGCTTCCATCAAAAGCCCTACCGGAAATCGATGATGAATTTATGGAATGGCTCCGTGATCGCCTCCCCCAGCATGGAAACCAATGCTGGGAGGGCGTTCCTGGCTGAAGATCCCGATTGCCCTGGCAGTCTTGGCGTAGCTATTTCAGAGGCTATTGAGGTTGCGGCAACGAACGACGACACCAAGTATTCGCTGGGCAGTGTGTTGAACCATGTGTTGCTTCACCAAACCGTCATCGGACTGGAAGCACTAAAACAGCTCGAAATGGCAGGAGATTTTCCCGACCTGGTGATCGGTCCTTTCGGCGGTGGTTCCAATTTCGGGGGAATCTCTTTCCCGTTTTTACGCTATAACTTTACCGATGGAAAAAAGACGCGGTGCATCGCCGTTGAAGCAGCCTCCTGCCCCAAACTGACTAAAGGTAAATTTGAGTATGATTTTGGAGACACGGCCGGGATGACCCCGCTCATCCCCATGTACACGCTGGGGCATAAGTTCATCCCGCCCTCCATTCATGCAGGCGGACTACGTTATCACGGGGCAGGGGCCATCGTAAGCCAATTGTTGAAGGATGGTCTGATCGAAGCACGGTCGGTGGAGCAGCATGAAAGCTTTGAAGCTGCGGTAACCTTTGCACGTGCCGAAGGAATGATCCCCGCACCCGAAACCTCCCATGCCATTGCCCAGGTAATCAAAGAGGCGATGATTGCCAGGGAGGAAGGGATCGCAAAGACCATCCTCTTCAATTTTTCAGGACATGGGTTGCTCGATATGGGGGCCTATGACGAGTATTTTGCCAAAACTTTATAGGGCAGGATTCAAGGCGAAAGCACTTCGGAGTAAAATCAAATTCATTTTACGCTGAAGTGCCTTTGCCGTTGGATATCCGGATATTTTCACTAATTTAGCTTGTCCGAAAAATCATCCCTATGAAACCTGTAACTGCCGACAAATCCCTGGTTGCATTCTGTGGCCTGTACTGCGGTGCCTGTAAAAAGTATCTATCCGGTTCCTGCCCCGGTTGCCATGATAACGAGAAAGCCTCCTGGTGCAAGATCCGATCCTGCAATCTTGAACATGGGTATTCCAGTTGTGCCGATTGCAAAGATTTTACAGATCCGATGGACTGTAAAAAATTCAACAATTTTTTTTCGAAGGTTTTTGCCATCCTCTTCAAATCAGACAGGGCGGCGTGTATTGCAAAGATCAGGGAATCAGGTTACGAGGAGTTTGCACAATTCATGGCAGACAACAACCTGCAGTCGGTCAAACGAGCCTGATCTGCAGGATTAAAATCCTGCATCAGTTTACTTAACCTTATATTTGAACCATGATACAGAACCAGTGGTATGTCATCCTCGAATCGAAGGAGGTTAAGAAAAACCAGGTCATTGGCGTCAGGCGCCTCAACGAGAACCTGGTGGTGTGGCGCGACAGCGAAGGAAATCCCGCCGCAGCCAGGGATAAATGTCCCCACCGCGGGATACAGCTGAGCCTCGGAAAGGTCAAGGATAACCACCTTCAATGCCCGTTCCATGGTTTTGAATATGATCTGAAAGGAGCTTGTAA
Organism: Bacteroidales bacterium; assembly: GCA_049317265.1. Lineage (GTDB taxonomy): Bacteria > Bacteroidota > Bacteroidia > Bacteroidales > FEN-979 > CAIVAT01. The sequence continues at coordinate 77,070 of JBMOIP010000010.1, forward strand.
ACTCATCCCCGCCAATGGCAAGGCAGCCAAAGTACCGGAACACATCAGGGCTGCAGCCTACCCGGTAAAAGAGGCCAACGGTTTTATTTACCTGTGGTACACGAAGGACCTGGAGTATTCAGAACCTCTTCCTCCCCTTCCCTGGTTTGACGACCTTGACGACACCCTGATCTCTTCGGGGATGACCGATCACTGGAAAGCGCACTATTCACGGGCCATTGAGAACCAACTCGATGTGGTTCATGTCCCGTTTATCCACCGTACCACCATCGGAAGGGGAATCGGCCCGGTGGTAAACGGCCCCTATACTGAAATCGATGGAAACCGGCTCTCCTTCTGGCCATCGAATGAGCAGGACCACGGGCAAACACCCATCCCACCCTCAAAGATGACCAAACCCGGCAAGTCCACCTATTTAACCTTCATCTTCCCGAATCTCTGGCAGAACCACATCATGGATTCGATGCGGATCATTGTGGCCTTCGTTCCCGTGGATGACCACCACACGATCTTTTACCTCCGGACCTACCAGAAAATGATAAAGGTCCCCGTACTGAGGGACCTCTATTTTTTGTTGGTGAAATTCTACAATGTGATTGTTCTTCACCAGGACAGAAGGGTGGTTGAGACCCACCAGCCAAAGGCCAGCAGTTTAAAAATGGACGAAAACCTGATCCCAGGCGACTACCCGATCATCCTCTACAGAAAAAAACGCGAGGAACTCCAGCAATCGTAAATCGTCAATCGTCCAATCGTCAATCTCAGTGGCACTTATCCACCTTCATATACGGATAGGTAAACTCCGTCGGCGGAATCAATGTCTCCTTGATGGTTCGTGGGTTGGTCCACCGAAGCAGGTTGAGATGGCTGCCCGATTTATCGTTTGTCCCTGAACCGCGCGCGCCTCCAAAGGGTTGCTGACCGACTACCGCTCCTGAAGGTTTATCATTGAAATAGAAGTTCCCGGCAGCGTAGCGCAGGATGCGGCAAGCCTTGTTGATGGCTTCACGATCCTTTGAAAACACAGAGCCGGTAAGACCGTAAGGGGAAGTCTGGTCGCAAATGTGCAGCGTCTCCTCGAAATCCTTGTCTTTATAAACATAAATCGTCATCACCGGGCCAAAGATCTCCTCCTCCATGGTCTTGAAGTGAGGATTCGTCGTCTTGATGATGGTTGGCTGCACAAAATAACCTACCGATTTATCGCCGGTTCCACCAAAAATCACCTCTGCATCTGTCGATTTCTTAGCATAATTGATGTACCCCATGATGTTGTCGAACGAGGCTTCATCGATCACGGCATTCATGAAATGGCTGAATTCGCGGACATCGCCCACCGTGATCTTCCCGATCATCTCGCCGATCCGCGACTGCACTTCAGGCCATAAGGATTCAGGAATATAGGAACGGGAAGCAGCTGAACATTTCTGCCCCTGGTATTCGAAAGCGCCACGAACGATGGCGACTGCCACCTCCTGCGGGTCGGATGACGGGTGGACGAAGATAAAGTCCTTTCCTCCCGTCTCCCCCACGATCCTTGGATAGGAGCGGTAGCTGGCCATGTTCTGGGCTGCAGTCTGCCATAAGCTGTTAAAGGTTTCGTTTGAACCGGTGAAATGGATACCGGTCAGGTCGCGGTGATGCAGCGCTGTATTGCCGATCACACTGCCAGGACCGGGAAGGAAATTGATGACCCCATCCGGGAGGCCGGCTTCCTGGAAGATCTTCATCAGGAAGTAGTTGGATAGCAACGACGTGGTGGCCGGTTTCCAGACAGAGGTATTCCCCATCAGTGCTGGTGCCATGTTCAGGTTGGAAGCAATGGCCGTGAAGTTAAAAGGTGTTACTGTAAAGACGAAACCTTCCAGCGGCCTGTATTCGATGCGGTTAATGATGCCGGGCTGTGAATGAGGTTGTTCCTTGTAAATTTCGGTGATGAAATAGGCATTGAAATTCAGGAAGTCGATGGTTTCGCAGGCAGCATCGATCTCAGCCTGGAAAGCGCTTTTCCCCTGCCCGAGCATGGTGGCGGCATTGACCAGTGAACGGTACTTTTTGGAGATCAGTTCTGCAGCCTTCAGGGTGATGGAAACACGGTCGACCCATGGAAAGGACTCCCATTCAAGATGTGCCTTCAAAGCCGCATCGATCGCCATTTTCACCTCTTTTTCACCCGCTTTATGGTAAGTTGCCAGCACATGCTGGTGGTCGTGTGGCATAACCACCTTCCCCGTATTCCCGGTGCGGACCTCCTTTCCCCCGATGATCAGCGGGATATCCTGTACCTCAGAACTCAGCCGGTCGAGTTCGGCATTCAGGGCTTTGCGTTCTTTGCATCCCGGTGCATAACTCAGGGTATGCTCATTTTCAGGACGTTCAATGTTAAAGAGTGCGTTATTCATATTGACAGTGTTTTTATTGCAAAGTTAGGAAATAAACCGATATGTTTTTCTTTGCATATCGGTTGATGGTGACGGTTGTACAAGAGTAAACTTAATTCACCAAAGCAATCTCCTGCAAAGATACAACTTTATTTGGAATTATTCTAAATAGATTACCTGCCTGCGAGTTCTTCCTTCCTGTTTTTCAGGAAAAAAGCGAGGATGACAAGCGACGTCGAAAGAGCCGTCATAACCAAAAAAGCAATGCCATAACCTTCCGTTTTGCCGGTAGCGGCTGCAGAAATAGCCCCGATCAACGCTGCTCCGGCCAGCTGGCCCATGGAGATGAAGATCAGCAGGATACCCTGGGTGGAGGCCCGTTCGGACACCTGGACCTCATTGAGCATGATGTAGCTGAGCGAAGCACGCATCGCCAGCCCGAATCCAAGGCATGCTTCAGCGGTATAAAAGATTACCAGGTTGCTTGTGACCAGGCTGAACATGAGAAGGGCGACAGATGCGGTGAGCAATCCGATGATAATGATGATCTTTGAACCGGCCTTATCGACCATTCGTCCCCCGAGCGGAGAACCCATCGCCGTTGCGATGACCACCGGTAACAACATGAAACTCGCTTTTGACGGCTCAACCCCGAACATATCCACTGCAAGTTTGGGTAGAAATACGATGGTTGACTGAAACAAACCCAAGCCGAAGGCAATAAATCCGACAATCCGCACCTGTCGCGATTTGAACAGGTTGACGTTGATTACCGGTTCTTTCTGCTGCCGCTCAAGCATCAGGAGAATCGGCGTTAGGAGGACCGTCAGCATGATAAAAGGCAAAACGGTCCATGATCCAAGGCTCTCAGCGAGGTTGGAAGTATTGATATTATTCATGGCGAGTGTAAAACTGGTCAGGATTACCCCTATCAGGATGATTCCCCACCAGTCGATCTCCGGTTTTTGCTCAGGCCGCACGGAAGGCAGCATCCGTATCGCAGCGATAATCAGCACGATCGCTACCGGGATGTTTATCAGGAACAAGGCGTTCCAGTCGAAGTAGAGGAGCATGACCCCTGCCATGAAGGGGCCGAGGATAAATGCGAGACCAAACACCGCGCCAATCAGCCCAAGCGCCCTGCCCCGCTTTTCTACCGGGAAAAGGTCGCCCACCACGGCAATGGCTACAGGGAAAATCCCGCTCGAACCAAAACCCTGGATGGCTCTTCCAATCAAAAGCAACGTTATATCATGCGAAACGGAGACCACCAGTGATCCCGCTCCGAAAATGGCTACCGCGGCTACATAAACCCAGCGCCGGCCATAGGTGTCCGACATCTTTGCCATCAGCGAAATGCCCACAAGGTTGAAAAGAATATAGATCGAATAGATCCAACTGAGGTCCCTTCCGTCGACATGCATCGTTTTTTCGATGGAAGGGATGGCAGGCCCGACAATAGAGATGTCGAGCGCCCCCATGAGGACCCCTATAAAGAGCAGGATGAGTATCCGGGTGTTTTTTTGCAGTGGGTTCATTGATTTTATCTGTATCACTTCTAAATTGAGGTGCAAAAGTAACTATAAAGCATGGTTTTAAGACAATTTTCGGACAGGTCGTCACGTGCATATCGCTAAAATTTCTATTTTTGCGTAAATCTGAAAATCATGGAGACGAAGTTCAGTCAGAAGCTTTCTGAGATACAACTTCACTATAAAATATGGATGTCCGACGACAAATCCTCCGGAATCCTGGGCGATGGCAAATGGCAGATGCTCAAGCTGATCGAGGAGAAAGGCTCGATGAAGGCCGCATGCGACGAATTAGGCTATACCTATCGCCGGACATGGGGCAACCTGATGAAAATTGAGAAGTTTTTCGGATTCCCGTTGCTGGAGAAGCAGCGAGGCGGCAGCGAGGGCGGCCATACCGCGCTTACTGAAGAAGGGAAACGCCTCGTGAAGGCTTTTGACAACTTCCACAGTACCGTTGACAGTCATATCCAGGAGGGGTTTGAGAAATTCTTACAGGAACTGAAAAAATAATCACAAACAAAATCCAATCATGAAAAAACTATTTTTAGCGCTAATCCTTGGCCTTGCTTCCCTTTTAAGTGGTTACGCACAACAGAAACTCACCGGCGACCTGGTTATCTTTCATGCCGGCAGCCTATCCGTGCCGATGAAGGAGATCTCTGCTGCCTTCAAAAAAGTTCACCCGGATGTCAACATCCTCATGGAATCGGCCGGCAGCGTTGAAAGCGCCCGCAAAGTGACCGACCTGAACAAACCATGCGATATCATGGCCTCCGCCGACTACAAAGTGATCGACAACATGCTGATCCCAAAGTTTGCAGAATGGAATATCAAATTTGTCTCCAATGAAATGTGTATTGTTTACACGGAGAAATCAAGATATGCCAACAAGATAACTGACAAGAACTGGTTCGAAATCCTCATGAAAAAGGACGTCGCATTCGGCAGGGCCGACCCCAATTCCGATCCATGCGGCTATCGTTCGCTCATGACCATGCAGCTGGCAGAAAAGTATTATAAAAAGCCGGGACTTACAGATCAGTTGTCAGGTAAAGACCAGAACTATATGCGTCCCAAGGAGGTTGATCTCATTGCGGTTCTCGAATCACAATCGGTCGATTACATATTCCTCTATAAATCTGTTGCCATACAGCACGGACTTAAGTACGTAGTCCTTCCCACGGAGATAAATCTTAAAGATCCGAAACTCACTGAACTATACAATACCGCTGTCGTCTCCATCAATGGAAAAGAGCCGGGCCAGAAAGTGAACATGAAGGGGGAACCGATGATCTACGGCGTGACCTTGATCTCCAATGCTCCGAATAAGCCTGCTGCCGTTGCATTCCTGCAATTCATGTTATCCAAAGACCAGGGGATGAAAATTCTTGAAAAAGATGGCCAGCCATCCATGATCCCGCAGTCAAACCCGAATTTCGAAAAACTTCCGGCTTCTCTGAAACCTTTCGCCACCAAATAGTCATTCCGGGGAGATGAAATTCCATCATCATTCAAGGAATCATCATGATGCCGATATGCACAACCTGACCTATCGAAACAATAAATATGAAAACACAAATCACACATTTTTTCTTAGCACTTGCCCTTTTCAGCCTGTTGGCTTCATCTTGCAAGAAGGATGAAAATCCATCTCCGCCAGCTATCTCATTGTCAACCGGCGCTGAATACACTGCATCAGGCGCCATCGTGGCCGTTGGAGGTAAACTAAGGTTTGGTATTACTGCTTCGGCATCCGGAGCCAACATAACGAACTTTGTTGTCAAGAAGATCATGCCCGACGGCACCGTAAAAGTCGTTCTGGATTCTGGATTGAACTCAACAGGTTTTTCGGTGAACGAAACATTTTATCAAAGTGTTGAAGCTGAAGCCCGCTGGACCTTCCAGGTGATGGACAAAAACCGGCAATTTGCCACAACGGCAATCACCGTGCTCAAGGATCCTGCTTCTACCTGGGGCGGCATCCTCGATTATCCATCCATCACGATGGGTTTCCAGAACAGCACAGCCCATGGACAATTCCTGATTCCTTCAACGGGAAAGGTCTATTTTGCCGATTCGGCCGGAATGAACCAGGGCCTCATCGACATCATCACCTATTATTATGTGGATGGTACCCCCTCACCAACTTTTTCATCCCCGGGTGAAACAGGTGGCGGAATTACCGAGTATTATCCGACCGTTGGCTCCTGGACAACAAAACCCTATACAAAATGGGATATCAGTGTCGACACCGATCCTGTTCCTGTGACGGCCTTCGATGCCTGCCACAATGATAGTTTGCTCATCTTGTCGTACGATGATGTTTGGGGCAAGCGAAAATTCAAATGGGCCAACCCGGGCGTAGTGATTCCATTCCTGACAACCGCAGGTAAAAAAGGGTTGGTCAGGATCCTCTCCGTTGAAAATGACCCTGCAGGGTCGGTCACCTTCGCCATGAAAATCCAGCAATAATTTCCATTACAAACCAAAACATCAATTTCTAACCTAAAAACAACTCTTATGAAAAAACAGTTACTCGTTATCATGCTGCTCATCCTTACCGGCGCAATCTATGCACAGGAAACACTCACCGGTTGGAACTTCCCGGCAAATACAGGGAAAGACAGCCTGAATGCCAACCTGGGCCTCACTGCAAACAAAGCCTATGACCTCCGCTTTCAGTGGGTGCTGACCGCAACCACCGACTCCACAGTAAACACAGTTACCTTTGCAACAGGTGCAACCACTTACGCAGCTGCAACAAGCGGTTGGGCAAACGGCTCCGATGTCAAGTTCTGGTCCATCAAATTCAAGGCAAACAACTACACCGATTTCAAAGTATCCTCGAAACAAAAGAGCGATGCCAACGGCCCCCGCGACTTTAAACTTCAATGGAGACTGAGCAGCGGAACTTATGCCGACGTTACAGGCGGCGCTGTTACCACAGGATCAGACTGGACAACCGGTGTACTTAACAACGTTTCAGTGCCCATTACCGGCCAGGGAACCAGCTCCATCTACCTTCGCTGGATCATGGCTTCAAACACCAGCGTTGGTGGCGGAACCGTTGAGGCAGCCGGACAATCTATGGTTGACGACATCCTTGTTACGGGTGTTAACTCCACCGGGCAAAATGAAATCCTTTACACGAACCGGCTTAAGGTATATCCTTCACCCAACCATGGTAAATTTACCCTGTCGTCAACAGAACCGATGGATTTCATGTCGGTAACCGATGTCAACGGTAAAACGGTGGTTTCAATCGCACAGCCTTCACAGAAACAGTCGGTGGAGATGCAGGGCGCCAGGCCGGGCCTCTACATTTTAAAAGTTAGATTCAGTGGCAGCGACCGTGACTGTTCAACACAGTTTGTTGTTGAATAGCTTTCAGTTGTTCGCAAAGAGGGCAGGTACACCAGGCAGGATCCGGAATTGGATGATCTGCCTGCTTGCCCTCTTTCCTTTTCTTCATGCTATAGCGGGAGGGACTATCCATGGGAAAGTTACCGGCTTTCCCGGCAACACCCTGCTTGCCGGTGCACATGTAATCCTCGACCAGAAGGGGAAAGCCACTTTCACGGGGAAGGACGGCGTATACAATATCACCGGGGTGGCAGCAGGGAAGATCAGCGTGAAGGTCTCCTATCTTGGATATAAGCCTGAGATAAAAAATGTCACACTCAGGGACGGACAGAATATCAACCTGGATTTCTCCCTGGAGATCAATGTGATCAACACCCCGGAGTTTGAGATAATTGAGTCGAAGCCCGACCGTGTGGCCCAGGATGAACCCACACGGATGGAGATCATCTCGTCGCAAACCATTGCCAATACCCCGGGTCAGAGTATTGTATCCGTGCTCGACTTCATCTCCGGGGTAAACCTATCTTCCACCATGGGAATTTTCGCCAACAACACCGTGGTATCGTTGCGCGGCCTCAGCGGGAACGACCAGGCCAGAACCCTTGTGCTGATTGATGATGTACCCATGAACAAGGCAGATGCAGGGAGTGTAAACTGGAACCTGATCAACCGCGACAATGTTGAAAAGATTGAGGTCCTCAAGGGACCGGGTTCCGCGCAGTATGGGAGCAGCGCCATGGGCGGTGTGATTAACATACGGACAAAACGGCCAACCCGGCTCATTTCCGGCATGGCAACCCTCGACTACGGCACATTTAACACGGCAGGATTCAGGTATCAGCTGGCCGGGAAACTCAAGCCCGAAGTCATGGGAAAGGGATTTTTCTATGGATTAAACGGTTTTTACCGACGGAGCGACGGTTACAACCCTGAAATTCCGCAATACCTTGAAAAAAGTGACACCTTTTATGTAAACAACTTCCTTCGGGAAGCATCCCTTGGAATCAGAACCGGTTACCAGTTCAACCAGCTGAACACTGTGGAAATCAGCGCCAACTTCTTCGATGACAAGCGGGGACGCGGCACCGAAATCTATGAAGTTGACGGCGCCTATGAACGGCATAAAACCTGGCAGTCAAACATGCGATACATGGGTGGTAAAGGAACGGTTAGATGGAACTTCATGGCATACACCCAGGATGAACACTTTGAACGCCTCAATGAATACATGAAAGAGGGCGAATACAGCCTATACCTTGTCAAATCAACCCGGCTTGACCGGGGAATGAACCTGCACACCATCATTCCTGCCGGGAAATCCAACGTTTTCACCACGGGAGTAGATTACCATTATGGCAGTGTTGACGGGCAGGACATCTACTACACCTCCACCGACCTGATCACCAACAAGGGAAAAATGGATACCTGGGCCCTGTTTTTACAGGACGAGATCGGCCTGCTGGATAAAAAGCTGCAGATAAACCTCGGGCTTCGTCTCAACACAGCCATCTTTCACAACGGAAGCTTTAAAATAGATGATCCCTCCTATTCTATCCAGTACCTTGTTGATTACCAGGATAGTCTTTTCCCCAGGAATCAATGGTACCAGCTCGATCCGAAGTTTTCCATCCAGTACCGGTTCACCACACATTCCCGCATCTATGTTACAATCGCCCAGGGTTTCCGTGCCCCGAATCTTGATGACCTCTGCCGCTCGGGAAAGATTTCAAAGGGGTTTAAAATTGCAAATCCTGCCTTAAAACCGGAGGTCCTCGACAACTTTGAAGTGGGAACCGACCTGCTCTTTTTCAACAAACTCCACCTCGCAGCTTCACTTTATTATTCCATCGGGAAAAACTTCATGTATTATGTCAGCAACGGCGATTCGGTGAACATGGGGTATAAACTTACCCCGGTTTTCATGAAGGAGAATATCAGCCGGGTCAACATCACCGGCTTTGAACTTGATCTTGACATTCAACCTCTCAAATGGCTCTCGGTTTTTGCAAACTACACCTTCAACCACTCTGTAATCGGTAGTTTCATCCCGGAAGACACCATCGTCGACCGGGATTTAACAGGAAAGTATCTCACAGATGTCCCCATGCACAAGGCATCAGCCGGGATCACTGTTAAAAATAAGATCGTAAATGTGAATCTGCTCTGGAAATATACAGGAGAGCGATATATCAATGATCTCAATGAGACCGATCTCTACCTGCTCACCAATAAATATCCTTCATTCCAAACAGTCGGAATCAAGATCTGGCATCTTTTTTTCAACCATCTTACCGCCAGTCTCAACATCGACAATATCTTTGACGCGAGGTTCATCGACGACAGGCTCCAGCAGAGCCCGGGAAGAATGATCACCGGGGAAATATCCGTAACTTTGTAAAACTATCTCAAACATTGCACTATGAAAAAACTTATTACACTACTCTTCTTCGCCTTAACTTTACAGGCAGGTTATTCCCAGGAAACAAAATCCATGAAGAAGAAGAACAGTCCCGAAGCAGAAAAAAAGGCCATCCGTGATGCCGGCGATAAAAACAACAACTTCTACGACAACGAGGAGACCTTTGTACTGCCGATGAAAGAGCTCGTCATTGCCGGCGAGGTGGAAAACCCCGGTAAAGTTGATTTCACCAAACTCACGAAACACTCCGTGATCGTGAAAGAGGCACTGCTCAACAAAGATACCGGAAACCAGTTTGTAGGCGCATACAGGTATGATGGGTACTCGCTTTTCGACATTTTAAAGGATCGCATCCTCAAGAAAAAAAACAAGGCCGAATTCAATCCCATCATCGATGTGTTTGTTGAAATCGAAAATGACCTTGGCGAAAAAGTTGTCATGAGCTGGGGCGAGATCTACTACCCCAATTTCCTTCATAATTCCATCATCGCCACTGACGTAATGCGCATCGTTCCCAGCAAGTCCAAAGACCTCTGGCCACTTCCCGTCACAAGCAAACTGGTGATCGCCAACGACCTCATCACCGAACGAAACATCAGGAACCCGGTGAAGATCACAGTGATCAGTTATCCGCGTAATTACAAAGTCAACCGCGACATTACTCCGTTAACCTCTGAAAAAGTCGACCTCTTCATCAACGAAAAGCAGGAGGAGGGATTCAAAGATACTCCCGAAAGCCTTCAGAAGGAGACCCTTCATACCATTTTCTATGGAAAGGGCCGCGGCATTCACAGCACTCAGCCATTCACCGGTGTTTACCTGAAGGACTATCTTGACGGCAAAGTGACATTCAACAGAAAAAATCTGCGGAACGGGCTGGTTATCCTGGCAGGTGTTGACGGTTACCGCTCCGTTTATACCCTGAGCGAAATCCTGAACCGCAACGACCAGGCAGAAGTCCTCATCGTACAGTGCAAAGATGAAAAGGATGGCGGTAAATTCCGGATCTTCCCTTCCTGCGATTTCTTCTCCGACAGGGCAGTGAAAGCGCTTTCGGAGATCAGGGTGGAGGTGGGTGCCAGGTAACCGGCATCATGTACCACCTGGCCTTTCGGAACTTAAAAAATAAACACCCATGACGGGTTTCGTTTTTATTCATCTTTGGCAATAACAATATGATAACGCTCTCTTTGCATGAAGATGAGAATTTCCTGTAACCTGCTTCGACTTCCTTTATTGGCTTTCCTGAATTTATTAGCACCAGGCCTGCCAGTACAGCCCAAAGCTGTCAGCTTGTCGAATGTTGTTAAACATATTGAAGGGGAGGCTACGTTTATTACGCTGAAGGCATTGCGAATGAAGTGGACCAAAGAAATAACTTACCCTGGTGCATCTGTAAACTCCGGTTATGTACAATAAATTAAAGCAACAAAGCATATCGATTGAAGAGGTGTTGAAAGTTGCATTTGAAAAAAATGCGGCTCCTACTGCTATTTACAACCTGGATACGACCATTGCAATGGCTAACGATGCCTATTGCGAAACTTCGGGATATACCCTGGAAGAAGTGATTGGGATGAGTTGGCTCAAACTGCTGCCGCCCGGCGAATTTGAACGACTAAAAGCGTATAACCTGCAACGACTTGCCAATCCTGAAACTGCTCCAAACAAATATGAATTTACTTTTAATAATAAAAATGGCGAACAAAAGCATGGCTTCGCCTCAATTGCAACATTGCTGGAGCAAGGACTCATCATCATGTCGATTGTTGATATAACCGAAACGAAAAAAATAGCAGAAGAGCGTGATCGGAAAAACCAGGAATTGCAAAAGCTTATAGAAACAAGGAACAAAGATATTGCATTATCTGTTAGTCAATTAGTTGCAAACAAAGAAGACAATCAATGGCTGCTTTCGAAAATTGAGGAGTTGATAGAATTAGCGAACCCGGATGCACAATCGTTGTTGCCGGTTATCCTGGAAATAAAAAAGAATATTGCCCGGAAATTGCAACTCGACACCTGGGAAAAAGTGCAACAGCGGTTTCAAATAACCTATCCCGATTCGCTTTCAAAAATCGTAAAAAAACACCCTGCACTAACCCCTGCAGAAATTAAATTGTGCGCCTTGCTCACGCTGAACCTCGATACGAAAGAGATTGCAACGATGCTGAACCTGGCACACAACAGCATACGGATTGCCCGTGCCCGACTGCGAAAAAAATTACAACTTGCCCCGGAAGAAAACCTTTCGGCTTATCTGATGAAGTTTAAATAGTTGCTGCATAAGGCACACAAGGATAGTATTTTAATTAAAAAGAACGCATTAAAAACTCCCTTAAATTGCAATGAATAATTCCCTGATGATTGCCCGTGGCATATTCATCAAGGGTAACCACATATTTGGGATGGTTGTCGTGAATTAAAAGTAAATTTCCAAATTCCCTCGCAAAAGTTTTCTCGTCAGAGACGTTTAATGCCGCTTGAATATACATCGTCACATCTCCTTTTGACGCAATAAAATCAATTTCTTTGTCTCCTAGCTTGCCGACATATACCTGGTAGTTGCTGTCAATTAAATGCCTGTAAACCAGGGATTCGATATACTTATTTACATCCTTTGGATCGAAGGGTTTCAGGGTATGCCGTAAACCAATATCTTCAAAATAATACTTATCATTGATTTCGAACAATTTTTTACCAGCAATATCATATCGCGCTACTTTGTGCACCAGGTAGGAAGATTCCAGAAAATAGAGGTAGTCAACGATTGTTCTTGTCGAAATAGTAATTTTCTGAGATTTTAAAAAATCTCCAATTCTGTTGGCTGTTACCAGACTACCTGTGTTGTCAGCAATAAAGGTCATCAGATTATTCAGGAAACTGTAATTTCGGATATTAAACCGCTGGACGATATCCCTGAATAAAATAGTATTCAAAATATTACGCAGATATTCCTGACGTACCTGATCGTTGTCGTCGAGGTGAATCAAAAATGGCATTCCTCCCTGGGTCATGTATTTCAGAAGCGAACCCGGATTGTCTTCGCGTTGATGAAATTGCAGGTATTCCGAATAGGAGAGGCTGTGCACAGCGATCTCGATGTATCTTCCGGAGAGCAGGGTGGCAAGTTCTCCGGAGAGTAAGGTCGCATTACTGCCTGTACAATAGATGTCAAAGCCCCCATCTGCAACCATACCACGTAAAGCCTTCTCGAAATTGGTGATCTCCTGAACTTCGTCGATAAATACAAAACATTTTATTTTCTCCTGTTTTTTTGATTTAGCCCAGTTCCACAACGTTGTGTCGTTGTATATTTCATCAAAACCGGGGTCCTCTTTATTTAAGTAGATAAGATCACTACCGGGAAATTGTTTCCGGATGTAGTCCATGGTCTGAAGCATAACAAAGCTCTTTCCGCAACGGCGCTGGCCGGTAAAAACTTTAATCAATGGCTTATCAATAAAAGGGATAACCTTGTCCAGGTAAGCCGGTCTTGGCAAAAAATCAGGAATTTCCATATTTTTATCAGGATAAACAAAATACAAATATACCATATAGTTTGTATCTTGATACACAAATATGGATGTTTTTGAAACCTTATCTCCGGCCTTATGCAAATAAATAGTTGGAAGTTTCTACGCTCAAAATCAGTTTTGTCTTGTAGCCTTATTGTTGCCATGCCTGTAGCCTTATTGTAGCCACGCCAGATAATTAGTTAGCCGATTTTTCCCGTAATTGCCCGCTGTTTGGAGAAGGTAACTCCAGGCGAACTTCTGTTTTCCAGCGCATTCACTGCAAATAACACTAATCAAAGGATAAATATGAAAAAAGTAAACTTTTTACTCGCAATGGCACTTGTTGCCATGGTGCTCCTGCAAACCGCAAATGCACAGGTAACCGTAACCGGATCAACCGGCGCTAATGCAACCTATACCACATTAGGTGCAGCATTTACTGCCATTAACACAAACACCAATCAAAGCGGTAATAATATCGTTATAACGATTACTGCTTCAACCAATGAGTCAACTACTACTGCAAGTCTCACAGGGCAGGCAACCAATACATGGGCTACGTTGAAAATCTATCCCACCGTTACAGGCCTGAGCATTTCAGGCAGCCCGGCCGCTCCGCTGATCAAACTTAACGGTGCCAAAAATGTTACCATCGACGGACGCGTAAATGCCACCGGTGAAACAAAAGACCTTATCATTACCAATACCAGCACTTCGAATACGGCAGGCACTTCTACCATCCAGTTCATTAACGATGCTTCCACCAATACGGTGCAATATTGCACCCTCAAAGGTTCAACTACCGATGCGGCGGCAGGTGTCTTGTTTTTCAGTACCACCACCGGTGCAAACGGTAACGATGGCAATACCATTGATAATAACAACATCACCAATTCAACCGATTTAAACCGGCCATTGAATGCAGTTTATTCGGCAGGAACATCCGCTGCCAAATCAAACTCCGGCAATACCATCAGCAATAACAATATCTACAATTTTCTGAGCAGGGGAACAGCATCAAACGGGATACAACTGGCGGCTTACAATACCGGATGGACAATCTCAGCCAATAGTTTTTATGAAACCGCATCATTCGGTCCAACAGCTGCAGTTGACTATACGGTCATAAATGTTTCCGCTATTACTTCAACGGATATTGCCATCAGCGGAAATTTTATTGGCGGCAGTGCTGCTAATTGTGGTACCACTGGCAGTGTAACCAGTTGGACAAAGACCAATATGTATACCAATATCTTTTATGCAATTAATCTGAATGTAGGGCCAAAGGTAAGCGAAGAAACGAGCGTGCAGGGCAATACCATTAAGAACTTTGTATGGGGCGATGCAGGAGTAGCATCTTCCGGTTGGAGTGCTATAGCTATTCCTACTACTGCAACGGGAGCAGTAAACATAGGTACTGTAACCGGAAATACCATCGGCGCCACAACGGGTATTGGTTCTATTGCAGTTACATCCATGGCCGCCGGTAATCGGGTGAATGGAATAGATATTAGAGGAACCGGCACAGTAGATTGTCAAAATAATACGATTGGGGCAATAACGGCTGCCAATTTAGAATTTCAATACTCCACAAACTTTCAAGGTATCTATAAAAATAATTCAGGCACTACCACCATCAGTAACAATACCATCGGGAGTACCACCACTGCAAACAGCATCAATGCCAGTAGCCGTTCTACGACCGTTGCACAACAAGTATATGGAATATATTCACAAGGATCAGGTACAGTTATCATTTCAGGTAACACCATTTCAAAACTCACCAACGGTACTGACTGCTCATCAGCCACTACAACCGGTTGTGTGTTTGGTATCTATGCATCCGGCGAAACCATGACCATAACAACCAATACCATAAGGGATTTAACCATTGCCAATGCAAATAGTGAATCATTTCCAAATTCGGTTACAGGTATTTTCCAAGCCAGCTCCACTGGAGCACAAACGATTAGCGGCAATACCATCTATAATTTATCGAACACATACGGAGCCTTTGCAGGTTATGTAAACGGTATATTTTATTATTCGGGGCCAGGGGCAAGTACGGTTTCGGGTAATTTTATTCACAGCCTTACGGTAAGCAGCAACTCAGGGGCAAAACTCTCCGGGATATATATCCGCGAAGGTATTGCAACTTATTCCAACAATATTATCAGTTTGGGGAACAGTACGAATAGCGAACTAAGTGGGATATATGAATCGGCCGGTACCAATAACATCTATTTTAATACCGTGTATATTAGCGGAACTGGAGGTTCCTATGGTTCCTATGGATTAAGAAACCTTAACGGCGTTGGTACTACGAGGAATTACAGAAACAATTTGTTTGTAAATGTCCGCACAGGAGGTCCTAATTACTGCGTTGCTCTTGGCAATACTACAGGGCTAACGATGGATTATAACGATTACATCTGCCCCTCAGGAACTGCGGTTTGGTTCATCGGCATAGGATGCAATACACTGGCTCAGATTCAAGCTGGTCTTGCAGGTCAGAATCTGCACAGTTTAACTACCGATCCGGCCTTTGCCAGTGCAGGTGGAACGGTGGCAGCCAATTATATTCCTGCATCTTTAGCTTTGGTTGGTGTTACAGGCACAGGCATTACCACCGATTATGCTGGAACTACCAGAAGTGTTACTGCACCTGCCATGGGCGCTTACGATTACCCGGTAAGTGGTTGGGTAGTTGTTACTGCAACGCTTGGAACAGCCACCGGAACCTATACCAGTTTAAAAGCAGCCTTCGATGCCATTAATGCAGGAACGCACAAAGGCGTTATTGCCATAAAAATTAACGCCAGCACTACAGAGTCGGCTACGGCTGCGCTGAATGCCAGCGCTGCAACTTCTGCAGGCAATCCTTTTTACACTTCGGTAAATGTGTATCCCACCCTTACCGGTTTAAGCATTACAGGCAGTTTGGCTGCTCCACTTATTGACTTAAACGGGGCCGACAATGTTACTTTTGATGGTAGGGTAAATGCAACAGGCACAACCAAAGACCTCATAATATCCAACACCAGCACTGCGACAACGGCAGGAACAAGCGATATACGGTTTATTAATGATGCCACAAGCAATACCGTAAAATATTGCACCCTCAAAGGTTCAACCATGGATGCATCGGGAGGTATTTTGTTTTTCAGCACCACCACAGGCACCACGGGCAACGATGGCAACACCATTGATAATAACAACTTCACTAACGTAAGTGATGCAAACCGTCCTTTGAGTGCCATTTATTCCAATGGCACAATTGCCAAAACAAACTCAGGCAATACCATCAGTAATAATAATTTTTACAACTTCTTCTGCAAGACTGGTCTTTCAATTGGAGTGTATTTGAATACATACAATACGGGATGGACCATATCTGCCAATAGTTTTTATGAAACCACGTCTTTTGCTCAAGCTGGCCAAAGTGGCATGATCGTTATTGGCGTGCGCGACGTAACTTCTTCTGATATTACCATCAGCGGCAATTATATTGGCGGCAGCGCTCCCAATTGCGGGGGTAAGGCCTGGACCAAAACAAGTGCATCCAGAAATGTTTTTTATGGCATTCAATTATATGTGGGGCCAACGGTAAATACGCCAACAAGTGTTCAGGGCAATACCATTAAAAACTTTAACTGGGGCGATGATGCTACGGGTACGAACACCTGGACTGCAATATCGGCTGGTGGTACTGGTGCTGTAAACATTGGGACGGTTACCGGCAATACCATAGGCGCCACCACGGGCACCAATTCTATTTATCTTTATAGCTACAACACCTATGGTGAATTTACCGGAATACAAATTGGTACAACAGGCACCGTAGATTGCAGGAATAATACCGTTGGTGCAATATACGGATCTGGTTCAAATGCCAATTATGCGTATAGTATCTACGGCATCCGTAAAACAGCAAGTGCAGGTACTGCCACCATCAGCAACAATACTATCGGTAGCACTTCTACTGCCAATAGCATCAATTCCGGTAGCGCTGCCTGGAGCAATACACAAATAGTAGCTGGAATTTATTCTGATGGTACTGGTACTGTGGGCATTTCGGGTAATACCATTGCAAACCTGAACAACACGAGTAATGCCGGTACAACAATTCCTAATCAGGCCATCGGCATACAAACAACCAACGGAACCAACACCATTGCAAACAATACCATCAGGAATTTAAGCTGTGCCAATGCAAATAATTCCGCTACTACCCCATCAGTTGTGGGTATTGCGCAAACAAGTACAGTAGCCGCGGCACAGAGCGTTACCGGCAATACCATTTACAATTTATCGAGCACATACGCTTCCTTTACAGGAGCGATAACCGGTATCTATTATGCAGGGCCAGCCACGGCAAGTGCGGTTTCGGGTAATTTTATACACACCCTTTCGGTAAGTAGCACCGCCGCAGCAAGCTATGGTCTTAATGGAATGTATATCAATGGAGGTACAACCACTTATTCCAACAACATTATCAATGTGGGAAACAATACGGCAATTACCGTCAATGGTATAAGGGACGTGAGTGGTGTCAATTATTTTTATTTTAATACCGTGTATATTGGCGGAGCACCAACAACAGGTGGATTTGCCAGCTACGCTGTATGTAGTAGCTCCAGCACTACAAGGTATTACAAGAACAATCTGTTAATAAATGCCAGGACCAACAATGGCTCAACAGGAAACCATTATGCAGCATTTTTTAGCTCAACTACATTTCTCACAATAGATTACAATGATTACCAAACCAAGGCAACATACGTAGACGTCAATAGCGGCGGGCCTTTATGCTTTTTAAACGGGACATACTGCTATACACTGGCTCAGGTTAAAGCGGCATATTTGAATTGGAACAGTTTAAATACCAACCCGGCCTTTGCCAATGCGGGCGGAACGGTGGCAGCCAATTATATTCCGGCTTCGTTGGCTTTGCTTGGGGTTACAGGCACGGGCATTACCACCGATTATGCAGGAACCACAAGAACTTACAATTCCATGGGCGCTTACGATTATTCGGTAACCGGCTTGGTTGGGGTTACGGCAACGCTTGGAACAGCCACCGGAACCTATACCAGTTTAAAAGCTGCCTTCGATGCCATTAATGCGGGAACACACAAGGGAGTTATTGCCATAAAAATTAACGGCAATACCAGCGAATCGGTTTCGGCTGTGCTGAATGCCAGCGGAACCGGCAGTTCAAGTTACACTTCGGTTAATGTATAT
This sequence comes from Bacteroidales bacterium, assembly GCA_049317265.1. GTDB lineage: Bacteria > Bacteroidota > Bacteroidia > Bacteroidales > FEN-979 > CAIVAT01. The sequence goes on from JBMOIP010000010.1 coordinate 95,530, forward strand.
CCTACCGTTTCCGGATTAAGCATCTCAGGCAACCTGGCTTTTCCGCTTATAGATTTGAACGGCGCCGATAATGTGACCATCGACGGACGCGTTAATGCCACAGGCGCAACCAAAAGCCTCGAAATTACCAATACCAGCACTTCTACAGACGCAGGGACTTCCACCATCCGGTTTTATAACGATGCTTCCACCAATACGGTGAAATATTGTACCATCAAAGGTTCAAGCATGGCCGGAACCTGTGGGATGCTGTTTTTTGGTGCGGGAGCAACCCTGGGAAACAACAACAATACCATCGACAATAACAATATTACCTCTGCAGCCGATGCAAGCAGGCCATTCTGTGCTGTTTATTCAAGCGGATTGCACAGCAACAATAGCATCACCAACAACAATATATACAATTTCTTCAACCGCAGTTATACTTCGTTTGGCATTTGGATGAGTGTTCATACCAGTGCACCAATCGTATCGGGCAATAGTTTTTACGAAACGGCTTCATTTGTTCCAGCGTCAACTGCAAGCTATTTTGTGATTTATTACGACCGGGTAACAGGAGGTACGATATCCAACAATTATATTGGCGGAAATGCAGCAAATTGCGTAGGAAGCTGGGTTAAAACATCAGCAAGTACCTATACCTTTTATGCCATCTATCTGAGCGGCAGCGTTACAGCCGCCAGCGTTCAAGGCAATACCATAGCAAATCTCTCAATTACAACTTCAGCTGCTACATCCTTGTATGGAATTTATGTTGAAAGTGGTGATGCCAACATCGGAACAGTGACGGGAAATACCATAGGAGCTACCACGGGAACTGGTTCTATTGCAGTTAGTACTAATACCACTGAGGGGAAGGCTTATGGAATATATATTGGTGGAACCGGCACCGTAAACTGTCAGAATAATAAAATTGGGGCAATCACGACTGACAATCCGAATTCTGCTAACGCAACAAGTTTTTATGGTATCTATAAAACCTCTTCCGCCGGCACTACCACTATCAGCAACAATACAATCGGAAGTACTCAAACCTCTTATAGCATCCGTGCTCATTCAGTCAGCATCACTTACCCTCAGTATGCTATAGGTATAAAAACCGAGGGTACCGGTGTACAAACCATATCGGGCAATACGATATCCGAGTTGCTAAACGAATCAACTGGACCCATTGGAAATGTTGTAGGAATTATAACCACATCAGGAACCAATACCATTCAGAATAATACCGTAAGGAATTTAATGAATACCAATAGACAGGTTGCTTTGTATGAAAATAGTTCTGTTGTAGGTATTGCACAAATTAGTACAACTGCGGCGGCACAAACCGTTAGTGGCAATACGATCTACAATTTATCGAACCAGTATGGGGGGGGCTTTGCCGGATCTGTAATCGGTTTATATTATAACGGACCAGCCACGGCAAGTAAGGTATCGGGTAATTTTATACACAGCCTCACGGTCGGCCTTAGCTCTGGTGCAAATATCTCGGGTATGTACATCAGCGGTGGCACAACCACCTATTCCAACAACATTATCAAGTTGGGCGGCAGTATAGTAAATTGGTTGCAAGGAATTTATGATTGGGGTGGCACCAATAGCTATTATTTTAACACAGTGTATCTTAACCCAACCTTTTCATCCGGAACAATTTATTCCTACTGTATAAGAACCCCTAACAGCAATACAAGGAATATCAGGAACAATCTGTTTGTCAATATGGGTTCCAACTCCACCGGGTATTGTTTTGCCGTTGAAATAACGAGTCATACAAATCTCACAATCGACTACAACGATTACATGGTATACACTGGTGCCGGCAGATACTTGGGTTATATCACTGGTAGTTACGCCAGTACTTTGGCTGAATTAAAGAACCTCACCCATCAGGATGCACTCAGTTTAAATAACGATCCGGCCTTTGCGAGCGCAGGCGGAACGCTGGCTATAAATTACCAGGTGCCGGTTGCCTCCACCCTGCCGGGTATAACAATTGCCGGGCAAACTGCCGATTATGCAGGAACAACAAGGGCTGCTACCCCAACCATGGGTGCTTATGAGAAAGGGCTTTTCTCGCAGGTAGTAACGTTTACTGCCATGACTGCCAAAACGTATGGTGCCGCTGATTTTACGCCCACTGTAACAGCCAGTTCAGGTTTAACTTCATTTACCTACACCAGTTCCAATACGGCAGTGGCAACTGTTAATAGCTCCACCGGTCTGATTCATATTGTGGGAGCAGGCATAGCCAATATTACAGCTACCCAGGCAGGCAACGCCACCTGGGCCTCTGCAAGCGCAACCAGTTCCTTAACTGTGAACCCCAAAGCGCTTACCCTGGCTACGGCAGCCGCACAAAACAAATCGTACGACGGCACCAATGCGGCAGTACTCACGGGTACGCTCACCGGCGTTATCAACTCCGATGATGTAACAGTAGCCAAAACAGGAACTTTTGCAAGCATCAATGTGGGTACGGGCATTGCCGTTACTTCAACCAGCACACTGGGAGGAACAAAAGCCGGCAATTACAGCCTTACCCAGCCCACCGGCTTAACAGCCAATATCACCACAGGTGTGCAAACCATTACCTTTGGAGCACTTGCATCCAAAACCTATGGCGATGCACCGTTTGTTGTTTCGGCTACCGGGGGCGCATCGGGCAACCCGGTCACCTTTACCAGTTCCGATCCAACCGTTGCCAGTTGCTCGGGTACCAACGGAGCAACAGTAACCATTTACAAAGCAGGAAGCTGTTCTATTTATGCCGATCAGGCAGGAAATTCGCTTTATGCAGCAGCTACCCAGGTGGCACAAACACTCACCATCAGCAAAGCTAACCAGGTAATTACCCTGAGTCCATTGCCGGTTGGGTCGTTACCGCTCAATACGTTTACAACAATACAGGTTACGGCTACTTCCAATTCGGGATTAACCGTAGCAATTTCGCTTGGTGCCGGCAGCGCAGCCACTTTGAATGGCAGCAACCAATTGGAAAATATCGGACTGACAGGAACGGTGGTGATTAATCTTTCGGCAGAGGGAAACGACAATTACAATGCAGCCACTTCAAGCTACACGTTCGATGTGGTGAAATCGAACCAGACCATCACTTTTGGTGCGTTGTCGGGCGTTACCTATACTTCAGGGCTAACCGTAGAAATGAGCGGTAAAGCTTCGGCAAGTTCAACACTGGCAGTAAGCTATTCGGTGGTAAGCGGTCCGGCAACCATCACCGGAACTGCGCTCAACATTTCGGGTGCAGGTGAAGTTGTTGTTGCGGCTTCGCAGGCAGGAGATGCTGCCTGGAACCCGGCAGCGGATGTTACGCAAACGCTTGCGGTAAGTCAAGCAACGCAAACCATCACCTTTGATGCATTGGCGGCAAAAAATTATGGTGATGCAGATTTTACCCTTTCGGCAACGGGCGGAGGTTCGGGCAATGCGGTAACTTTCAGCAGTTCCGATCCTACCATAGCAAGTTGCGATGGAACAAACGGCGCTACCGTTAGCATCCTGAAGGCAGGAAGTTGTGTTATTTATGCCGACCAAGCAGGTAACAGCACGTTTACAGCAGCCACCCAGGTATCGCAAGCGCTCACCATCAACAAAGGCGACCAGCTATTGACCATGGGTTCGCTACCGGTTGGCAACCTGCCACTGAATCAGTTTACCGATCCCATACAAGTTACCGCCTCGTCCACCTCTGGTTTAATGGTTACCATTACACTTGGCAGCGGCAGTGCAGCCACCCTGAATGGCAGTAACCAATTAGTAAGCATCGGCCAAACAGGAACGGTGGTGATCAACCTTTCGCAGGATGGCAACGACAATTATAATTCGGCAACTGGCTCCTATTCGTTTGATGTGACTAAATCGAACCAGAACATAAGCTTTGATGCTTTAGCTGACAAGGTCATGGGTGATCCGGATTACAGTCCGGGTGCAACAGCAAGTTCAGCCTTAACGGTGAGTTACAGCAGTTCAAACACTGACGTGGCAACCATTGTAAGCGGTCAGATACATATTGCAGGAGCTGGTAACACCACCATTACCGCTTCGCAGGATGGCGACGCAACGTGGAAC